>NZ_JBHVFQ010000001.1:0-655102 GCF_042801555.1 Isoptericola sp. NPDC057559
CCCGGCACCGGCGCCGCCCGCGTCCTCCTGCCCCTCGGCGACCTGGCCCGCCCGACGCTCGAGCGCGGGCTGGCCGGGCGGGGCTGGGCGCCGCGCGTCGTGACCGCCTACCGCACCGTGCACCACGCGCTGCCCGCCGGCGTCGCGGACCGCGCCCGGGCCGGGGGCTTCGACCTGGTGGTCGTCTCGTCCGGCTCGGTGGCCCGCGAGATCGCCGCGCAGGCGGGCACCGGCGTCCGCGTCGTCGCCATCGGCGGCCCGTCCGCCGAGGCCGCGCGCGACGCGGGGCTGCGCGTGGTGGCCGTCGCCGACCACCCGACCGACGACGCGCTCGCCGCGGCCGTCGTCTCGGCCCTGCGCTCCCCCGGCACCACCGCGCCCGCCGCCGACCCGACGGCGGGCGTCCCCACCTCCACGAAGGAGCACCCGTGAGCACCTCGGGCATCGTCTACCGCCCGCGCCGCCTGCGCACCACGCCGCGCATGCGGCGGCTGGCCGCCGAGACCCGCCTGCACCCGGCGGACCTCGTGCTGCCGCTGTTCGTCAAGGAGGGCCTCGACGCGCCCGCCCCGATCACGTCGATGCCGGGCCAGGTGCAGCACACCGAGGCCTCGCTGCGCGACGCGGTGGCCGAGGCCGCGCGCGCCGGCGTGGGCGGCGTGATGCTGTTCGGCATCCCCGCCGAGCGTGACGCCACGGGCAGCGCGGGCGACGACCCCGACGGCATCCTGCAGCGCGGCATCCGCGTCGCGCGCGAGGCCGCCGCCGAGGTCGAGGCGGAGACGGGCCGGCCCGGGCCGGTCGTCATGGCCGACACCTGCCTGGACGAGTTCACCGACCACGGCCACTGCGGCGTGCTCACCGCGGACGGCGCGGTCGACAACGACGCGACCCTCGACCGCTACGCGGCGATGGCCGTGGCGCAGGCCCGCGCGGGCGCCGAGGTCGTGGCGCCGTCGGGGATGATGGACGGCCAGGTCGCCGTCCTCCGCGACGCGCTCGACGACGCGGGCTTCACCGACGTCTCCGTGCTCGCCTACAGCGCCAAGTACGCCAGCGCGTTCTACGGCCCGTTCCGCGAGGCCGTGGACAGCGCGCTGCAGGGCGACCGCCGCACCTACCAGATGGACGCCGCCAACTCCCGCGAGGGGCTGCGCGAGGCCGACCTCGACCTGGCCGAGGGCGCCGACATGGTCATGGTGAAGCCCGCCGGCACGTCCCTCGACGTGCTGCGGGGCGTCGCGGACCGGTCGGACGTGCCGGTCGCGGCGTACCAGGTCAGCGGCGAGTACGCCATGATCGAGGCGGCGGCCGCGCACGGCTGGATCGACCGGAAGGGCGCCGTGCTCGAGTCGGTGCTCGCCATCAAGCGCGCCGGCGCGGACGTCATCCTCACCTACTGGGCCGTCGACATCGCCGGCTGGCTGCGCTGACCGCGCGCCGCCCCGGCTCCCCCGCCCGCGAGCACCCCACCGGAAGGACCACGATGACGGACAACCACGCCGCGTTCCTGCGCGCCCAGGCCGCGATCCCCGGGGGCGTGAACTCCCCCGTGCGCGCGTACGGCTCGGTGGGCGGCGACCCGCGGTTCCTCGCGAGCGCCCGCGGCCCCTACGTCACCGACGTCGCGGGGCGCGAGTACGTGGACCTCGTGTGCTCGTGGGGCCCGGCGCTGCTGGGGCACGCGCACCCCGAGGTCGTCGCGGCCGTGCAGGACGCGGCCGCGCGGGGCCTGTCGTTCGGCGCCCCCACCGTGGCCGAGGTGGAGCTCGCGGAGGAGATCCGCCGTCGCGTGCCCGTCGCGGAGCGCGTGCGCCTCGTGTCCACCGGCACCGAGGCGACGATGACGGCGGTCCGGCTCGCGCGCGGCGTGACCGGGCGGCCGCTGGTCGTGAAGTTCGCCGGCTGCTACCACGGCCACGTGGACGCCCTGCTGGCGGAGGCCGGGTCCGGCGTCGCGACGCTCGCCATGCCCGGCACCGCGGGCGTGACGGAGGCGTCGGCGGCCGAGACGCTCGTGCTGCCGTACAACGACCTGGCCGCCGTGGAGGCCGCGTTCGACCAGCACGGCTCCCGCATCGCCGCGGTCATCACCGAGGCGAGCCCCGCGAACATGGGCGTGGTGCCGCCGGCCGAGGGCTTCAACGAGGGCCTGCGCCGCATCACCCGCGAGCACGGCGCCCTGTTCGTCATGGACGAGGTGCTCACCGGCTTCCGCGTGGGCCCGTCCGGCTGGTGGGGCCTGGAGAACGCCGCGATCCGGGCCGGCGGCGGCGAGGGCTACGCCCCCGACCTGCTGACGTTCGGCAAGGTCGTGGGCGGCGGGATGCCGGTCGCGGGCCTGGGCGGGCCCGCGGCGATCATGGACCAGCTCGCGCCCACCGGACCCGTCTACCAGGCGGGCACGCTGTCCGGGAACCCGGTGGCCGTGGCGGCGGGCCTCACCACGCTGCGCCTGGCCGACGAGGCCGTCTACGCGCGCGTCGACGCCGTCGCCGACACCCTCGCCACGGCGCTCGGGGACGCGCTCTCCGCCGAGGGCGTGGCCCACCGCGTGCAGCGCGCGGGCTCGCTGTTCTCCGTCTTCTTCGGACCGTTCGCCGCGGAGCACGGGGTGCGCGACTACGCCCAGGCGCAGGCCCAGGAGGTCTTCCGCCACCGGGCGCTGTTCCACGCGCTGCTCGACGCCGGCGTGAACCTGCCGCCGTCCGTCTTCGAGGCGTGGTTCGTCTCGGCCGCGCACGACGACGACGCCGTGAACCGCGTCCTCGAGGCCCTGCCCGCCGGCGCGAAGGCCGCCGCCGCGGCGACCGCCTGACCGTCGGTCCTCTTCGAGCACGGGATTTGTACCGTCATACCGACGTGCGGCGATACGGGTCCCGTGCTCGAAGCGGTCAGGGCGCGAGCGCCTTGTCGACGGTGCGCATGAGCTGCTGCACGACGTCGTGGCGGGACTCGCGGCCCTCGCGCAGGGTCTCCCAGGCCAGGTAGAGCTGCGCCCAGAGGGTGCCGATCACCCACTGCGGGCTGAGCTCGGGGTCGATGCTGCCGTCGGTCCGCCCGCGCGCGACGAGCGCCACCACGGGGTCGTCGACGCCGCCGTCGACGGCGGACTCGGGGACGACCTCGGTGAACAGCAGCGTGAGCAGGTCGCCGAGGAGCAGGTACTCCGGGCAGAGCCGGCGCAGCGCCTCGCGCGCGGTGCCGTCGGAGAGCCGGGCGCGGTCGTGCGCCTCCTGGAGCCGGGCCGCGGTCTCGGCGCCCACGGCCTCGAGCAGGTCGCCGCGCTCGGGGAAGTACCGGTGCAGCGTGGTGCGCCCGACGCCCGCGGCGTCGGCGATCTGGCCGAGGGCGGCGCCCGGGTCGCGCGCGAGCTGGGCGACCGCCGCCTCGACGATCGCGCGCCGGGTGCGCGCGCGGGCCCCGGTCTCGACGTCCTGCACCTCCGCCATGGCCGGAACGCTACACGACGGAATGGAATAGTGGTTGACCGAATTGGAACAGTCATGTTCCACTCTGGGGACTGGCCGATCCGACGACCAATCGTCAACCAGGGTTGACGAAGCCGAGGAGTGTCAACCATGGTTGACAGCATGACCGCGACCGAGCCCGACGCCGCCGACACCGACTCCCCCGCCCCGACCCCCGAGCGCTCCGGCCGCGAGCGCCTGCGCATCCTTCTCACGTTCGTGCGCCCGCACCGCCGCACCCTCGGGCTCGGCCTGCTCCTCGGGCTGGCGGCCACGGCGATGAGCCTCGCCACCCCGATGGTCACCAAGTGGGTGCTCGACACGCTGTCCTCGGGCGCGTCGCTGAGCGGGCCGGTGACCTGGCTCGTCGCGCTGATGCTCGTGGGGTCCGTCGTGGGCCTGTTCCAGTGGATCCTGCTGGGCCGCCTGGCCGAGGACGTCGTCTACGAGGCCCGCGAGTCCATCGTGCGGCGGTACCTGCGGGCCCGGGTCGGGGCGATCACGTCCCAGCCCGCGGGCGAGCTGGTCACCCGCGTCACCTCGGACACCCTGCTGCTGCGCGAGGCGACGTCGAACAGCCTGGTCAGCCTGGTCAACGGCTTCATCTCGCTGGTCGGCACGCTCGTGCTGATGGCGGTGCTCGACCTCATGCTGCTCGCCTCCACCGTCGCGGCGATCGTCGTGGTGGCGGTCGCGATGGCGCTGCTGCTGCCGGGCATCGGCAAGGCCCAGCACCGCACCCAGGAGGCGGTGGGCCGCCTGGGCGGCGCCGTCGAGGGCGCGGTGCGGGCGGTCCGCACCGTGAAGGCGAGCGGCGCCGAGGAGCGCCAGAGCCGCACGATCCTCGCCGACGCGCGCGACGCCCGCCGGCACGCCGTCACCGCCGTGCGCACCGAGGCCGTCGCCTGGACCGTGTCGTGGGGCGGCATCCAGCTCGCCATCATCGTCATCCTGGGGCTGGGCGCCTGGCGGGTCTCGCAGGACCTGCTCGCCGTCTCCGGCCTGGTCGCCTTCCTGCTCTACGCCTTCAACATCGTGGGCCCGATCACCGAGCTCACCCAGGCGTTCACCACCCTGCAGTCGGGACTGGCCGCCGCCGAGCGGATCCGCGAGGTCGGGACGATGGAGCTCGAGGAGGACGACGAGGCACCGCGCGCCGCCGCGCCGCCCGCACGCGCCGCGGGCGGGCAGACCGCGGGCGGCCCCGTCCTCGTGCTCGACGACGTCACCGCCGGGTACGCGGCCGACACCCCGGTGGTGCACGGCGTCTCGCTGGAGGTGCCGCGGCGCGGCCACGTCGCGCTCGTCGGCCCGTCCGGCGCGGGCAAGACGACCGTGCTCGCCCTGCTGCTGCGCTTCCTGGAGCCGGACTCCGGCGAGCTCCGGCTCGACGGCGTGCCGTACCCGGCCCTCAGCCACGCCGAGGTGCGCGCCCGCTTCGCGTACGTGGAGCAGGAGACACCCGTCGTGCCGGGCACCATCCGCGAGAACCTGCTGTTCAGCCGCCCCGAGGCCACCGACGAGGAGGTGCGCGCGGTGCTCGAGGCGGTGCGGCTCGCCGCCGACCTGGACGCCCTGCCCGACGGCCTGGACACCTCGCTGGTGTCCTCCGCCGTCTCCGGCGGGCAGCGGCAGCGCATCGCCCTCGCCCGGGCGCTGCTCAAGCGGCCGGACGTGCTACTGCTCGACGAGGCGACGTCCCAGGTGGACGGCCTCACCGAGGCCGCCATCCACGACGCCATCCGCGCCCACACCCGGCACGGCGCCGTCGTGACGGTGGCCCACCGGCTGTCCACGGTGCTCGACGCGGACCGGATCCTCGTGCTGGAGGCGGGGCGCGTGCGCGCCGCCGGCACGCACGAGGAGCTGTACACCTCGGACGAGCTGTACCGCGACCTGGTCGCCGCGCTGCGCATCGCCGTCGACGACCCGGAGACTTCCGCCGCGCACGCCTGACCCGAAGGTCGCCTTCGAGCACCCGATCCGTGTCGCCACACAGAGGAATGGCGACACGGATCCCGTGCTCGAAGGGTTCCAGGGCGAGGTGCGACCCCGGGCGGCATGCCGCGGACCTGCCGCGATGCGCAGATGTATGCGCTATCACTATCGTGGGACCGCTCGCACGGCCGTGCGGGCGATGCATGCGGTCAAGGAGTGACGGTGGCGAAGGCCCCCACGGTGTACGACGTCGCGCAGCGCGCAGGGGTCTCGATCGCGACGGTCTCGCGGGTGCTGCGGCGCCCCGACGACGTGCGCGAGCGCACCCGCACGGTGGTGCACGAGGCGATCCGCGAGCTGGGGTACGTGCCGTCCGGCGCGGCCCGCGGCCTCGCCGCGCGCTCGACCGGCGTGCTGGGCCTGTGCTTCCCCGACGTCGACGGCATCGACGAGATCGCCGACCTGCCCGACCCCGTCCGCGTGGGCGAGTCGGTCGAGGTGGTGCGCGACGTCGGCGGCCCGGTCACGGCGCGGTGGAGCAACCTGTACCTCGGCGAGGTGATGCGCGGCGCCGAGCTGGAGGCGTGGCGCACCGGGCACGCGGTGATGATCGGCGTGGCCCGCGGGCTGCGTCGCGCGGAGGCGGTCAACGAGCTCGCCGGGCGGGTGGACGGCCTGGCGGTGCTCGCGAAGTCCGTGCCCGACGACCTGCTGGCCCACATCGCCCGCCGGGTGCCGGTGGTCGTGATGGCCGGACCGCCGCAGGACGACGCCTACGACCACATCTCGGTGGACAACCGCGCGGGCACGCGGGCCCTCGTCGACCACCTGATCGCCGACCACGGCATCCGCGACCTCGCGTTCGTGGGCGGCCCCTTCGACTCCCCCGACGCCCACGAGCGGTTCCAGGGGTTCCGCGACGCGCTCGCCGCGGCCGGCCTGCCGGTGCCCGACGAGCCGGCGGCGCGCAGCGACTTCACGCGCGACGGGGCGCGCACGCTCGCCCGGCGGATGCTCGAGACCCACGTCACCGGCCGGGGCGGCGGTGCCGGCGGTGTGACGGGCGGCGCGCTCCCCCGCGCGCTGGTCTGCTCGAACGACCAGACCGCGCTGGGCTTCCTCGACGTGCTGACCGAGGCGGGCGTCGACGTGCCGGGGGACGTGGTCCTCACCGGGTTCGACGGCATCGACGCGACGCAGGCCTCCATCCCCCGGCTCACGACGGTGAGCCAGCCGATGGTCGAGCTGGGGCGTGCGGCGGTGGAGCTGCTGCGCTCGCGGCTCGCGGACCCGGGCTCGCCGGCGGCCACGGTGAACCTCCCCGTGCGGGTGCTCCTGCGCGAGAGCTGTGGCTGCCACTGATGCCCTCCAGGCGCCTGGCCTCGGGGTTTGCCCGGCGGTTTGGTGCCTCGAAATGTATGCGCATACACTCCCCAGGACGGCGCACGCCGACCAGGCGTGCACGGGCCCTCGCAGGAGAGGCCTCGACGAAGAGGAGTGGATGTCCATGACGCGCACAGCGCGCTCGGGGCGGCGTCTGGCCGCAGTTGCGGCCACCGTCGCGGTGCTGGCCACGGCGGCCTGCTCGGCACCGGTGCAGAACAAGGGGGACGACGGTGCCACCGGCGGCAGCGCGACGTCCATGCTCATCGCGGCGGACAACGGCTCCCCCACGTTCGACCGGAACTTCAACCCGTACTCGTCCGGCAAGCGCAACACGACGACGTACATGTACGAGCCGCTGGTCATCATCAACGAGATGAGCGGCGAGGAGACCCCCTGGCTGAGCACGGGCTACGAGCAGCCGGACGCCAAGACCGTCGTCTTCACCATGCGTGACGGCGTGAAGTGGTCCGACGGCGAGCCGCTCACCGCCGAGGACGTGAAGTACTCCTTCGACCTCGTCAAGAAGCACCCCGAGATGGACCTCAAGGGCGTCTGGTCCCACCTGAAGTCCGTCGAGGTCGACGGCACCAAGGTCGTCGCCCACCTGCAGACCGACGACGTCCCCGCCGCGAAGATCATCGCGCAGCAGCTGATCGTCCCCGAGCACGTCTGGAAGGACGTCAAGGACCCGGTCACCTGGACCAACGAGGAGCCCGTCGGCTCCGGCCCGTACACCCTCGGCGAGTTCACGCCCAACCAGTACACGCTCAAGAAGAACGAGACGTACTGGCAGGCCGACAAGGTCGCCGTCCCGGAGCTCGTGCAGCCCGCCGCCAACTCCGAGCTGGACATCGTCAACAACGGCTACGACTGGGCCTACGCGTTCATGAGCGACGTCGAGGACACCTGGGTCAAGGCCGACCCCGAGAACAACACCTACTGGTTCCCGGCCGGCGCGGCGATCTCGCTGATCCCGAACATGACGAAGGCGCCGTACGACGACGTCAACTTCCGCACCGGCGTCGCCTACGCCCTCGACAAGCAGGTCATCGCCGACAAGGCCGAGCAGGGCTACGTCGACAAGGCCAGCCAGACCGGCCTCATGCTGCCCAACCAGGGCGGGATCCTCGACGAGTCGATCCCGAACCAGGGCTACATCGACCAGGACGAGGCCAAGGCCCTCGAGTACTTCGAGAAGGCCGGCTACACCAAGAAGGGCGCCCAGCTCGTCGACTCCGCGGGCAAGCCGCTGAAGATCACGATCACCACCCCGAACGGCTGGTCCGACTGGCTGCAGGGCGTGGAGCAGGTCAAGGGCCAGCTCACCAAGATCGGCATCGACGTCACCGTCGTGCAGCCGCAGCCCGCGGCCTACCAGAAGGAGCTCCGCTCGGGCGACTTCGACATGATCATGGGCACCGTCGGCGGCTCCGGCCAGCCGTACCAGGACTACAACGGCCTCATGGGCTCCGAGTTCCGCCTGCCCGTCGGCAAGACGGCGGCCGGCAACTTCGGCCGGTTCGAGTCGAAGGAGGCCGACGCCGCCCTCGCCGAGCTGAAGTCGACCACCGACGAGGCGAAGCAGCTCGAGCTCACGCACCAGCTGGAGCAGATCACGTACGAGCAGCTGCCCATGATCGCCCTCTTCTACGGCGGCTCGTGGGGCCTGTTCTCGAACAAGAACTTCACCGGCTGGCCCAGCGAGGACGACCCCTACGCCTCCCCGAAGACGTGGGACTCCACCCCGCTGCTGATCCTCACGCACCTCAAGCCCGCCCAGGGCTGACCCCCCGCCGCCCGGCGCCCCCTGCCACGGGGCGCGCCGGGCGGCGCCCCCGCACGACCGCACACCGACCGACCGACCACCGACCCGGAGGCACCGTTGCGCTACGCGCTCCGCAAGCTCGGCCTGCTGGTCCTCACGCTGTGGGCGGCGGTGACGCTGAACTTCGTCATCCCGCGCCTCATGCCCGGCTCGCCCGCCGACGCGGCCATCGCCAAGCTCGCACAGAACGGCCCCGTGACGCCGTCGGTGCAGGCGGCGATCGAGGCCCAGCTGGGCGTCCCCGGCGGCAGCATCTGGGACCAGTACGTCCAGTACCTCAACAACGTCATCCACCTCGACTTCGGGGTGTCGTACACCTTCTTCCCGCAGCAGGTCTCCGAGCTCGTCGCCGGCGCCCTGCCCTGGACGCTGATCATGGTGGGCGCGGTGACCGTCATCGCGTTCGTGCTCGGCACGCTCATCGGCATCGGCGCCGCGTGGAAGCGCGGCACCTGGATGGACTCGCTGCCCACCGTGGGCGGCAGCTTCCTCTCCGCGTTCCCCTACTTCTGGACCGCGCTCCTCATCGTCTTCTTCCTGGGCTACGTGCTCGGCTGGTTCCCCACCTCGGGCGCCTACTCCGCCACCGCGGTGCCGAACCTGTCCTGGGAGTTCATCGGCGACGTGCTGTACCACGCCGCCCTGCCCGCGGCCACGATCCTCATCACGTCGCTCGGCGGGTGGATCCTCGGCATGCGCAACACGATGATCAACACCCTCGGCGACGACTACGTGACCTTCGCCGAGGCGAACGGCCTGCGCGGCCGCACGGTCGCCATCCGCTACGCCGCCCGCAACGCGATCCTGCCGAACCTCACCGGCTTCGGCATGGCCCTCGGCGGCGTCGTCGGCGGCTCGCTGCTGGTCGAGCAGGTGTTCGGATACCCCGGCGTCGGCTACCTGCTGTTCAACGCCGTCACCAACCAGGACTTCCCGCTGATGCAGGCGCTCTTCCTCATGATCACCGTGAGCGTGCTGCTCGCGAACTTCCTGGTGGAGATCCTCTACGGCGTCCTCGACCCCCGAACGAGGCGGTGACCCCGATGGCTGACACTGCTGCTGACCCGACCACCTCCGTGTCCTACGAGACGGCGGACCCCGAGGCCCCGGCCCCCGAGTCCGTGCAGGGCCCCTCCCGGCCCGCCCGCACCCGCCTCGGCCGCACCGCCCAGGTGCTCGGCCGCGCGTTCGCGACCGTCTGGGCGAACCCGAAGGCCCGCGTGGGCCTCGTCCTGCTGGGCCTGTTCGTGCTCATGGCGGTCTTCGCGCCCCTGCTCGCCCCGTACTCGCCGCACGACGACTCGTTCGCCCGCAACGAGCCCGGCAGCGCCGCGCACTGGCTCGGCACCACCGGCGCCGGCGAGGACGTGCTGTCCCAGGTGATCTACGGCGCCCGCGTCTCCCTGCTCGTCGGCTTCGTCGCCGGCGGCCTGTCGACGCTCGTCGCCGTCGCCATCGGCCTGTCGTGGGGCTACCTGCGCGGCTGGGGCAACGACGTCGTCAACTTCCTCGTCAACCTGTTCCTCGTGATGCCGGGCCTGCCGCTGATGATCATCATCGCGGCGTACCTGCAGAACGGCGGGCTGCCGATGATCATCCTGGTCGTCGTCATCACCGGCTGGGCGTGGGGCGCCCGCGTGCTGCGCTCGCAGACGCAGTCCCTGCGCTCGCGCGACTTCGTCACCGCCGCGATCTTCTCCGGCGAGAGCTCCACGCGCGTCATCTTCCGCGAGATCCTGCCAAACATGACCTCGATGATCGCGGGGTCGTTCTTCGGCGCCGCGACGTCGGCCGTGCTCGCCGAGTCGGGCCTGTCGTTCCTCGGCCTGGGCGACATGGCCACCGTGTCCTGGGGCTCGATGATCTTCTGGGCCCAGAACTCGATGGCCATCCTCACCGGCCAGTGGGTCCTGCTGTTCGCCCCCGGTCTGTGCATCGCGCTGCTGGCGACCTCCATGACCCTCGTGAACTTCGGCGTCGACGGGTTGAGCAACCCGCGCCTGCGGGAAGGGACCGGCCGATGAGCCTGCTCGAGATCCAGGACCTGTCCGTCGTCTACGAGCCCCGCGGGGCCGTCCCGACGCACGCCGTCAAGAACGCGAACCTCACCCTCGAGCAGGGCGAGTTCGTGGGCCTGGTCGGCGAGTCCGGCTCCGGCAAGTCGACGCTCGGCTTCGCCGTCACCCGCCTCGCCAAGGCGCCGGCGCGCATCTCCGGCGGCCGCATCGTGTTCGACGGCACCGACATCGCGCACCTGGACGCCGAGGAGCTGCGCGTGCAGCGCCGCGGCGGGTTCGCCATGGTGCTCCAGTCGGGCATGAACGCCCTCAACCCGGTGCGCACCATCGCGCACCACTTCGGCGACATCTTCGCCGCGCACGGGCACGTCCCGAAGGGCAAGCGCCGCCAGCGCGCCGTCGAGCTGCTCGACAAGGTGCAGCTGCCGTCCGGCGTGCTCGACCGCTACCCCGGCGAGCTGTCCGGCGGCATGCGCCAGCGCGTCTCCATCGCGCTGGCCCTGTCGCTCGAGCCGCGGCTCATGGTGTTCGACGAGCCCACCACCGCGCTCGACGTGCTCGTGCAGCACGCCGTCATGGACACCATCCGCGAGCTGCAGGCCGCGGAGGGCTTCACGGCCGTGCTCATCTCGCACGACCTGGGCGTGGTGCTGGAGTCCGCCGAGCGCGTCGTCGTCATGCACGACGGCGAGATCGTCGAGGACGGCGCCTCCCGCCAGATCTTCGAGGCGCCCGCGCACCCGTACACGCAGATGCTGCTGAGCCACTACGCCGACCCCCGGGCCGAGGTCGTGGAGCTGCCCGGCTTCGAGCGCAAGGCGCCGCAGGACCGCACCGGGCGGGACGGCGAGCGGGACGGCGAGCGGGACGGCGTGGCCCACCTCGAGCGCGCCGCCGCCCACGACGCGATCGTCGTCGACCACGTGTCGAAGGTGTACCCGCCGCCGCGCCGCGGCGAGACGGCGGTCACCGCCGTCGACGACGTGTCGTTCCGCCTGGAGCCGGGCGCCGCGATGGCGCTGGTGGGCCAGTCGGGCTCCGGCAAGTCGACCATCGCCAAGATGGTCACCGGCGTGGAGCGCCCGACGTCGGGCACCGTGACGTTCGGCGACCTGCGGGTCGACCGGCTGCGCCGCCGCCGGCTCAAGACGCTGCACGCCGACGTCCAGATGGTCTTCCAGGACCCGTACTCGGCGCTCAACCCGCTGCACACCGTGGAGTACACCCTCACCCGCCCGGTGGAGAACTTCACCGGGCTCAAGGGCGAGGCCGCGCGCGAGCGCGTGCTGGAGCTCCTCGAGACCGTGGGCCTCACGCCCGTCGAGCAGTACGCGGCCAAGCTGCCGCACCAGCTCTCCGGCGGGCAGCGCCAGCGCGTCGTCATCGCGCGCGCCCTGGCCTCCGACCCGCAGGTGCTCATCGCCGACGAGCCCGTCTCCATGCTCGACGTGTCGCTGCGCGCCGGCGTGCTCGGCCTGCTCGAGGACCTGCGCGCCGACCTCGGCGTCTCGCTGCTGTACATCACGCACGACCTGCTGTCGGCGCGCGTCGTGACCGACCAGATCATGGTGCTGCACCACGGCAAGGTCGTGGAGTCCGGCGGCACCACGCAGGTGCTGCGCTTCCCCGAGGACGCGTACACGACCCAGCTGCTCGACGCGATCCCGCAGCCGGCGCGCCGGTTCGCGGACGGTGCGGCGTCGTGACCCCCGTGTCCGCCGCGGCGGTCCGCGCGGGCGCGCCGTTCTCGGTGCTGCCGCTGCCGGACGGCGTCGAGCCGCTGGTGCTCGACGTGCCGGTGGGCCCGCTCACCGCGCTGCGGTCGGTCGTGCCCGCCGGGGTGGAGCGCCGCGCGGTGGCCCTGCTCGTGCCCGGGTTCACCGGGTCGCGGGAGGACCACCGGCTGCTGCTGCCGCTGCTGGCGGAGCGCGGCGTCGAGGCGTGGACGTACTCCCAGCGCGGGCAGGCCGACTCGGCCGCCCCGCGCGGGGTGGGCGCCTACCGTCGCGACGACTTCACCGGCGACGCGCTCGACGTCGCCGCCGTCGTGAGCGCGGCCGCCGGCATCCCGGCCGGCGACCTGCACCTGCTGGGGCACAGCTTCGGCGGCACCGTCGCGGCGGCCACCGCCGCCCGGGACGCCGCGCCGTTCGCCAGCCTCACGATGCTCTGCTCGGGCCCGCACGGCTGGCCCGGGCGCAAGGACGCCGAGCGCGACCGGCTGCTCGCCGCCGCCGGGCTGGTCGACCTGTGGACCCTCGACAACCCCGGGCTCGCCCGACGGCTGGCCGAGGACCCGCGGGAGCTGGCCGGCCTCGACGCCGACGCCCGCTTCCACCGCGACCGCTCGGTCGCGACCAGCACGGACAACCTGCTGGGCGCCATCGACGTGCTCGCCGACGTCCGCGACGTCACGCCCGACCTGGCCGCCACCGGACTGCCGGTGCTGGTCGCGCACGGCGTGGACGACGCCGCCTGGCCGCAGCCGTGGCAGCGCGCCATGGCCGAGCGGCTCGGCGCCCGGTACGCCGTGGTCGACGACGCCGGGCACCTGCCCAACGTCGAGAACCCCGCGGCCACCGCGGACCTGCTCGCCGACTTCTGGACCACCACCTCGCGCTGAGCCGCCGCGCTCGCGCCCCCGAACACCGCACCATCGACGTAAGGACCACCCCGTGCTGCACTTCCCCGAGGGCTTCCGCTGGGGCGCCGCCACCGCGGCCCACCAGATCGAGGGCAACAACATCAACAGCGACTGGTGGGTGCGCGAGCACGCCACCGGCACCTCGATCGTCGAGCCCAGCGGCGACGCCGCCGACAGCTACCACCGCTACCGCGAGGACATGCAGCTCCTGCGCGACGCGGGCATCGACACCTACCGCTTCTCCATCGAGTGGGCGCGGATCGAGCCCGAGGAGGGCTTCGTCTCCCGCGCCGAGGTCGCGCACTACCGCCGCATGGTGGAGACCGCGCTCGAGCTCGGCCTCACCCCGATGGTCACGCTGATGCACTTCACCGTGCCCCGCTGGTTCTACGACGAGGGCATGTGGCGCTCGCCCAAGGCCGCGGACCGCTTCGCCCGCTTCACCGAGCTCGCGCTGCCGATCCTCGGGGACGACGTCGACTACGTCTGCACCATCAACGAGCCCAACATCGCGGCGATGATCGCCGGCGGCGAGGACCCCGCCAACCTGGTGGCCTACGGCCTGCCCGCCCCCGACCTGCAGGTCGCGGACGCGCTGCTGGACTCCCACCGGCGCTCGCGCGAGATCCTCTCCGGCGTCGGCGGCATCAACTCCGGCTGGACCGTCGCGACCCAGGACTTCCAGCCCGAGCCGGGCTGCGAGGACGTGGCGCACGAGTACGGCTACCAGCGCGACGACTGGTACCTCGAGGCCGCCCGCGGCGACGACTGGGTGGGCGTCCAGGCCTACACCCGCACGATCATCGGCCCCGACGGCCCCCGCCAGGTGCCCGACGGCGTCGAGACCACGCTCACCGGCTGGGAGTTCTACCCGCTGGCCCTGGAGCACGGCGTCCGCGCCGCGTGGGAGAAGACCGAGGGCGTGCCGGTGTTCGTCACCGAGAACGGCATCGCCACGCAGGACGACGCCCGCCGCGTCGACTACACCGAGGGCGCGCTGGCCGGCCTGCACGCGGCGATCCAGGACGGCGTCGACGTCCGCGGCTACCTGCACTGGAGCCTGCTGGACAACTACGAGTGGGCCTCCGGCTACCGCCCGACCTTCGGCCTGGTCGAGTTCGACAAGGAGACCTTCGAGCGCCGCCCGAAGCCGTCCCTCGGCTGGCTCGGCTCCGTCGCCCAGGCGAACGGCCTCGCCGTCCGCTGACCCCTCTCCGCGAGATCGAGGTACCCGCCGCGGGGTCGACCCACTGAAGGTCGATCTCGACGCGGGTACCTCGATCTCGCGGGTCCTGCACCGATCGAGGACCGTGAACCCATGACCGACCTGCCCTACCTCGACCCGTCCCTGTCCCCGGCCGAGCGGGTCGAGGACCTGCTGAGCCGCATGACCCTGCCCGAGAAGGTGGGGCAGATGCTGCAGCTCAACGCGATGGACGACCTCGAGGACATCGTCGTGGGCCGGCTGGCCGGCTCGATCCTGCACGCCTCGCCCCAGCGGGTGGTGGAGGCGATCGAGCTCGCGCGCGGCACCCGCCTCGGCGTCCCGCTGCTGGTGGCGGACGACGCGATCCACGGGCACGGCTTCTTCCCCGGCGCGACGGTCTTCCCCAGCCAGCTGGGGATGGCGGCCACGTGGGACCTGGACCTCGTGGAGCGCGGGGCGCGGGCGACGGCGGTCGAGGCCGCCGCGACGGGCCTGCACTGGACGTTCTCCCCCGTGCTGTGCGCGACGCGCGACCTGCGCTGGGGCCGCGTCAACGAGACGTTCGGCGAGGACCCGTTCCTCATCGGCGAGATGGGCGCCGCGATGGTGCGCGGCTACCAGGGCGACGGGCTCACGGACCCGACGGCGGTGCTCGCCACCGCGAAGCACTTCGCCGGCTACTCCGAGACGCAGGGCGGCCGCGACGCCACCGAGGCCGACCTCACGCCCCGCAAGCTGCGCTCGTGGTTCCTGCCGCCGTTCGAGCGCGTCGTCCGCGAGGGCGTGCGCACCGTGATGATCGGCTACCAGGCCATCGACGGCGTGCCCATCACGACGAGCCGCTGGCTGCTGCAGGGCGTGCTCAAGGACGAGTGGGGCTTCGACGGCACCCTCGTCACCGACTGGGACAACGTCGGCCGCATGGTGTGGGAGCAGTTCGTCAGCCCCGACCACGCCCACGCGTCCGCGGCCGCCGTCGGCGCCGGGAACGACGTCGTCATGGCGACGCCCAAGTTCTTCGAGGGCGCGCAGGAGGCCGTCGCCGACGGCCGGATCGACGTGGCGCGGATCGACGACGCGGTGCGGCGCATCCTGCGCCTCAAGGTGGACCTCGGCCTGTTCGAGGACCCGCGCGCGCCGGTCGCCGAGCGCATCGAGGCCGTCGTCGGCTCGGCCGAGCACCGCGACCTCGCCCTCGACGTCGCGCGCGGCTCCCTCGTGCTGCTGGAGAACGACGGCACCCTGCCGCTCGACCCCGCCCGCCCGCACCGCGTCGCCGTCGTCGGGCCGAACGCCGACGACCCGCACGCGCAGCTCGGCGACTGGGCCGGCGCGTCGGGCCAGGTGAGCTGGATCCGCGACGGGCACCCGCGCGAGCTGACGGAGACGGTGCTGGACGGCCTGCGCGCCGTCGCGCCGGACTCGTGGGAGGTCACGTACGCCCGCGGCGCGGACGTCGTGGAGCTGGGCCCCGACCCGGACGGCACGCACTACCCCGACGGGCAGCCCCGGCCGCCGGCCGCGCTGCCCGCGCCGTCCGACCCCGCCCTGCTCGCCGAGGCGGAGGACGCGGCGCGCGCCGCGGACGTCGTCGTCGCCGTGCTGGGCGACGAGGTCGCGCTGGCCGGCGAGGGCAAGTCCACCGCGACCCTGGAGCTGCAGGGCGGCCAGGTGGAGCTGCTGGAGCGGCTGGTGGCGACGGGCACGCCCGTCGTCGTCGTGCTGGTCGCGTCCAAGCCGCACGTGCTGCCCGCGGCCGTGGGCCGCGCCGCCGCCCTCGTGCACGCCGCCAACCCGGGCATGCGCGGCGGCCGGGCCGTGGCCGAGCTGCTGCTCGGGCTGATCGAGCCGACCGGCCGCCTGCCGCTCTCGTACGCCCTGCACGCCGGCCAGCAGCCGGTGTTCTACCACCAGGTGCGCGGCCAGCACGGCACCCGGTACGCCGACCTCACGCAGCGCCCGCCGTACGTCTTCGGCGAGGGCCGGTCGTACACGACCGTCACGTACTCCGGGCTCGAGCTGGACGCCGCCGACGTCGCGGCCGACGGCGTCGTGCGCGGCCGCGTCACGGTGGCGAACACCGGCAGCCGCCCCGCCGTCGAGACCGTGCAGGTGTACGTGAGCGACCGCGTCACCTCGGTGACCTGGGCGGACCGCGAGCTGAAGACCTTCCGCCGCGTGCCGCTGGCACCCGGCGAGAGCGTCGTCGTCGAGGTCGAGGTGCCCGCCGCCGACTGCACCATCGTCGACGCCGACGGCCGCCGGGTCGTCGAGCCCGGCGAGTTCGAGCTGCTCGTCGGCCCCAGCTCGCGTCGTGACGACCTGCTGGCCGCGCCCTTCCGCATCGGCTGAGCCGGCCGCCGTGACCGGGCCGCGCCTCCCGGGCGCGGTCAGTCCTGCCGGCGACGGCGCGCGGCGGCGAGCAGCCCGAGCCCGACGGCCGTCACGACCAGCGCCGCGACCGCCCACCCGACCACCTGCGCGCCCGTGACCGGCAGCGGACCGGACGTCCCCGGCGGAGCGCCCGGACCGGGCGTCGCGTCGGGTGCGCCCGGGCCCGGCGGGACTGCGGGGCCGCTCGACGTCGGGCTCGGCGTCACGCTCGGCGACGGGGTCGGCGACGGGCTGGGCGACGTGTCCGGCCCCACGATGAGGATCCGTGCCCGGTCGGTGTCGTTGGGCACCACGGCGTCCGCCTCGCCGTGGGTGACGACGCCCTCCACGGGCAGCACGTCGCCGGGGCTGCCGGTGGTGGTCCCCACGACGCGGTACACGACCTGCTCTCCCGGAGCGAGGTCGCCGACGTCGAACGTCAGCGAGCCGACCACGCCGTCGGGCGGCTGCGGCCTCCCGGCCGGCCAGGACACCGCGACCCCGCTGTAGTCCGTGAGGCCCGGCGGCACGTCGAGCACGGCGACGACGTCGGTGGCGTCCTCGGGCCCCTCGTTGCGCACGGTCGCGGTGAGCTCCGCGCGCTCGCCGGACAGGTGGGTCTGCGTGGGCGGCGACAGCGCCAGGGAGACGTCGGTGGAAGGCGGGGCGGCGATCTCGTTGCAGCTCTCGCCCTCGTTGTCCACGGCGGCCGGGTCGAGGGAGCCGGAGCCGACCAGGGCCGCGTTGCACAGGGTCTCCCCCGCCGTGCCGGCGGCGACGTCGAACGTCACGACCACGGACGCCGTCTCCCCGACGGCGAGCCGCCCCACCGCGCAGCGCACGATCGTCTCCGTGTCGCCGTTCGCGAGGTCGTGCGTCTCCGGCACGGGGCAGTCGACGCCGTCCTCGCGCTGCGCGGACACGTAGGTCATGCCCCCGGGCACGGTGTCCGAGACGACGACGTCGTCGGCGACGGACGGGCCGGCGTTGCGCACGGTGAGCCGCCAGGTGGCGGGGCTGCCGGCGACCATCGGGTGCGGCTCCACGAGGTCCTTGACGAGGCTGGTGTCCGACACGTGCTGGACGGTCAACGTCAGCGCCGCCTCGTTGTCCTCCTCGGTGGTCTCCGGCGTGTCCGAGCGGATCACCGCGCGGCCGGAGTAGCTGCCGGCCGGCGTGTCGCCGGGCACGTACGTCGTCACGACGTTCGTGGTCGCGCCTCCGGCCTCCCACCGCGCTCCCGGCGTGACGGGCTCGCAGTGCAGCACGTACCGGAAGTCCTCCCAGGACGCCGTGGTGGGGTCGTCGGGCGGCGTGCGGTTCCAGGTGCAGTCGTTGAACGGGACGTCGACGCTGTCGGCGTACGGCACGAACCCGGGCGGGAAGACGGTGTCGCCGTTCGTCCCGTCGGCCGTGGACGGGCCGTTGTTCACGGCGAACCCGGTGAAGGTCACGTCCTGGCCCGCCGCCGGGGTCAGCGTGCTCGCGGAGGCCGAGATGCCGAGGTTGGTCACGCGCCGCACGTCGACGTCCGCGGTGGCGGTGTTGTCGTCCGGCGCCGCCTCGTGGGCGAGGATCCCGACCGTGGCGGTGTTGGTCGCCGTGCCCGCCGCGAGGGTGTCCGGCGTCGAGGCCACCACGTGGATCGTGACGGAGCCTCCGGCCGGGACCGCGCCCACGCGGCACGCGACCTCCTGCCCGGGCCCGTCGGGCACCTGCGGCTGCGCCTGGGTCTCGTCCACCGGCGTCGTCTGCGGGGGCGTGCAGTCCGACTGCGCGGCCACGAGCGTGAACCCGGCCGGCAGGGAGTCGGTGACGACGGCGTGCTCCACGCCCGACGCCCCGGAGTTCACGACGGTGAGGGTGTAGCCGACGGTGCCGCCCGCGTTCACGGAGGCCGCGTCGGGCGTCTTGACCAGGTGGAGGTCCGCGATCTCGACGACGTCGACGGCGACGTCGTCCTGCACGCTCGTCGCGCCGCCTGCCAGCGGGGTGCCGGTGGTGGCCGTGGCCGTGTTCGGCACCTGCTCGGCGAACCGGTCGCCCCCGTTGAGGTCGTTGGCGTCGGGGTCGAGCGTGCCGTGCACGGTGATCACGACGGGGGCGGGCTGCGTCGTGCCCGACCAGCCGTGCACCGTGCCGAGCGAGCACGACAGCGCGCTGCGCACTCCCCCGCCCGGTTCGGCCTCGGGGGTGATCGTGCACGTGCCGCTCCCCGTCGAGGCCCCGGTCGCGACGAGGCCGAGCGGCAGCAGGTCCTCGACGACGACGTCCTGCGCGTCCGCGTACCCGGCGCCCGGCGTGGTGGCCTCGGGCACGGCGACCGCGATGCGATAGGTGAACGGCCCGCCGGCCACGAAGGCGTCGTGCGGGTCGGCGGCCTCGTCCGGGTTGGGCACGGTGCCGGTCGCCGACTTCGTCACGGCCAGGTCGGTGACGGCGGGGCCGACCACCGTCGACGCCTGCTGGGTGTTGTTCGTGAGGTCGGCGTCCGGCGTGGAGCTCGAGGCCTGCGCCGTCTTCAGGTAGGTCCCCGGGTCGACGTAGCTCGCGACCTCGAGGACGTAGTCGATGTCGACCGACTCGCCGGGGGCGAGGTCCCGACCGTCGAGCGTGCAGACGATCTCCCGCGCCGTCGCGGTGCAGTCGGTGGGCAGCGTCCCGGTGTCCACGAGGATGCCGTCCTCGGCCCGCTCGATGCGCAGCGTCACGTCGCGGGCGACCGACGGCCCGTCGTTGGAGACGGTGAGGTGCACCCGTCGGTGGGTGCCGGGGCCGGTCGCGTCGGGGTCGACGGGCTCGAGGGTGAGGCCGGTGACGGTGACGTCCGCCTCGGCGACGACCGTGCTCGTGGCCTGCGCGGTGTTGTTCGCCAGGTTGTTGTCGGGGTTGGTCTCCATGTTCCCCGTGACGACCGTGGCCGTGTTCACGAGCGCGGTCCCGGCGGCGACGTCCGGGGCGACGTCCACCGTGACCTCCACCGTGACCGACGCCGCGGCGTCGAGGTTGGCCCCGAGCCGGCAGCTGAGGGTCTGCCCGCTGGTGTCGCACGCGACCGTCTGCCCGCCGCCCGACGTGACCTGCGCGCTCACGAAGCTCACGCCGGCGGGCAGCGTGTCCGTGAGGACCGGGCGGAGGGCGGCGAGGTTCTCTGTGACGTCGTCGGGGTCGTTCGTGTTGGTCACGACGAGGTCGTACGCGGCGGTCCCGCCCGCAGTCACCGTGGCGTCCGCCGCCTTGGCGAGCGACAGGTCCACGAACGGGAGGCCGCTCAGCGTCCAGGACGCCTCGTCGTTCGACGGGTCGGTGTCCCCCGCCGCGTCGATCGTCACCGCCTGCACGACGTCGGGGCCGCCCGCGAGCACCTCGTCCGCCTGCATCGCCACGGTGACGACGGCGGCGTTGCCGGGCGCGAGCGGGCCGGGCAGGGTGCACGTGAACCCGGCCGCGGTGAGGTCCGCCGCGCAGCCGGTGACGGGGTCCGCGCCCCGCAGGTCCAGCGCGTCCGGCAGGGCGTCCGTCACGTCGACGTCGCGCGCCGCCGACGGCCCGTTGTTGGTGACCGTGATGCGGTAGTCGACCGGTCGCGGCGCCTCGGCCGGCAGCGTCGTGCGGTTGGCCGTCTTGGTCACGGCGAGGTCGTACTCGGCGCGGACGTCCGTGTCGGCCGTCGCCGTGTCGTTCCCGCCCGCCGGGTCCGTGGACGTGGACGTCGCGGTGGCCGTGTTCCGCAGCGTGCCGGTCGCCGCGGGCGCCACGAGGCCGGTCACCGTGATCGTCACCGCGGCCCCCGCCGTGCCCGCGCCGGCGGACGGCAGCGCGCCGACCGGGCACGTGACGACCTGCTCCTCGACCGTGCACGCGTCGCCGCGGGACGTCGTCGCCCCGATCCCGGTGACGCCGTCGGGGACGGTGTCCGTGACCACGACACCGGCCGCGTCCGACGGTCCGTGGTTCGTGGCCGTCACCGTCCACGCGATGCTCGTGCCGGCCACCACGTCGGCGGGGCCGGACTTGGTGACGCGGACGTCGGCCTCGGGGGCGGCGGCCGTCACCGTCGCCTGCGCGGTGTTGTCGGCCGAGGACGCGTCGGGGGTCCCCGACGCGACGGTCGCCGTGTTGCCCACGGTCGTCCCCGCCGCCAGGTCCGTGGCGAGCGTCCCCGTGACCGTCACCGTCGCGGTCGCGCCCGCCGGGAGCTCGTCCACGGCGCAGCTCACCCCGCGGCCGGTCGGGTCCTCGCACGCGGGGGCCGTGCCGTCCGCGGACGTGATCGTCGCCGCGGAGAGGGTGGCGCGGCCCGCGTCGTCGAGGGTGTCGATGACCCGCACGCCGCGCGCGTCGGAGGGCCCGGCGTTCGTCACCCGGAGGGTCCAGGTCACCTCCGCGCCCGGGACGGCCGTGGCCGGCGCCGCCGTCTTCGTGATCGACAGGTCGGCCCGGCGCGCGAGCGTGACGGTGGCGCCGGAGACGTTGTTCGCGGGCGCCGGGTCCAGCGACGACGTGCTCACCGTCGCGACGTTCGTCAGCGACGTCGCGGCCGAGCCGGACCCGGTCCCGCCGCTGAGGGTCACGGTGGCGGTCGCGCCGTCGGCGAGGTCGCCGAGCGCGCAGGTCACCGTGCCGTCGTCCACCGTGCACGTCCCGGCCGTGGCGGTCGCGGTCACCCCGGTCCAGCCTGCGGGCAGCGGGTCCGTGACCGTGACGTCCGACGCCGTGTTCGGCCCGTCGTTGCGGACGGCGAGCGTCGCGGTCACGTCCTGCCCGACCGCCGCCGGGTCGGGGGACATCGTCTTGGCGACCGACACGTCGGCCTGCCGCGCCACCGTGACGCTCGCGGGCTGGGTCGTGTAGCGCGCCGCCGTGCCGGTGGTCGCCGTCGCGTAGTCGAGGTTGGCCAGGTTCGTGACCGTCGTCCCGCCCGCGGCGTCGTCGAGCGTCACCTGGAACGAGTACGCGGGCGCCGCCCCGATGTCGACCGTGCCCCCGGCCGACGCCGTCGCGCCCGTGCCCACGCGGACGCGCACCGTCCGCCCGTCGACCTCACCGCGGTCGTCGCCCGCGCCGTCGGTGAGCTCGCCCGGCGGCGACACCGGCGACGCCACGTACCGCAGCGACCCGGGCACGTAGGTCGTGCCGGGCGGCAGGTCGTCCTCCGACACGGCCTCGACGGCCGGGTCCTGCCCCGTGTTGGAGTAGTGGACCGTGTACTCCAGCGTGTCGCCCGGCCGGGCGGGGCTGTGCCCGCTGAGGTTCACCACCGTCTTCGCCGACGCCGTGAAGTCGGGGGCGTAGAGGTTGATCGCCAGGCCCACCACCCCCGGGTAGTAGACGTCGCCGTTGCTGGAGAACGTGAAGGTCGCGCTCGTGGCGCCGTTCGCGATCACCCCCGAGGCGCCGAGGTTCTTCACGTCGAACCCGAGCATGTTGCGGTGCGCGGGCGTACGGGTGGCGACCGACGACCCGTTCGTGTCGTTGGTGGAGTCGAAGAAGTTCGCGCCCGGCGACGCCGCCGTCGCCAGCTGGGTGCTGTCGAGCCTCGTGTAGTCGCCCGTCTGCGCCAGGTCGCCCTCGTACGCCAGCATCGTCAGCTGGGCGTCGACCGTGCCCGACCGCGGCGCGAGGAACCCCGAGACCTGCACCGACTGGGGGCTCTTGTTGCTCACGACGTCGAACCCGTCGAACACCGTGAGGTTGCGCAGCGGCAGCCCGGGGGCCGAGTACGCGACGGTGAGCGCCCAGCCCGCGTACCGGTCCTGGCCGGTCGCGGCGGCGACGTTCGCGCCCCAGTAGCTCCCGTTGCCCGCGGACCTGACGATCGCCGTGACGTCCGCGAACCGCTGGTACGCGCCGTAGCTCGAGGAGTTGGGGCCGAACTGGTCGTGGGCCGCCGTCGACGCCGCGACGGTGCGGTAGCCGGCGTCCCCCGGCGCGCGCAGCGACATCGTGCCGATCGCGCTCGCGGACGCGCTCTGGCCGCCCGACCCGGCGTCCAGGCGGGCGCCCCAGTACAGGCCGGCCCACAGCACGGTCGCGCCCTCGGGCAGGTCGAGGCGGGACGCCGAGGAGTTGGTCGTGCCGCCCACGCCGTCGGCGTCCAGCTGGGTCATCGTGAAGCCGTTGTTGTCCGCCGCCGCGCCGTTCTGCGCGCTCGTGCAGGACGACGACGCGCTGCAGGTCAGCAGGTTGTTGCCGACGGTCGTGAGCGCGCCGTTGGCATTGGTCGAGAACTTGACCGTGAACGGCTGCGTGGGAGCCGCCGCGGCCGGCGTGGCCGCGGGCAGCGTGAGCGTCACGAAGGCCAGCGCGAGCGCACCCAGGGCCGCAGCCGCCCGCCGGATCGCAGTGCTCATGCCGCCTCCGCCCCTTCATGGCGAGAGTAGGGGCAGACGGCGCTGCAGGCTCGGGGGAGCCGGCGGGCGCTTGACACGGTACCCCCTAGGGGTATGGTGGAGCCATGACCGACACCGGCGCACCCCTCCCCGACCTCACGCCCGACGGCGGGCACCAGCACGACGGGCCGCACGGCTACGCCTCGGACAAGGAGGCGTACCTCAAGCGGATGCGCCGCATCGAGGGCCAGGTGCGCGGCATCGCGCGGATGATCGACGAGGACGTCTACTGCATCGACATCCTCACCCAGGTCTCCGCCGTGACCAAGGCGCTGCAGGCCGTCTCCATCGGCCTCGTGGAGGACCACCTGGGACACTGCGTCGTCGACGCCGCCCGGGCGTCCGAGGCCGAGGGCGCCGCGAAGGTCAAGGAGGCCGCCGACGCCATCGGCCGCCTCGTCCGCAGCTGACCGATCCCCCACTGAAGGAGCACCGATGAGCACCGTCACCACCCTGGGCGTCACCGGCATGACCTGCGGCAACTGCGTCGCGCACGTCACCAAGGACCTGTCGGCCGTGGCCGGCGTCGAGGACGTCAGCGTCGAGCTGCACGTCGGCGGCACGTCCGAGGTCGCCGTGTTCTCCGACGCCCCGCTCGACGAGGCCGTGCTGCGCGAGGCCGTCGACGAGGCCGGGTACGAGGTGGCGTCGTTCGCCGTCCTGGCCGACGCTGTCGCCGCCCAGCAGGCCGCGCAGGCGCCCGCCCGCCAGGAGGCGCACAACTGCGCCTGCGGCTGCGGCACCGCTGAGGCCGCCGCCGAGCCGGCGACGAAGACCTACGACCTGGCCGTGCCCCCGCGCGCCTGAGTCCCCGGCTCCAGGGAGCCACCCCCGCGGACCGCTTGCCGAACCGTCGCCCGCCCGCCCCGTCGGGCCGCAGCGACCCAGGCCCTCCGCGCCGCGCCGTCGTCGACCCGACCGGCGCCCCCACCGCGACCCCGCCACCCCGGGTCGTCGCGGGTGACCTCCGACCCAGCACCTCAGGGAGTCACCCCTCATGAGCACCCCCACCGAGACGCCCCCCGGCGTCGCCGGTCCCCCGCCGGTCCCCGTCCTCGAGATCGACCTCGCCATCGAGGGCATGACCTGCGCCTCGTGCGTGGCGCGCGTCGAGAAGCGGCTCAACCGCGTCGACGGCGTGACCGCCACCGTGAACCTGCCGCTCGAGAGCGCGCACGTCGAGCTCACCGCGCCCGTCGACGACGCCACGCTGGTCGAGGCCGTCGAGAAGGCCGGCTACGGCGCCCGCGTCACCGCGCGCCGCGACGTCGCCCCGAAGGCCGCCCGCCCCACCCCGGCGCCCGCGGTGCCGGGCCCTGCAGCCCCGGCCCCCGCGCCGCCGACCACGGAGCACCCGGCGCCCGGGACGCCGCCCGCCGCCCCGGCGGACGAGCGCGGCACGGACCTGCGCCGCCGGCTGGTCGCGTCTGCCGTCCTCACCGTGCCCGTGGTGGCGCTGTCGATGATTCCCGCGCTCCAGTTCACCGGCTGGCAGTGGGTCGTGGCCCTCGCCGCGCTGCCCGTCGTGACGTGGGGCGCGTGGCCGTTCCACACGGCGGCGGCGCGGGCCGCCAGGCACGGCGCGTCGACGATGGACACGCTGGTCTCGCTCGGCGTGATCGCGGCGACCCTGTGGTCGCTGTGGGCGCTGACGTTCGGCGGCGCGGGCGAGCTCGGCATGTCCATGCGGCCGTCGCTGATCCCGTCGGAGTCCGGCGGTACGCCCGAGCTCTACTTCGAGGTGGCGGCCGTCGTCACGACGTTCCTGCTCGCCGGCCGCTACGCCGAGCACCGCTCCCGCCGCCGCGCCGGCGACGCCCTGCGGTCCCTGCTGGAGCTGGGCGCCAAGGACGCCGAGCGCGTGCTCCTCGGCCCGGGCGGTACACCGCTGACCGGGCCCGACGGCAGCCGCCGCACCGAGCGCGTGGCGGTGGCGGACCTCGCCGTCGGCGACGTGTTCGTCGTGCGGCCGGGCGAGAAGGTCGCCACGGACGGCGAGGTGGTCGAGGGCGCGAGCGCCGTCGACACGTCGCTGCTCACCGGCGAGCCGGTGCCCGTGGACGTGGGCCCCGGGGACGTCGTCACCGGCGCGACCGTCAACACGTCGGGCCACCTGCTGGTGCGCGCCACCCGCGTGGGCGAGGAGACGACGCTCGCGCAGATCGGGCGGCTCGTGTCGCAGGCGCAGACCGGCAAGGCCCCCGTGGCCCGGCTGGCCGACCGCATCTCCGCCGTCTTCGTGCCGGTGGTGCTGGGCCTGTCGGTGCTCACGCTCGTCGGCTGGCTGCTGGCCGGCGCCGACCTCCAGCTCGCCTTCACCGCCGCCGTCGCGGTGCTGATCATCGCGTGCCCCTGCGCCCTCGGGCTGGCCACGCCCACCGCCCTGCTGGTCGGCACGGGCCGCGGCGCGCAGCTCGGCATCCTCATCAAGGGGCCGGAGATCCTGGAGTCCACGCGCCGCGTCGACACCGTGGTGCTCGACAAGACCGGCACCGTCACCGAGGGCCGCATGCGGGTGGAGCGCGTCGTCGCCGGCACGGCCGGCGAGGGCGAGGTGCTGGCGTACGCCGGCGCCGTCGAGGCCCTGAGCGAGCACCCCATCGCGCACGCCGTCGCGGCCGCGGCCGCGGAGCCGTCAGGACGAGCGCCGGGCCTGCCGGGCGCAGAGCCCGACGGGTCCGCG
This sequence comes from Isoptericola sp. NPDC057559, assembly GCF_042801555.1. Lineage (NCBI taxonomy): Bacteria > Bacillati > Actinomycetota > Actinomycetes > Micrococcales > Promicromonosporaceae > Isoptericola > Isoptericola sp. NPDC057559. Next base: position 25,937 of record NZ_JBHVFQ010000001.1, read on the forward strand.
GGGGCGGGGGCCGACGGCGGCGGCATCGGCGCGCTCCAGGCGTTCGACTTCCGCGCCACGCCGGGCGGCGGGGTCGAGGCGGTCGTGCGGCGGGCGCACTCCGGCCTCGCCGGGCTCGCCGCGGACGGCGGGCTGAACGCGCGCCGCGTCCTCGTGGGGCAGCCGTCGTGGCTGGCCGGCCAGGGCGTCGCCCTCGACGGCGACCTCGCGGCCGCGTTCGCCGACGCCGAGGCGACGGGGGCGAGCGCCGTCGTCGTCGCGTGGGACGGCGCCGCCCGCGGCGTGGTCGTGCTGCGCGACCCGGTGAAGGCGACGTCCGCCGAGGCCGTGCGCGAGCTGCGCGACCTCGGGCTGCGGCCCGTGCTGCTCACCGGCGACGGCGAGGGCGCGGCCCGCGTCGCCGCCCGCGAGGTCGGCATCGCGGACGAGGACGTCATCGCCCGCGTGCTGCCGCAGGACAAGGCCGCCGTCGTGGCACGGCTGCGGTCGGAGGGACGGGTCGTCGCGATGGTCGGCGACGGCGTGAACGACGCCGCCGCCCTCGCCACCGCCGACCTCGGCCTGGCCATGGGCACCGGCACGGACGTCGCGATCGAGGCGAGCGACATCACGCTCGTGCGCGGCGACCTCCGCTCCGCCCCCGCGGCCGTCCGGCTCTCGCGCGGCACCCTGCGGATCATCCAGCAGAACCTGTTCTGGGCGTTCGCCTACAACGTGGCGGCGATCCCGCTCGCCGCGGCCGGGCTGCTCAACCCGATGATCGCCGGTGCGGCCATGGCCGCGTCGTCCGTCATCGTCGTCGGCAACTCGCTCCGCCTGCGCCGCGCCGGCTGACCCCGGAGCGTGGTGGGGTCGTGGCCCGGCCCGAGACCGGTCCACGACCCCACCCGCCACGCCCCCGGGGCGGTCAGCGGAAGCGGCGGCCCTCGTCGCGGCGGTACGCGCCGACGGCGAGGACCGCGAACAGCACCGTCCAGCCGAGCAGCACCAGCCAGGCGGCGGGGTAGGCCGGCTGCCCGGTGAGGGCCTGGACCAGCAGGTCACGACCGGCGCGGGTGGGGGTGGCCTGCGAGATGGCGTCCAGCCAGCCGGGGAACATCTGCGGCGGCAGGAACAGCCCGCCCGCGAACGCCAGCGGGAACAGCACCACCTGCACGACCGGCAGCGCCGCCTTCGCGGACAGCGAGTAGCCCACGGCCATGCCGAGCAGCACGAACGGCACGGAGACCAGCAGGGTCGTGCCGACCCCGGCGAGCAGCTGCCCGAACGTCACCGACGCGGCCGTGAACAGCCAGCCGATGAGGATGAGCGGCACCAGCCCGAAGAGCGCGAAGATCGCGCCGTTGCCGATCCGCGCCACCATCCGCGGGCCGGGGCCGGCGGGCAGGGAACGCAGGAACGGGTCGAACGGGAGCTGGCGGTCCTCCGCCACGCCCAGCCCGTAGGTGAACAGGCTGGCCGAGCAGACGGCGAACAGGCCGAGGCTCGCGACCGCCATCGTGGACCACAGGGGGTCGTTCGCGACCTCGCGCTGCGGCACCACGAAGAAGAACATCGCCAGCGCGGGGAACAGCATGTTGCCCAGCACCGCGATCGGCACGCGCACCGTCTCGAGGAACTGGTAGCGCAGGTGCAGCCAGGTCAGCCGCAGCGGCCCGGGGGCGCCCGGCGCCCGTCCCGGGGTCGTGGTCGTCGTCGCGCTCATCGGGTCGCCTCCTGCATCACCATCTCCTCGAAGGCCTCCTCGAGGCTGGCGCCCCGGATCTGGAGGTCGTGGAAGTCCACGTCGCCGCGGACGAGGTCGCGCACGAGGGCGTCCGCGTCGGCGGTGTACAGCTCCTGCGCGCCGTCGTCCCGGCGCTCCGCGCGCACGACGCCCGGCCACGCGGCCAGGTCCGTCGCGGACCACAGGGCCACGCGGCGCAGACCGACACGGCGCAGGATGGCCTCGAGCGAGTCGTCGGCGCGCACCACGCCGCGGTCGATGACGACCACGCGCTGCGCCAGCGCCTGCACCTCCTCGAGGTAGTGGCTGGTCAGCAGCACGGTGCCGCCGCCCGCGTGGTAGGCGCGGATGGCGTCCCACAGCGCCTGCCGGGCACCGACGTCGAGCCCGGTGGTGGGCTCGTCGAGCAGCACGACGCGCGGGCGCCCCACGAGCGAGAGCGCCACCGCGAGCCGGCGCTTCTGCCCGCCCGAGAGCGCGCCCGTCTGGCGGCGGGCCAGGTCGGTGAGGCCGAACTGCTCCAGCAGCTCGCCGGTCGGCACCGGGCTCGCGAAGTGCCCACCTACGAAGTCGACCACCTCGCCCACGCGCAGGGTGGCCGGCAGGCCCGTCTCCTGCGGGGTGATGCCGAGGCCGGCGCGGCTGGCGGCGTCGCGGGGGTCGCCGCCCAGCAGCCGCACGGTGCCGGAGTCGGGGCGGCGCTGGCCGCTGACCAACGACAGCAGCGTGGACTTGCCGGCGCCGTTGGGGCCGAGGAGCCCGACGAGCTCGCCGGGTCCGACGTCGAGGCTGACGTCGTCGAGGGCGACGACGTCGCCGAAGCGCCGCGTCACGCCGTGGACGGCCACGACGGCGTCGGCCGCGGCACCCGGGGGCGTGGGGACCGGCGCGGGCGCGACGGCGGGCGCGCGCCCGGGCGGCGGGGTGCGGGTCATGATCCGGCTCCTCTCAGCAGGCCGGTGAGGGCCTCGGTGTAGTCCTCGAACGCCCGACGCCCGGCGGGCGTGAGGGCGAGGTACGTGGCGGGGGTGCGACCCTCGTGGGTCTTGGTGACGCGGACGTAGCCCGCGTCCTCGAGCTTGCGCAGGTGGGTGGACAGGTTGCCCGCCGTCATGTCGAGGAGCTTCTGCAGCTTGGGGAAGCTCAGCTCGTCGCCGGCGTCCAGGGCGGCGAGCGTCGCGACGACGCGCAGCCGGGCGGGGGCGTGGATGACCGGGTCGAGGGCGTCAGGCACGGCCGCCCCCGTCGTCGGTGCGGCGGCGCCGGCGCAGGATCCGCAGGTGCTCGACGCCCGCCATCACGACGAACCCGCCGCCCCCCGCGAGCGCCATCACGAGGTACGTGCCGGGCAGCCCGACGAGCGTCGCGGCCCCCGCCACCAGAAGGATCCACGCGCCGAGGACGAACAGGCTCCGGTCGCCGAACGCCGTGGCGCCGCCCAGGTAGAGCAGCCCGACGACGAGGCACGCGCCGCCGTTGCTGGCGAGGGCCATGACCTCGCCGTCCGCGCCCGCCCGGGCGAGGCCGCCGAGGAACACGCTGAAGGTGAGGAAGCCGAGCATCCACGACCAGCCGTACATCGCCCCGGTCCGGGCGGAGACGCCGCGCGTGCCCGCCGTCCGGCTGATGGTGTGCACCATCGTGAAGACGACGGCCGCGGCGATGGCGCCGGCGAACACCCAGAACGCCCACGGCTCGGGCTCCCCGTGGGCGCGGGCGCTGGCCCACAGGACGAGGTAGCCGGCGAGCCAGGCGACGCCCCAGGCGCCGTACAGCGCGCGGCCGTCCGGCTCGAGGGCGGCGCGGGCGCGGTCCTGCTGCTCGCGGATGAGGCGGAGCGAGTCGGCGGCGGCCAGCGGGGCGACGTCGTCGCCGGGCCGGTCGGGGGTGCTGGTCATCGATACCTCACAGAGAACTTTGTGTTGCAAACCTGTTTGTGAAGCATGCCACGGCACCCGCCCGCACACAACCCCCTCGACGCGCGACGACACGTGGCCGCCCGCGCCGCGACGAGCCGGCTGGCCGGCACCTGTGAGCCGGGCCGGGCGCGCGGACCTACCCTGGGCCCGTGACCGCCGTGCCGCCCGCCGTCCTGCCCGCCGTGGCGCCCGCCACCACGCCGTCCGAGCGCCGCCGCACCACCGCGGAGATCTGGATCGTGCTGGGCCTCAGCCTCGGCCAGAGCGGCGTGTACGCGCTGGTCAACATCATCGCGAGGCTCACCGCCGAGACCCGGCTCGCCGACCAGACGGCCACCCTCAACGCCAGCCAGTCCGACCGCTCGCTGCTCGACCTCACCTACCAGCTGCTGGGGATCTTCTTCGCGCTGGTGCCGGTCGTCCTGGCCCTCTACCTGCTGAGCGGGCGCGCGTCGGCGACCTGGACCGGCACGCGCCGGCGGATCGGCCTCGACTGGGGGCTCGACGGCGCCCGCCCCGGCCGCGACGTCGCCTGGGGGTTCGGCCTCGCCGCCGCCATCGGCATCCCGGGGCTCGCGTTCTACCTGCTGGGCCGAGCCCTCGGCATCACCGTGTCCGTGCAGGCCAGCGCGCTGAACGAGCACTGGTGGACCGTGCCGGTGCTGATCCTCGCCGCCCTGCAGAACGGGCTGCTGGAGGAGGTCGTGGCCGTGGCGTACTTGCGCGAGCGCACGCGCGACCTCGGCTGGTCCCGGCTGTGGTTCGTCGTGTGGAGCTCGCTGCTGCGCGGCTCCTACCACCTGTACCAGGGCATCGGGCCGTTCTTCGGCAACGTCGTCATGGGCCTCGTGTTCTCGTGGTTCTACACCAGCCGGTGGGGCCGGAACCGCGTGGTGCCGCTCGTCGTCGCGCACACCCTGCTCGACGTCGTCGCGTTCGTCGGCTACGCCCTCCTGCCGCAGGACTGGAAGGACGCGCTCGGCCTGTGACCACCCCGCCCGGACTGGTCGGCGGGCGGCTACCGTCGGGCGCGTGACCGTCGTCCCGATCCCCGGCTCCAAGTCCATCACCGCGCGGGCGCTGTTCCTCGCCGCGGCCGCGCGGGGCCGCACGACGCTGGTCGACCCGCTCGCGTCGGACGACACGGAGGCCTTCGCCGAGGGGCTGCGCGCGCTCGGGTACGCCGTCGACCGGCAGGCGTCGAGCTGGGTCGTCGACGGCTCGCCCGCCGGGCCGCCGCGTCGTTCCGCCGACGTGTTCGCCCGCGACGGCGCGACGACGGCGCGCTTCCTCCCGACGCTGGCTGCAGCCGGCCACGGCCGCTACGCGTTCGACGCGTCGGAGCAGATGCGCCGGCGGCCGATGGCGCCCCTCACGCGGGCCCTGGTGGAGCTGGGTGCCACGCTCGAGTTCCCCGGCGCCGCCGACCACCACCCCGTGACCGTGGCCGCCGCCGGCCTGCGCGGCGGGTCGCTCCGCCTGGACGCGGGGACGTCGTCCCAGTTCCTCACCGCCCTGCTCCTCGCGGGGCCGTTGATGCGCGACGGGCTGACGGTCGAGGTCACCGACCTGGTCTCCGAGCCGTACGTCGCCATCACCACCGCGATGATGGCCGCCTTCGGCGTCGAGGTGGAGCGGTCGGGACGGCTCTACCGCGTCGCGCCGGGCGAGTACACGGCCACCCGGTACGTCGTCGAGCCCGACGCGTCGTCGGCCAGCTACTTCTTCGCCGCGGCCGCGCTGCTCGGCGAGCCGGTCACCGTACGAGGCCTCGGCGCCGGCGCCCTGCAGGGCGACCTCGCCTTCGTGGACGTGCTCGCGCGGATGGGGGCCCGGGTCGAGCAGGACGCGGGCGCGACGACCGTCACGGGCACGGGCCGGCTCCGCGGCATCACCGTGAACATGCGCGACATCTCGGACACCATGCCGACGCTCGCCGCGATCGCCCCGTTCGCGGACGGACCGACGCGCATCGTCGACGTCGCCAACACCCGGGTCAAGGAGTGCGACCGCCTCGACGCCTGCGCCGTCAACCTGCGCGCCCTGGGGATCGGCGTCGAGACCGGGCCGGACTGGATCGAGATCCAGCCCGGTGTCCCGCGAGCGGCCGAGGTCGCCTGCTTCGGGGACCACCGGATCGCGATGGCGTTCGCCGTCGCCGGGCTGCGGACCCCCGGCCTCGCCCTGGACGACCCGGGGTGCGTGAAGAAGACCTTCCCCGGGTTCCACGAGCGGCTCGCGGCCACCGTGCGGGAGCTCGCCGCGCGCTGAGGCCGCCGACGCCGTCAGAACGGGGCGTCGGAGAGCATGCCCTGCGAGAGCACGACGAACCCGGCGACGAACGCGAGGAACACCAGCGCGAAGACGATCCGCCCCACCGCGCCGCCGGTGCCCATGCGGGCGCTCTTCGGCGCGATGAAGCGCTCCGGGAGCGCGGGGTCGTAGAGCACCCGCACGTCCGTGTCCGAGCGGTCGAGCATGCCGACGTCGGAGTAGGCGGGCACCCCGCGGACCCGGCGGCCGTCGAGGGTGGGGAACTCGACGGTCTCGACGAGGCGCGAGCTCACGGAGCGGCTCTCGCCCGACCCGCTGCTCGAGTGCTTGACGTGGGAGGCGACCACCCGTCCCCGCGTCTCCTGCCCGGACCTCTGGAGGGCGCGCACGCCCCCGATCTCGCGCGCGGCGCCCACCACCATCCACACGCCGACGAACGCCATGACCGCCGGCACGAGGACGAACATGACGCGCACGTCAGGCCTCTCGCAGGGCGGCCAGCCCGGCGCGGTGCTCCGCCTGCGCGGCGGGGTCCGGCACCGGCAGCGACGCGAGGAGCTGCTTGGTGTAGTCCTCGCGCGGGCTGCCGAGCACCTGCTCGCCCGTGCCCTCCTCGACCAGGTGGCCGCGGTACAGCACGGCGATCCGGTCGGCGAGGAGGTCGACGACGGCGAGGTCGTGCGACACGAACAGGCAGGCGAACCCCAGCTCCTTCTGCAGCTCGGCGAAGAGCTCCAGGACACGCGCCTGCACCGACACGTCGAGCGCCGACGTCGGCTCGTCCGCGATGAGCAGCTCCGGGTCGAGCGCCAGGCCGCGGGCCAGCGACGCACGCTGCCGCTGCCCGCCGGACAGCTCGTGCGGGTAGCGGTCGCCGTAACTGCGCGGCAGCTGCACCGCCTCCAGCAACGCGTCCACGCGGGCGCGCGCCGCCTCCGGGTTGCGGGCCCGCCCGTGCACGACCAGGGGCTCGGCCACGCACTCGGCGATGGTCAGCAGCGGGTTGAACGACGTGGCCGGGTCCTGGAAGACGAACCCCAGCCGCGGACGCATCGCCTTGAGGTCGCGCGCCCGGGCGCCCAGCATCTCCGTGCCGAGCACCCGCAGCGAGCCGCCGCTGACGGGCGTGAGGCCGGCGATGGCGCGGGCGATCGTCGTCTTGCCCGAGCCGGACTCCCCCACGAGCCCCAGCACCTCGCCGGGGCGGATCGCGAGCGAGACCCCGTCCACCGCGGTGAACGCCGGCTGCCGGAACCGGCCCGGGTAGGTGATGGTGAGGCCGTCGGCGCGCACCACCGGCTCGGCCGACTCCCAGCCGTCGGGACGCGCGGCCGCGCGCTCGACGGCGCGGACGGTGCCCTCGCCGACGCGCGGCACGGCCTTGAGCAGGGCCTTCGTGTAGTCGGCCTGCGGGTCGTCGAACAGCGCGCCGACCGGCGCCTGCTCCACGACCTTGCCCTGGTACATCACGGCGACCCGGTCGGCGAGGTCGGCCACCACGCCCATGTTGTGCGTGATGAGCACGATGGCGGTGCCGGTCTCGTCGCGCAGGTGGCGCAGCAGGTCGAGGATCTCGGCCTGCACGGTGACGTCGAGCGCCGTCGTGGGCTCGTCCGCGACGATGAGGCTCGGCCCCAGCACCAGCGCCATCGCGATGACGATGCGCTGCTTCTGCCCGCCCGAGAACTGGTGCGGGTAGTGGTCCACGCGGTGCTCGGGGTCGGGGATGCCGACCGTGCCGAGCACCTCGATCGCGCGGCGGCGCGCCTCCTTCTTCGAGACGTCGCCGTGCGCACGGATGCCCTCGGCGATCTGCCAGCCCACCGTGTACACGGGGTTGAGCACGCTGGACGGCTCCTGGAACACCATCGCGACGTCGCGGCCGCGCACCTGGCGCAGCTTCGCCGCGGAGACGTTGACGACGTCCGTCGTCCCGCCGTCGCGCCCCGTGAGGACGACGGCGCCGCTGGTGGTCGCCGTCTCCGGCAGCAGGCCGAGGATGGTCTTGGCCGTGACGGTCTTGCCGGAGCCCGACTCGCCGACGACGGCGAGCACCTCCCCCGGCTGGACCTCCAGGCTCACGCCGTCGACGGCCCGCACGGGGCCGGCGTCCGTGGCGAACGAGACCGCGAGGTCGGTGATCGTCGCCACGGCGCCGTTCGACGCGACGGCGCTGTTCGATGCGACGGCGCTCATGCGTCGTCTCCCTTCGAGTTCTCCTCGCGGTGCTCCGCCGACGCCGGGGTCTCCGGGTCGGAGGGGTCCGCCTCGACCGACTGCTCCACCGACGTGGCCACGACGGCGCCGGACACCTGCCCGGCGCGGGCGCGCGAGCGCAGGCGCGGGTCGGCCAGGTCGTTGAGCGACTCGCCCATGAGGGTCATGCCCATGGCCGCGAGCACGATGGCGAGGCCCGGGAACAGCGCGGTCCACCAGATGCCGGAGGTGACGTCCGCGACGGCGCGCTGCAGGTCGTAGCCCCACTCGGCGGCCGCCGTCGGCTCGATGCCGAAGCCGAGGAAGCCGAGGCCCGCCAGCGTGAGGATCGCCTCCGACGCGTTGAGCGTGACGATCAGCGGCAGCGTGCGCGTGGAGTTGCGCAGCACGTGGCGCGTCATGATGCGCCAGTGCCCGGTGCCGAGCACGCGCGCCGAGTCGACGAACGCCTCCGCCTTGATGCGCACCACCTCGGCACGCACCACCCGGAAGTACTGCGGCACGAACACCACGGTGATGGACAGCGCGGCGGCGAGGATGCCGCCCCACATGTCCGACTTGCCGCCCGAGATGACGATGGCCAGCAGGATCGCGAGCAGCAGGGACGGGAAGGCGTAGATGGCGTCCGCCACGACCACGAGCACGCGGTCGAGCCAGCCGCCGAAGTACCCGGACACCAGGCCCAGGAGCACGCCGACCACGATCGACGACAGCACCGCGACCAGCACGACCAGCAGGGCCGTGCGCGCGCCCCACACCACGCGGGACAGGACGTCGTACCCGCCCACGGTGGTGCCGAACCAGTGCTCGGCGCTCGGCGGCATCTGGGCGCCGAACGCGCCGTCCAGGTCGCGCAGCTGCGACCAGCCGTACGGCGCCAGCAGCGGCGCGAGCACCGCGACCAGCACGAACACGGCGGTCAGGACGAGGCCCGCGACGAGCATGCCGCGCTGGAGGCCCACGCTCTGGCGCACCTGGCGCACGACGGGCAGCCGTCGAAACCATGCGCCCTTGCCGCCGAGGTGCTCGGGGGTCGTGCCGGCGGTGCCGACGGTGGTGATCTCTCCCGCGGTCATCAGTACCTCACCCTCGGGTCGACCAGCGCCGCGATGATGTCGACGAGGAAGTTCGTCACCGCCACCACCACGGCCATGAGCACGACGATCCCCTGCACGGCCACGAAATCGCGCGCCTGCAGGTACTCGGAGAGCTGGAAGCCCAGGCCTCGCCACTCGAACGTCGTCTCGGTGAGCACGGCGCCCACCAGGAGCATCGCGACCTGCATGCCGGCCACGGTGATGATCGGGATGAGCGCGGGGCGCCACGCGTGCTTGCGCACGAGGCGGTTCTCCTTGACGCCGCGCGAGCGCGCCGCGTCGACGTACCCGGCGCCCAGGGTGCCGATCATGTTGGTGCGCACCAGCCGCAGGAACACGCCGGCCGTGAGCAGGCCGAGCGCCAGCGCGGGCAGGAACGCGTGGGACAGGACGTCGAGCACGACGGCCGGGTCCCCGGTCTTGAAGGCGTCGACCAGCATGAACCCGGAGTCCGCCCCGGCGAGCTGCATCGAGATCTCGCCGTCGGTGGACACGCGCCCCGCGACGGGGAACCAGCCCAGCCAGACGCTGAACACGAGCTTGAGGATCAGGCCCGCGAAGAAGACCGGCGTCGCGTAGGCGAGGATCGCGAGGATCCGCAGCGCGGCGTCGGGCAGGCGGTCGCGGAAGTAGCCCGCGAGCATGCCGAACGGGACGCCGAGGACCAGGGCGACGACGATCGCGTAGAACGCGAGCTCCAGCGTCGCCGCGCCGTAGGTGGTGAGCACCTCGGTGACCGGCTGGTTGTCGCTGATCGTCGTGCCGAAGTCGCCCGAGAAGATGCTGGTGAGGTAGTCCCAGTACTGGACCAGGATCGGTCGGTCGTAGCCGGCCGCGTGGATCAGCTGCTGGAGCTGGTCGGCCGGCAGCTTGCCGCCCAGTGCGGCGGTGATGGGGTCACCGGTCGCGCGCATGAGCACGAAGACGGTGGTGACCAGGATGAACACGGTGGGGATGATGAGCAGGAAGCGCACCAGGATGTAGCGTCCCAGTGCGCTTCCTGCCGTACTACGTGAGGCCACGAGAAGAGCTCAGTCCGTCTCTCAGCCCTTGGCCAGCGCGCCGTAGCGGAACTTGAACGACGCGTCGAGCGTGTCCTTGGTCCCGGTGACGTCCTTGCCCGTGACGGCGACCTGCGCACCCTGCAGGTACGGGACGGTCGACAGGTCGTCGGCCTCGGCGTCCTGGATCTTGCCCAGCAGCTCGGTGCGCTTCGCCTCGTCGGCCGTGACGGCCTGCTCGAGGATCATGTCCTCCACGTCCTGGTTCACGTAGTGGTTGCCCAGGAAGTTCTCCTTGAGGAAGAACGGCGTGAGGTAGTTGTCCGCGTCCGAGTAGTCCGGGAACCAGCCGAGCTGGTACGCCGGGTAGACGTCGGCGGTGCGGTCCTTCGAGTACTGCACCCACTCCGTGGTCTGCAGGTTCACCTTGAACAGGCCGCTGCCCTCGAGCTGGTCCTTGATGAGCGCGTACTCGTCGCCCGACGACGGGCCGTAGTGGTCGTTCGAGTACTGCAGGTTCAGCTCGACCGGCGTCGTGACGCCGGCGTCGGCGAGGGTCTGCTTCGCCTTGTCCGCGTCGGGCCCGCCCTGGCCGTCGCCGTACTTCTCCTTGAGCGGCTCCGTCGCGCCGGTCAGGCCGTCGGGCACGAAGGAGTACAGCGGGGTGTAGGTGCCCTTGTAGACCTGGTCGGCCAGCGCCTGGCGGTCGATGAGGTCGGCCACGGCCTGACGCACCGCGGTCGCCTTCTTCGGGTCGGCGTCGGACTGCTTCTCGCCGTACGGCTGGGTGTTGAAGTTGAAGACGATGTAGCGCGTCTCGCCACCGGGGCCCGTGACGACCTGGACCTTGTCGTCCTTGCCGAGGTCCTCGATGTCGGTGGGCGACAGCGAGCGGAACGCGACGTCGACCGAGCCGTCCTGCACCTCGAGCTTGAGGTTGGAGGCGTCGGTGAAGTACTTGACGTTGATCTTCGGCGTCTTCGCCGCGCCGAGGACGCCCTGGTAGCCGTCGTACTTCTCGTAGCTGACCAGCTCGTTCATCTTGTAGCCGCTGATCGAGTACTGCCCGGCGAACGCCTTTCCGTCCACGATCGTCTTGTCGTCGGTGACCGCGTCGGCCGAGAAGACGTCCTCGTCGACGATCGGGCCCACCGGCGACGACAGGATCTGCGGGAAGATCTGGTCGTTCGCGCTCTTCAGCTTGAAGACGACGGTCGTGTCGTCCGGCGTCTCGACCGAGTCGAGGTTGTACAGCAGCGACGACGGGCCGTTCTCGTCCGCGATCTTCAGCTGCCGGTCGAACGTGAACTTGACGTCCGAGGAGGTCAGGTCGTTGCCGTTGGCCCACTTCAGGCCCGGCTTGAGCTTGACCGTGTACTCCTTGGGCGACGTGAAGTCCGCCGACTCCGCGATGTCCGGCTGCACGTCCGGGCTGCCGTACGGCGTGTTCAGGAGGAACGGGTAGACCTGGTTCATCACGGCGAACGAGCCGTTGTCGTACGACCCGGCCGGGTCCAGCGACGTGATCTTGTCCGTCGTCCCGATGATCATCGACTCGGCGGCGCCGCCGCCGCCGTCCCCGCTGCCGCCGTCGCCGGAACCGCCGCCGCACGCGGTCAGCACCAGCGCCAGCACTGCCGTTCCTGCGGCGCCGGCGATCAGGCGTCGTGAGCCTCTGATGGCACTCATGGTCGTGGTCCCCTTCGTCCAGGCCGGCCCACGGCGGGTGGCCGCGGGCTCGTGGCGATGCGGGTGTCTGAGACACACCGGTGTGTCGCCCTGGTCACGGGCGTGGGTCACGTCCGGACCGGTGTCGCATCGTGGTCCGGGAACCTACCACTGCGCTCCGCCTCGTGTCACAGGCCACAGTGCCCGTTCCCGCCTAGACTTCCCCGCATGTCCGGAGCGAGCACCGCGGGTCCCGTCCAGGATCCGTCGCACCGGGATCGCCCGGCGCACCGGGGGCCGGCGTCCGACCCGACGCCGCCGACCGGTCCGCTGCAGGCGCTGCTCGGCGGGGACGCCCCCGGCCACGACCCCGCGACGGACCTCGTGCGCGTCGTCGACACCCCCGAGGCACGGGTGCGGCACCCGTCGGACATGCTCGGCATGGTGGTCAGCGCGCTGGCCGTGGCGCTCGTGCTCGTCCTGTCGGTCGTCGCGCACGCGACCACCGAGGGCGTCACGGAGGACGTCCAGAACTTCAGCACCCTGCTGGCCCGCATCCTGTTCGTGCCGGTCAAGGTCCTCGAGGGCCTCGTCACCCTGTTCGTGCCCGCCGCCGTGCTGATCGAGCTGGGCTGGCGCCGGCTGGGCCGGCAGGTGGTGGAGTCGATCTGCGCGGCCGCCCTCGGCCTCCTGCTCGGCATCGTGACGACGCTGACGATCTCGTACTTCGGCAGCGACGAGCTCGTCCGCGGGCTCTCGGTCTTCTCCGACGGCACGTGGCAGCTCCAGATCCCCGGGTACGTCTCGGCCATCGCCGGCCTGCTCACCACGGCCGGCCCGCGCACCCGCCGCCGCACGGTGCGCTGGTCGTGGAACGTGCTCTACCTGTCCCTGGCCATCGTGCTCATCACCGGGCAGGTGTCGCTGCCGGGCGTGATCGTGGCCCTGCTGCTCGGCCGCCTCGCCGGGCAGGCCGTGCAGTACGTGTCGGGCGTGCGCAGCGAGCGCGCCTACGGCGCCGACCTCGTGGCCGCCGTGCGGCGCGCAGGATTTCACCCGACGGCGCTGGTCCGGGTGCGCGACGTGTCCGCCGTCGTCGACGACGGCGCGGCCCCCGGCGAGGAGCCCGCCCCGCCCGAGGACCCCGTGGCCGCGTACGACGCCGACGGGGACGTCGTCGAGGCGTTCCCCGAGGAGGGGCAGGCCTTCCCGCCGTCCCCGACGACGGCGGACGCCGCCGCCGTCGCGCTCACCCGCGCGGGCGACAACCGCGTGTACGCGCTGTTCACCGACGACGGCGCGCCCCGCCGCGACATCGTCGTGCTGGACGGCGACCGCCAGGTCATGACCACCGTGCAGCGACTGTGGCGCGCGCTGCGGCTGCGCGGGCTGGAGGGCCGGGCCTCGATCTCGCTGCGCGCCGCGGCCGAGCGCACCGCCCTCCTCGCGTACGCGGCCACCGCGGCCGGCGTGCGCACCCAGCGGCTGGAGGGCATCGGCGTCGCCGACGACTCCGTGGTGCTGGTGCAGGAGCACGCGCGCGGCGCCGTGTCGCTGCGCGACCTCGACGCCGACGACCTCGAGGGCCCGCGCGGCGACGCCGTCCTCGCGGAGGCCTGGGAGCAGCTGCGGCGCGCCCACGACGCCGGCCTCACCCACCACTCCCTGACGCTCGACGTGGTGCTGGTGCACCGCGACGAGCACGGCGACCCGCACGTGTGGCTCACCGGCTGGGAGCAGGGCGAGATCGCGTCGGGCACGCTGTCGCGGCGGCTCGACCTCACGCAGATGCTCGCCCTGCTGGCGCTGCGCGTGGGCGCGCGGCGGGCGCTGGCCTCCGCGGTCCGCGCGCTGCCCGACAAGGAGATCGCCGCGATCGGCCCGCTCCTGCAGTCCGTCGCGCTGCCGAGCCCGACGCGCGAGGAGGTGCGCAAGGCCAAGGGCCTGCTGAACGAGCTGCGCGAGGCCCTCGTCGAGCGGCTGCCGCAGGCCGACGTGCAACCCCAGAACATCACCCGCTTCGGCGCCCGCACGATCATCATGCTGACCCTGACGATCGTCGCCGTCACGGTGATCGTCACGACGATGAACTTCGAGGAGATCGCCGCCGCGATCACCGAGGCGAACCCCTGGTGGGTGGCGGCGTCCTTCGCGTTCGGCGCGATCACGTGGTTCGGCGCGGCGCTCACGTTCACCGCGTTCTCGCCCGAGAAGCTGCCGCTGTGGCGCGCGACCCTCACGCAGATGGCCGGCTCCTTCGTGTCGCTCGCGGCGCCCGCCGGGATCGGGCCGGCCGCCCTCAACCTGCGGATGCTCACCCGCCGCGGCGTCGCCACCCCGATGGCGGTCGCGACCGTGGCGCTGGTGCAGCTGTCGCAGTTCGTCGTCACGGTGCTGCTGCTCGTCGTGCTGTCCGTGTCCACCGGCTCCGGCGGCCTCATCGACCTGCCCTCGACCACCGTGCTGCTCGCCATCGCCGGCGTGGGCGTGGCGGTCGTCGCGACCCTGCTGGTGCCCTCGGTGCGCCGGTGGGCGTGGGAGAAGGCGCGCCCCACGCTCGAGCAGGTGTGGCCGCGGCTGTCGCAGATGATCGGCCAGCCCACCCGGCTCGCGCTCGGCCTCGCCGGCAACGTCGTCATGACGCTGGGCTACGTGCTCGCGTTCGACGCCGCCCTGGCGGCCTTCGGGCAGGAGCTCAACCTCATCGACGTGGCGGTGATCTACCTGGTCGGCAACTCCGTCGGCGCGATGGTGCCCACCCCCGGCGGCCTGGGCGGCGTCGAGGGCGCGCTCATCGCGGGCCTCACCGCCGCGGGCATCCCGGCGTCCCTGGCGTTCTCCGTGACCATGCTCTACCGCGTCGTCACCTACTGGGCCCGCGTGCCGATCGGGTGGGTGGCGATGAAGCGCCTGGAGAGCACGGGCGACCTGTGACCGCCCTCGAGGACGCGCCCGGGTGCGGCGCGCCGGGCGTCACGTCCGCGTCCGCCGCGGCCGACGAGCTCGACCGTGTGCTCGCGGGGCTGCAGTGGCGGTTCGTCGCGCGGTCCCGGCACGCGCTCGACCCGGGCGGCTGGGCCGAGCACGCCACCGGCTCCGGCGCCCTGCTGCTGGTCACCGAGGGCCTGGTGCGGGTGCGCGGCGTGGGCGACGTGGCGGACCTGGCGCCCGGCGACTTCCTCTTCCTGCCGCACGGGCCGCGGTTCGAGGTGCACGCGCTGTCGGAGGCCGTCGTGGAGTGCGTGCAGGTCGCGCCCGTCGGCGCGGACACCGGCCGCGGCGTGCTGCCCGACCACGTGCTCCTCACCGAGCTGCCGCAGACCGAGCCGACGGCCGCCGCGATGCTGCGCGACCTCGTCGAGTCGTACCGCGCCCCCCGCAGCGTGCTGGGCGACCGCGTCGTCACGCTCGTCGCGTCGCTCGCGATCAGTGCCTGGTACGCCCGCGGCTGCGCGCCCGCCCGCTGGCTGATGCAGCGGGAGGACCCGGGGCTGGCGAGCGCCGTCGCCGCGATCCACGCCGACCCCGGCAGGGAGTGGAGCGTGGACGACCTGGCGCGGGTGGCGCTGGCGTCGCGGTCCGGGTTCGCCGCCCGGTTCCGCGACGCCACCGGCCAGACGCCCGGCCGCTACCTCGCGCAGGTGCGGGTCGCGCACGCGCGCTGCCTCCTGGCGGCGGGCGACCTGCCGGTCGCGGCGATCGCCCGCCAGCTGGGCTACGGCTCGGACACGGCGTTCGGCCGCGCCTTCCGTCGTCACACGGGAGCGACGCCGTCCGAGTGGCGTCGCGGGAGCGTGCTGCGCACCAGCACGCCGCCGGCCACCGCGACGACCGCGGCGACCAGGTAGGTCCAGCCCACCCCGACGGAGTCGACGCCCAGGCCGCCCACGGCCGAGCCGAGGATGATCGCGGTCTGGAACGCCGCCACGACGAGCCCGCTGCCCGCCTCGACCTGGTCGGGCATGATCCGCGTGATCCACACCTGCACCACGTTGAGCACGCCCCCGAACGCCAGGCCCCACAGGACGACCGCGGGGTACGCGAGCACGGGGAACGCCGCCGCCAGCCCCACCGCCGCCACGCCCGCGCCGATCACCACCGGCACGGCGAGCAGCAGCGCCGGCAGGTGCCGGTCCACGATGGCCCCGATCGCGAAGTTGCCGACCAGCCCGCCCGCGCCGAACAGGGCGAGCAGCACGGCGATGGTGCCGACGTCCGCCCCCGGCAGCGCCGACAGCGCCGGGCGCACGTACGTGAAGCCGACGAAGTGCCCGCCGATGACGGCGACGATGCTCACCAGGCCCAGCGCGACGCCCGGGGACCGCAGCGCCCGGCCCGTCGCCGACCAGCCGATGCCCGGCGTGGGCGCGACCGGCGGCAGCGCGGCCCGCATCGCGACCGCCGTCACCACCGTGACGACCGCGGCCGCGACGAACACGACCCGCCAGCCCGCCGCCGCGCTGAGGATCACGCCGAGCGGCACCCCGGCCACCGTCGCGACCGTCGTCCCGGCGTTCACGACCATCATCGCCCGGCCCACCCGGTCCGCCGGGACGAGCTGCGTGGCGATGACCAGGGACATCGACCAGTAGCCGCCGAGCGCCGCGCCGAGCAGCAGCCGGGCCGCCATGAGCACCCCGATGCTCGGCGCGAGGGCGACCAGCACGTTGGACACCACGGCGCCCAGGGCCAGGACCACCAGCAGCGTGCGGCGGTCCGTGCGCGGGAACAGGGCGCTCAGGCCCAGCGCGGTGGCGAGGGCCGTGAGGGCGGTGACGCTCACCGACAGCCCCACGACGCCCTCCGAGACGCCCAGGTCCTGCGCCACCGGCGTCAGCACCCCGGGCGGCAGGAACTCCGCCGTGACGAGCGAGAAGCTGCCGAGGAACATCGTGGCGAGCGCGAGGCCCGCGCGCCGCGGGGACAGGGGTCGGCGCGCCGGGGCCGGCGCAGGGGCGGTCGTGGGCGCCGCCGGGCCCGCGGTGGTGGCGGGGCGAGCCGTTGCCGGCGCGGCCGCCGTGTCGATCGGGTTCGTGGTCATGCTGGTCGCAACAACCGGCGTCCCGGTGCCAGCCGACCGGGACGCCGACGAACTCGATCGAGACGCCAGGCACGGCCGGCGCCGCGCGCGGCCCCGCCCGGGAACACCGGAGGCCCGCCGCTCGCGCAGGGCGAGCGGCGGGCCTCCGGGTAGCCGACCTGGCGCGTGGCCGGGTCAGCGAAGGGTCACTTGGTGACGGCCTTCTTCAGCAGCGAGCCGGCGCTGATCTTCACACCGAAGCCGGCCGGGATCTGGATCTCCTCGCCCGTGCGCGGGTTGCGACCGGTGCGGGCCGCGCGCTCGACGCGCTCGACCGAGAGCAGACCCGTGACCTTGACCGCCTCGCCCTTGGCGAGCGACTCCTCGAGCACAGCCTGGAAGGCGTTGAGGAACTTCTCCGCCTCAGCCTTGCTGAGCTCAGCCTTGCCGGCGATGGCCGAGACCAGCTCGGACTTGTTCAGCGACATGTGCATCCCTTCTCCGGTTCACGACGCACGCGACCCGCGCGTCGTCACGTTCACGATCCCGGCCGGCTCTCGCCGGGGGACCGGGGAACACACTAGGGAACATCCGCGGATTCCTGCGACTTTTCCGCGCGTGGCGTGCCGGACACTCGTCCCGGCTCACCCGTCGAGCGCGTGATCTGTCCCGCTATCGGGCCTCATGGCGGGACAGATCACGCGCTCGGGGAGGGCGGCGTCAGCCGCGCGGGCGGTCGCCCCCGCCGGGCTCGTGCGGCTCCTGCGGGCCGTCGTCCCCGGCGTCCGGCCCGTCGTCGTGCCGGTCGTCGTGCTCGTCGTCCTGCCAGCCGTCGGTGCCGCGCCGGCGCAGGCGCAGCACGACCGCCGCGGCCACGCCCACCGCGGCCAGCACCGCCACGGGGAACAGCCACGCCGTCGCCCACCCGGCCTCGCCCTCGGCGTCGAGGTCGGCGCCGGGGGTGCCCGTCCGGTGCACGTGCCCGTCGTCCGGCGCGCTCGCGGTGGGCGAGGGCGCGGACGACGTCGGGGTCGGCGTCGCCGTCGGCGTCGGGGTGGGGGTGGGCGTCGGGCTCGGGGACGCGGCCGCCACGGTGAACGACAGGTCGCCCTCGATGGGGTGGCCGTCGGAGGAGACGACCCGCCAGGCGACGTCCCAGTCGCCGCCGGGCAGGTCCGCCGGCAGCGTCGCGACGGCCTCCTCGCCGTCCACGGTGACCTTCGCGGGCGTCGTGCCGTCGGGGGTCGTGACGGCCACCTGGGCGCCCGAGTCGAGCATGGCGGCGCTGAACACGAGCGTGAGGGTGGTCGGGGGCTCGGCGACCTCGGCGCCGTCGGCCGGGTCGGACGAGACGAGCCGGTCGTGCGCGGCGGCGGGCTGCGCGACGGCGAGACCGAACGCGGGCGCGAGCGCGGCGGCGAGCAGGACGACGAGGGCGCGACGACGGCGCGCGGGTCGGGGGTGCACGGCCCGACCCTAGCGACCGCCGTCCTTCCCCTCACCCCACCCCGCGAGACGGTCCCGGACTCCCCGAGGCGGTCCCGGACCCGGAGCACCTCGGCACGGCCCTCCTCGGCGGTTCGTGGCGCGCGTTCCTACACTCGGGGGGTGGACTTCACCTCGGCCTACGCCCATGGCTTCGCCCGCGTCGCGGCCTGCACCGTCCCGGTCACCGTCGCCGACCCCCGCGCGAACGCCGCCGCGATCCTCGCCGAGGCGCGCGCGTGCCACGACGACGGCGTCGCGGTCGCCGTCTTCCCGGAGCTGTGCGTGTCCGGCTACGCCATCGACGACCTACACCTGGCGGACACGCTGCTGGAGGCGACGTCCGACGCCCTCGCGACGATCGTGGAGGCCAGCGCGGACCTCCGCCCGCTGCTCGTCGTCGGCGCCCCGCTCGAGGTCGGGAACCGGCTGCTGAACTGCGCGGTCGTCGTGCAGGGCGGGCGGGTGCTGGGCGTCGCACCCAAGTCGTACCTGCCGAACTACCGCGAGTTCTACGAGAAGCGCTGGTTCGCCCCCGGCGACGACCGGCGCGGCGCCACCGTGACGCTGCCGTTCGCCGACGGGCCCGTACCGTTCGGCCCCGACCTGCTGTTCGCCGCCGACGACGTCGCGGGCCTCGTCGTGCACGCCGAGGTGTGCGAGGACCTCTGGGTGCCCGTGCCCCCGTCGGCGGAGGCGGCGCTGGCGGGCGCGACCGTGCTGCTGAACCTGTCCGCGAGCCCGATCACGGTGGCGCGGGCGGAGGACCGGCGGCTCATGGTGCGCTCGGCGTCGCACCGCGGGCTCGCCGCCTACGCGTACGCGGCGGCGCAGGGCGAGTCGAGCACGGACCTGTCGTGGGACGGCCAGACGATGGTCTACGAGGTGGGGGACCTGCTCGCCGAGACCGAGCGCTTCCCCGACGGCGCGCGACGCTCCGTGGCCGACGTCGACCTCGACCGGCTGCGCCAGGAGCGGCTGCGGCAGGGGTCGTTCGACGACAACCGCCGCGCCCTCGCCGACCGTCTCGACGGCTTCCGCACCGTGCCGTGGACGGTGGACCCGCCGGCGGGCGACGTCGGTCTGCGCCGCAAGGTGGACCGCTTCCCCTTCGTCCCGGACGACCCCGAGCGCCTGGCCCAGGACTGCTACGAGGCGTACTCCATCCAGGTGGCCGGGCTGGAGCAGCGGCTGCGGTCGATCGGGCAGCCGAAGATCGTCCTCGGCGTCTCGGGCGGCCTGGACTCGACGCACGCGCTGATCGTCGCGGCCCGCGCGATGGACCGGCTGGGCCGGCCCCGCAGCGACATCCACGCGATCACGATGCCCGGCTTCGCGACGTCGGCGGAGACGAAGGACCGCGCCACCCGGCTCGCGACGTCGCTGGGCGTGCACTTCGAGGAGCTCGACATCCGGCCCGCCGCGGAGCAGATGCTGCGCGACCTGGACCACCCGTTCGGCGCCGGCGAGAAGGTCTACGACGTCACGTTCGAGAACGTGCAGGCCGGCCTGCGCACCGACTACCTGTTCCGCCTCGCGAACCACCGCGGCGGCATCGTGCTCGGCACGGGCGACCTGTCCGAGCTGGCGCTCGGCTGGTGCACGTACGGCGTGGGCGACCAGATGTCGCACTACGCGGTGAACACCGGCGTGCCGAAGACGCTCATCCAGCACCTCATCCGCTGGGTGGCGGACTCGGGCCGGTTCGAGGCGGAGACGAACGCCCTGCTCCTGGAGATCCTGGGGCAGGAGATCTCCCCCGAGCTCGTGCCGGCGGCCGACGGCGAGGCGCCGCAGTCCACGGAGGCCACGATCGGGCCGTACGCGCTGCAGGACTTCACGCTGTTCTGGACGCTGCGGCACGGCCTGCGGCCGTCCAAGATCGCGTTCCTCGCCTGGCACGCCTGGCGCGACGCCGACGCCGGCGGGTGGCCGCCGAACTTCCCCCACGACGAGCGCTCCGCCTACGACCTGGAGACCATCCGGAGGTGGGAGACGGTGTTCTTCCGCCGCTACTTCTCGTCGCAGTTCAAGCGCTCCGCGCTGCCCAACGGCCCCAAGGTCTCCCCCGGCGGCACCATGTCGCCGCGCGGCGACTGGCGCATGCCGTCGGACGCCTCCGCCGCCGCGTGGCTCGCCGAGCTGGAGGCGAACGTCCCGATCACGGTGTGAGGTCAGGGGCGCGCGACCGGCCCGAACCCGGTCCAGCGCAGCTCGGGCGGCAGGTGGCCCATGTCGTTGGAGAGGATCAGGGACGCGCCGCGGTCGTCGCGGTACTCGAGGGTCGTGAGGGAGGCGTTGCCGTACGGCATGCCCAGCCAGCTCTCGGGCGGGGCGGCGAGCGCGTCGCGCACCAGCCACGCGACCTGGAACGCGTGGGTGACCAGCACCTCGTGCGTCTCGGTCGCGGCGGGGCGGGCGAACCGCGCGGTGAGCGCGGCGGCCAGGCGGGCGCCGTCGGCGGCCTCGGCGCGGTCCTCGTCGTCGAAGAAGTCCTCCCACCCCGGCGGCACGGGGTCGGGCAGGTGGGGCACGTGGTCGGTCAGCTCGGGTGCCGCGGCGACGGGGACGCCGGGCAGCTGCGCCGCCAGGACCTGGGCGGACCGGGCGGCGCGGGGCAGCGGCGAGTGCCAGACGGCGTCGACCGGCAGCGCGGCGAGGCGGCGGCCGGCCAGCTCCGCCTGCCGCTCCCCCTCCCCCGACAGCTCTCCGAACGGGTCCGCGGCGCCGTGGCGCAGCACGTGCAGGTGTCGGGTCGGCATCCGCCGACGTTATCGGCTCGGCCGGCGTCGATGCAGGCAGATAGGGTGCTGCGGGCCGTTCCGCCGGGGACGGCGGCGGGAAGCACGGGGAGCACCATGAGCGAGCGACAGCCTTCGGGGACGACGACGGACGGCGTCGCGACGCCCGAGGAGCAGCAGGGCAGGCTCCTGTGGCCGAAGCTCGGCCCCTACCCGACGGAGGTCCGCCAGACGATCCGCGTGCTCGCGGAGATCCTCGGCGCCCCGCGCAAGAAGAAGAAGGGCACGCCGACGTCGAGCTCCGGCTGGGCGGCGCGCAAGCTGGGCGTGAAGAAGTCCCGGATGTCCGAGGTGAAGCGCGCCGTCTCCGACACGCAGCTGCTGCTGCACGGGCACGTCCTGGCCCGGTGGATGGCCGAGCACGAGGGCAGCTACCAGATCCTCGGGCCGCAGGGCCGCACGCCCGAGTGGCGGCCGCTGAGCCTGGGCGAGGACCACACGCTCTCGGTGCCCTACCACCTGTCGGCGTTCTTCCCCGCCGGCACCCTGCGCGACGAGCCGGTCGCGATCCACCTGTGCGGCGGGCACCCCGCGGACGTCACCGTCTACACGGGCGAGGGCCGCCGCGACCTCGCCGAGTCGGTGCTCGACGACTTCCTCACCGCCCTCAAGGGCGAGGGGAACCCGTACCGCGGCCGCATCCTGCAGGTGTCGGTGACCAGCTACGGCAACCAGGTCGGCTTCGAGCCCGTGCCCGCGACCCACGAGACGCGCGCCGACCTCGTGCTCGCCGACGCCGTCTGGGGCGAGGTGGACCTGTTCCTGTCGTCGGGCACCACGCGCCGCGCCGACCTGCTCTCCCTCGGGCTCCCCACCACCCGCGGGCTGCTGCTCGCGGGCAAGCCCGGCGTCGGCAAGACGAAGCTGGGCCGGATCCTCGCGGCGGAGGTCGCGGGCGCGATGACCGTGATGATCGTGGAGCCGGACGTGCTGCGACAGGCGTCGGAGAACCTCTACAAGGAGGTCGAGCGGCTCGGCCCCACCCTCGTCGTCATGGAGGACATCGACGGCGTCGCGAACGCGGAGATGCGCAGCTCGTCGGGCTTCTCGGAGTTCCTCAACGCCCTCGACGGCGCACGGGTGCGCAACGACGTCCTCACCCTCGCGACCACCAACGACCCCGGCTCCCTCGACCCCGCGGTGAAGCGGCCCGGGCGGTTCGACACCATCCTCGAGGTGCCGCTGCCGAGCCACGAGGGCCGCGTCGCCATCCTCAGGATCTACCTGCCGCGCCGGGGCGACGGCCTCGACCTCGCCGCCATCGCCGGCAGCCTCGACGGCGCGACGGGCGCGGAGATCCGCGAGGTCGCGCGCCGCGCCGTCCTCGAGCACGGCATCGAGGGCATGACCACGCGCCGCATCCTCGACATCACCGCGACGGGCCGCTGGAAGCCGAGCCCGTCCGTCGGGCACTACCTGTAGGTCCCGGCCCCGCCTGTTCGGCGCCCGGCGGCGGCGGCATGATGGCGGGCATGACCACTCCGATCCGCACCGTCCGCTCGTCCGTCGCGATCACCAACGGCTACGTCGTCCCCGTGGACGGCCTCCCGGTGGACGGCGGCACCGTCCTCGTCGTCGACGGCGTCATCGCCGCGGTGGGGGCGGACGTCGTCGTCCCCGACGGCGTGCGCACGGTCGACGCGGGCGGCCGGTGGGTGCTGCCGGGCTTCGTGGAGTCGCACGGGCACGTGGGCGTGCACGAGGAGGCCGAGGGCTGGGCCGGCGACGACACCAACGAGAAGACCGACCCGGTCGGCGCGCACCTGCGCGCGCTCGACGCGATCAACGTCGAGGAGGAGGGCTTCCGCGACGCCCTCGCCGGCGGCGTGACGTCGGTCGTCGTGAAGCCCGGCTCGGCCAACCCGATCGGCGGCCAGACGGTCGCGATCAAGACGTGGGGCGGGCGCACCGTCGACGAGCAGGTGATCAGCGAGGCCGTCTCGGTGAAGTCGGCGCTCGGCGAGAACCCCAAGCGCGTGTACGGCGAGCAGAAGAAGCAGCCGTCCACCCGGCTCGGCGTGGCCGCCGTCATCCGGCAGGCGTTCCTCGACGCGCAGCACTACGCGGCGCAGCGCGACGCCGCGGAGGAGAAGGGCGAGCCGTTCGCCCGCGACCTCGGCAAGGAGACCCTGGCGCGGGTGCTCGCCGGCGAGCTCGCCTGGGACCAGCACACCCACCGCGCCGACGACATCGCGACGGCGCTGCGCCTGGCCGACGAGTTCGGGTACCGGCTCGTCGTCAACCACGGCACCGACGGCGCCGCGATCGCGGACGTGCTCGCCGAGCGCGACGTGCCGGTGATCTTCGGCCCGATGCTCACCTCGCGCTCCAAGGTGGAGCTGCGCCACCGCGACATCGGGAACCTCGCCCGGCTCGCGGACGCCGGGGTGCGCGTCGCCATCACGACCGACCACCCGGTGGTGCCGATCAACTTCCTCGTGCACCAGGCGTCGTTCGCCGTGAAGGAGGGCCTGGACCCCCAGGTCGCGCTCGAGGCGCTCACCGTGAACCCGGCGTCGTTCCTCGGTCTCGACGACCGCGTCGGCGCGCTGACGCCCGGGCTCGACGGCGACGTCGTCGTCTGGTCGGGCGACCCGCTCGACGTCGGGTCCCGCGCCGAGCACGTCTTCGTCACCGGCACCGAGGTCTACACGTGGGACCGGGACGCCGACGGCGGCCGCGGCGCCGGCCGCGTGCGCGAGCGGTCGGAGCGCTTCGCCCGCTGACCTGCACGGCCGCCGAACAGGCAGAGGGTCTCGCCGCCCGGCCCGGGTCAGTGGATGAAGCCGGTCCGCTGGCCCTCGGTGGGCATCGGGCCGGTGAGGGCGTCGAGGTAGGCGACCTCCTCCTCGAGGTCGGCGAGGAACGACGCGGCGAGGTCCTGGCTGAGCCCGCTGCGCACGACGACACGCTGCACGGTGACGTCGGTGAGGTCGTCGGGCATGGGGTAGGCCGGCACGAGCCAGCCGCGCGTGCGGAGCCGGTCGGACAGGTGGTAGAGGTTCCAGTTCTCCGTGTGCCCCGGCTTCAGGCGCCACGCGAAGACGGGGATGTCGGAGCCGTCGTTCCACAGCTCGAACGCGGGCAGCTTCCCGACGCCCTCGGCGAGGAACCGCGCGACGTCGGACGACGCGTTCTGCACGGCCTCGTACCCCGCCCGCCCCAGCCGCAGGAACATGTAGTACTGCAGCAGCACCTGCGACCCGGGCCGGGAGAAGTTCAGCGCGAGGGTCGGCATGTCGCCGCCGAGGTAGCTCACGCGGAACACCAGGCTCTCCGGCAGCGCCTCCTCGTCGCGCCACACCACCCAGCCCAGGCCGGGGTACACCAGGCCGTACTTGTGGCCGGAGGTGTTGATCGACGCGACCCGCTCCACCTGGAAGTCCCACACCAGGTCGGGCTGCACGAACGGCGCGACCATCGCCCCCGACGCGCCGTCCACGTGGATGGGCACGTCCAGCCCGGTGGACGCCTGGATCCGGTCGAGCGCGGCCGCGATCTCGGTGACCGGCTCGTACATGCCCGTGTAGGTGACGCCGAGGATGGCGACGACGCCGATGGTGTCCTCGTCGACGTACGTCTCCAGGTCGTGGCCGTCGAGCACGCGGTGCTCCTCGCTGATGGGCACGTAGCGGGGCTCGACCTCGAAGTAGTTGCAGAACTTCTCCCAGCAGACCTGCACCGCGCTGGACATCACGAGGTTGGGGGTGCCGACGGGCTTGCCGGCGTCGCGCCTGGCCTGCTGCCAGCGCCGCTTGAGCGCGAGCCCGGCGAGCATGCACGCCTCGGAGGACCCGATGGTGGAGGTGCCCATCGCGTGGTGCGGGTCGGGGGCGTGCCACAGGTCGGCGAGCATGCGCCAGCACCGGTCCTCGACGGCGGCGGTGGCCGGGTACTCGTCCTTGTCGACCATGTTCTTGTCGGCGGCCTCGAGGTAGAGGCGGCTGGCGTGGTCGTCCATCCAGGTGCCGACGAACGTGGCGAGGTTGAGGCGAGCGTTGCCGTCGAGCATGGCCTCGTCGTGGACGATCTGGAACGCCGTCTCCGGCAGCGACTCCCCCGCCGGGAGGCGGTCGCGCGGCACCGAGCGCGTCTCTCCCGGGCGGACGAAGACGGGGTTGAGCTCGACGTCCCCGCTGCGGGGGCGGCGGCGGCCGCTCCCTCGGGTCCTGCTGACCATGGCGGTTCCCCTCGTCGGTGGCGGGTGCGGCACGTTCGAGCCTAGGTCGAGCCCGGTGGGCTCACCCGGGCAGCCGGGGTGAAGTGAGTTAGGCGACACGTGTTGCCTAACTGGTTTCTCCGGCGTAGCGTCGAAGACGTCGGAGAGCGGAGGTGACGGGCATGGACAAGCGGGTGGAACGCACCGCGGAGGCCCTGCGCACCGCCGTCCTCGAGCTGGCCGCGGAGCAGGACGTCGCCGACCTCACCGCGTCGGCCGTCGCCGCCCGCGCCGGCATCAACCGGGCCACCTTCTACGACCACGCCGCGAACCCGGCCGACCTGCTGGCCCGCGTGCTCGGCGCCGAGCTCGACCGCATCCGCGCGGAGTTCGACGCCGACGTGCGGGAGGTCGCCGGCCACGCCACCCACGACGACGCCGAGCACGTCGTGGCCCGCTACACCGGCGCGCTGCAGGCCCACGTCGAGGCGCACCTGCCCGTCTACGAGCGAGCGCTCGACGGCGGCCTCAGCGCGCCCCTCGCGCGGCTGCTCGCCGACCACGTGTCCGGCACGCTCGCCGACCACCTCCGGGCGCACCCCGGGCTCATGCCCCTCGACCCCGGCACCCCCGCCGACCAGGCCGACCGCTACGCCCGCGCCTTCGCGACGTACGTCGGTCTCGGCACCGTCGGCGCCCTCGAGGTCTGGCTCAGCGCTCCCCCGCCCCGCGACCCCGGGTTCTTCCCGCGCGTCGCCCACGACGCCCTGCCCGCCTGGTGGACCACGCCGTCCCCCTGACGTCCCCTCCGTCCCGGGACCGTCGCGTCCCAGGCGGGCAGGTGCACCCACTCACCGCAGAACCACGAAGGAGGGCCGACATGGCCGTCAGCACAGGAAGCCGCGTCCACAACAAGGTCGCGATCGTCACCGGTGGCACCGGCGGGATGGGCGTCACCCACGCCCGCGCGCTGGTCGCGGAGGGCGCCCGCGTCGTGATCGCGGACCTCGACGACGCGAAGGGCGAGGCGCTCGCCACCGAGCTCAACGGCACCCGGGGTGACGTCGCCCGCTACGTCCACCTCGACGTCACCAGCGAGGACGAGTGGGCCAGGGCCGTCGCCGTCACGCTGGAGGAGTTCGGCCGCCTCGACGTGCTCGTCAACAACGCGGGCATCGCGAACGGCGGCCCGATCACCGAGTTCGACACGGACGCCTGGCGCCGGATCATCGACATCAACCTCACGGGCGTGTTCCTGGGGATCCGCGCCGTCTCGCCGATCATGGCGAAGGCGGGCGCCGGGTCGATCATCAACATCTCGTCCGTCGAGGGCATGCGCGGCAGCGCCGGCCTGCACGGGTACGTGGCGTCCAAGTTCGGCGTCCGCGGGCTCACCAAGTCTGTCGCGCTGGACCTCGGCCCGTACGGCGTGCGCGTCAACTCCGTGCACCCCGGGTTCATCTCCACGCCCATGACGGCGTCCCTGAACCCCGACGACCTGCTCATCCCGCTGGGCCGCGCCGCCGACCCGGCCGAGGTGTCGCAGATGATCGTGTTCCTCGCCAGCGACGAGTCCAGCTACTCCACGGGCTCCGAGTTCGTCGTCGACGGCGGCCTCATCGCCGGCGTGCCCTCGAAGAAGGGCCACGGCCAGCTCTGACGGCCGTCACAGCCCGTCGAGGAAGTCCTCCATGACGGGCCCCGCCGTGTCCGACCCGCGGTGGCCGTCCTCGATGAAGACGGCCACCGCGAGGTCGTCCACGATGGCGAGCATCCACACGTGCTGCCGGGAGCCGTCGCCGTACTGCGCGGTGCCCGTCTTGGCGCCGACGATGCCGGGCACGTCCTGCAGCATGTCGGCGCTGCCCTCGGTGACGACGCCGTGCATGAGCTGGCGCAGCACCTTCGCCTCGTCCTCGCCGACACCCGGGGTCGAGGGCTTCGCCGCGTCCTTCTTCTTCTCGTCGCCCCGCACCAGCACCGGCTCGACCCGCTGACCGGCGGCGACGCTCGCGGCGACCGTCGCCATGCCGAGCGGCGAGGCCTGGACCTTGCCCTGGCCGATCATCGACGCCGCGTGCTCGGTCTCCCCCGCCTCCGCCGGCACCGCGCCGAGGAACGCGCCGACGCCCATCGACTCCGCCGCCACCTTCTCGTCGGCCAGGCCCAGGTCCGACGCCGCGGTCGCGAGGTCCGCCTGCGCGACCTTGTCGCGCTGGGCGATCATCGCCGTGTTGCACGAGTGCGCGAAGGCGGTGCTCAGCGGCACCTTCCCGGTGGCCGACGACGGGTAGCCGGGCACGTTGCCGAACGTGCGACCGTCCACCGTGATCGAGTCCGTGCAGGCCACCTTCGTGTCGGGGGTGATCCCCGCGCGCTGCATCGCGAGGGCGTCGACCACCTTGAACGTGGACCCCGGCGGGTACTGGCCGAGCGTCGCGGTGGACCAGCCCTCGCCGCCCGGGCCGCTCGCCGCGGCGAGCACCGCGCCGTCGGACGGCCGGATCGCCACGATCGCGCTGGCCGGGTCGACGTCGTCGAGCACGTCCTCCGCGTGCTCCTGCAGGTCCTGGTCGAGCGTGGTCCGCACGGGCGTGCCGTCCACCGCGTCGACGCGGTACAGCTCGCGCTTGTCGTCCTTGTCCTTCGAGGGCTCGCCGTCCAGGCCCACGTCGCCGTCCGCGCCGCCGGCGGGCACCACGGAGACGACCACGCCCGGCGAGCCCGTGAGCTGCTCGTCGTAGTCCGCCTGGAGCCCCGACAGGCCCACCACCTCGCCGGCCTGGATCGCGCCCTTCGACTTCTCGACGACCTCCTTGGTGGCCTCGCCCACCCGGCCCAGGATCGGCTTGGCGAAGGTGCTGGTGGGGCCCAGCTCCTGCGTGTCCTCGATCGCGCGCACGCCGATGATGTCCAGCGCGTCGTCGACCGTGAAGTCGACGCCCGAGCTCTCCTTGCGGATCGTGATCGCCTCGACGAACGCCTTGTCGCCCGCGGCCTCGACCTTGGCGAAGAACTCGTTGGGCTCCAGCCCCACGAGCTGCGCGAGGTCGCGCGCGGCCGACTCCTCGCCGAGGCCCTCGACCGCCGTCTTGTCGACCCCGAGGTGCCAGACGCCGCGGGACGTCACCATCGGCTTGTCGTGCCCGTCGAGGAGGTCGCCGCGGTCGGCGTCGAGCGTCTTGACGCGCAGGCGCTCGCCGGGCGCGAGGTCGGGCACCAGCACGTCCGGGCTCCACGTGGTGCGCCACGTGCCGTCGCCGTCGCCGCTCTCGGGCGCCGTGTACGCCAGGTGGGCGGTGGTCGAGTACGTCCAGGAGAGGTCGCGGCCCAGCGGCCACGCCCAGTCCAGCGTGACGTCCGCCGTCGTCGCCCCGTCCTTGGTGACCGCCTTGCCCACCTCCGCGACCTTCACCGTGCGCTCCCGCTTGCCCGCCGCGTCGACCAGCGGCTCCAGCACCTGCGTGAGCTGGGCCTGCGGGTCGACCGACCCGGGCGCCTTCAGCGGCAGGTCGCCCACGTCGCCGGCGAGCAGCGCGGTCGCGAGCGCCTTGGCCGCGGCATCGACCGGGGGGACGTCGGGGCTCGTGCAGGCCACCAGGGGCACGGCCACCACAGGGGCCAGGACGGCGGCGAGGGCGAGGCGGTAGCGGCGCACCTTGGCGAGGTTATCGGCTTCCTGGCAGTCTTGACGGCATGTCCCCCCGTGTCCTGGTAACGGTGCTGCATAGATTTTGTGCGGCCTCCGTCGCCGGTGCGGTGGTGGCCTGCGGAGTGATCGTCCCGGCGGCCGCGGCGGGCGCCGCGATCCCCGTCCCGCGGCCCGACGACGCGATGGTCCTGACCCGCGCGTGGACCCCCGTGGACGACCCCGCGGACCCCCTGGTGCTCGTCAACAAGTCCCGCCCGATCAGCCCGCGCGGCTGGGCCCCGGACGACCTGGTGAGGCCCGACGTCCCGGCCCTCGGCGGCCACGACCGGCTGCGGCCCCGGGCGGCCCGCGCCCTGGAACGGCTGGCCGCGGCGGCCGACCACGCCACGGGCCGCGAGCTGGTGCTGGCGTCGGCGTACCGCTCGGAGGCCGACCAGCGCCGCCTGTACGCGCGCTACGTCGCCGGGCACGGCCGCCGCGAGGCGGACACGTTCTCCGCGCGGCCCGGGTTCTCGGAGCACCAGACGGGGCTGGCCGTCGACGTGACCCAGCAGGGCACGTCGTACACCCGCTTCGGGCGCACGGAGACCGGGCGCTGGGTGGCCGCGAACGCGTGGCGCCACGGGTTCGTCGTGCGGTACCCGAAGGGCGCCGAGGACGTCACGGGGTACTCGGCCGAGCCGTGGCACCTGCGCTACGTGGGCACCGCCCTCGCCACGCGCATGCACCTGGCCGGGACCGGCACCCTCGAGGAGGCGTTCGGCGCCGCGGCCGCGGCCGACTACGGGCGCTAGGCCCCGGCGAGGGCGCGGCCGAGGCGCTGCGCCGCCTCGGTGAGCACCGCCGTCGAGGTGGCGAGGTTGAGCCGCAGCCGCCCCGCGCCTCCCGCGCCGAACCGCACGCCGTCCTCGAGGGCGAGCCGGCCGCGCTCAAGCACGAGGTCGGCGGCCCCGGCGGCGGGGACGCCGGCGGGCAGGGCGGCGCGGACGTCGAGCCACGCCAGGTAGGTCGCGTCGGCCGGCCGCAGCCGCACCGCCGGGGCGTGCTCGGCGAGCAGCGCGCCCGCGAGGCCGCGGTTGCGGTGCACGCCGTCGAGGAGCGCGTCGAGCCACGGGCCGCCGTCGCGGTAGGCGGCCGCGTGGGCCAGCACGGCGAGGTGGTTGACGGCGTGCCCGGCCTCCTCGGGGATGCGGCGCAGGTCGGCGGCGGCGCCCGGCCCGCCGAGCAGCGTGGCCGCGCGCAGCCCGGCGAGGTTGAAGGCCTTGGACGCCGACTGCACGACGACCGCCCGGTCCGAGCCCGCCACGGACAGCAGCGGCACGAACGGCGCGGCGCCCGCCGCGACGCGCTCGAACGTGAACGGCGCGTGGATCTCGTCGGCCACGACGCGCACGCCGTACCGGTCCGCGAGCGCCAGGACGCCCTCGAGCTCGGCGCGCGTGTGCGCGGTGCCGGTGGGGTTGTGCGGGTTGCACAGGAGCAGGACGGCGCGCCGCCCGGACCCGGGCCCCGTGCCCTGGTCGGCGGCACCCGTGGCGCGCGCGAAGGCGTCCTCGAGCGTGCCGGGATCGAGGCGCAGGTCCTCCGTGAGCGGCGCCTCCAGCACCCGGCGACCCTCGTTCCCGGGGAAGCCGTAGAACGGCGGGTACACCGGCGGCGTGACGACGACGGCGTCCCCGGGCGCGGTGAGCACGCGGAGGGTCTCGACGATCGCCACCATGACGTCGGGCATGGTGCGGCTCGACGCGACGTCCGGCACCCACCCCCACCGCTCCTCGGCGAACGGCGCGAGCGCCTCGGCGTACGTCGTCCCGATGTCGTACCCGGTGTCGCCGAGGTCGAGGGCGGCGCGCACGGCGTCGACGACGCAGGGCGCCACGGGCGTGTCCATCTCGGCGACGAACAGCGGCAGCACGTCCGGCGGGTGCACCCGCCACTTCACGGACGTGCGGCGGCGCAGGTCGTCCAGGGTGAGCCGTTCGAGGGGGTTGCCGACGGCGGTCGTCGCGGCGTCGGGCTGGTGCGCGGTCACGGATCCGGTCTACCAGAGCGGCCGACCCCCGACATGACGATTCCTCCGCGCCCTCGGTCGGGACGCGGAGGAATCGCTCCGTCGGTGGGTGCTCAGCCCGCGGCGGCCGCCGGCTTCACGACGGGCGTCCACTCCTCCTCGACGAGGGCCGGGCGGTCGTCGTCGGTGCGGCCGGCCCAGCGGCGCGCGTCCTCGATGGTGGCCGCGAGCAGGCCGCGCAGGCGGGCGTCGGTGTCGGGCACGAACGCCTCGCTGATGCCCTGCACGGCGGTCGAGACGACCGACGGGGCGGCGTCGCGCACGAACCGCTTGGGACGCACGCGCGTGCCCTCGCAGAACCGGTAGGCCCACTCGGCGGTCTTGGGCGACGCGGCCAGGGCGTCGGCGCTCTCCGGGGCGAGGGTGCCCTCGGGGCGCCCGTCCAGCACGTCGAGCATGCGCTCGGCGCCGATGATCGCCACGGCCAGCGTCTGCTGCCGGTCCGCGGGCGCGACGGGCAACGCCACCTGCGCCGCACGCAGCGCGATCTGCACGTCCCAGCGCGGGTCGGAGCTCGTCAGCCCGATGACGGACGGGATGAGCGGCGCGAGCTGCGGCCGGTTCCCGTCGGAGGTCAGGTCGTTCACGGCGCGGGCCAGCATCGCGAGCAGCGGGTGCGTGCACTGGGGATGGTCGCTCCAGCGTTCACCGGCCAGGAACGACGCGAGCTCCATGAAGCACGCGCCCTTCTTCGGGTTGCGGTGCTTGCCGCGCCCGAGCATCGGCAGCGCGTCGAAGGCGCCTGAAACAGATCCAGCCACGAGTCCACCCCCGTATCGGTCCGGTCCCCCTCAGTGTGCGTCCGCTGTGACCCACGTCGCAACGGATGCCGGGTATTGCACCCCCGACCGGGGGGCTCAGACCGCCGGGACCCCACCTCAGACGCACCCCGGACCCTCCCGGCCCGACGTCTGAGGTACCCCACGGCCGAAGACGGGACGGTTGCCCGATCCCCGCACCGGGGCCTCAGGACGAGCGTGGTCACCACGAGATCGGGAGAGCCGGCGGTGGCCGGCACGGAAGGCCGGGAGGACCGGCCGGTGAGGGGATCGAGATGGACCAGATGATCGGTTTCGACCGGGCCATCCAGGCGGAGCTGGAGTACCGGCGGGAGCGTCTCGCCCGCTCCTACCAGCGCGGCACGCCCGCCCCGGTGCGGGCGGTGGGCCGGTGGGCCGCGGACGCCGTGCGGCGGCTGCGCGCGGCGCGGGGCGCGGCGCAGCAGCTCGGCGCGACCCTCGACGCCGTCGCGGACCGAACCGACGCGTCGGCGTGGGAGCGCCAGGTGACGCGGCGGGCGGAGCAGATCGGGCACGGGCTCGACGCGTTCCGGCCGCAGGACGACGCCGGACGCCGGGCCGCCTGACCGGGGCGCCCCGACGATGAGCGGCACGACGGTCCGCGCGGCGACCGGCCCCGGAAAAGCAGCGGCGGGTGTGGGTGCGCGGTGGGACGATCACCTGGTGCGACGTTCCAGCGAGGTCCCCCTGATCGCCCGCCAGGAGGAGGTCACCGCCTTCCGCGGTGCGCTGGAGCGCGCCGCGGATGGCGAGCCCGGCGTGCTGCTGCTCGGCGGCGACGCCGGGGTGGGCAAGACGCGCCTGGTGACCCACCTCGCGGACCTGGCGCGCGACGCCGGCGCGCGGGTCGTCGTCGCCCACTGCGTGGACCTGGGCGACGTCGGCATCCCCTACCTCCCGTTCACGGAGGCGCTGGGCGAGCTGCGGACGGTCCCGGCCGTGGCCGAGGTGATCGCCGAGCGCCCCGCCCTGACCCGCCTGCTCGACCCGGCGAGCGGCTCGGGCACCGACCACGCGGAGCGGCTGCAGCTGCTCGACGGCGTCGCGGGCAGCCTCGCGGCCGCCGGGCGCGCGGGCTCCCCGCTGGTCCTGGTCCTCGAGGACCTGCACTGGGCGGACGAGTCCACGCGTGACGTGCTGCGGTTCGTCGTCGCGCGGATGCGGTCGGAGCACCTGCTGCTGGTCGCCACCTACCGCAGCGACGACGTGCACCGGCGCCACCCCCTGCGCCCCGTCATCGCCGAGCTGCACCGCCAGCGCCCCGTGGAGCACGTGGAGCTGTCCCCCTTCACGCCCGACGAGCTGCGCGAGTTCACCACCGCCACGCGCGGCGAGCCCCTGGACGAGGCCGAGTTCGACGCCGTGCGCAGCCGGTCCGACGGCAACGCGTTCTTCGCGGAGGAGCTGCTCGACGCCGGGCAGCCGTCGTCGGGCCTGCCGTGGTCGCTGGCCGACGTGCTGCACACGCGGCTGCAGCGCCTCGACCCCGCCGTGCAGCAGCTGGTGCGGCTGGCGGCCGTGGCCGGCCGCCAGGTGGACGAGTCCCTCCTGCGGGCCGCGGCGCCGCGCGTGCCCGGGCTCGACGGCCCCGGCGTCGCCGACGCGGCGCTGCGCGAGGCGGTGGCGCAGCAGGTGCTGGGCGTCGAGGGCCAGCAGGTCGCCTTCCGGCACGCCCTCGTGGCCGAGGCGCTCGTGCTGGACCTGCTGCCCGGCGAGCGCACCACGATGCACCGCGCGTACCTGGAGGCGCTGGGCGCCGACCCGGCGCTGGGCTCGGCCGCCAAGCGCGCCCACCACGCGCTGCAGGGCCACGACCTGACCGCCGCCCTCGTCGCGTCGCGGGAGGCGGCCCGCAGCGCCGCCGAGCTGCTCGCCCCCGCCGAGGAGCTGCGCCACCTGGAGCAGGTGCTGTCCCTGTGGGAGTCGGTGCCGGGTGCCGAGGAGCTGCTGGGCGCCGACCGCGTGGCGCTGGCCCTCGAGACGGCCGCGGCCGCCAGCTCCGCCGGCCTGTCGATGCGGGCGGAGCAGCTCGCCCGGCGTGCCGTGGAGGGCCTCTCCGGCGACCCCGACCGCCAGGCCCGCCTGCGCCACGTGCTCGTGCGCTACGTCCTGGACCTCGAGTCCCTCGACGACGCCCTGACCCAGTCCACCGGCGCCCTCGACGTGCTGCTCCCGGGCGCCACCGCCGCCGGCGTCTCGGGGCCGTTCCCCGAGGTCGTGGACGCCGACGCCACCCCGGAGCTCGCGTGGACGCTCGCCGTGCACGCGCGCGTCCTACTCACGGTGGACCGCGACGACGAGGCCGGCGTGTTCGCCCGGCAGACCGTCGACGTCGCCCGCCGCGCGGACGCGCCGGGCGCGGAGGCCGACGCCCTGACCACGCTCGCCGTGCTCGAGGTCGGCACCCCGGACACCGCCGCCGAGCTGGTCGACCGCGCCCGCGAGCGGGCCGTCGTCGCCGGCGACCTGCGCACCGAGATGCGCTGCTGGTACGGCCTCGCCACCACGCACTTCTACGCGGGGCACCTCGACGAGGCCGAGCGCGTCCTCGAGGCCGCCATCCGGCGGGGCCGCAGCACGGGCGTCATCTGGGGCGTCTACGGGGTGCAGCTGCTGGACCTCGCGCTGCTGGTGTCGTACTTCACCGGCGACCTCACCGACCAGCCGATCCTCGACGGCGCGCCCGCGCCGGCCCTCCTCTACCTCGACGCCGGCCGCCTCTACGCGACCACCGCCCGCGAGGGCGGCGACGCCGTCGCGGCGGCCGAGGCGCTGCGCCCGGCGTGGGGCGTGGACGGGCAGATCGCGCTCGTCGCGGGCGGCACGCTGGCCGACGCGCTGACGTGGGCGGGCCGGTACGACGAGGCCGTCGCGACCGCCGAGGAGGTCGCGGCGCACGTCGGCGCGACCTGGTCCGAGTACTTCCTGGGCCGCATCTGGCTGTCCGCCCTCGCGCTGGGGGGGCTCGCCGAGGACGCCGAGGCCGGCCCGCACGGCGCCGACGCCGCCCGGGCGCTGCTGGACCGCGGCGACGACCTCCTCGCCGTCGCGCAGGAGACGGCGCGCCGCGGACGCCCGCGCGGGGGGAGCCTCGGCCCCGAGGGGCGGGCGTGGCTGCGCCGCGCGGCCGCGGAGCACAACCGCCTGCGCGCCGCCCTCACGGACGACCCGGCCGACCCGGGGCTGTGGGAGGCGACGGTCAAGGAGTTCGACTTCGGCTACCGGTACGAGGTGGCCCGGTCCCGCTTCCGGTGGGCGCAGGCGCTGCGCGCGGCCGGCGACGTCCCGGCCGCCGAGGTCGAGGCGGCCGAGGCGCTCGGCGAGGCGACCGCGATGGGCGCGGTCCCGCTGGCCGACGCGATCCACGCCTGGGGCCGGCGCGCCCGCGTGCCGCTGCCCGGCACGCGCCGCACCTCGTCCGTCCTCACCGAGCGGGAGGAGGAGGTGCTGACCCTCGTCGCGCAGGGCCTGAGCAACCGCCAGATCGGCGAGCGCCTCTACATCTCGACCAAGACGGTCAGCGTGCACGTGTCGAACCTGCTCGCGAAGCTCGGCGTCTCGGGGCGGGCGGAGGCGGTCGCCGTCGCGCACCGGCGCGGTCTGCTCAGCGTCTGAGTGCCCAGGGTCCATACTGGGCGCGTGCCGGAAGCCCAGGCTGTCGGCTCCCCGCCCGGACCACCGCCCGGGCCCGTGCCCGGTCCCACGTCCGATCGTGTGCCCGGGCCGCCGGCCGGTCCCATCGTCGGTGAGCCGCTCGCAGACGAGGTGTTCGACCGCATCGCGCGGCTCGTGCACCGCCAGCTCGGTGTGCCCGCCGCCGCCGTGGTCATGCTCACGGACGACGGCGACGTCAAGACGCTGCCCGGCGCCGTCGGCTTCCCCGAGGCCGCGCAGCGCAGCCGCCGCATCGAGCTGCCCCGCCCCCTGACGACGATCGTCGCGCGGACCCGCACCCCCCTGGTGGTGCGCGACGCCGACGAGGACCCGCGCGTGGACGGCCGGCACGCCATCGGCGAGCTCGTGCTCGCCGCGTACGCGGGGTACCCGATCGAGGACGCCCGCGGGCACGTGGTCGGCGCCCTGTGGGCGGTGTCGTCGGAGCCGCGGACCTGGACGGAGACCGACCTCGCGACGCTGGCCGACCTGTCGGCGGCGGCCTCCGGCGAGCTGCGGCTGCGCGCCGAGCGCGAGCGCGCCCGGCTGGCCGAGCAGGTGGCGTTCCGCGCGCACCGCCGGTCGCGGTTCCTGCTGGGCCTGTCGGAGCGGTTCGCGCGCGTCACCACGCTGGACGAGGTCGAGGACGCGATCGCGCACGTCATCGGCACGGGCACGGGCGCCCGCTGGGTGTCGCTGGCGCTGGTGGACGCGGACCGCCGGCACCTGTCGTTCTTCACCGTCGGGCACCACCACCCCGGCGAGCCCGCGCTGCGCAGCACCCGCCTCGACGCGCCGCGGCCCGACACGCACGTGGTGCGGAGCCGCGCCGCCCTGCGGTTCCGCGACCACACGGAGATGGTGGCGAGCTATCCCGAGATGATGCCCGTGGGCTCCGTCTCGGAGGGGGCGCGGTCGTTCCTGCCCGTGATGTCGAACGGGATGGTCGTGGGCGTCATCGCCTGCGTGTGGGACCAGGCGCGCGAGCACGACGCCGAGACCGCCGCCCTCGAGTCGACGATCAGCCGGTACGTGGCCCTCGCCCTGGAGCGGGTGGCGCTGCTGGAGGCGCGGCGCCGGGTGGCGACGACGCTGCAGGAGTCGATGCTCACCGCGCCGCCCGCCGTGGCCCACCTCGACATCGCGACCACGTACTCCCCCGCCGCCCGCACCGACCAGGTGGGCGGCGACTGGTACGACGCCGTGGTGCGCGACGACGGCACCGCGATCGTGATGATCGGCGACGTCGCGGGCCACGACGTGCACGCGGCCGCGCAGATGGGTCAGCTCCGCTCCATGCTGCGGGCGCTCGCGTGGAGCCACGACGAGTCGCCCGCCGGGCTGCTGACCCGCCTCGACAAGGCGAACGCGCGCCTCGGCCCGCGGGCGATGGCGACGGCCGTCGTCGCGCGGCTGGACCGCGACCCGGCGCCGTGCCCCGAGGACCGGGTCGACGGCGCCGAG
This sequence comes from Isoptericola sp. NPDC057559, assembly GCF_042801555.1. Lineage (NCBI taxonomy): Bacteria > Bacillati > Actinomycetota > Actinomycetes > Micrococcales > Promicromonosporaceae > Isoptericola > Isoptericola sp. NPDC057559. The sequence continues at coordinate 62,945 of NZ_JBHVFQ010000001.1, forward strand.
CCGCCCGAGCGCGCCTACACCCTCACCTGGTCGGTGGCGGGCCACCCGCCGCCGATGGTGCTGCGCCGCGACGGCGGCGTGGAGCGGCTGGACGCGACGCCCGACCTCCTGCTCGGCGTCGTCCCGTCCACAGCGCGCGTCGACCGCACGGCCCGCCTGCTGCCCGGCGACACCCTCGTGCTGTACACGGACGGGCTCGTGGAGCGCCGCGGCGTCCCCAGCGACCAGCGCCTGTCCGACCTGGAGACGGTGCTGCGGGGCGCGCACGGCGAGGCCACGTCCGCCGTCCCCCGCGCCCTCGTGCGCGGCCTCGTCGGCGACACGCAGCGCGACGACGTCGCCGTGCTCGCGGTGCGCGTGCGCGTCCCCGCCCCGTCCGGGCCGCCGTCGTCGGCCGGGCCCGCGAAGGCGGAGCGCCGCGTCGCCGACGACGACCTGAGCGACCTGGGGCCCGCGCGGCGCTGGGTGGACGACGTGCTCGAGTCGTGCGACGTCTCCGACGAGCTGCGGCGCACCGCGATGCTGCTGACCAGCGAGGTGCTCACCAACGCGCTGGAGCACGGCGAGGGCCCCATCACGGCGACCGTCGAGGTGGACGGGCGCCGTCTGCGGGTCGGCGTCCGCGACGGCAGCACGGCCGAGCCCGAGCTGCAGTCCCCGCAGCCGCAGGACCTGTCCGGCCGCGGCGTGCTGTTCCTCGACCGGCTCGCGTCGCGGTGGGGCGTGGAGCTCCACGACGGCTCCGACGCCGTGGGCCGCCACTCCGGCGTGGTCGAGGGCAAGACGGTGTGGTTCGAGATCGACCGGGAGGCGCGCCCGCTGACCGGCACCGTCAAGCGCGTCCGTCCCCTGACGCCCGCCTCGGGCACGGTCCCCCTGGTCGAGCGCGTGCTGCGCGACGACCGCCGCTGAGCCGCGCCGCCCGCCGTCCGTCGCCCCGGGCGACACCCCTGCGGAGCGTCGGAGGCCCGTCGTACCGTGTGAGACGTGACTCACACCGCCCAGCGCAGCGCCCCCACGCCGTCGACCACGGCCGCCGGCACCTCGGACGACGTCGGCGCCCTCCTCGAGCAGTACCGCCGCGAGCTCACCGGCTACTGCTACCGCATGCTCGGCGGCGCGTTCGAGGCCGACGACGCGGTGCAGGAGACGCTGCTGCGCGCGTGGAAGTCCTACGACCGGTTCGAGGGCCGCTCGTCGCTGCGCTCGTGGCTGTACCGCATCGCGACGAACGTCTGCTTCGACCACCTCGGCTCGACGAAGCGGCGCGAGCGCCCGATGGGCCTGGGCGGCCCGCAGCCCGCGGAGGAGCAGTACTTCGGCGACGTGCTCGCCGAGGACCGGTGGCTCGAGCCGGTGCCCGACGACGCCGTCCTGCCGCGCGAGGGCGACCCGGCGGACGTCGCGATCGGGCGCGAGTCCATCCGCCTCGCGTTCGTCGCCGCGCTGCAGCACCTGCCCGCCCGGCAGCGCGCGGTGCTCGTCCTGCGCGAGGTGCTGCGCTGGTCGGCCGCGGAGGTCGCCGAGCTCCTCGACACGACGGTCGCGTCCGTGAACAGCGCGCTGCAGCGCGCCCGCGCCACCCTCGGCAGCAAGGGGCTGCGGCGCTCCGGCGACGCCGCCGAGGCGGAGGACGCCGCGGCCGACGCGGAGGACCGGTGGGCGGAGATCGACCAGGACCTGCTGGAGCGGTACCTCGACGCCTTCGAGCGCTACGACATGGACGCCCTCGTCGCCCTGCTGCACGACGACGCCGTCCTCAACATGCCGCCGTACACGATGTGGGTGCACGGCAGCGGCGAGGTGATCCGCTGGATGACCGGGCCCGGCGCGGGCTGCCGCGGCTCGCGGTGCCTGCCCGTGCAGGCGAACGGCTCGATGGCCTACGGGCAGTACCGGCAGGACCCGGCGGGCGGCTGGTCGCCGTGGGGGCTCGCCGTGCTCGAGGACGACGGGAGCGGCCGCATCACCGGCATCACCACGTTCCTCGACACCGCCACCTGGTTCCCCCGCTTCGGGCTGCCGGACCGCCTGCCCGCGCTGTAGCCGCGCCGCGCGTAGCCCGCGCCCCGGACGGCCTGCTGGGCTACGTTTTCCCGCATGACCACGGACGCCCCGCAGCCCGAGGGCGTGCCCGGCTCGGCCGCGCCCCCGCCGCCCGCCCCCGACGAGGAGGTGGACGACTCCGTCCGCCCCGTCCAGCACGACAGCCGCAACCCGCCGCGGTGGCTGCCGCGGGCGCTGGCCATGGTCGTCGTGGCGGTGTTCGTCGCCACGTTCCTGTCGTACGCGTTCGGCCAGCTCGGGGGGCTGGCCGTCAACGTCCTCATCTCGTTCTTCGTCGCCCTGGCCCTGGAGCCGATCGTCGTGTGGCTGGTGCGGCACGGGTGGCGGCGCGGTGCCGCGGCGGGTGCCTCGCTGGGCGGGGCGATCGTCGTCGTCGCGGGCGTCCTGGCCCTGTTCGGCAACCTGTTCGTGCAGCAGCTGATCCAGCTGGTCTCCTCGCTGCCCGACCTCTACACGAGCATCCAGACCGGCATCGAGCAGCGCTGGGACGTCACCGTCCCCGACTCCGACGACCTCGTCGCGCAGGCGCTCGACCAGTGGGGGCAGGACGTCGCCACCGGCGCGATCAGCGTGGGCGCCTCCATCGTGGGGGTGCTCTTCGCGATCACCACGATCCTGCTCATCACGTACTACCTCATGGCCGCGGGGCCGAAGTTCCGGGCCGCCGTCTGCTCCTGGCTGCGGCCCGACCGGCAGCAGGAGGTGCTGACCCTGTGGGAGATCACGCAGGTGAAGGTCTCCGACTTCATCAGCTCCCGCGTGGTCCTCGCCGCGCTGTCGAGCGTCTTCACGTTCGTGTTCCTGCTGATCATGAACACCCCGTACGCGCTGCCGCTGGCCGTGTTCACCGGCGTGGTCTCTCAGTTCGTGCCCACCATCGGCACGTACATCGGCGGGGCGCTGCCCGTGGCCGTCGCGCTCGCCGCGCAGGGGCTGCCGCAGGCGCTCGCCGTGCTGATCTTCATCATCGCGTACCAGCAGGTGGAGAACCTGATCTTCTCCCCGAGGATCAGCGCCCGGGCGCTCGAGATGAACCCCGCGGTGTCGTTCGTCGGCGTCCTCGGGTTCGGCGCCGTGTTCGGCGCGCTCGGCGCGTTCCTCGCGCTGCCGATCCTCGCGACCGTGCAGGCCCTCGGGAACACGTACCTCCAGCGGCACGAGCTGGTCGAGTCGAGCCTGCTGCGCGACCCGGACAAGGAACCCAGCCGTGGCGACGGCCCGTGGTCGTCGCGCCGCCGCCGCAACCTCGAGGCCGGCGAGCGCGCCGCCCGCGAGGCCGAGGCCCGCCGCCGCGACGGCGCGGAGGAGTGAGCATGGACCTCGTCGGCGGGATCGCCCTCGTCGTGGCCGTCGGTGTCGCCGGCCAGGTGGCGGCGCGGGCGCTGCGGGTGCCGTCCATCCTGCTGCTGCTCGCGTTCGGCCTCCTCGTGGGGCCGGTGCTCGGCTGGCTGGACCCGGACGCCGTGTTCGGCGACGCCCTCTTCCCCCTGGTCTCGATGGCCGTGGGCCTCCTGCTGTTCGAGGAGTCGCTCAAGCTGGACTTCGGCCGCCTGCGCGGCGGCGCGCGCCGTCCCGTCCTCGGGCTCGTGACCACCGGTGCCCTGCTCACCGGCCTGGGCGCGACGGTGATCGCCCACCTCTTCCTCGACCTGTCGTGGGGGCGGGCGGCGGTCGTCGGCGCGATCCTCATCGTGTCGGGGCCGACCGTCGTCGGGCCGCTGCTCGCGATCATCCGGCCGCGCCAGCCCGTCGAGTCCGTGCTGGCCTTCGAGGGGATCTTCATCGACCCCATCGGCGCCACGGTCGCGCTCGCCGTCGCCAACGTGGTGCTGCACGCCGAGCCGGTGAGCCTCCTGGAGACCGGGGCGTGGGGCCTCCTCGTGGGGGCGGTGGCCGCCGCGCTGCTCGTCGTCGTCATCCGCTTCGGGCGGGTGCCGAAGGAGACCGAGGTGGTGCTCGCGGTCGCGTTCGCGCTCGGCGCCTACGCCATCGCCGAGGGCGTGCACGACGAGGCCGGCCTGTTCGCCACCACCGCCCTCGGCGCCGTGCTGGCCAACCAGCGGGTGGCACGCATCGAGCCCCTGCACGAGTTCGGCACCCACATCGGGCTGCTCCTCATCGGTTCGCTGTTCGTGGTGCTGTCCGCGCGCATCGACCTCGACGCGCTGGCCCGGTACGCCCTGCCCACCGCGGGCATCGTCGTGGTCCTCGTGCTGGTGCTGCGGCCGCTGGTCGCCGTCGTCTCCACCCTGGGCACAGGCCTGCGCTGGTCGGACCGCGCGATGATCGGCTGGATGGCGCCGCGCGGCATCGTCGCCGCGTCCACGGCCTCCGTCTTCGCGCTGCGGTTCGAGGACGCCGGCGAGTCGTTCCCGCAGCTCGTGCCCGTGATCTTCGGCGTCGTGCTGCTCACCGCGATCGTCTACGGGTTCACCGGTACCCCCGTCGCCAAGCTGCTCGGCGTGCGCGCGCCGGAGCCGGAGCGGCTCGACGAGGACGGCGTGCCCGTCGTCGACCGGGGCGTCTGACCCCCCGGCCACCGCGGCTGCCTACGATGGCCGTATGACTGGTCCCGTGCTCGTGGGCATCCCGCACGACCGGCACCCGAGCGTGCTCCGGCGGGCCGCGGGGCTGGCGGAGGCGCTCGGGACGGAGCTCCTGTGCGTCGCGGTCGACGAGAGCGCCGTGCGCGAGCCGTCGGGCGCCGTCGTCCCCGTGGACCCGGACGCCGGCGCGGAGCTCGCCGACACGACCGCCCTGCGCGAGGCCGTGGCCGCCGCCCTGGACGCCAGCCCCGTGCCGTGGCGCCTCGAGGTGACCGGCGGCGACCCCGCCGCGGAGCTCGCCCGCCTCGCCACGGAGCACGACGCCGTCCTCGTCGTCGTCGGGGCGCGTCGGCCCGGGATGCGCGGCTGGGCCACGCACCTCGTGGGCGGCACGGTGGCCGGCCACCTCATCCACGACCAGCCGCGGCCGGTCGTCGTGCTGCCCGACACGCACGCGGGCGACGCCTCGTGACGGCGGGCAGCCCGCCCGCCCGCGTGCGCCCCGCCCACCGGCGGCCGGGCCTCGTCGCGCTGGTCGCCGCCGGGGGCGCCGTCGGCACCGCCGCCCGCTACGGGCTGGCGGTGGCGTGGCCGGCGATCGACGGCTGGCCGGTCGCGACGCTCACCGCCAACGTTCTCGGCGCCTTCGTGCTGGGCTGGCTGCTGGAGTCGCTCGCCGCCCGCGGGCCCGAGACGCCCGCCGTGCAGCGGGTGCGGCTGGCCGTCGGCACCGGCGTCCTGGGCGGGTTCACGACGTTCTCGTCCCTGGCGCTGGAGACGGAGCGGCTGCTCACCGGCGGCGCCGTCGCCCAGGGGCTGGCGTACGCGGGCGGCACGCTCGTGCTCGGCTGGCTCGCCTGCCTGGCCGGGGTGCTGCTGGGCTCGCGCCGGCGGGCGCGATGAGCGCCGCGGTCGCGCTGCTGGTCGTGGCGCTCGCCGGCGGGCTCGGCGCGGCCGCGCGGTTCGTCGTCGACGGGGCCGTGCGCGCCCGGACGCCCGGTGCCGCGTTCCCGTGGGCGACGGTGGTCGTGAACGTCTCCGGCTCGCTGGTCATCGGCCTCGTCACGGGCGTGCTGCTCGGCGCCGGCGAACCGGACCGCCTGGAGCCGTGGCGGCTGGCCGTCGCGACCGGGTTCTGCGGCGGCTACACCACCTTCTCGACGGCGATGGTCGAGACCGTGCGTCTCGCCCGGTCCGGCCGCACGCGGCTCGCGCTCGCCAACGCCCTCGGCACGATGGCGCTCACCCTCGCCGCCGTCGCGCTGGGCATCGCGCTCGGCGTCCTGGCCGGCCGCGCGCTCTGACACGCGTGGCCGCGGCCTCGTCGTCGGAGGGCTGTGACACGCTGACCCGGTGAGCCTCATGCTGCTGGATTCCGCGAGCCTGTACTTCCGCGCCTTCTACGGCCTGCCCGACTCGCTGCGCTCCCCCGACGGCAAGCCCGTCAACGCGGTGCGCGGCCTGCTGGACATGATCGCGTTCCTCGTCACGGAGCACGGGCCCGACCGGCTCGTGGCGTGCTGGGACGAGGACTGGCGGCCGGCGTTCCGGGTCGAGGCGATCGGCTCGTACAAGGAGCACCGGGTCGCGCGGGTCACGCCCGCGGGCGAGCCGGACGTCGAGGAGGTCCCCGACCTGCTCACGCCGCAGGTGCCCGTCATCGTCGACGTGCTGGCCGCGCTCGGCATCGCCCGCGTGGGGGCGAAGGGCTACGAGGCCGACGACGTCATCGGCACGCTCGTGACCCGCGAGGTGGCGCGGAGCGCGGCCACCGCGCTGCCCGTGGCGGGCGCCGTCGGCATCGTCATCCCGGCGAGCGTCGACATCGTGACCGGCGACCGCGACCTGTTCCAGCTCGTCGACGACGCCGCCGGCGTCCGCGTGCTGTACCCGGCGCGCGGGGTGCGCGACCCCGACGTGATCGACCAGGCGCGCCTCGCGGAGAAGTACGGCGTGCCGAGCGGCCAGGCCTACGCCGACATGGCGACGCTGCGCGGCGACCCGTCGGACGGGCTGCCCGGCGTGCCCGGCATCGGCGAGAAGACGGCCGCGAAGCTGCTCGCCACGTTCGGCGACCTGGCGGGGCTGCGCGCGGCGGCCGAGCACGGCGCGAAGGGCCTCACGCCCACCCAGCGGCAGAAGCTGCTGGACGCCGCGCCCTACCTCGACGTCGCGCCCACCGTGGTCCAGGTCGCGCGCGACGCGCCCGTCGACGCCGTCGACGACGCCCTGCCCCGCGCGCCGAAGGACCCCGAGGCGCTGGACGCCCTCGCGGAGCGCTGGGGCATCCGGTCCAGCGTGGACCGGGTGCTCACCGCGCTCGCCGCCCGCCCCTGAGCACCGGGGCCCGGGCTCAGGGGCGGAAGACGCAGAACTCGTTGCCCTCGGGGTCGGCCATCACGGTCCAGCGGATCTCGTCGTCCTGCGGCCGCACCACGCGCGCGCCGCGGGCGACGAGGTCGTCGAGGGTGACGCCGTCGTTCAGCATCACGTCCCAGTGCCAGCGGTTCTTGACCGTCTTCGGCTCGGGCACGGGGACGAAGTCGAACGACTCGAACGGGACGCCGGCGCCCTCGTCGAGGTAGGCGTAGTCCATGTCGTCGTCCTGCGTGAGCGTGCCGCCCAGCAGCTCGTGCCAGAACGCGGCGACGGTCCGGTAGTCCGCGCAGTCGACGACGACGTCCTTGAGCCGGTAGTCCGGCACCTCGTCGTACGTGAAGACGCAGAACTCGCCGCTCTCGGGGTCGGCCAGCGTCGTGTAGTGGTACTGACCGGGCTCGGTGAGGCGCGGCCGGTCGGGGAACTCGTCGAGCGACAGCGCGCGCACGTCGGGGTGCACGCGGTGCTTCACCGTCCTCGCCTCGGGCACGGTGTTCACCCAGATCGTCCGCTCCGCCACCGGGTCGGGGCCCGGGTCGCGGAGCACGACGTCGCCGTCGTCCAGCGGCTCGGCCCGCAGCCCCAGCGTGCGGGCCCAGAACTCGCCCTGCACCCGCGCGTCCACCGCGTCGACGCACAGGTCCTTGAAGGTCACCAGGCTCATGCCCTGCAGCGTAGCCGCGCCTCAGCCCAGCGCGGCCTCGACGAGGTCGGCCGCCCGTCGGGTGCCGCCCTCCGCCCGCGCGGCGGCCTGCAGCGCGGCCGAGCGGCGCGCGACGTCGGGGTCGGAGGCGAGCTCGAGCAGCGCCGCACGCAGCTCAGCGGCGGTGGAGTCGGCGGAGCTGAGGCGGCGCGCGACGCCGAGCTCCACCAGCCGGTCCGCGTTCATGAACTGGTCGACGGCCTGCGGCACCGCGATCATCGGCACCCCGGCGAGCAGCCCCTCGCTGCTCCCGCCCATCCCGGCGTGGGTCACGAAGGCGTCGGCCTGCTCCAGGATCGCCCGCTGCGGCACCCAGGCGTGCACCTCGACGTTCGACGGGAGCTCGCCGAGCTCACCGGGGTCGACGTGCTTCCCGACCTGCAGCACGACGTGCCAGCCGGGCAGGTCGCCGAACGCCGCGAGGCACCGGCGGTAGAACTCCGGCTGCCGCGTGTACGCCGAGCCGAGGGAGATCAGCAGCACCCTCTCCGCGCCTGTCGGCCGGCTCCACCTGCCGCCGTCACCGCGGATGTCGAAGCACGGACCGACGAACGTCGCCACATCGGTGTCGACGCGGTCGGCCTGCGGCTGCATCGCCTTCGGAATCGTCGCCAGCACCGTGCCGGGCGCGCCCGGGAAGGCGTCGACGTCCGTGGTCGTGGCCCCGTTCGTCGCGAGCCAGCGGGCGAACTTCTCCCGGTACGCGTCGGCGCCGGGGAGCTGCCACAGCGGCGCCACGACCTCCTCGGCGTAGCCGTCCCACGCGACGAACGTGGGCGACACCTGGATCACGGGCCGCCCCTGGGACTCACCCAGCGCCCGCGCCGAGTAGCCGCCGATGTCGTACAGGTAGAGGTCCGCCGGGTCGTCGTCGTAGAAGGCGCGCAGCTGCGGCAGCACCTGGATCTGGTCGTCGAGGAACGTCTCCATCGCACCGATGGCGTCCTCGGGCCAGTCGTTGTCGGCGACCGGCAGCGTGGACGTGACGGGCACCAGCTCTGCGCCCGTGGCCACGATGAGGTCGGCCACCGGGGCGTCGTTCGCGTACGTCACCCGGTGCCCGCGCGCGACGAGCTCGCGGACGACCTCCAGGCTCGGCAGGACGTGGCTGACGGCGGGCACGCCGACCATCGCGATGTGGGCAGGACGACGAGACATGCGCTGATCACTCCAGGTCAGTGGGGGGCGTGCTGCCCATCGTGACCAGGCACGGACGGTCGTGCCAGCGCATTTCCCGACGTCTCCGTCGGTCGAGCCTGTCGAGCCCGGTGCCGGGTTGTCGACAGGCTCGACCGGCGACGGCGCGGGTCAGCCCGTGTTCTGCAGGCCTGCGGAGACGCCGTTCACGGTGAGCAGCAGCAGGTGCTGCCAGCGGTCCTTGTGGCCGCCGTCCACCCACTCGCCGTCGTCCACGGTGAGCCCTTCGCTGACGCCCTTGCTGCGCAGCGCGCGCAGGGCGCGGACCTGGAGCAGGGAGAGGGCGTCGACGTACGGGGAGCGCAGCTGGACGGCGCGGCCGAGGACGCGGCGGTTGGCGAGGGGCCACTCGTTGCCGGTGACGCGGAGCACCCACTCGCGGGTGAGGCGGAGCTCGCCGAGGACGAGCTCCGCGAGGTCGTCGCGGTCGCCGAGCGCGAGGTACTGCGCGGCGATGTCCTCCTGCGTCTTGGCGAGACCCATCTCGACGGTGTCGAGCAGCGTGGTGAACAGGGGCCAGTCGCGGTAGGCGGCCTGCAGCTCCTCGAGGCCGCCCTCCTCGGCGCCGCGCGCCTGGAGCGCCGTGCCGAGGCCGAACCAGCCGGCGAGGTTGATGCGCGCCTGCGACCAGGAGAACACCCACGGGATGGCGCGCAGGTCGTCGAGCGAGTTGACCGACAGGCCGCGCTTGGCGGGGCGGGAGCCGATCGGCAGCAGGCCGACCTCCTCCAGCGGCGTCACCTGCGAGAACCACTGCGGGAAGCCGTCGGACTTCACCAGGCCGTGGAAGGCGGCGCGCGACGACACGTCGAGGGCGTCGGCCAGCGGCGCGAACCGCTCCCGGGCCTCGGCGTTGCGCTTCTCGACGGTCGGCGCGGACGCGAGGAGCGTGGCCGCGGCGACCTGCTCGATGTGGCGGGCGGCGATCGTCGGGTCGCCGTAGCGGGCGAGGATGACCTCGCCCTGCTCGGTGAGCTTGAACCGGCCGTCCACGGAGTGCGGCGGCTGCGCGAGGACGGCGCGGTTGGCCGGGCCGCCGCCGCGGCCGAGGGACCCGCCGCGGCCGTGGAACTGGGTGAGCGTGATGTCGTGGCGCTGCGCCCACTCGGCGATCCGCGACTGCGCCTTGTGCAGGGCGAGGGTCGCGGCGACGGGGCCGACGTCCTTGGAGGAGTCGGAGTAGCCGAGCATGACCTCGACGCGACGGCCGTTCTCCGCGAGGCGGCGCTGCACCTCGGGGAACTCCAGCATCGCCTCGAGGATGTCGACGGAGTTCTCGAGGTCGTCGAAGGTCTCGAACAGCGGGACGGCGTCGACGACCGGAGCGTCGTCGGAGCCCTCGAACGCCAGCGCGGCGAGCCGGTAGACGGCGGCCAGGTGCTCGGGCGCCTGCGTGAAGGACACGATGTAGCGGCGGGCGGCGCGGATGCCGAACCGCTTCTGCACCGCGCCGAGGGCGCGGTAGGTGTCGAGCACCTCGACGGTGCGCTCGGAGAGCTCGCCGTGGATGCCCTTCTCGTCGATCTCGGCGAGGGCGGCGGCGTGCACCTGCGAGTGCTGGCGGACCTCGAGCTCGGCGAGGTGGAACCCGAAGGTCTGCACCTGCCACACGAGCTTCTGCAGGTCGCCGTACGCGGCGCGGGGGGCGCCGGCCTCGACGAGGGAGCGCTGCACGACCTCGAGGTCGGCGACGAGCTCCTCCGGGTCCCGGTAGGCGAGGTCGGCGTCGCGGCGGCGGGTCGCGGAGACGCGGCCGGCGACGGCGAGGACGGCGGCGCGGTGCGGCTCGTTCGGCGAGTCGGCGGCGGCACGGGAGACGAGCTCGTCGGAGAGCTGGCGCATCCGCTGCCAGAGCGCCTTGAGGTCGGCCGACGCCGGGGTGCCGTCCTCGTCGAGCGTGAGCTTGCGCCCGGTCTCGACGGTGGCCTTCTCGAGCGCGCCGAGCGCGTGCTCGGCGGCGAGGGTCGCGGCCTGGCGGGTGACCTCGGCGGTGACGTTCGGGTTGCCGTCGCGGTCGCCGCCGATCCAGGAGCCGAGGTGGACGAACGGGCGGGCGACGGGCGGGACGCTGCCCGCCTCGCCGTCCAGCAGCCAGTCGTCCAGGCGGCGGTACACCTCGGGGAAGGTGGTGAACATGGTGGCGTCGAAGACGCCCATCGCGGTCTTCACCTCGTCGAGCACCGACGGCTTGTGCGCGCGGATGGGCGACGTGCGCCACATGGTGTCGATCTCGGCGAGCAGGCGGCGCTCGTTCTCGGCGAGCGTGGTGCCGCCGGGCCGCATGGTGTCGCGGTCGGCGACGAGGCCGGAGATGCGGCGAACGGCGCCGGAGACGGCGCGGCGTCGGGCCTCGGTCGGGTGCGCGGTGAGGACGGGGCGGAACTCGATCTCGCCGAGGCGGCGCAGCGCCTCGTCCCGGCCCACCTCCTCCGCGAGCTGCGTGAAGGCCTGCGGCAAGGAGTCCTCGATGACGACGTTCCCCGCGGCGTCAGACTCGCGGGCCCGCAGCACGCGGACGCGGTGGAACTCCTCCGCGAGGTTCGCCAGGTGGAAGTAGCACGTGAAGGCCCGCGCGACCTGCTCGGCGCGCTCCGGCGTGAAGCCGGCCACGACGTCGGCGGCCTCGGCCAGGGTCGCGCCGCCGTCGTCCGCCCCGTAGGCGCGGATCGTCAGGCCGCGCAGCTTCTCGACGTCGTCGAGCAGGCCCTGACCGCCGGCCTCCTTGAGCACGGTGCCGAGCAGTCCGCCGAGGAGGCGGATGTCGTCGCGCAGAGGGTCGGGCATCTCGTGGCGTGCCACCACACGTTCGATCGAGCCGGTGGATCCCAGGTTCTCGCTCACGGGACTAGAGGGTAAGCCGTCTCGCCGTCCGGGCGCCTGGGCGTCCGGCTGGTGACCCTGTGCCGGGCCCCGTGGAGTGACTCAGGCCACCCAGGACGGGTCGGCGAACAGCTCCTGGAGCTCGGTGACGAGCCGCGCCGTGTGGAAGCCGTCGGCGGCGGCGTGGTGGATCTGGACGGCGAGCGGCAGCAGCACCCGGCCGTCCCGCTCCACGTACCGGCCGAGGGTGAAGATCGGCGCCAGGTGGCCCCAGGCGTCGCGGATGTTCAGCGTGAACCCGGTGAACGACGCCCACGGCAGGCTGGAGACGTCGAACGCGTTCGGCGGCGGCGCGCCCTGCGGGAAGAAGTCGGTGGCCCGGGAGTGCTCGGCCAGGAGCGCCGCCGCGACGTCGTGGAACGCCCCGAAGTCCGGGTCGTAGGGCGCCCACACGCACGCGAATGTCTCGCGCGTGGCGTTGAACACGGTGAACGCCGGGTGCACCACCGGCCAGGCGGCGGGGGCGCCGTCGGCGGTGAGGCACATCCGGAGCTCCTGGTGCCGGTTGACGACGGTCGCGAGCGCCCAGACCTGCGCCACGTACGTCTTGCGCGACGACGTGCGCAGCTCCTCGGCGAACGCCGTGACGTCCACCTCCACCGTCATCGCGTACGTGCACGGCGACGCCCGGTAGTGCTCGAAGTGCTGCCGGCGCGGCCACGTCGCCAGGTCGACGGGGACGGCCTCGACGGGGGCAGGGGTGTCCATGCGGTCATGCTCGCAGCCGCTCCCCCGCGCCGGGAGCGCTTTTTCACGGAGCCGTCGTCGACCCCCGCACGACGAGGGTGGTGGCGAGCTCCTCGCGCGGCGCGTCCCCCGTGGGCGCGGCCGGGTCCTCCTCGCCGAGGCGCAGCAGCATCCGCAGCGCCGCCGCACCCATCTGCGCGATCGGCTGGCGCACGGAGGTCAGCCCCGGCCGCACCCACTCGCTCTCCGGCAGGTCGTCGAAGCCGACGATGCTCACGTCCTCGGGTACCCGGAGCCCGGCGGCGGCCGCGGCGTCGTAGACCCCGAGGGCCATCCGGTCGGAGCACGCGAAGACCGCGGTCGGCCGGTCCGGGCCGGCCAGGAGGTCGGCGGCCGCGGCGGCGGCGCCCGCCCGCGACCAGTCGGCGTGCTCGACCGTGGGCCCGGGGTCGGTGCCCGCCTCGGCCGTGGCCGAGCGGAACCCGTCCACCCGCGCCTGGCTGTACAGGTGGGTGCGCCGCCCCGCGAGGACGGCGAGCCGGCGGTGACCGAGGCCGAGGAGGTGCTCGGCGGCGGCCCGGCCGCCCGCCCAGTTGGTGGCGCCGACGCTCGCGACGGTCCGGGGCGGCTGGGTGACCGGGTCGAGCAGGACGACGGGCACCCGCGCCGCGGTGAGGGTGGCGAGCTGCTCGCGCGTGGTGTCGACGAGCGCGATGACCGCCCCCCGCGAGTGGCGGGCGAGCAGGCGCGTGAGCCAGGCGTCGTCGGGCCGGCGCGCCACCGAGACGACGATGTCGAGGCCCGCCGCGGTGGCCGCCTCCTCGACCCCGCTGAGGGCGCGGTTCGCCCAGGTGCCGTCGACCCCGCTGAGCACGAGGTCCACCAGCGGCGGCCGGTCCCCGCTCGGTGCGAGGCCGCGGCCCGCCCGGCCGCGGTACCCGAGCGAGTCGACGGCGGCCATGACGCGGGCCCGCGTCGCGGCGGAGACGTCGGAGCGGCCTCGCAGCACCTTGGAGACGGTGGGCACGGTGGTGCCGGCGGCGGCGGCGACGTCGGCGAGCGTGGTGGGACGGTCGTCGGACACACGTGGACGGTATCCACCCGCACCAAAGTTGCGCAACAAGTTCACGGAGATCGACACGGCGATCACCCCTTGTCGCAGCAATATCGCCATGGAAGACTCGACGGACACATCAAGGATCCGACACCGAGTTGCGCAACATAGGAGTTGCCCCATGACAGACCTCACGCAACGACGAGCCCTGGTCGTGCGGGGCGGGTGGGACGGGCACCAGCCCGTGGAGACCACCGACTCGTTCCTGCCGTTCCTCGCCGGGCACGGCTACGACGTGCGGGTCGAGGACGAGACGGCGGTGTACGCCGACGCCGCGTACATGGCCGACGTGGACGTCGTCGTCCAGACCGTCACGATGAGCACCATCGCCCCCGACGAGCTGCGCGGCCTCACCGCCGCCGTCCGGGCCGGCACCGGGCTGGCGGGGTGGCACGGCGGGATCGCCGACTCGTACCGGAGCAGCTCGGACTACCTGCACCTCGTGGGCGGGCAGTTCGCGACCCATCCCGCCAAGGCGCCGAAGGAGGAGCTGCCGGGCGACGGCACCGACTGCTTCGTGCGCCACACCGTCGACATCGTGCCCGAGAGGGCCGACCACCCGGTCGTCGCGGGGATCTCCGACTTCGAGCTCACCACCGAGCAGTACTGGGTGCTGACCGACGAGTACAACGACGTCCTGGCCACCACCACGATCGCGGCGCCCGACCACGAGCCGTGGCACCGGCCCGTGACCTGCCCCGCCGTGTGGACGCGGCAGTGGGGCGAGGGCCGCATCTTCGTCTCCACGCCCGGCCACCGCCTGGACGTCGTGGACGACCCGAACGTCCGCACCATCATCGAGAGGGGCATCCTGTGGGCCAGCCGCTGAGGATCGGCATCGTCGGGGTCGGGGCGATCTCCGCCCAGTACCTGGGCACGATCGCGAGGCTCGAGGCGGTGCGGCTCGTCGCCGTCGCGGACCTCGACGCCGCGCGCGCGGCCGCCGTCGCCGCCGAGCAGGGCGTCCGCGCCCTCGCCGTCGACGAGCTCGTCACCGACCCCGAGGTCGACGTCGTGCTCAACCTGACGGTCCCCGCCGCCCACGCCGACGTCGCCCTCCGGGCGATCGCGGCGGGCAAGGACGTGTACGGCGAGAAGCCGCTCGCCGCCACGACCGACGAGGCGCGCGCGATCGTCGAGGCCGGCCGGGCCGCGGGCGTGCGCGTCGGGTGCGCGCCGGACACCGTGCTCGGCACGGGGGTGCAGACGGCGCGGAAGGCGGTGGACGACGGCCTGGTCGGCACGCCCGTCGCCGCCACGGCGACGATGGTGACCCCCGGCCACGAGCGCTGGCACCCGAACCCGGACTTCTACTACCAGCCGGGCGGCGGCCCCCTGCTGGACATGGGCCCGTACTACGTGACGGCGCTGGTCACCCTGCTGGGCCCGGTCGAGTCCGTGGTGGGCAGCGCGAGCCGCCCCCGCTCCGTCCGCACCGTCGGGTCCGGGCCGCGCGCGGGCGAGCAGGTGCCGGTCGACGTCGACACCCACGTCACGGGCGTGCTGCGCCACGAGTCGGGCGCTCTGTCGACCCTCGTCATGAGCTTCGACACCGTGGCGTCGCGCGCGTCGCGCATCGAGGTCCACGGGGACCAGGGGTCGCTCGTCGTCCCGGACCCCAACAACTTCGACGGGACCGTCGAGCTGCACCGCCTCGGCGGCGCGTGGGAGGAGCTCCCCGCGAGCGCCGGCTACCGCGACGCCGGCCGTGGCTACGGGCTGGCCGACCTCGCCGCCACCCCGCCCGACGCCACCGCCCGGGCGAACGGCGACCTGGCCTTCCACGTGCTCGACGTCATGACGTCGTTGCTCACGGCCGCCGACAAGGGGACGTCCGTCGCCGTCGCCAGCACCTGCGAGCGCCCCGCCGCGGTGCCGCTCCAGGACGCGCCGCGCGTCTGACCGCGCGGCGGTCCACGGTCGGGCGGCGTGCCCGCGGCGCGACGGCACGCGGCTAGGGTCGTCCCCGGCGGCCGGTCCCCCGGGCCGGTCCCGGTGGCCGGCCTCCCGACGCGGCCGCCCGACCTGCGGCAGGACGACGGACGGAACGACGGACAGATGACGAAGGTGTACGCGGTCAGCGACGTGCACGGCTACCGCGACGTCCTGGTGCAGGCCCTGGCCGCCGAGGGGCTCACGGACGCCGACGGCCGGTGGGCCGGCCTCGACGCCCGGCTCTGGTTCCTCGGGGACTACCTGGACCGCGGGCCGGACGGCGTCGGCGTCATCGACCTCGTCCGGCGGCTCGTCGACGAGTCCGAGGGGGCCGTCGGGGCGCTGCTGGGCAACCACGAGGTGCTGGCCCTCGGGATGCGGATGTTCGGGGAGGCGCCGGTCCCCGGGCCGGGCGACGCGGGGCGGAGCTTCGCCCGGTCGTGGGAGCGCAACGGCGGCCTCGCCACGGACCAGGCGCGCCTCACCGACGAGCACGTGGGGTGGCTCCGCGCGCTGCCGATGGCGGCGCACGACGCCGGTGCGCTCCTGGTGCACTCCGACACCCTCGCCTACCTCGACTGGGGCCGGACGCTCGAGGACCTCGTCGCCGCCGGGCGGGACCGGCTGGCGTCGGACGACCTGGACGTGTGGTGGGAGACGTGGCGACGCCTCACCTCCCGCGCGGCCTTCCGCGGGGAGGGCGGCCCGCAGGCCGCCCGCGAGCTGCTGGCCCACCTCGGGGGCGACCGGGTCGTGCACGGCCACAGCATCGTCGCCGAGATGCTCGGCCGTGCGTACACGGACGTCACCGAGCCGCTGTCCTACGCCGACGGGCGCGCGCTCGCCGTCGACGGCGGCATCTACGAGGGCGGGCCCTGCCTCGTCGCGCGGCTCGCCTGACCCGCCGCCGCTACGCCGCAGCCTCGGCGTCGTCGTCGTCGTCGGGCAGCTCGACCACGACCTTGCCCTTGGCGCGGCCGCGCTCCAGGTAGGCGAACGCGGCGGCGATGTCGGCGAGGGGGAACGTGCGGTCGACGACGGGCCGGACCTCGCCCCGGTCGACGAGGTCGGCCAGCGTGGCGAGGTCCGCGCCGCTCGGGCGCATGAACAGGTAGCGGTAGCGGACGCCCGCGTGCCGGGCCCGACGGCGGATCGCGGAGCTCGCGGCCCACAGGAGCGCCGCCTTGAGGGGGCCCGCGTCCAGGTCGACACGTGCCGTGGTCGCGTCCGGGAGGCCCGCCACGGAGACGACCGTCCGCCCGGGCCGGACGACCGTGAAGGCGTCGCTGAGGTCCTGGCCGCCGGTGAGGTCGAGGACGCCGTCGTAGTCGCGCAGGACGTCGGCGAACCGCTCGTCGCGGTAGTCGATCACGCGCTCGGCGCCGAGCGAGCGCACCAGGCCGGCGCCGCGGGCGGACGCCGTGGTCGTCACCTCCGCGCCCAGCGCGCGGCCGATCTGGATCGCGAGGGTGCCGACGCCGCCCGCGCCGCCCGTGACGAGCACCCGGTCCCCCGGCGCCACCTTCAGCTCGTCGCGCAGCGCCTGCAGCGCGGTGACCCCGGCGAGCGGCAGCGACGCCGCCTCGACGAAGCCGAGCGAGGCGGGCATCGCCGCGACCAGGCCCTCGGCGACGGCCGCGAACGGGGCGAACGCGCCGAGGCGCCGCTTGTCGACCCGGGCGAACACCCGGTCCCCCACCGCGAACCGCGTGACGCCCGCGCCGACGGCCACCACCTCACCGGCCAGCTCGCTGCCCGCCACCAGCGGCAGGCGGAGCCGGGTGATCACCCGCAGGCCGCCGTCCCGCGTCTTGAAGTCGATCGGGTTCAGACCCGCCGCCCGCACGCGGACCAGCACCTCGCCGGGCCGTACGGCCGGACGCGGCACCTCCCGCAGCTCCATCACGCCCGGGTGGCCGTAGCGTCGCAGCACGTAACCCCGCACCGTCAGTCCCTCCGTCGTCGTGCCCCGATTCTCACCCGCCGGTGGGAATCCGCACGTACCCGACGGCCACCCCCGCGCCGGCGAGGGCGAAGCCGGCCCAGGCCCAGCCTCCGCTCGCGAGCGGCCCGGCGAGCAGCGCGCCGACCACGGACGACCCGGCGACGCCGCCGACGGCGAGCGCCAGCCCGTTGACGCCGAATCGGGTGGCGACGGACGAGGCGGGCGCCCCGGCGGCCACCACGGCGCTCATCGCCGGCTGGAACACCATCTGGCCGAGGGTGAACACCACCATCCCCGCGACGAGGGACACGACGCCCGGGCCGCCGCCGAGGACGGCGATGCCGACGCCCATCGCGGCGACGCCGAGGGCGAGCACGGCGGGCATCCGCAGGCGCGCCTGCAGCCGTCGCGTGACGGGCACCGTGAGGACCAGGACGAGGACGGCGGCCGCGGCGTAGACCGCACCGACGCCGACGCTGCTGCCGAGCACGGCGTCCAGCCGCAGCGGCACCACGAGCTGGAGCTGCGTGAAGATCGCCCACGCGCCCGCGTTGAGCAGGCACAGCGCGACGAGCGCGCGCCGCGCCTCGCGCCGCATCGCGCCGCCGGCGGCGCCCGGAGCAGCGGGGGTGGGCGGTGCGTCGGGGACGGCGCCGGGCTCGGCGGCCCGCCCGAGGCCGAACCAGGTGAGGGGGGCGGCCGCGAGGAACAGGCCGGCGGCCACCCAGCACACGACGTCGAACCCGGTGGTCACCAGCAGGCCGCCCAGCAGCGGCCCCACGACGAACCCCGCGTTGCTCAGCGCCTCGCGCCGCGCGAAGACGTCGGGCCGCGCGCCGCCGAGCCGCGCGTACGCGGCGTAGGAGGCGGGGTGGAAGAGGGCGCCGCCGAGCCCGACGGCGACCCCGGCCGCGCCGACGGCCACCGGCGTCGTGGCGAGGGCGAGCGCCCCGAAGCCGGCGGCCCGCACGAGCACGCCGGCCACGATGGTGCGCCGCACGCCCCACCGGTCGGCGAGGAGGCCGGCAGGGAGCTGGAGGCCCTGCTGCGCGCCGGCGCGGATCCCCGCGAGGAGCCCGACGAGCGCCAGGCCGAAGCCCAGCCCGTCGGCCAGGTGCACGGCGAGCAGCGGCACGAGCACGTAGAAGCCCGTCGCCATGACGAACGTGTTGCCGTACAGGGCGAGCATGGCGCCGCGGGGCGGGGTCCGCCCCGCGGCATCGTCGGGGGGCGTCACCGGGGGCCGAGCACCCCCGCGAGCGCCGCGAGCTTGCGCGGCATGTCGTACGCCGCGCCGCCCTCGTGCCCGTTGTACGGGAAGACCTCCATCTGCGCGGGCCCGCCGTAGCGGTGGTAGGCCGCGAACACGGTGGACGGCGGGCAGATCTTGTCCATGAGCGCGACGGAGAACCAGCCGGGGCAGCGGGCGCGCGCGGCGAAGTTGGTGGCGTCGAAGTACGACAGGGTGCGCATCACGTCCTCGACCTCGAAGCGGTGACCCTTGAGGTAGCGCGCGATCTCCGCGTACGGGCCCTCGTCGGTGATCTGCGACGCGCGCCGGTAGTGGCTGAGGAACGGCACGTCGGCGACCATCCCGGCGAGGTCGTCGCGAAGGCCGGCGACGGCGAGCGCGAGCCCGCCGCCCTGGCTGCCGCCGAGCACCGCGACCCGGGTCGGGTCGATCTCGGGCAGCGCCTTGACGGCGTCGACGGCGCGCACGGCGTCCGTGATCAGGCGCCGGTAGTAGTGCTTGGCCGGGTCCTCGATGCCGCGGGTGAGGAAGCCGGGCGACGACGACCCGTGCCCCTCGGGCGCGACGTCCGGGGTGTCGGCGGTCGTCTTGCCGCCGCCGCCCTGGCCGCGGTTGTCCATGATCAGGTGCGCGTACCCCGCCGCGGACCACGTGAGCCACTCCCACGGGACGCCGCGCCCGCCGTTGTACCCGATGTACTGGACGACGGCGGGCAGCGGCCCGCTGCGCTCGCGCGGCAGCAGCAGCCACGCCTTGACGGGCTGCCCGCCCCACCCGGAGAACGTCACGTCCCGCACCTCGACGGTCGCGAGCCCGGCGTCGAACGGCGCCTGCTCGGGCTCCGTCGCGGCGGCCGCCGCGGCGTCGAGCGTCTGCTTCCAGAACGCGTCGAAGTCCGCGGGCTCCTCGGGCTCCGGGCGGTAGGCGCGCAGGTCGTCGAGGGGCTTGTCGAAGAAGGCCATGCGGGTGCTCCTGGGTGTCGTGCGGGTGGGGTGGTGCGGGTCGGGCGGGTGGTGCGGTCAGGGCGCCGCCGGGCCGACGTCGGCCGTGGTCAGCGGGTGGCGGGTGACGGCGGCGGCGGAGAGCTCGTCCGCGCCCACGTCCGGGCGGGAGTCGCGCGCCTGGCCGTCGACGTCGTCGCTCAGGAAGGAGTACGTCCCGGTGGCGGCGTCGACCGCGGGGCTGCCGGTGCTCAGCCGACGCAGGCCGCCGGAGCTCACCAGCAGCGGGTTCGCGACCCGCACCTGCGCGGCGGTCGCCGTGATGCCGACGGTCGCGCTGCCCGTCGGCCAGGCGATGTTCCCCGCGTAGGTGATGCCCGCCGGCTGCTTGAGCTCGGCGAACAGCGGCCCGGCGGTCCCGACCACGAGGTTGTCCGCGACGACCGAGTCCACCGGCGGGTACGTGTAGTTCGCGCCCACCTCGATGCTGGAGGTGTTGTCCACGAACGTGTTGTGGACGACGGTGGCCCGGTGCACGCGCCAGTGCGCCGACGTGGAGCCCGAGCCGTCCACGTCGCCGCCGTCGATCTGCAGCGCGGCGGTGAACCCCGAGCCCCGGAGGCCCTCGAAGTAGTTGTCGTAGACCACCTGGTCGTCGCCGTAGAGCCGCACGCCGCCGGTGCCCGCCTTCCCCTCCCCGAGGAAGACGTTGCCCTGGATGACGTTGCGGTCCCCGCGCCGGGCGCTGACGACCCCCGCCGACGACCGGATCGTGTTGTAGCGGACGGTGTTGTCGTCGCTCTTGAGGGAGACGATCTCGGCGTCCGAGTCGCAGTCCTCGAAGAGGTTGCTCTCGACCGTCGCGAACGAGCTGGAGTCCGAGAGCGTCGAGACGCCGAGCCGGATCGCCTCGCCGCCGTTCTCGGGCTGGGCCGGGCTGGTGCCGAAGTAGTTGTGGTCGATCCGGTCGTGCTGGGAGATCTGCGTGGCCCCGCCGTACACGGTGACGTAGTTGCCCAGCACGGTCTTGTCGTGGAACGAGTTGTGGTCGATGCGGTGGTACCCGCTGCCCTCGCCGGAGATCTGCAGCCAGTGCCGGGCCGAGGCCGGGTCGGCGGGCTTCGGGAACGTCAGGGCGAGGTCGTTGCGCGTGAACCGCACGTTCGTCGAGTCGGTGATCTTCAGCGTGCTCGCGTTGCGCCAGGCGAGGCCGCGCACCACGACGTGGCTGGACCGGGCGACCTCAAGCTGCCCGCCCGTGACGACGGCGCCGCCCAGGGTGGAGCCTTCGATCTCGATCGGGTGCGCGGCGGTCGCCGCCTTGTCGGCGAGCTTGACCATCGAGTACGTGCCGTCGGCCAGCACGATGCGGTCGCCCGGCAGCGCGTCCGCGAACGCGGCCGCGAGCTGGGCGCTGGTGGAGACCCGGACGGTGCGCAGCGGCTCCGGGTCGGCGGCCGTGGCCGCCGCCGCGCCCGAGGGCGCGGCGACGGGCACGGCGAGCGCCGCGACGAGCGTCACGGCGAGGGACAGTCCGAGCGGCAGGGCGAGGCGGTGCTTCATGGTGCTCACTCCAGTGCGGTCGGTCGGGTGGGACGGGCGGGCCGGTCGGGTGGGACGCCGGGCGGGGCAGGGATCAGGCGGCGGGGCCGACGTCGGACCGCTCGAGGGGCGTCCGCGTGACAGGCGCGTCGGACACCTCGTCGGCGCCGACGTCGGGCCGCCGGTCGCGCGGCTGGCCGTCGACGTCGTCGACGAGGAACGGGTACGAGCCGATCGCGGTGTTCGTGGCCGGGCCGGGACGCAGGCGCCACAGCCCGTCGACGCGCTCCAGACGCGGGTCGGCGACGCGGATCTCGCGCGGCCCGACGGCGAGACCCACGGTCGCGTCGCCCGTCGGGTACGCGATGTTGCCGGAGTACGTGACGCCGGCGGGCTGCTTGAGCTCGGCGAACAGCGGGCCGGCCGAGCCGACGACGAGGTTGTCGGCGACCAGCGAGTCCACGGGCGGGTAGAGGTAGTTGGCGCCGACCTCGATCGTCGACGCGTTGTCCACGAACGTGTTGTGGACGACCGTCGCGCGGTGCACCCGCCAGTGGGCCGACGTCGCCCCGGAGCCGTCCACGTCGCCGCCGTCGATCTGCAGCGCCGCCGTGTACCCGGAGCCGCGGAGGCCCTCGAAGTAGTTGTCGAACACGAGCTGGTCGTCGCCGTACAGCCGCACGCCGCCCGTGCCGGGCTTGCCCTCGCCGAGGAACACGTTGCCCTGGATCACGTTGCGGTCCCCGCGCCTGGCGACGAACGCGCCCGCCGACCGGCGCACCGTGTTGTGGCGCACCGTGTTGTCGTCGCTCTTGATCGAGACGATCTCCGGGTCGGAGTCCGTGTTCTCGAACAGGTTCTGCTCGACGACGGCGAACGAGCTGGAGTCCGACAGCGCCGAGACGCCGAGCCGGATCGCCTCGCCGCCGTTCACCGGCTGCGCCGGGCTCGTGCCGAAGTAGTTGTGGTCGATCCGGTCGTGCTGGGAGATCTGCGTGGCCCCGCCGTACACGGTGACGTAGTTGCCCATCAGCGTCTTGTCGTGGAACGAGTTGTGGTCGATGCGGTGGTGGCCGCTGCCCTCCCCCGAGATCTGCAGCCAGTGCCGCGACGACGTCGGGTCGGCCGGCGGCTCGAACCGCAGCGCGACGTCGTTGCGGGTGAACCGGACGTGGGTGGACGCGGTGATCTTGAGCGTCGTGGCGTTCCGGAGGGTCAGCCCGCGCACGACGACGTGGCTCGACCGCGCGACCTCCAGCTGGCCGGCCGTCACGACCGCGCCTCCGAGGGTCGCCGCCTCGACGACGACGGGCGCCTCGGGGGTGCCCGCCTTGTCGGCCAGCTTCACCATCGTGTACTCGCCGTCGGCCAGCACGATGCGGTCGCCGGGCAGGGCCGCCTTGAACGCGGCGGCCAGCTCGGCGCTGGTGCTCACGGGCACGGTGCGCAGCGGCGCCGGGTCGGGGGCGTCGTCGGTCGGATAGCCCGCCGTCGTCGCCGTCGTCGCCGTCGTCGCCGTCGTCGCCGTCGTCCCGGCGCCGGCGGCCGCGACCGGGGCCGGGACGTCGGCCGCGACGGCGGGCGCCGCGGCGCCACCGATCACGCCGCAGCTCAGCCCGAGGGCGAGGGCCAGGTTGAGGGCCACGGGCAGCCCGAGGTGCTTCGTCTTCATGGTTCCTCCAGGTCGGGTCGGGCCGTGGTCAGACGAACGAGGCGGTGACGGTGGCGCCGGCCAGGCCGGCGGTGGTGGCGACGATGCGCCACCCCGCGCCGCGCCGGGTGACGGTCACGCCCGGGTCGGCGGACACGAACCGCAGCCCGTCGCGGTTGAGGTCGACGACGACCTGCGCCCGGGTCTGCGTGGGGTCGCTCAGCGCGACCGTGGTGGGCCGGGTCCACTCCGTGCCCCCCGAGCCGGGACCGGACTCGTGCACGACGACGGACGCGGGGCCGTCCGCGTGCAGCGACCCGCCCTCCCCCGGCACCCCGGCACCCGTGGGCACCGACGCGGGCGCCCAGAAGTTGGCGGCGACCGTGCCGCCCAGGGCGACCGCGTGCACGGTCGCGTCCTGCCCGATGATCCGCAGCCCGAGGGCGGTGCCGCAGGCCTCCGCGAACGCCCGGGTGGCGGCGGCGTCGGCCGCCGGGAGCATGACGTAGGCGTACGCGGCGTCCGCGGGCGCGGCGCCGTGGTCGAGCCACGCCGTGACGTACGGGCGGGTCACCGGGGTGTCCGTGCCGTACTTGACGTTGATCTCGCGCCAGGTGTGCGTGCGGTCCTCGCGGAGGGCGTGCAGCCGCGCGCCGCCGGGGAACACGTAGCCCGCCGTGCCGGACAGGTGGCACCAGCGCACGTCGTCGAGCGTGGCGGACCAGCCGTTGCCGAGGCCCTGGGCGACGCCGTCGACGACGAGCGCGGCGCCGTCGCGCACCTTGCGGTTCTCGACGACCGTCTCGACGCCGCCCGCCGCGGGCGCCGTGATGCCGGAGCCGACGCAGACCACGGCGTCGTCGACGAGGAACCAGCTCTTGAGGGCTCGCAGGTCGGAGCCGCGGGCGCGCAGGTCCTGCCCGTACGCGCCGACCGTCGCGCCGGGCACCGCGGCCCCGCCCACCCAGGCGGCGTCGCTCGTCTCGCGGAAGTTCGCGCTGTTTGCCAGCCGCGCCGTGTCGACCGTGGTGCCCGGCAGGCGGTACGGGTCGACCGTGGGCCAGTAGTCCTCGCTGTAGTGGCCGAGGTCGTCGGTGTACAGCAGCACCATGCCGTCGGACAGGTGCCAGCCGTGCAGGTTCTCGTTCTGGATGGACTCGTAGTTGTAGACGCGGCTCGAGTACGCGCTGACGCTCACCGCGAAGCCCGGGCGGCGGTGCATCATCTTGTCCATCCCCGGGTACTGCCGGTGCGCGACGAGCGCGCCGCGCGGCGTGGGGGCCGCGGCGAGCAGCGCGTTCGCGGCGACGACGGACGCGGGCGTCGTGGCGGCGAGGAAGTCGCGGTAGGTGTCCTCGGTGATCCACTGCGCCACCAGCGACGTCAGCGTCACGGCCAGGTCCTGCGGCGCGGACGGGATGAGCCGCAGCGTGCCCTCGATGACGGTCTGCGCCGCCACGTGTCCCTGCTTGCTGGGGCGCGCGATCTCGCGCCCGCACACCGACGCGGCCATGTCGCCGCGCACGATGAGGGGGTCGAAGGCGTCGGTGACCCACGCGTAGACGTTCGCCAGCTCCGGGTCGGTGACCTGCCACGGCGAGTCGCCCAGCAGGTGCAGCAGCGACGACAGCGTGCCGAGCAGCTCCTTGCCGTAGCCGCCGTTGTACGGGTGCTTCCAGTGCTGCAGGAACGAGCCGTCGCGGAAGAAGCCCTCGCCGGTGCCCTCGCCCTCGGTGGTGCCGCCGTCCACGAAGGCCAGCACGCTGTTCGCGCCGCCGCCCTCGACGTCGCTCAGCGCGTCGCGCACCCGGCCGAGCGCGACCTCGTCGCCGTCGAGGCTCGCCCGGACGGCCACGACCGTCGCGATCCACACCCGGTTGGCGCCCGTCGCGATCTGCCGGTCGGCGCGCCACAGGTTCGGGTCGGGCGTGTAGTGGTCGATGGCGGCGGTGCTGCGGGCGAGGGCGTCGCCCAGGTGCTCGCGCAGCACGACCAGCGTGTCCACCAGCGCCGACGCCGAGCCGATCTCCCAGTCCCAGTCGTTGTCGAAGCGCGGGATGCCGGGGCCGTAGACGTGGTCGTGCATCCAGGTGATGCCGTCCGCGACGTCGGCCGCGACGGCCGGGTCGGCGGCCACCGAGGTGCCCGGCGTCGCCCACGCCACGGCGATCGAGCGCAGGCGCTTGAACGTGGTGGTCACGGTGTTGGACCTGGTCCAGTCCGCCAGGTCCGGCCACAGCGCGGTGCGCCCCGCGGACCGGTCCAGCGTCGTGAGGACGGTGGTCGCCGCGCGGTCGACGCGCTTCACGGCGGCCTTGACGTGCGCGTCGGTGAGGTCGAGCCCGGGGCCGCCGGTCTGCAGCACCGACCAGCGCTCCACCAGCTCGGCGGTGGTCGAGGCGGGCGTCGCCCGGGCGGGCAGGCTGAGCGCGGGGGCCAGCGCGGCGGCGCCGGCCAGCGCGCCGAGGCCGCGCAGCACGCTGCGGCGGCTCGGGCCGGTGAGCCCGCCCGGGCGGTCTGCGGGCATGCTCAAGGTGTCGATGTCCATCACGGTCCCTCTCGTCGTCGAGCAGGTGGGGTGGAAACGCAGGGTGGAACGCAGGGTGGAACGGTCGTGCGCGGTGGGTGGTGCGGGTCGTCAGCCCAGGAGGGCGCGGCGGGTGACGGCGGCGGCCATCGCCGCCGCACCGGCGGGGGTGGGGTGCAGGCCGTCGCCGCTGTCGAAGGCGGGCGCGAGCCGCGCCGGGTCCGCGGCGTCGGCGAGCGCGGACGCCACGTCGGCGACGGCGTCGAAGGCGCCCGTGCCGCGGCCGGCCTCGGCCAGCAGCGTCGCGTTGACCACGCGGCGCTCCTCCTCGAGCGCCGGCGTCCAGCGCTGCCAGCCGCCGAACGGCGTGATCGTGGTGCCGACCACGCGCAGCCCCCGGTCGCGGGCGCGCAGCACGAGCTGGCGGTAGCCGGCCAGCAGCACCGCCGGGTCGGTCTGGCTGGGCGGCTGCTGCAGGTCGTTGACGCCGAGCACCACGAGCAGGGTGTCGACGCCGGGCAGCGCCAGCGCGTCCCGGTCGAGGCGGGCCTGGCCGCTCGGGCCGAAGCGCTCGTCGTCGAGCAGCACGCGGTTGCCGCTGATGCCCAGGTTCGCGACGCCGACGGCGCCGCCGCGGGCCGCGAGCCCGCGCGCGAGGTGGTCGGTGAGCCGCAGGTCGGCGTCGTCCGGGGTGCCGACGCCCTCCGTGATCGAGTCGCCCAGCACGGCGACGCCGGGCACGCCCGGCCGCTCCACGTCCACCCCCACCAGCAGCACGGCCGACCTGGTGACCTCCGCGCCGTCGAAGCCGGGCCCGGCGTCGGCGGTGAGGTCGCCGGCGCCGACGTACCCGGTCGCGTGGGTGTTGCGGTGGAAGCTCAGCGCCCCGGTGGGCCCGGGCAGGTGCACGCTCACGACGAGGTCCCCGCCGTCGGGCACGTCGAGGGACGCCGGGTCGCTGACGAGCGTCGCGCCCGCCGCGAGCAGCGCGCCCCGCTCGCCGCCGAAGGTGAGGGTCGTGACGGTGGCGGGGTCGACGCCCGCGCCCGCCCCGGAGAGCCCGGGCGCCCGCCGCGCGACGGTCACCGCGCCGACCCGGACCGGGGCGGCCGAGAACGTGCCGGCGAGCCGCACCCGCAGCGTGCCCGGGCGGCCGCGGCCGCCGCCGGTGCCCCGGCTGCCCGCGCTGAGGCGCAGCACGTGGCGCACCGTGCGGTCGGTGACGCCGCCGAGCACCAGCGGGTCGGTCGCCGTGGGGCGCGTGTGGGCGGTGGTCCACGACGGCACCCACGCCGTCGTCCTGGCCCTGCCCGTGGCGGCGCCGGCCTCCGCCAGCGCCTCCGCCCCCGCGAGCGCGGTGGCGCGCGGCGCGAGGAGCAGCGCCCCGGTGGTGGCGAGCGCCCCCGTGAGCAGGGAGCGCCGGGCGACGGCGCCCGGGCGGGGAAGTACCTGGGCGGTGGTGCCGGTCATGCGTCGTCCTCCGTCTGGTCGAGGATCACGAGCCCCACCAGGACGGGGACGCTCGCGCACAGCAGCAGGGGGCCCGCGGGGATCACGAGCGAGAACACGGGCGTCGCCACGGCGGCGCTCAGCAGGGCGGTGCCGCGCGGCACCGAGGCGAACGCGAACCAGAGCGCGCCGGGCACCCAGGTCCGCACCGATCCGGCCGGCCGGGCGGCGGCGACCACCGCGAGCGCCAGGTGGTACGGCACGCTCGCGACCAGCAGGCCGATCGCGAGCGTCACGAGCACGAGGGCGCCGGGCCCGGTGCGCCCGACGAGGAAGACGACGTCGACGGCCAGCAGGGCGAGCCCCGCGGTGGACGCGACCGCGTGCCCGAGCAGCGGCCGCAGGTACGCACGGAACGCCCGGAACACGCCGGTGAACGTGCGCCCGTCGCCGTCCGAGCGCCACGCGCGCAGGGCGTGGCCGACGGCGGCGAGCGCCGGCAGCCACGTGACGACCCCCAGGCACAGGATCGCGAACGCCGCGCCCGCCGCCACGGGGTGGGCCAGGTACTCCAGCCAGCCCATGAGCGTCTGCGACCAGCGACGGGACCGGTCGGCCGTGGGCCTCGTGGGCCCGGTGGGCCTCGTGGGCCTCGTGGGCCTCGTGGGCGCGGCCGGCCGGGCGGCGGGGGCCGTCGTCATCGGCCGGTCCCGGCGGGCAGGACTGCGGTGACCTCGTCGTCGTCGAGGACGGCGGAGCCGAGCGCGGTGTGGTCGAACAGCGTGCGGCCGTCCCGCTCGACCCGCGTGGCCCCGACGACGGCGACCCGCTCGCCGGCCACCAGCACCGCTCGCGCCCGGGCGCGCACGCCGCCCGAGTCGATCACGCCGTCCGGCCCGGCGAGGTGGACCCGCTCGCCCCCGCCCAGGTCCACCCCCACCCCCGTGGTGGACGGGAGGAGGCGGGCGGCGGGGGGCGTGGGGCGGAAGGCGTCGAACGGCTCCACGACGGTCACGGCGAGCAGGTCGCGCGACGCGGGCGGCGTGACCCTCAGCGTGTGCAGCCGCCGGGTCACGACCAGCGACGGCGTGCTCGACGTCGGGTTCGCCTCCACGTCCGTGACGACCTGCTCGGCGCGCGTGCCGCCCGCCTCGGTGGTGAGCGCGTGGGTGGTGATCCACGCGCCCGCGCGGCCGTTGCGCAGCACGCGGCGCACGGCCCCGTCGGGGGGGACGTCGAGGCCGACCGGCTCCGACGGCTGGTCGGCGTGCAGCAGCACGGTCCACTCGCGCGGCTCGGCGGCGCGGCCGCGGTCGACGACGACGGTGCGCCCGGACGGCATGACGACCAGCGTGCGCTCCAGCGCCTGGACGCCCAGCTCGGCCGGGTACATCCGCCCGGTGCGGGCGCGGCCGTGCAGGAAGCCGCCGTCGGCGAGCACGTCGACCATGTCGGCGGTGCGGTCCGGCGGGGCCTCGGCGTAGACGTGGTACCGGCCCTCCCCCGCGAAGCCGTGCCCGTCCACGAGGACGAGGTTGTGGTGCCCGGCGCGCTTCTTGTTGGAGTACCCCTCGTCGACCAGCAGCCACGCCCCGCGCGACGCGAGCACGAACGACCCGGCATCCGGGTGGTGGTGGCCGGCGCTGAGGGTGTCCCAGCCGCGCTCGGCGTCGATCCGGCGCGACGTGTCCCACGCGGTGTGGCCGCCGCCGGGAGAGGACTTGAACGACACGAGCGTGGCGTCGTCGTCCCACGACGTGCGGTGCACCAGCAGGCCGAGGTCCTCGAACGCCGCCTGCGGGGCGACGGTGCCGGCCGGGTCGACCGGCGTCACGGACGCGTCGTACCAGAGCAGCTCGGCCCACGCCTCGGGCAGCACGCCCGGCTTCACGCCGCTCTCGTACGCCTCGCGCCAGAAGAACCGGTCCGCGACGGTGTCGGCCAGCCACTGCGCCTCGCCGAGCCGGTAGCGCGCGGCGAGGATCCGGTACAGCGCCACGCTGTGCCCGCTGCGCCGGTCGTGGCAGTCCCCGTGGTCGACGATCTCCTCGTAGCCGGGCGCCGCCTGGTGCAGCCGGTAGAAGAAGGTGCGCGCCAGGAAGCGGCACCGGTCCCACCAGTCGACGCCCTCGGCGTCCTGCAGCAGGTCGAGGTACGTCGCGAGCCACGGCACGCCGTAGCGCCAGTAGACGACGCCCTCCATGTCGGAGCCGTCGGCGGGCAGCACGTCGACGACGGTGCCCATCGCCTCCTTGGCCCGCTCCGTCCACGCCCGGACGCCGAGCGCGTAGCCGACGGCGGCGAGGCCGGTGTGGCAGATCCAGTGGTGGTTCTGCCAGTACGAGCTGGACCACCAGCCGCCCTCGCTCGCGACGGCGAAGTCGTACAGCCGCTCGCCCTGCAGCTCGAGCTTGGCGCGCAGGGCCTCGCGCCGCGCCGGCTCGAGGTCGTCGCCGAGCCACGAGTACGCCAGGGACAGGCCGTGCAGGATCCAGCCGGCGTCGAGGTCGTGGTCGGGCAGGTGGGCGCGGCCCCAGTGGTCGAAGGAGACGGCCGCGGAGATCCAGCGCCACGCCTCCTCGAGGTAGTGGCGTTGGCCCGTGAGCCGGTACGCCAGGGCGAGGTTCGCGGCCGCCGGGCCCAGGTAGGTGATGCTCGCGAGCGGGTGCTCGGCCGGCGGCTCCGTGCGGCGGTACAGGTCGCACTGCTCCGCGAGCCGGCGCCACTGCGGAGCCAGGTCGCCGTCGAGCCGGGACCGCAGGTCCGCCAGCCGGTCCTCGTCGAGCAGCAGCATCCGCGCCGGCGCGATCGTCTCCGTCATGCCGTCGCCTCCTCGTCCGTCGTCCCGTCCGTCGTCCCGTCCGTCGTCGTGCCGACCAGCTCCGCCGGCAGCGGGTGGACGTCGACCGCGCCGTCCGCGCGGTGCACCCGCACCTCGGCACCGGCGAGCTCGACGCCCGTCACCTCCGCGCCGCCGCCGCGCGCCTCGGCGTCCGCCTGGAACACGGACACCCAGGTCGCCGACGTCGCGGCCTCGGCCGCCCAGTCCACGTGCGCGCGCTCGCGCTGCGGGTCGTCCGCCGGGCCGGGGCCGGGCCGCACCACCGCCCGGACGGGCACGGGCCCGGCGGGCCCGGTCGCCCGCGCCGTGTGCACGCCGTCGAGCGCCTCCGCCCCGCGCCACGCGGTGCGCACGACGTCGGCGCCGTCCCCGCGGACGCCGAGGGGCACGTCGGGGCGCAGCCCCAGCGTCAGGCGGCGCGGCCGGTCGGCGCGGGCGTGCGCGACGTCGAGCAGGTAGCCGTCGCCGAGCACCACGTGCCGCACGGCGCGGGCGCCGTCGTACCAGGACGTCGCGTCGCCGCGGACCTCGACCGTCAGCGACCGCTCGGTGCGGGCCAGCAGGCGGCCGGCCGCCTCGGCGGGGTCGGCGTCGTCGACGCGGACCACGGGGTGCGCGGCCGCCGACGCGTAGTGCGCCCGCCACGCCGGGTGGCCGTAGGGCACCTGGCCCGGGTCGGGCTGCCAGGGGGTGCTCCGCCCGAACAGGGCGAGGGCGAGCTTGTCGTGGTGGCCGTGCGCCGCGCCGTGCGGGCCGTGGTCGAGGACGGCGTGGAGGCCCGAGCCGCGCAGGACGGCGATCCCCACCTCCTCGTCCAGGCTCACGGTGGGCCGCGGGGCCCGCTCGACCGTCAGCGGCGGGGCCGCGAACCAGGCCGTCGCTCGCAGCTCGTCCTCGAGGCCGTCCGCGGGCTCGTCGTCGCCGTCGCCGGCGGCGGCCTCCGTGCGGGCGTGCGCCGCCACCGCGTCCAGACCGGCGTCGGCGACGAAGCCGTCCGCCAGCGCGGCCAGCTCCGTCCACTCCAGCGCGAGGGACGGGCGCACGTACGGGCCGTCGTGCACCGACGGCAGCACGCCGCCGTCGGTCGCGAGGCCCGCGAGCACGTCGATCATCGCCACGAGCCGGTCGCGGGCCTCCGCGGGCAGCGCCGCGGGGTCGGTGCCGCGCAGCGACAGCAGGTACGCCCGCACGACGAACCCGTGGTAGTACGTGCTGGCCTCCCACTCCCAGCCCCCGCGGGTGCTGGCCGCGAGCGCGTGGGCGAGCTGCCCGTGCTCCCCCGCCAGCCACTCGTCGGCGGCGACGGCGGGCGCCGCGAGGTCCCCGCGCACGAGGGCGGCGGCACGGCTGCACACCCGGCCGGCGGCGTTCAGCCACGCCGTGTAGTTCGACGTGAAACGCCCGTCGGCCACCAGCCGCGCACGGGCGGCGCGAGCGGCCTCGGCGGTCGCGTCGAGCATCCCGAGCACGGGCTCCAGGTCCGCCGCCCGGTCGGGGTCGGCCTCCGCGAGGGACCAGACCGCGTGCCCGACGGACACCGCCCAGATGGCGTCGGTGAGCGCCTGGTGGAACAGCCGGCCGCGCAGCATCCAGTCCTGCGCCCGCTCGTGCTCGCCCCCGCCCGCGACCTCGGCGTAGACGTCGGCGTAGCCCACCAGCAGGGCCACGGCCTCCGCCCGCGCCGCCTCGTCCCCGGTGCGGGCCGCGCGGTGCGCCAGCACCCGGGCCCGCCGCGCCCACGCCTGGTGGCTGAGCACCAGCCAGGCGCCGCGCACCAGCTCCGTGTCGACGACGCAGCCGTGCGGGCAGCGCACGCCGCCCGCGGGCGGCACCGGCCCGGGCACCCCCGCGTGGGAGAGCTCCGTGCCGTGCGTCGGGCAGACGAGGTCGTGCCACCAGCCGCCCCGCTCGCGCGGGAGGCCGGCCGCGACGTCGGCGTCGTCCGAGGTGGTGTCCGAGGTGGTGTCCGAGGTGACGGGGGCGAGGGAGGTCATCGGGGCCAGGTCCCCCCGTCGATGTCGAGCGTGGTGCCGGTGATGTACGACGCCTCCCGCGAGGCTAGGTACTGCACCGCGGAAGCGACGTCCTCGACGGTGCCGGCGCGCCCGATCGGGGTGCCCGCGACCATCTTCTGCTGGGCCTCGTCCGTGCTGAACGTGCCGTGGAACGCCGTGTCGGCGATGTAGCCGGGGGCCACCGCGTTGACGGTGACGCCCTGCGGCCCGAGCTCCTTGGCCAGGCCCTTCACGAAGCCGCGCACGGCCGCCTTCGACGCCGCGTACACGACCGACCCGGGGCCGCCGCCGTTGTGCGCCGCCAGCGACGACACCGCGACGATCCGCGGCCGGTCCGACTCGACCAGGTGCGGGATCGCCGCCCGGGTCGTGCGGAACGTGGCGCCGAGGTTCACGTCGACCACCTTCGCGTAGTGGTCGTCGCTCATCTCCGCGACGGGCACGCGGCCCACGAGGTGGCCCGCGTTGCACACGACCACGTCGAGCCCGCCGAGGAAGGCCACGGCGTCCGCGACGAGCCGGTCGACGTCCTCGGTCGAGGTGACGTCGGCCTGCAGCGCGACCGCCTTGCGGCCGAGCGCCTCGATGTCCGCCACCGTCGCCGCGGCCGCGTCGGCCGAGCTGCCGTAGTGCACCACGACGTCCGCACCCGCGGCGGCCAGGCCGAGCGCGACGCCGCGCCCGATGCCGTGCCCCGCGCCCGTGACGAGCACCTTCGCGTCCGTCATGTCCATCGCCATCTGCTTGCCTCTCTGTCCGACGGGCGACCGTTCGCCGCCCGTCACTTGATGCCCGCGTTCGCGAAGCCGCGGACGAAGTACTTCTGGCCGAGGAGGAAGAGCACCACCATCGGCAGGGTCGCCAGCGTGGTGCCGGCCATGAGGAACGCCCACTGGGTGTCGTTCTCCGTGCGGAACACCGACAGGCCCACCTGGATGACGCGCATCGAGTCGGAGCGCGTCACGAGCAGCGGCCACAGGAAGTTGTTCCAGGAGCTCTCGAACGTCAGCAGCGCGACGGTGATGAACGCCGGCTTGACCAGGGGCGTCATGATCCGCGCCCAGATGCCCAGCTCGCTGACGCCGTCGAGCCGCGCCGCCTCCTCCAGCTCGACCGGCAGGTCCAGGTAGAACTGCCGGAACAGGAAGACCGCGAACGGCGTCACCGCGCCCGGGATGATCAGCGCCCACCAGGTGTCGAGCCAGCCGGTGCCGCCCTGGCCGAGGATGTCGTTGCCCCCGAACAGCGGCATGAACCGCACGATGAGGAACTCGGGGATGATCTTCGTGTAGGTGGGGATCATCAGCGCCGCGACGAACCCGAGGAACACGAGCTCCGAGCCGCGGAACCGCAGCCGGGCCAGCGCGTACCCCGCCATCGACGCGATCACGAGGTTGATGGTCGTGTGGCTCACCGCGATGATCAGGCTGTTGCGCGCGTAGGTGAGGAACGGCGCCGCGGCGAGCGCGTCGGCGTAGTTGTGCCACGCCCACTCGGTCGGGAGGAACGTCGGCGGCGTCGCCGCGATGTCGGCCGGCGTCTTGAGGGACGTCAGCACCATCCACACGAACGGCACCACCATCACCACGGAGATGACGGTCAGGGTCACGTAGAGCGCGGTCTTCGACAGGCGCCGGCGCGACGCCGGGGAGCGCCCGACGACGTCGAGCGTGGTGCGCGGCGAGACCGCGCCGAGGTCAGTTGCGGCCACTGTCGCCTCCGTTGAGCCGTCGGTTCGCGAGCGTCAGCAGCAGCAGGAACACGAAGAGGATGATCGACTGGGCGCAGGCGTAGCCGAGGCGGAACTCCCGGAACGCCGACTTGTAGATCTCGTACGTCATCATCGTGGTCGTGTTCGCCGGGCCGCCGTCCGTGAGGATGTAGATGAGGTCGAACGCCTGGAAGGCGGAGATGACCGAGGTGACGAAGACGAAGAACGTGGCCGGCTTCAGCAGCGGCAGCGTGATGCTGAAGAACTGGCGCGTCTTGGAGGCGCCGTCCACCGACGCTGCCTCGTAGACGTCCTTCGGCAGCGACTGCAGCGCCGCCAGGTAGATGAGCATCTTGAGACCGACGCCCTGCCAGATGCCGACGACGATGATCGCGGGCATCGCCCACGTCGTCGACGACAGCCAGTTCTGCGCGGGGATGCCGAAGAAGGCGAGCACCGCGTTGAGCAGGCCGTTGCGCGGGTCGTAGATCCACAGCCACACGAGGGCGACGGCGATGGTCGCCGTCACCTGCGGGATGAAGACGGCGGTGCGGAACAGCGCCCGGGCCCGCAGCTGCGTGTCGAGCATGAGCGCGATGAGCAGCGCGATCCCCATCGCCACCGGCACGGTGAAGAAGGCGTAGACCAGCGTGTTCAGCATGCCCCGGCGGAACACCGGGTCGGTGAGCGCGTCGACGTAGTTCTCGATCCCGTTGAACTTCGGCGGCGTGAGCACGTCGTAGTTCGTGAACGACAGCACGAGGGCCGCGATCATCGGGATGCCGATCCAGATCAGCGCGTGCAGCACCGCCGGCGCCAGCATGAGCATGCCGGCGCGGCGGCGGGCCTTCCCCGCCCGCCCGCGCTGGGACGCGGACGGGCGGGTCGGGACGGTGGGTGGTGCGCTCACGTCGCGCGGCGCGGAGACGACGGCCACGACGACCCCCTCTTCCTCGGTGGGACGGACCCGGTCACGGGACAGGACAGGGGTGCGACCGGGTCATGGGACGACCAGGTCACAGGCGCGCGATCGCGTCGTTCGCGATGCCGGCGAGCTGGTCGATGGCGGCCTGCGCGGACTGCTGTCCGACGATGGCGGTCTCGAGGGTCGGCTTGATCTTCTCCCGGATCTCCATCCAGGCCGGGGTGCCGCCCTCGGAGCGCGCCTTGCCGAGGTTGTCGAGCGCGAACGCGACCATCGGGTTGCCCTTGACGTAGTCGCTGTCCTTGAGGTTCGAGATCGCCGGCACGGAGCCGCGCTGCTCGCTCGACACCAGGACGGCGTCCGGGGAACCCATGAACTCGACGAACGCCCGCGCCGCCGCGGGGTGCTTGGAGGTGGCCGACTGGGACACCATCGTGCCGCCCTGCAGCATCGCGGGGTCGGTGTTGCCGAGCACGAACGTGCCGATCTTGTCGATCAGCTCGGGCGACTGCTGCTGCAGCTGCACGTAGAGCGAGTTGTTCGTCATCATGATCGCCGACGTGCCCTGCTGGAGGGTGGTGGGCTGCCCGGCCTCGGTCTTGAGGGCGAAGT
Organism: Isoptericola sp. NPDC057559; assembly: GCF_042801555.1. NCBI lineage: Bacteria > Bacillati > Actinomycetota > Actinomycetes > Micrococcales > Promicromonosporaceae > Isoptericola > Isoptericola sp. NPDC057559. Next base: position 97,865 of record NZ_JBHVFQ010000001.1, read on the forward strand.
CGGCCGAGCCGTCCGCCATCATGTCGAGGAAGAGCTGCAGCGACGCGACGCCCTCGGGGCTGTCGAACAGCACCTCGCGGCCGTCCGGGGAGAAGAGCTCGCCGGAGTTGCCGAACAGGAACGTCTCCCAGCACTGGCGCAGGTCGATGGAGAACGGGTCGAAGCCGACGCGCGTGACCTTGTTGCCGTCCTTGACGGTGAGCTGCTTCGCGACCTCGCGGAGCTCGTCCCAGTTCTTCGGCGTGTCCTTGATGCCGGCCTCGTCGAAGAAGTCCTTGCGGTAGGCCACGATGCGCGTGTCCAGCACCATCGGCAGGGCGTACAGCTTGCCGTCGTACCGCGACGGCTCGAGCACCCGCTCCTCGTACGTGTACCGGGTGGCGAGCGACTCGGGCAGGGGCGCGATCGCGTTCTTGAACGCGAAGGGCGGGATCCAGCCGACGCCGAGCGTGACCACGTCCGCCATGAGGCCGCTGGCCAGGCCCGTGGTGATCTTCTCGTTCAGCGAGCCGTAGTCCGTGTAGTCGACGGTGACGTTGACGTCCGGGTACTTCTCGTTGAACTGCTTGATGAGCTTGCCCTCGAGCGTCTCCTTGCCCGTGGCGCCCTCGAAGAGCGCGCAGAGGAAGGTGATGTCGCCCTCGACCGGGCCGTCGGGGTCTGCGGCGGACGAGCTCCCCGGGCTCGTCGTGCTGCAGCCGGCCACGACGGCCGCGGTCCCGAGCCCCATGGCCGTGAGGAAGCTACGGCGGCTGAAATCCATGACTAGCCCTTTCGATCGGCGTTGATCTCACGCAGGCGGTGGGAGTCGGCGACGACTCCGGTGTAACGATGCACCGACCATAGAGTGACGGCGCACACAGGTCAAGCGCCATTCGCCTGCGAGATCACGCCCATCGGAGGCAGGAGCCACCGCGGGCTCATGCACTATGATCGGCACCACACAGTCCATCGATGCACTGACCGGGTGGGCTGGTCCCGGAACCGGAGGAGGCCGCACGAGCGCATGGCTGGCATCACGATCCTGGACGTCGCACGCGCGGCCGGCGTGTCCACGAGCACCGTCTCGAACCTGCTGAACGGGCGCACGGGCCGGATGCTGCCCGAGACCCGCGAGCGGGTGGAGAGCACCATCAAGGAGCTCGGCTACCGCCCCAACCGCGCGGCGCGCCAGCTGCGCACCGGCAAGCCGCAGGTGATCGGCCTGGTCGTGCCCTCCGTGGGCAACCCGTACTGGGGCGCGCTCGCCCGCTACCTCGAGGCCGCCGCCCTCACCGAGGGCTACCACGTGCTGCTGTGCAACTCCGAGCGCGACCCCGCGCGCGAGCGGCAGTACGTGGACGAGCTGATCGCCGACGGCATCCGCGGCATCGTGCTGTGCTCCTCCCTGCCGTCGCTGGAGCACGTCTCCGGGCTGATCGACGACGGGCTGCGGCTCGTCGCCTTCGACCGCACCGCCCAGGCCGACGACCCGGTCGGCCTCGTGAACGTCAGCGTCGACAACACGATCGGCGCCGAGCTCATGGGCGAGCACCTCGTGGCGCTCGGGCACCGGCGCATCGCCTTCGTCTCCGGAGCCATCCGGTCCGTCAACCGCACCGAGCGGTTCGAGGGCTTCCTCCGCGCGCTCGAGCGCGCGGGCATCGCGCGGCCCGACGTCGTCACCTGGCCGGGCAGCAGCAGCGCCGACGGCACGTTCGGCGACGTCGAGGCGGCCGAGCTGGGCCGGGTCGCCGCCACCGAGCTCCTCACCGGGCCGACGCCGCCCACCGCGATCTTCGCCGTCAACGACATGACCGCCATCGGCGTCTGCCGCGCCGTCCGCGACGCGGGCATGGAGGTCGGCACGGACGTGTCCGTCGCCGGCTTCGACGACATCGTGCTCGCGGAGCTCTACTCCCCGCGCCTCACCACCGTGCGCCAGCCGATGAAGGAGATGGCCGCCGCCGCGTTCCGCGCCCTGCACGCCCCGGACGACGAGCAGCCGGCGTCGCACGGGTCGTCGCTGCTCTTCCGCCCGGAGCTCGTGGTGCGCGACTCGACCGCCGCGCCCGTGTCCTGACTCCCGACGCCCGTCACAGCGCGGCGGAGGCGAGCGTCTCGCCCCCCGCCCGCGCGATCTCGACGCGCGCGATGCGGTCCAGCGGCAGCGAGGACGCCGCGCCCAGGCCGGTGGACTCGGTCCCCGACCCCGTCCACGTCCCCGCGACCGTGCGGCCGCCGTCCTGGTCGACGAGGACCAGCGCGTAGCCCGTCGCGTCCGCCGGGTCGTAGCGGCCCGAGCGCGGCGGGTACGTGCAGCTCCACTCCAGGCTCGTGCCCCACGGCTTCGCCGTGGCGGTGAGCGACGCCCGCACGTCGACCGCGCCCACGGGCACGAGGTCCACCGCCCTCGACTGGGCGACGGGCGCCGGCGACGAGGGTGCCGGGACCGGGCCCTCCCCCGGCCCGCCGAGCGCCAGCCCGGCGCCGACCCCGCCCACCAGCAGCACGGACGCGGCGACGGCGACCAGGGAGCGCCGACGCCGCCGCGACCGCCGCGCCGCGCCCGCCAGCGCGGCGAGCGGCACGACGTCCGCCAGGTCGCCGTCGTCGTCCCCGCCCGCCACGACGCCCCGCGGGTCCGTGGCGAGCGCGTGCTCCACGGGCACGGACGCGAGCAGCCCGGGCACGCCCGCCAGCTCCGCGACCGCCGCGCGGCAGCCGTCGCAGCCGGCCAGGTGCTCCTCGAACTCGCGGCGGTCGGCCGGGCTGAGCGCCCCCAGCACGTACGCGGCGTCCCACTCGCGGTACGGGTCGGTCGTCGCGGTCATGGCGTCACTCCCTTCTCCTGCAGCGCGAGCCGCAGGGCGCGCAGGGCGTAGTGCATGCGGGACTTCACGGTGCCCTGCGGCACGTCCAGCTCGTCCGCCAGCTCGGCCACCGACCGTCCCCGGTAGTAGGCGCCCACGACGACGGCGCGGTGCTCGGCGGACAGGTCGGCGAGCGCGTCGGCGACGAGCCACGCGTCGAGCACGGCCTGCGTGCGGTCCGGCTCCGCCGGCTCCGGCAGCCGCCCGGTGGCGCGCTCCCGGCCGTGCCGCGCGCTGCGGAGCTGGTCGACGACGAGGTGGCGCGCCACGGTGAAGAGCCACGCGCGGACGGAGTCCTCCGGCCGCTCCAGCACCTCGGGGTGGCGCCACAGCCGCAGCAGGGACTCCTGCACCACGTCCTGCGCGTCGGCGCCGTCGGGCACCAGGCGGGCCACGAACCGCTGCAGGTCGGGGGCGTGCGCGGCGTGGACGGCCTCGAGGAGCTCCTCGTCGGCGCGGGACCGCGGCCTCACGACGACCGCTCCAGCCGCAGCGAGAACTCGACGGCCCCGTGGTCGTCCACGGAGACGAAGCCGAGCGAGGGCGGTGTCACGCCGTAGTCGGCGAAGGTCACCGGCACGCTGCCGACCACCTGCACCCCGCCGTCGCCGGCCGCGACCTGCGCCGGGACCTCGACGTCACGGGCGACGCCGTGCACGGTCAGGCGGCCGGTCAGGTCCACCTCGGTGGTGCCCGCCGTCAGGCGTGCCGGGTCGGTGACCGTGAACTCCGCGGTCGGGAACGTGCCCACCTCCATCACGCTGCCACGGAAGTAGGCGTCCCGCGGCGGCTCGTCGGTGTGGATGCTGGCGACGTCCACCCGGACCGTGCCCGCCGTCAGGCTCCCGCCCTCGACGGTGACCTGTCCGGTGACCTGGTCCGTGCGCCCGGTGACGGTCGCGTCCTCGCCCCGCAGCACCTCGTGCACGCGGTAGCCGGCGACCGAGCCGGCCGCCACCTCCCACGTGCCGTCGAGCGACGCCGGGTCGCCGAGCGGCGCGTCCGACGACGCCAGGGTGGGGACGTCGGCCGCCGCCCGGTTGACGTGGTCGGCGTACAGCCCCGGCCCGACGAGCACGGCGGCGCCACCGAGCACGACCAGCCCGGCGCCCACCCCGACCAGCACCTTCGTCCGCCTGCGCACGACCGGCCCCTTCCGTCGTGCCGCGCCCGCGGCGCGGCTCCTACCCGGCACGACGAGGCGGGCGCCGCCGAGGTTCAGCCGGATCCGGTGCCGCCGCGGATGAACCTCGCGCGCCGCGGTCTCGTCGTCCCCCATAGGTGCACCGAGCCGTGCATCGGAGCGGAGGAGACATCATGCGCACCACGAGCAGGCGACTCGCGGCCCTGGCCGCGACGGCGGCGCTCGCCGGCACCCTGGCCGCGTGCAGCGGGGGCGGCGGCGGCTACGGCGGCGGGGCGAGCACCCCGGCCGACACCACGACGGGATCGTCCACGGGCTCGTCCACGGGCTCGTCCACGGGCTCGACGTCGGACGGGGGCGGGTCGTCGAGCACGGCCGCACTGAGCACGGCCAAGACCAGCCTCGGCACGATCGTCGTGGACGGGAAGGGCATGACCGTCTACTACTACGAGCCGGACGATCCCGGGTCGGGCAAGAGCGCGTGCACGGACGCGTGCCTGGCCGCGTGGCCGCCGGTGCACGCCGGCAGCGGCACCCCGAAGGTGCAGGGCGTGACGGCCGAGGTCGGCACGATCACCGGCAACGACGGGAAGCCGCAGGTGACGCTCGACGGCCGCCCCGTCTACCTGTACGCGGGTGACGGCGCGCCCGGGGACGTCGCCGGCCAGGGCATCCAGGACATCTGGTGGGTGGTGGCCCCGGACGGCTCCGAGATCGAGACCATGGCGTCCGGCTCCGGGGGCGGCTACTGACGCACGTCAGGCGACGAAGGCGCCCTGCCACACGGTGTCGAACGGGGTCCGGGCGGCGACGCGTGCCTCGATGCCGCGGGTCACCATGTCCTTGGCGACGCGGACGGCCTCGGGCACGTCGGCGCCCTTGGCCAGCTCGGCCGTGATCGCCGCGGCGAACGTGCAGCCCGCGCCGGAGACGCGCTCCTCGCCCACCTTCGGCGCGGCGAAGACGGTGACGTCCTCGCCGTCGAACAGGACGTCGACGGCGTCCTCGCCGGGCAGCTCCACGCCGCCCTTGGCGACGACGTAGCGGCGGCCGGTGCCGTCGCCGAGCCGGGCGTGGATGCGGCGGGCCGCCTCGACGAGCTCCTCCACGGAGGTGATGTCGTCCATGCCCGCGAGGGTCTTCGCCTCGAACAGGTTGGGCGTCACGACGGTGGCCAGCGGCAGCACGCGCTCGCGCAGCGCGGTGTCGGTGTCGAGGGCCGCGCCCGGCTCCTGGCCCTTGCAGATGAGCACCGGGTCGAGCACGACGTGGCGCCACGGCTGCGACTCGAGCGAGCGGGCCACGACGTCGATCGTCGTCGGCGTGCCGAGCATGCCGACCTTGACCACGTCGAGCGCGTGGGTCGACGTGGCGGCCTCGAACTGGTCCGCGATGACCTGCGGGTCGACGGGCACGAACCGGTGGCCCCAGTCGTGCTTCGGGTCGAACGAGACGATGCAGGTCAGCGTGCCCACCCCGTAGGCGCCGAGCTGCTGGAAGGTCTTGAGGTCGGCCTGGATCCCGGCCCCTCCCGTGGCCTCGGAGCCTGCGATGACGTACGCGAGCGGCGGCGTGGTGCTCATGGGGGGACAGCCTACGACCGCGCCCGGACGGTGGAAGAATAGGTCGGGACGCGAGGAGGTGCGGGGGCAGGTGGACGGGTCGAAGCTGTTGGGCCTGCTGGCCGACGCGCTGGCGCGCATCGACGGGGACCTGCCGCTGGCGGCACGACTCTGCATCGCGTGCGTGGAGGTGGTCGGTGCCGAGAGCGGCGCCCTGACGGTGTCCCCCTCCCCTGACGAGCGCCTGGTGGTCACGACCTCCGACGGGGTCTCCGCGCGGATCGAGGACCTGCAGGAGGTGCTCGGCGAGGGTCCGGTCCAGCTCGCGCTCGAGCAGGACCGGATGGTGGTGACGCCGATCAACGGGGACGCAGGCAGCGCGTTCCCGGTGTTCTCCCAGATGGTGCGGTCCATCAGCGGCCCGGGGACGGCGTACGCCGTGCCGATGCGGGTCCGGGGCACGGTGATGGGGGTGCTCAGCCTGTACGCCGCCGACGACCACCTCGCCCGCACGCTCGTGGACGTGCAGTTCCTCGCCGACGCGGTCGGGACCTCGCTCCTCGACGATCTGGAGCCGCTCGACTGGTCGGTCCAGGCCCGCATCCACCAGGCTGCCGGCATGGTGACGGCACAGCTGCGGATCCCGCCCGCCGACGCCCTCGCCGTGCTCCGGGCGCACGCCTTCGCCCGGTCCTCGACACTGCAGGACGTCGTCGACGACGTCCTGGACGGTCGGCTCGACTTCACATCGGACGACGAGACAGAAGGAACCATGGAGCCATGACGCTGCGCACCCCTGCCGACTCGCTCGCCGACGTGGCGGCAGAGCTCCTCCGGGAGCACGACGTCGCCGACCTGCTCCTGCGCCTGACGCGGGACGCCACCCAGTTCGCCCGTGGTGACGCGGCGGGCATCCTTGTCCGCACCCACGACGGGCCCCTCGAGCTGCTCGCCGCCACGTCGCACCGGGCCACCTACATCGAGCTCTTCCAGACGCAGCGCGACGAGGGGCCGTGCGTCGACGTGATCAGGACCGGCCGGCCCGTGGCCGCCACGGGCCGTGACGAGATCGTCGCCCGGTGGCCCGGCGTCGGCCCGGCGATCGTCGGTGCCGGCTTCGAGGCCGTGCACGCCTTCCCGCTCGACTGGCAGGGCGGCGTGCTCGGCGGGCTCAACATCTTCGGCCGCGGGGCCGAAGCCCTCGACGACGAGTCGGCACGTGCGGCGCGGGCCCTGGCGAGCATGGTGACCCTGGTCATCGTGCAGCCGGAGCGCCTGCGCCCGGACGAGGTGGACCGGCGGTTGCGGCGCGCGCTGGGCGGGCGGGTCGTCATCGAGCAGGCCAAGGGGGCCCTCGCCTACCAGATGGGGATCGACCCGGCGAACGCCTACGAGGTGCTGCTGGAGCGGTCGGTCCGCGAGGGCATCCCCCTCACGCAGACGGCCCGCCAGGTGCTGCGGGAGGCGCAGCAGCGCTGACGCACCCGCCGCGTCGTCGTCGGACGCGCGCCCTAGGGTGGGGCGCATGAGCGTGAAGATCGGGGCCCACGTCGACCTGTCGGACGCCGTCGCGCAGGCGGCGGAGATCGGGGCCGAGGTGGTGCAGGTGTTCCTCTCGGACCCCCAGGCGTGGAAGGTGCCGCCGTTCGACGACTCCGCCCACCCGGGTGGCGCGGAGGCGTTCCGCGAGGAGACGGCGGCCGCGGGGATCGACGTCTACGTGCACGCGCCGTACGTCATCAACGTGGCGTCCACCAACAACCGCATCCGCATCCCGAGCCGCAAGCTGCTGCAGCAGATCATGACCGGCGCCGGCGAGATCGGGGCGCGGGGCGTCGTCGTGCACGGCGGTCACGTCACCGCGAAGGACGACCCGGACGTCGGCTTCGACAACTGGCGCAAGGCGATCGACGCGCTCGAGACCGACGTGCCCGTCCTCATCGAGAACACGGCGGGCGGCGACTTCTCGCTGGCGCGCCGCCTCGACCGGCTGGAGCTGCTCTGGGCCGCCGTGATGCGGGCGAACGGCGCGGAGAACGTCGGCTTCACGCTCGACACCTGCCACGCCTGGGCGGGCGGCATCGACCTCGCGACCGCCGTCGACGACATCCGCGCGATCACCGGCCGCATCGACCTGGTGCACGCCAACGACTCCCGCGACGCCGCCGGGTCGGGCGCCGACCGCCACGCACACATCGGCGACGGGAACATCCCCGCGGAGCTGCTGGTCGGCGTGGTCGCGGCGGCCGGCGCCCCCGTCGTCTGCGAGACCCACGGCGACATGGGCCCGGACATCGCCTGGCTGCGGGAGCGGCTGGGCTGACCACCGGGCGGCCGCGACCGTCGGGCGACGGCCGCGCCTGTGGACGAAGGCCCCGCCTGTGGACGAAGTCCGCGCCTGTGGAGGACCGGAGCGGCGGGGTACGCCGGTCCGCGAGCATGCCGGGCATGACCACCGACGCGACCACCGACCCCCTCGCCGACGAGACCGCCGAGACCGCCGAGGCCGTCGAGGCCGTCGAGGACGCGACGACCCGCCTCCGCCGCGCCACCGACCCCTTCTGGGTCCCCGCCACCGACCCGGACCTCGATCCCGACGTCGACGACGCCGAAGGCGGGCCCGGGGCTCCCCGACCCCGGAAGCGGCCCGCCCGCCGGCTGCTGCCCGACGGCCTCGCCAAGGCTGCCGCGGGCGCCGTCCGGTACGAGAGCGCCAGGCGAGGCATGACCCAGCAGGACCTGTCCCTGGCGCTCGGGCGCTCGCGCTCGGCGGTCTCCGCCCGCTACACCGGCCAGGTGCCGTGGTCGCTCGACGACGTCGGGCGGCTCGCCTCGCTCTACGGCTGCCACGTGACCGACCTGCTCACCGAGCCACCCCGCGTCCGCTCGCCCTGGTGAGCCCTGGGGATCGTCCCTTCAGGCGCCACTACCGGTCGCCGCAGACGGCCCCGGGCGCCTCCCGCCCGTCGGTCGGCTCGTCAGCGGGTACTCCCCGCGCGGCGTCAGCCAGCCCCGGCGTGTCGCGGCCCGGGCGCGCCGTCGCCGCCAGGACGTTGTCTTCTTTCGCTCCGTCGGCAGCCCGGGAGTTCCGCGCGCCCGACCGTCACCGATGCGGCCCCGCCCGCAACGACCGCCCCGCCGGACTCCCTCCGCCCCGACGGGCACCGTTCCCGTCCCGCGAGAGATGCGTGCTGCGCAGGATCCGCGCCCGCCTGGCGGGAGGCACTCTCGGTCTGCCGGCGGAGCGAAAGAAGACAACGTCCTCGAGCCGAGGACACGCCGGCACACGCGACACGCGACACGCGCGGAGCCTGCCTCTCGAGCTCGGGCGAGGCCTGCCCGGGCCCCGACGGCACGCGGGTCGCCGGGACCTCAGGCGTCCGCGAGCCCGGCGTCGTGCACGACGATCGCCGCCTGCACGCGGTTGGCGGCGTCCAGCTTGGTGAGGATGCGCGAGACGTGCGTCTTCACGGTGGGCACGCTCATGTAGAGCTCCCCGGCGATGTCGGCGTTGGACAGCCCGCGGGCGACGGCGAGCGCGACCTCCCGCTCGCGGTCGGTCAGCGCGTCGAGCCGCGCGGCCGCGGCCCGGCGGCCGTCGGGGGCGGAGCGGTCGGTGACGGCCGCGATGAGCTGCTCGGCCACGCGTGGAGACAGGGTCGGCTCCCCGGCGGCCGCGGCCCGGACGGCCTCCACCAGGCGCGCCGGGGGCGTGTCCTTGAGCAGGAACCCGGCGGCCCCGGCGCGGAGGGCCTCGACGATCATGTCGTCGGCGTCGAACGTCGTGAGCACGATGACGCGCACGTCGCGCAGGTCGCGGAGGTCGCGCAGCCGCCGCGTCGCCTCGATGCCGTCCAGGCGCGGCATGCGGATGTCCATGAGGACGACGTCCGGCCGCTCCCGGGCGACCACGGCCAGCGCCTCCATGCCGTCGGACGCCGAGGCGACCACCTCCAGGTCCGGGTCGCCGCCCAGGATGAGGGTCAGCCCCGACCGCACCAGCGGGTCGTCGTCGACCAGCACCACGCGCGTCGTCCCGTTCATGCCGTCCCTCTCGCCCTGTCCAGCTCTGCCGCGGACCACGGTAGCCAAGCCTCCAGCCGGAACTCCGCGCCGCGCCCGTCCGGCGTCGTGCCGTGCGTGAGCCGGCCCCCGACGAGGTCGACCCGCTCCGTGAGACCCACCAGCCCGAGGCCGGACTCCGGCGCGGCGGGGCCGGCGGGCGCCGGCCCCACGGTGCGCACCGGGTTGCGGACCACGATCGTCAGCCCCTCGCCCGGCGCGCCGCTCACGGCCACCGTCACCGGCGCCCACGGGGCGTGCTTGCGTGCGTTGGTCAGCCCCTCCTGCACGATCCGGTACGCGTGCCGGCTCACGACCTCGCCCAGCCCGTCCGTCCCGCCCGTGCGCGCCGCGAGGCGCACGTCCGCGCCGTTCGCCCGCGCCTCGGCGAGGAGCTCGTCGAGGTCCACGAGCGAGGGCTGCGGCGGCTCGGGGGCGGCCGGCGCCCCGGGCTCCCCGGGCTCACCGGGCGAGGTCGCGCGCAGCACGCCGAGCACCTCGCGCAGCTCGGCGAGCGCCGCGTGGGCGTTGTCCTGCACCACGGCGGCCGTCTCGGCGACCTTCTCGGGCGGGAGGTCCGTGCGATAGGCCAGCGCGCCGGCGTGCATCGCGACCAGCGAGATGCGGTGCGCGAGGACGTCGTGCATCTCGCGCGCGATCCGCGTGCGCTCCGCCGTCCGCGCCTGCGCGACGCGGCTCGCCTGCTCCCGCTCCGCCGTCTCGGCCCGCTCCCGCAGCGACACCAGGTGCTCGCGGCGCAGGCCGATGTACGCGCCGATCCAGACGAACAGGGCGTACATGACCACGCCACCGACCAGCTCGATCCACCGGTCGTACGACTCCGGGGTGACGTACGGGTGCAACGAGCTGTGCACACGCCCCGCGGCCACGAACACCACCCCGGCGACGGCGATCTTCCACCACCGCCGCCCCGTGGCCAGGGAGATCACCGCGATGGTCTCCGCGCCGACCACCAGGGACGAGACCGACGCCGCCGCGCACAGCACCAGGGCGATCGTCAGGGGCGCCCGGCGGCGCAGCAGCAGGAGCCCCAGGCCGGCCAGGCCGACGAGGAAGTCGAGCGCCCACTGGCCGTCGGTCATGACCCGCTGCCCGGTGTCCGCCTCCCAGGCGACGAGCAGCATCACCGTCAGCCCCGTGAGCAGCGCCACGAGCAGCCGCCATGCCTCTCCCCAGACGCGAAGGGCGCGGGTCGGGCGGGCGGGAGCGTCGGGCACGACGTCGAGCCTAGGCACCGGCGGGCCGCCGGGCATCCGCCGGGCGGAGGGGGCGCATCCTCCGGAAGGAGGACACGAACCATCCCCTCGCCGGACGCGCGGACGCCCACGCCCGGGCAGGCTGGAGCCCATGATCACCGTGGAGCACCTCACCAAGAGATACGGGCCGGCCGCCGCCGTGGACGACGTGTCGTTCACCGTCGAGCCCGGCCACGTCACGGGCTTCCTCGGCCCGAACGGCGCCGGCAAGTCCACGACGATGCGCATGATCTGCGGGCTCACGCCCGCGACGTCGGGCTCGGCACGCGTCCTCGGCAAGCCGTTCACCGCGCTCGCCAACCCCGGCCGGCGCGTGGGCGTGCTGCTCGACGCGGGCGCCCAGCACTCCGGCCGCACCGGCCGCGAGGTGCTCACGCTCGGCGCGCTCATGACCGGCGTCGACCGCCGCCGCATCGACACCACCCTCGAGCTGGTGGGCCTCACCGACCGGGAGGCCGCCCGCCGCGTGGGCCAGTACTCCCTCGGCATGCGGCAGCGGCTCGGCCTCGCGTCCGCCCTGCTCGGCGACCCCGAGGTGCTCATCCTGGACGAGCCCGCCAACGGCCTCGACCCGGCCGGCATCCGCTGGATGCGCGACCTGCTCGACGACTTCGCCTCCCGCGGCGGCACCGTGCTGCTCTCCTCGCACCTGCTGCGCGAGATGGAGGCCGTGGCCGACCGGATCGTCGTCATCGGCCGCGGCCGAGTCGTCGCCGAGGGCCACAAGGACGACCTGCTGCGGCAGGCCGGCACGTTCGTCCGCTCCACCGACGACGCCGCGCTGGCCCGCGCCCTGCGGCAGGGCGGCGCCGGCGTCGAGGAGCTCGTCACCGGCGGGCTCTCCGTCGAGTCGGAGCCGATCGACGTGGGCCGCGCGGCCGCCGCGGCGGGCGTCGTGCTCGCCGAGCTGCGCGCCGCCGACTCCCGCGGCCTCGAGGACCTCTTCCTCGAGCTCACCGCCGACGACGCCCGCGAGCAGACCCGGACGGAGGTGCCGGCATGACCACCGCATCGACGGTCGCGCAGGACGCGACCAGGACCCGCAGCTCCCGCGCGGACGTCCGGCCCATCTCCTTCGGCACGCTCACGCTGGTCGAGTGGCGCAAGCAGCTCGACACCCGCGCCGGCCGCTGGATGCTCGCCGTCATCGCGATCGTCACGATCGCGGTCCTCGCCGTGATGGTGGGCGTGAACGGCGGCAACCACTCGTTCAGCGCCTTCGTCATCGGCACGACGACGCCGTCCGCCATGCTGCTGCCCATCGTGGGCGTGCTCGCGGCGACCTCCGAGTGGTCGCAGCGCACCGCCCTCGTGACGTTCACCCTCGAGCCGCGCCGCACCCGCGTCGGCCTGGCGAAGGTGGTCGGCGCCATCGGGTCCGGCCTCGCGCTCCTCGTGCTGACCGTCGGCCTCGCCGCCCTCGCGCACCTGCTGGTGATCGTGTTCCGCGACGCCACCCCCGCGTGGGACCTGTCGTTCCAGTCGGTCCTCCTGCTCGCGCTCACCGTGGTGCTGTTCATGGCGCAGGGCGTGGGCTTCGGCCTGCTGCTGCGCAGCACGCCCGGCGCGATCGTGACGCTGCTCCTGGTGCCGACGCTCTTCGGCCTCCTCGCCGGGCTCGTCCCCGGCATGGCCGGCGCCATCCCGTGGATCGACCTCGGCACCGCGACCGAGCCGCTGCTCTTCGGCGGTGGGCTCGACGGCGAGGGCTGGGCGCACCTCGGCACCGCGGCCCTCATCTGGGTGGTCGCCCCGCTCGTCGGCGGCCTGTGGCGCGTGGCCCGCAGCGAGATCTCGTCGTCCTGATCATGGCGGCCTGACCGACCGACGCCGGCCGGATCAGCCGTCGAGGTGCCCCCGCATCTCGACGGCGATCTGGTCGGCGTCGAGCTGTTCCAGGGCCCTGCTCAGCAGGTCCGAGTCGTACGTCCCCACGGCCCGGGCCTCCAGCAGGGCCTTGCGCTGCGCGGCGATCGTCGCGAGGCGGAGCTCGAAGAACTGCTGGGACAGCTCCTCGGGCGTGGCTTCCTCCTCGTCCTGGTCGGCCTGCTCCCGCACGACGACCGACCGCACCCGCTCGACGACGTACGGCGCGTACGGGGTGCCGTCCTTGCGGCGCAGGTCGGGGTCGTCGAGCATCTCGCTGGCGGTGCCGTCGACGATCTCGCGCAGGCCCTCCGTACCCTCCACGAACCGGGAGGAGGTGACGCCCGACAGGCCCAGCCGGCGCACCACCCATGGCAGCGTGCCGCCCTGCACCAGCAGGGTGCCGGCGGCGACGCCGAACGCGATGAGGATGAGCAGCGAGCGCTGCGGGAAGTCGTTGGGAAGCGTCTGGGCCGCGGCCAGTGTCACGACGCCGCGCATGCCCGCCCACACGATGACCACGCCCTCCTTGGGCCCGAGCGGGGCCGCGAGCAGGTAGTCGACGTCGGCGATCCGCCGCGTGAACCGGCGCCGGAACTCCGTGACCCGGTCCATGCGGCGCTTGCGCAGCCGCTCCCGCTGGCCCTCGGACAGCGACCCCGCCGCCGCCCGCTTCGCCGCCTGGACGCTGCGGCGGCGCTGCTGCTTCTGCACCTGGCGGCGCACGTTCCCGAGCTCCCAGACCCGCTGGTCCCCCGTCGACCACGACGTCGCGAGCTCGGTGGCCGCCTGCGGCGTGATGATCCCGCGGGAGTCGCTGAGCTCGTCGAGCTTCGCGGAGACGCGCCGCTCCATCTGGTCGAGCGTCTCGCGCACCTGCTCCGCGCGCCGCCGCCGGGCCGCGAGGTAGCGCAGCAGCGGCAGCACGAACATCGCGCGCAGCGCGATCACGCACACCGCCGCGAGGGTCGCGACGCCCACCGCCAGCCAGAGGGAGCCGTGGGCCTCGCGCACGTCCTCGACGAGGCCGAAGACCTCGAGGCCCATGGCCAGGAACAGCCCGCCCTCGAGCAGGGTCTCGATGGTGCGCCAGTTCATGCGTTCCGCGACCCGGTCCTGGGGGCGCAGGTGCCGCGCGGAGAGCGTGCTGGTGACGAGGCCGGCCGCGACGGCGGCGACGATGCCGGAGGCGTCGAGCTCCTCGGCCGGCAGGTAGGCCGCGAACGGCACCACGAACGACACGGCGGTGGACAGGGCGGCATGCTTCAGGTGCTCGCGGACCCACAGGCCGAGGCGGCCCACGATCAGGCCGATGACGACCGCGAGGAGCACCGCCTTGACGAAGCTGCCGACCACGCCCCACACGCTGACGCTCACGGCCGTCGCCGCGATGGCGGAGCGCAGCAGCACCAGCGACGTGGCGTCGTTGAGCAGGCCCTCGCCCTCGAGCATGACCACGACCCGCTGCGGTGCGCCCAGCTTCTTGATGATCGACGTGGCGACGGCGTCCGTCGGGCTGACGATGGCGCCCAGGGCGATGCCGGCGGCGAGGTCGATGCCCGGGATGACCGCCGAGAAGACGAACCCGAGGAGGACGGCGGAGATGACCACGAGCAGCACGGCCATGCCGCCGATCGCGGTGAAGTCGCGGCGGAAGTCCATGGACGGGAACGACGCCGCCGAGGCGTAGAGCAGGGCCGGCAGCACCCCCACGAGGATGACCTCGGGGTTGATCGGGATGGCCGGGACGACGGGCAGGAAGCTCACGGCGACGCCGACCAGCACCAGCACCAGCGGCGCGGCGACCCCGGCGCGGGGTGCCAGGGCGGTGACGGCGATGACGACGACCGCCGCGAGCACGCTGACGAGGAGGACGTCCATGCCGAACAACGTAAGCGCCCGCCCGCGCGTTCTCCCGGGGCCGTCACCGAACCGGAATCAGAGTGACTCAGGTCACACGCCGTCAGGGGTTGCGTAACGATATATCGCGTCCTATCTTAGATACGTCGCCGCCCGAGGTAGAGGTGCCGCAGGCACTCCCCGGCCGACACGAACCCTGAATCCCACACAGTGAGGACACCGCTCATGCGTACCCCCCGAGACACGACCTTCGACCCCCGATCCTTCGATCCCCGGCCCTTCGACCGGCACCCCTTCGACCGGCAGCCCGGCCCCCGTGGCGACCGCCGCCGGCGCGGGGAGTTCCCCGGCCCCGACGGCTTCGGCCCCGGGTTCCCGCCTGTCCCTCCGGGCTTCGGCCCGGGCTTCGGCCCGCGCGGGCACCGGGGCGGCGGCCGCCGCGCCGGCCGCGGCGAGATCCGCGCCGCGCTCCTCCTGCTGCTCTCCGAGCAGCCCATGCACGGCTACCAGGTGATCACCGAGCTCGCCTCGCGCACCGACGGCCGCTGGCGTCCGAGCCCGGGCGCCGTCTACCCGGCCATCTCCCAGCTCCAGGACGAGGGCCTCGTCTCCGTGGCGGACGACGGCGGACGCCGCCTCGCCTCGCTCACGGACGAGGGCCGCGCCTACGTGGAGGAGCACCGCGACGAGCTCGGCAACCCGTGGCAGAAGGTGGCCGAGGACCCGCGCCGCCAGGGCCACGAGCTGCACGTCGCGATGCGCGCCCTCGGCGGCGCCGTCGAGCAGGTCGCCCGCGCGGGCAGCCGCGCCCAGGCCGAGGCCGCGGCCGCGGTGCTCGACAAGGCCCGGCGCGAGGTCTACCTCGTGCTGGCGGACGCGACCGACGTCACCGACGCCGACGCGGACGACACCGACGACCCGTCAGCCGAGGCCGACGATCTCGGTCGGTGACCACCGCACGAGCCGCCCGGCGACGGCGAGCTGGACCCCCCAGCCGTCGCCGCCGAGCTGCAGCTGCCAGAGCTGCCGTCCCGTGGCGGCGTCGAGCGCTACCCAGTGCACGACGTCGCCACGGGCGTAGTCCGGCACCACGAACGCGGCCAGCCGCCCGTCGGTGAACGCCGCCTCCACGAACCGCGGCCCGTAGGCGCCGAGCGCGTCGACCCCCTCCACGAGGTCGGGCCGCGACCACAGCACCTCGCCCGTGCCGAGGTCCAGCCCGTACACGCGGCGGCCCTCGTCCACGACCACCGCCACCTGCGCCGTCCGGACCAGCAGGTTCGAGGCGCGCAGGTCGGTGCTCCACAGCTCGTCGCCGTCGGCGTCGGTCGCCACCGTGGCGTCCCGGCGCCGTTCCAGCACCACCCCGTCGCCGCCGCCGTCCGTGCTCAGCGGCACCAGGTAGCGGCCCCGGAGCGCACGCACCTCGCTGCCGTCCGCGCGCAGCAGCCGGTCCGGGTCGTCGCCGCCCCGCAGGACGGCGTCCGCGTCGACCCCGGCCAGGTAGCCGCCCGTCGCGAGCGGCTCCACCGAGAACCCCTCGAACGTCGGCCGGTCCCCGGGCCGGTCCAGCCGCACACCGTCCGGCGTGAACCACGCGTCGACGCCGCAGCCGCCCAGCCACAGCACGTGGTCCGTGATCGAGGTCTGCACCCCGCCGCGCAGGTCCACCCCCGACGTCGTGCCGTCCTCCGCCCAACGCACGCACATCGCCGGGTCCACCGTGGCGTCGAACGGCATGGTCTTCTCCCAGCGGACCTTCCCGGTGGCGCCGTCCTCCAGGCGGACCCGCAGGTCGTAGCCGTCGGGGATCGCCCCCGCGCCCGCCGCGCCCGCCGCGACCTCGTCCGCCACCTCCGGGTCGACCGGCGCGGCGTCGCCCACCCACTCCGTCGTCACGAGGCCGCCGTCGGGCCCGGGGAACGCCATCGTCGACGCGAACCCCACCTCCCGCGAGCCCGCCACCGTCCCGTCGGCGTCCACCACCGTGACGGTGCTGCGGCCGCCCCCGGCGGCCGGCCGGGCCGACACGCACACGATCCGCTCCGTCGGCGACGGCTGGAAGTCGCCGGACCAGACCTGCATGCCCGGCCCGCAGGTGGTCGACCCGTCGGGCAGGGCCACGCTCCAGCGCCGGTCCCCCGTCTCCACGTCCAGACCGAGCAGGGCGGGCCCCTGCTGCGCCACCACCAGGCCGCCGAGCACCCCCACGAGGCCGCCGGGCGCGCTGCCCTCCGTCGGGACCCGCCACACCTCGCGCGGCTCGTCGGTGAGGTCCAGCACGCCGCCCGGCGCGGCACGGAGCGCCGCGAGCCGGCCACGGTCGCCCACCGTGTCCACCACGACCGCCGTCAGCGCCGCCGCGACGACCACCACCGCCGCGACCAGCCGCCGCCCCCGCAGGAACCCGCGGACACGGTCGGCCGCCTGACGCAGGGTCAGCCCGACGGGCTCCTCGGGCGGCAGCTCGTCGAGGTCGACGTCGTCCGCCGGGTCGAGGTCGATGAGGAGCGGGCCGTCCGACACGGCGGGCCGGCGCGTGGTCCGCACCTCGGCCGCAACCTCGTCCTCCTCGTCGCCGTCGGGCTCGAGGTCGAACGTGAAGGCGTCGTCGTCGGCGCCGTGCCGTCGGGCCACACCTCGAAACTAAGCCCGGCCGGTACCCCGCAGCGACCCGGGATCGCGATGCACCGTGATCCCGTCCTCGCTGACGTACGACGCCCCGTCGCCCTCCGTCGTCCGCAGCAGGAGGACGCCGCCGAGCGCCGCCGGGCGCTCACCGAGCCGCTCCGCGCGGGAGTCCTCCTGGAGCACCCGCCCGGTGGCCAGGTCGAGCCGCACCAGCGTGTACCCGTCGTCGTCCCCCGCGACCGTCAGCAGCGCCTCGCGGCCGTCCGTCAGCGCGCCCTGGAGCCACCGGTCGTCCTGCCAGCCCGGCACCGGCTCGGCGACCGACCAGCGCTCCGCGCCCGTCCCGGCGTCCAGGCCCACGAGCACCCCGTCGGGCTGCTGGAGCAGCACCGTGCCGGCCGTCCGCACCAGCACCTCGGAGCCGTCGTCGAGCAGGCCCGGCTCCTCCTCCGGCACGGGTCCGCCCTGACGGGGGCGTACCCACAGCGGGTCGCCGCCCAGGTCGGCGGGGTCCAGCGCCGTCAGGCCGTCGGCCGTCAGGACGAGCCGCGGGCCGGCCGAGCCGTCCGTGGCCGCCGGGTCGAGCAGGACCCCGGGCAGCACGACGTCCGGCCCGTCCAGCGCGGTCAGCCGCGACCGGCCGTCGTCCTGCGGCACGGCGACCCCGCCGTCGACGGACCGCAGGGCCGCCTCGCCGTTCCCGGGCGCCCCGACGACCGGCGCCGTCTCCCCCGCCCCCGGGGGCGTCCACACGAGGTGCGCGCCGCACCGGCCCAGCTCGACGAGGCCCGGCGACGAGCGCAGACCGTAGCCGGCGAAGTCCAGCTCGATCCTGTCGTTCATCCACAGGAGGCACTGGTCCGTGGCCGCCGGGTCGAACGGGACGTCCACGGTGGCGCGGACGTGGCCGCTCAGCGCGTCCTCGACCCGCACCCGCAGGCCCGGCCCGTCCAGCGTCTCGAGCGCGCGGAGCGCCGCGTCCTCGTCCGCGAACCCCCGGGCCTCGGGCAGCGGCCCGTCCGGCTCGACCACGAGGACCGTCCCGCCCGCGGCGGGGGCGACCGTCAGCCCGGAGACGTCGCCCAGGCCGCGCGTGCCGACGACCGTGCCGTCCGCGGCGATCACCGAGACGGCGCGGTCCGTCAGGTCCCCGCTGAGGCACACCACCTCGTCGAGGGGCATCGTCCACTCCACCGGGTCGACCGGGCCGGGGCCGCACTCGACCTGCTCGCCGAGGGGCTCCCGCCACGCCTCGTCGCCGGTCGCCGCGTCGAGGCCGACGGCGTCGGTCCCGTCCTGCGCGACGACGACGCCGCCGGCGAGCACCGCCAGCACGCCGCTGTCGGTGCCCGCGCTCCAGCCCTCGTCGGCCACGGCCGCGGCGGCGTCGCGCACCCCGCCGGGCGCGGCGACCAGGAGGTCCAGCCGGTGCCGCTCCGCCAGGGCGTTCCCGGCGGCCGTGCCGCCGACGGTGAGGACGACCGCGCCCGCGACCGCGCCCGCGACGATCCCCCACGTGCGCGGCCGCACCCGGCGGACCGCCGCGACCAGGCGCTCCCCCGCGCCGGGCGGGACGTCCTCGGGCTCCGCGGCGTCGTCGACCGTCTCCGGTTCGTCCGGCTGGAGGTCGAAGGTGGCCATCGAGCTCCGGCGACGCGACATGGACGGAGGGTAGCGGCGCTCCCACGGACCGGCGCCCCGCGTCCCGCGGCGCGCCGGTCAGATCACCCGGCCGCGCTCCACGCTGCGGGAGACCGCCAGCTCGAGCAGCGCCGTGCGGGCCCGGCGGCGCCGGTCGTCCGGGTCCACGGTGAGCCGGTCGCCGGGGTTGGCGCGACGGGCAGGGGCCTCGCCGACGGGGTGCGCCGGGCGGGCCGGCGCCGCCGCGACCGGCCGGGGCAGGCTCGGGCGGGTCGGCATCGTGAGGGGCGTCGGGACCGGCGTGGTGGACATGGACATCAGGGCCTCCTTCCGGCGGCCCGTCCGGCCGCACGCCCCCATGCTGCGCCGCACGCGTTGCGGCCGTGTTGCCCCGGCGTGACGTCCGCGTCAGGAGTGCCGCGGACGGGCTCGGCCGGTCAGAGGAAGACGACCGTGCGCGGCCCCAGCGGGCGCAGCAGCACCCGCCAGCTCACGGCCTGCGCCACCAGCACGGCGGCGAAGGCGCCCAGCACCGGCCACGTCAGGCCGTGCAGCACGGCGGGCGGCGCGGCGAGCGCGAGGACCGCAGGCCCCACGACGGCGGCCGTCGCCACGACGGGGACGACCGCGAGGACCGGCCCCGCGCCCCGCACCGCCCCCGTGCGGTGCACGCCGCGGTCGAGGTCGAACCGGGCCGCGAGCGCCAGCCCCGCCGTGGCGACGAGCAGCACCGCCGCGACGAGCGCGGAGGCCGTGCCCAGGGCGGCCACGGCCAGCGCGGCGAGCGCCGCGAGGGTGGCCAGGGCGGCGGCCGGCACCAGGGCGCGCCGCACGCGCCGCCGGGCCTCTACCGCGAGGGCGGCGGGCGCCCGGGCCGCGACGACGAGCCCGCCGTGCACCCGCGCCGCCGCGACGCCGAGGCCCGCGGTGACGACCGGGATGCCGACGGCGAGCGCCTGCGCGGCCCCCGAGCCGCCGTCGGCCTGCGCGCCCACCACCGACAGCTGCACCCAGGCGACCCCCGCGATCGCACCGAAGGCCGCCGGGAACGCGAGGGACGCGACCTGCGCGACGACGTCCCACCGCTCCCGCCAGCGCGGCCCCGCGAGCCGGCTGCGCAGCCACAGCGCGGCGTCGCGCACCACCCAGGCCACCAGCAGGGCCACGACGAACGGGTAGCCCGCCGACCAGAGGAGCGTCTCGGCGTGCCCGAACGCCGCGACGAGGACGCCCGCGGCGGCGACCAGCCACACCTCGCCGAGCAGCAGCAGCGGCGCGACGGTCGCGAGGACAACGCGGCGGCGCGAGTCCTCCCGGCCGCCGAGGGCGCGCACCAGCGGCACGCCGCCCTGCACCGCGCCGTCCAGCGCGGCCCAGCCCCCCAGGAGGACCGTCAGGAGCAGTCCCCAGCCGAGCGCGTTCATCGTGCACCTCCGAAGGTGAGGACGTCGGCGCGGTCCGCGGCGCCGGCTCCGGGAGCACCGGCGTCGTCCGGGCCGCCGTCGACGTCGCGCAGCACCTCCGCGGGCGGGGCGCCGAGCGCGAGCCGCGTCAGGCCGCGGCGGGCCAGGCGCGCCATGACCGTCCAGTCGACGACGGCGAGGGTGACCATCACGCCGACCAGCACCACGAGGGACGTGATGACGACCGCCGCGGACGCGCCGGACACCGCGTCCTCCGTGCGCAGGACGCCCGCGATCGCCCAGGGCTGCCGGCCGATCTCGCGCGCCGCCCAGCCCAGCAGCGCGGTGAGGAACGGGACCGGCAGCAGTGCGGTGAGGGTGGCGAACAGGCCGTTGCGCAGCGGGCCCCACAGGCGGAACAGCGCCTGGCGCGGCAGCAGGAGCAGCAGCACGCACCCGACGACGAACGTCAGCAGGCCCACGCCCTGCATCACCGCGTACGCGATGCCCACCACGGGCGGGTCGCCGCCCGGCACGGCCTGCAGGTACCCGAACTGCGCGTACCCGAAGCCGACCGCCACGAACGCCCCGACCGTCCCGGTGACCAGGCCGATGCGCATCGACCGCCGCCACACGTCGTTCTCCGGCGACAGCACGGCGCCCGGGACGCCGGCCGCGACGACCCCCGGCAGCCTCGTCGTCGCGCGGCGCAGGTGCCACGCGCTCACCCCGACCAGCAGGAAGGCGCCCGCCATGAGGCAGGCGCCCACCACGTGCAGCGCGGACAGCAGCGCCGCGGGGTTGGTGATGAGCGCCGCCACGTCGGTGACGCGGGCCTCACCGCCGGTCATGGTGAAGCCGACGGGGTTGCGGAGGAACCCGTTGGCCACCATCACCGTGAACGCCGACAGGTACCCCGTCACGACGACCGCCCAGAACGCCGCCGTGTGCGCCCACCGGGGCAGCACGTGCCACCCGAACACCCACAGCCCCAGGAACGTCGACTCCAGGAAGAACGCCGCCATCGTCTCGATGACCAGCGGGGCCCCGAACACGCCGCCGGCGACGTCGAGCAGGCCGGGGAAGTGCAGGCCGAGCTGCAGCTCCATGACGATGCCGGCGGCGATGCCGAGCGCGTAGTTGACGAGGTAGAGCTGACCCCAGAAGCGGGTCGCGCTCTCGAGCGTCGCCGCCCGGGCCGCGTCGCGACCCAGCGCCCAGCGCGTCTGGAGGATCGCCACGACGGGGCCCAGTCCCAGCGTCACCAGGACGAAGAGGAAGTGGGTCCCGGCGAGCAGCGCGAACTGCAGGCGGGCGGCGTCGACGGCGGTCATGAGGCCGACGCTAGACAGGGCGAGCCCCCCGATCCCAGGGTTTTGCCAGGGATCGGGGGACAACCCTGAGCGATTTCGGGGGACTCCCCTACCGTCGCTCGGTCGGGCGCCCGGTCGGTCGCTCGGTCGGTCGCTCGGTCACGCACGCGCGAGCGCGCGCTTCCAGGAGACCCGGCCGCCCGTCTGCAGCAGGGCCCCGCGGTAGGCCCGCTCCCCGACGAGGACGGCGAGGACGGCGAAGGCGACGAGGATCAGCAGCGACACGACCGGCTCCCACCACGCGGCCGACCCGGACAGCACGCGCACCGGCATCGCGACGACGTTCGCCACGGGGACGTACGACAGCACGGTCTGCAGGGTGCCGCTGGCGGAGAACGTCAGGAAGTAGACGCCCATGATCCCCATCGTCATCGGGGTGGTGGTGTGCTGCAGGTCCTCCATGCGCGACGCGAGGGCGCCCGCCACCGCGTACAGGGCGGCCAGGCCCAGGAAGCCGACGGCGAAGAACAGCACGAACCACACCAGCGACGTCGAGAGCGCGGGCAGGATCGACGCGGCCGGCGTGAACGACAGCGCCGCCAGGCCCACCGCCGCGAAGACCACGTTCTGTGCCAGCGCCACCACCGAGCTGCCCAGGATCTTGCCCGCCAGCAGCTGACGCAGCGGCACCGCGGTGGCCATGATCTCCACCAGGCGCGACTGCTTCTCCTCGACCACGCTGCCCGCGATCATCTGCCCCGAGCCGATGACGCCGATGAAGAACAGCAGCGCCAGGCCGAACGACGCGAAGAACAGCGCCTGCGGGTCCAGCGCCCGGCCGTCGAGCCGGTCCGTGGTCACCGTGCCGCCCGCGGTGAGCTCCGCCGTGGTGGTGCCCGCCGCCTCCGCGTTGGTCTCCAGCGTCTGCGCCGCCACGCCCGCCGTGATCAGGCGGGCGAGCGTCGAGTCGGGGCTCGCCTCGCCGGTCAGGACCCAGCCGTCGTCCCCGTCGGCGGGGTGCAGCCACGCGTCCGCGTCGCCGTCCGCGAGCGCCGCGCGCGCGGCCGCGTCGTCAGGCACGTCGAGGACCGTGAGCTCGGCGCCCCCGCCCTGCTCCTCCGGGACGGCGTCCGCCGCCTCGACCGCCGCCGTCGCCGTCGTGTCCCCCGCGCCGACCGCGACGGTGAACGTGTCCGTCTTGCCGCTCTGCCACGCGAAGAACGCCGACAGCGCCGCGATGATCACCACGGAGACGAGCAGCCCCACGAGGAACGTCTTGTTCAGGGCGCGCACCACGATCTCGCGGTTCATCACCACGAGCCACGCGCCGCGCGTGCCCTCGTCGTGCGGGCGGCCGGCGTCGGGCCGGTGCGTGTCCGGGCGGGTCGGGGTCGTGGTGGTCATGCCGTCACCTCGCGGTAGATCTGGGCCAGCGTGGGCCGGAGGGGGGTGAGCTCGCGGACGCCGCCGCGCTCGAGGGCGCCGGCGAGCAGGCGCTGCAGGGCGGCGTCGTCCGCCACCTCGAGCAGCGCGACCGGGCCGTCGACGTCCACCGCGTGCACGCCGGGCACGCCGCGCACCCAGCCGGCGTCGCCGTCGACCACGAGGCGGTGCCGCAGCGTTCCGGCCTGCTGCAGGTCGCTCGGGGCGCCGTCCGCCATGACGCGCCCCGCCTTGAGGATGACGAGCCGCTCGCACAGCCGCTCCACCAGGTCGAGCTGGTGGGAGCTGAACAGCACCGGCACGCCCCGGGAGGTGTGCTCGGCGAGCAGGTCGACCATGCCGTCGACGGCCGCCGGGTCCAGGCCGCTGAACGGCTCGTCGAGCACCAGGAGCCGCGGCGCGCCCATCAGTGCGGCCACGATCTGCACCCGCTGCTGGTTGCCGAGCGACAGCTTCTCCACGTGCTCCTTCGACCGGCCCGCCAGGCCCAGCCGGTCCAGCATGTCGAGCACCTCCGCGCGCGCCCTGGGGGCCGGGATGCCCCGCAGCCGGGCCAGGTAGACGAGCTGGTCCAGCACCGGCTGCTTCGGGTACAGCCCGCGCTCCTCCGGCATGTAGCCGAACGCCCGGCGGTCCGCGCGCGTCACGGGCGCCCCGCCGAACCGCACCTCGCCGGCCGTGGGCGCCAGGACGCCCATGATCATGCGCATCGTGGTCGTCTTGCCGGCCCCGTTGCCGCCCACGAACCCGGTCAGCTGCCCCGCCGGCGCGGCGAACGACACGTCGTCCACGGCGGTCAGGTCGCCGAACGTCCTGGTCAGTCCCCGTACCTCGAGGAAGTCGTTGTCCATGACCACGAACCTACGGAGCGCGCCCGCCCGGCGGATCCGCCCGGCGGCGGAGATCGACGCCTCCCCCTGGCGGCGGAGCGCCCACCCCCGACCTTCGTCGCGGCACGGTGGACGACGGTCGGTACCGGGCGGCGGCGAGCCCTGGCACCGTGCGTCGGGACGCACGAGCCACCTGCACCACGAGCCACCCGGACGAAGGAGCGCACGATGACGTTCACCTCCCCGCAGGGCACCCGCGGCGCCCGCCAGCCGCGCGGCCGCTTCCTCGCCGGCCGGAACCGCCGGATGGCGCGGCGCGCAGGCCGGACCACCGGCGACCTCCTCGCGCTGACGACGATCGGCCGGAAGACCGGTCGGGAGCGGTCCACCCCCGTCGGCGGCTTCCCGGGCGGGAACGGCAGCTGGATCGTCGTCGCGTCCGCCGCCGGCGCCGCGGCGAACCCGTCCTGGTACCTCAACCTCGCGGCCCACCCCGACCGCGCGACGGTCACGACGGGCGGTCGGACGGTGCCCGTCGTCGCCGAGGAGCTGCACGGGGCCGAGCGCGCCGCCGCCTGGCGGGCGGTCACCACCCGCTCCCCCGGGTTCGCCCGCTACCAGTCCCGCACCGACCGCGAGCTGCCCGTCATCCGGCTGACGCCCCGCGCGTGACCTCGACGTAGCGATCGGTCCTCGTCCGGACGCAGTACGAGGACCGATCGCTACGTCGACCTGCCAGGGCTGTGGATCACGTCCGGCCACCGCCCCGACTTCTGGTCTGCTTCCGGGATGCATCGTCGCCTCGTCGTCCCCGCGTCGCTCAGGCAGGTCGCCGCCGCGCAGGAGGGGCTCGTGTCGTCCGGGCAGTGCCACGAGCACGGGCTCACGAAGCAGAACGTCGCCGCGCTGGTCGGACGCCAGGACTGGGACCGCGTGGCTCGCGGGGTGTTCGACACCGGCGTGGCGGGCGGCACCACCGACCCCTTCGACCTCCCCCGACGACGGTCGGCGCTCGTCGGCGTCCTCGCCCGTCCCGGCTCGGTCGCCACCGGGCTGTGCGCCCTCGTGTGGCAGGGCGTGCAGGGCGCGCCCGCGGCCATCACGCCGGAGGTGACGTTCCCCGACGGCTCCCCGCGGTCCGGCGGACCCGGGCGGGTGCGTCGCGATCGGCTGCGGCGATGGGTCGTCGTCGGAGGCCTTCCCTGCGTCCCGGGAGAGCTTGCGCTGGCGCAGGCGGTCCCCGAGCTCGACCGGGGGCACGCCGTCGCGCTGATGGACTCCGCCCGGCACCGGCGGGTCGTCACGGAGGACGAGTTCCGCCGGGCCCGCGAGGCCGCGCGCGGTCGACGAGGGGCGGCGGGCGCGGCGCCCTGGTGGGACGAGTCGGACCCGCGGGCGGAGTCGCCGATCGAGACGGCGGCCCGGATCGCCTGCACGGACGCGCACTGCTCGCCCGACGCCCTGCAGCTCGTGGTGCGGGACGCGCGCGGCCGGTTCCTGGCCCGCGTCGACCTGGCGTGGCTCCTCCCGGGCGGCCGAGTCCTTCTCCTGGAGCTCGACGGACGCGACGCCCACACGACGCCGGAGGCCCTCTTCGGCGACCGGTATCGGCAGAACGGGCTGACGAGCCACGGAGCCGTCCTGCTGCGGTTCACCGGACGGGACGTCGCCCGCGGTGTGGCCGTCGACGAGGTGCGCCGCGTCCTGGCCGGGGCGGGCTGGTCCCCGCACCCCTGGCCCGCGGACCAGGCGTTCGTCCTGCTGACGTAGTGGTCGGTCGTCGTGCCGTCATCGGACGACGACCCGCCGCTACGTCAGGGTGCGGTGGTAGAAGACGACCGCCTGGACGCGGTCGCGCAGGTGCAGCTTGGACAGCACGTTGGAGACGTGCGTCTTGACGGTCGCCTCGCCGAGGAACAGCTCGGCCGCGATCTCGGCGTTGGACATCCCGCGACCCACCAGCACCAGGACCTCCCTCTCCCGCGGGGTGAGGTGCTCCAGCCGCGGGTCGGACGGTCGCGGGTCGGACGGCGCGGCCGCGGCGCCCGTGGCGCCCCCCACGACCGCGGCAGGGCCCTCCCCCGCGACCATCCGCTCGATGACGCGCCGGGTGACCTCGGGCGCGAGGAGCGCGTGCCCCTGCGCGACGGTGCGGACGGCGTCGACCAGCCGGTCGGCGTCGGAGTTCTTCAGCAGGAAGCCGGACGCGCCGGCGCGGAGGGCGTCGTCCACGTAGGCGTCGTCGTCGAAAGTCGTGAGCACGAGCACCCGGGCGAGGTCGTCGGCGACGATGCGCCGGGTGGCCTCGATGCCGTCCATGACGGGCATCTGCACGTCCATGAGCACGACGTCGGGGCGCAGCGCGCGCACCTGCTCCAGCGCCTGGGCGCCGTCGGCGGCCTCGCCGACCACCTCCACGTCGGGCTCGACGGACAGGATCATCGCGAAGCCGGAGCGCACCAGGCGCTGGTCGTCGACGAGGAGCACGCGCACGGGCGCGTCGGCGGGTGTCACGGGCGGTCCTCGGGCAGGGGCAGGCGTACCCGCACACGGTATCCGCCGGTGGCGCGCGGACCGACGTCGGCCAGCCCGCCGTGCGTCGCGACGCGCTCGCGCACGCCGACGAGCCCCAGCCCCGTCCCGGCGGAGCCCGGGCGGGGGCGGCCGTCGTCGAGCACCTCGACCTCGGCGAAGCCGTGCGGGAAGCGGTGGGCGTCCGGGTCGTCGCGCCGTGCGGGGCGGCGGTCGACGCGCACGACGACGCTCGCGCGTCGCGCGGTGGAGTGCTTGCGCACGTTGCTCAGCGCCTCCTGCGCGGTGCGGTAGAGGCTGAGCCCGACGGGCCCGGGCACGCCGTCGACGGCGCCCGGCTCGGCGACCACGCGCACCTCGACGTCGAGCCCGCCGGTGGTGTCGGCGAGGCCGGTGACGTCGGCCAGGCCCGGCTCCGGCGCACGGCCCGCGCCGCCGACGCCGCCGTCACGCACGGCGTCGCGCCCGCCGTCCTCGATGCCGCGCAGGGTGCCCAGCAGGCCGCGCATCTGCGTCACCGCCTCCCGCGACTCGCCCTCGATGGTGGCCAGCGGCGCCGCGGCGGCGGCCGGGTCGCCCGCGAGCATCCGGCGTGCGGCCGCGGCCTGGATGCCGATGACGGACACGTGGTGCGCGACGACGTCGTGCAGCTCGCGCGCGATGCGCAGCCGCTCGGTGACGACGGCCTGCCGCTGCAGCTCCGCCGTCTGCCGCTCGATCGTCGCGGCCTGGTCCTCGAGCTGCTCGCGCCGCCGGGCGCCGTGCCACATGAGCTGACCGGCCACGACGGCCCCGTAGAAGTAGGCGAAGTTGACCAGCAGGTTGTAGGCCGTGACGGCCACGCCGGGGTCCACGAGGCCGGGCCGCTCGTCGGCCAGCCCCATCTGCTCGACGATGCCGTCGATGCCCGCGCCGACCGCGAACTGCCAGGCCAGCCAGCCGAACATGACGAACAGCGCGGCGCCGACCACCACGACCATCGCCTGCCGGTCGCGCGCCCACGCGACCGCGCTGAACAGGGCGACGAAGTACACGACCTGCAGCGGGGCGAGCATCGTCACCATCGGGACGGTGAGCCCCACCACGAGGAAGTGGGCGTACACCACGGAGAGGACCACCAGGGGGTACCGCCGGCGCCACACCAGCGGGGCGGCGCCGGCGGCGGACAGCAGGTAGAGCACCCACGGCGGGGCCGGCTCGTCCTCGAAGTACCCGATGCTGCGGGCGAGCTCCGTGCCCACGACGGACACGACGACGAACGCCACCCCGAGCCAGAGGTCGTTCCGGTACGCGCGGGCCGGGTCGGCGGGGACCCGCTCCCACCCGGAGTCGATCCCCCACCAGGCGGCGAGGCGTCCGCTCCACCCCTGCTCGCCCGGTGCGGTCGCGGGTGCACGGCCCGTCACGGTCTGCTGCGGCATCCGCCCAGCGTAGGGAGCGCGGCGCGGTGGGCGCCTCCGTCGCGAGGTGGAAGTCTGGGCCCCATGACGACTCCCGGCTCGGACCGTTTCTGGATCTGCCGCACGTGCGCCGTCGAGCACGCCGACCGGCCCGACGTCTGCGCGATCTGCGCGGACGAGCGCCAGTGGGTGCCCGCGACCGGCCAGGCGTGGGCCACCCTCGAGGAGCTGGTGGCGGAGGGCTGCGCCGTCGAGGTGGCCGAGCTCGAGCCCGACCTCCTGGCCCTGCACACGACGCCCCACCTCGGCATCGGCCAGCAGGCCAAGGTGGTGCGCACGCCCGCCGGCGCGCTGCTGTGGGACCCGCTCGGCTTCGTCGACGACGCGGGGGTGGCCGCGGTGGTGGACGCCGCCGCCGGAGGGGACGTGGTGATCGCCGCCAGCCACCCGCACATGTACGGCGTCCAGGTGGAGTGGAGCCGGCGCCTCGCCGCGGCGACCGGGCGGCCCGTCCCCGTGCTGGTCAGCGAGGCGGACGCCGGCTGGGTGGCGCGGCCGGACGCCGTCGTCGAGACCTGGTCCGGCGAGCGCGAGGTGCTGCCCGGCGTGGTGCTGAGCCAGCCGGGCGGCCACTTCCCCGGCTCGGCGGTGGTGCACTGGGCCGGCGCGGACGGACGGGGCGTGCTGCTCTCGGGCGACACGATCTTCGCGAACCCCGACCGCGTCACGGTGAGCTTCATGCGCAGCTACCCCAACCGGATCCCGCTGTCGGGGGCGGTCGTGACGCGCGTCGCCGAGCACGTGGCGCGGCGCCCCTTCGACCGGCTCTACAACAACTTCGAGGGCGTGATCCCCGCGGACGCCCGTGCCGTCGTCCTCCGCTCGGCCGAGCGCCACGCGGCGTGGGTGCGCGGTGACTTCGACCACCTCACCTGATCCGCGTGCGGTCGCGCCGGCGTCCCCCGGCTAGGCTCCCGTGACCGTGGCAACCATCGTGACCGGGCGGCAGCGCGCCGCGGGCGTGGCGCTCGCGATCGTCGCGGGGTTCGCCGCCGCCCTGCAGAGCCGCGTCAACGGCACCCTCGCGGAGCGCACCGGGGACGCCTACGTCGTCGCCCTCCTGTCCTTCGGCTCGGGCCTCGTCGTGCTGCTGCTCGCGCTCGCGCTCTCCCGCCCGGGCCGCGCCGCCGTCGCGCGGCTCACGCACCGGCTGCGCGACGGCGGGCTGCGCTGGTGGGAGTGCCTCGGCGGCCTCGGCGGCGCGTTCTTCGTCTCGTCGCAGGGCCTCACCGTGGGGACGCTGGGCGTCGCCGTGTTCACCATCGCCCTGGTGGCCGGCCAGTCCATCAGCTCGCTCGTCATCGACCGGGCCGGCCTGGCCCCCGGCGGCGTACGGCTGATCACCGTGGGCCGGGCGCTGGGACCGGTGCTCACCGTGGTGGCCGTGGTGGTCGTCTCGGGGTCCGCGGCGTCGACGGCGGCGCTCGGGCTGGCGGTGCTCCCGCTGCTGGCGGGCGTGCTGCAGTCGTTCCAGCAGGCCCTCAACGGGCGGGTCCGCGCGGCCGTCCGGCCCACGACGGCCGCCGAGCGCGACGGCGGCGTCATGGCCGCGACCCTCGGGAGCTTCGTCGTGGGGACGGCGGCGCTGCTGGTCGTCTACGCCGTCTCGCGGGCCGCCGTCGGGCACCCGGACGGCGCCTGGCCCACCGACCTGCCCCTCGACCTGCTGCTGTACTCCGGCGGCCTGCTGGGCATCGTCTTCATCGCGCTGCAGGCCGCGGTGGTGCAGCGCATCGGCGTGCTGCTGCTGGGGCTCGGCATGATCGCCGGCCAGGTGGTGGGCGCCCTCGTCCTCGACGCCGTGTCGCCGGGCGCGACGCCGCCCGGGACCGCGACGTACGTGGGCGCCGCCCTCACCCTCGTCGCCGTCGCCGTGCCGCTCGTCGAGGGCGCGCTGCGCCGCCACCGCTGACGCCGCGGGCACGACGGCGGCCGGCCCACCCGAGGTGGACCGGCCGCCGTCGTCGTCCCCGGCCGCTGGTGCCGGCCGGCGCAGGACCGTGCTCAGGAGGTCAGAACTTCTCCTGCATCTGCGGGTTGAGGGACTTGAGGTGGGTCTTGGCCTTCCCGTCGATCGAGTCGTCGATCTTGAAGGTGTCGAACCCGATCCCCAGGTCGTTCGAGTAGGCGTAGCCGTTGTACCAGTAGGTGGACCAGGTGCCACCGCTGGAGACGCCCGCGCCGCGGTCGAACCAGGCGACCTCGGTCGGGTTCGACGAGTCGGTGAAGTCCATCACCGAGACGCCGCCCTGGTACCAGGACTGGACCATGAGGTCCTTGCCCTTGACGGGGATGAGGGAGCCGTTGTGCGCCACGCAGTTCTCGCTGGCGTCGTTGATGCGCGGGATCTTGTAGTAGCTCTTGAGCACGAGCTCCGTGCCCTTCTTCCCGCCCTTCTTCTTCACCTTCTCGATGTCGTAGATGCCGTTGGCACCCAGCTCCGGCGCGTACTCGCCGGTGCAGGTCGCGAGGCCGCCGCCGCCGAGCTCGTCGGTGAAGACCACCTTGGTCGCGTCGTTGTTGAAGGTGGCCGAGTGCCAGAACGCGAAGTTCTCGGTGTCGCGGACCGTGCTGATCACCTTCGGGTGCGCGCGGTCCTTGATGTCCATGAGGATCCCGTCGCCCATGCACGCACCGGCGGCGAGGTCGTACTTCACGTAGGTCGTGATGTCGTGGCAGCCGGAGGTCGCCGAGGCCCGGCGCGACGGGTCACCCTCGTAGCCGCCCTCGGGGAAGAGGTTCGGCGTCCCGACGAGCTTCGCCGCGGCCGGGTTCTTCACCGGGATCTTCACGACCGAGATGATGTCGTGCGGCGGCTGGCAGTCGGGGTAGGACGAGCTCGGGCTGTACGACGAGACGTAGACGAACAGGTCCTTGCCGTTCTTGGTCGGCGCCAGCGAGTGGGTGTGGGAGCCGCACGCCGTCTCGACCGACTGCACGTACTCGGGTGCCAGCGGGTCGGAGATGTCCCAGACCTTGATGCCCTCCCAGGCGTCCTTCTCCGTCGCGGGGCGGGTCGTCGAGGCGCACGAGTCGTCGCTGCGCGACGAGTCGGTGGAGAGCACCAGGATGTCGCCGTAGACGGAGACGTCGTTCTGCGAGCCGGGGCAGTACACCTGGAGCGCCTGGACCGGCTCCTCGGGGTCGGACAGGTCGTAGACGGTGAAGCCGTCGTAGTTGCCCGCGAAGGCGTACTTGCCCTGGAACGCGATGTCCGAGCCGGTGCCCTGCAGGGCGCCGTTCTTCGGGCTGTTGCTCAGGTGCGTGATCTTCGACGACGCCACCTCGCCCGGGGGGACGTCGGGCTCGAGGGCGTCGGACGCGGAGGCCGGGGCCACGAGCCCCAGCGCACCGGCCGTCAGTGCCAGCGAGAGGGCGACGCCGGCGGCGCCCCTCGCCCGTGAACTTCTCATCCGTGATCTCAGGTTTGGACGACGCACAGGCGCCACACCTCCTTGGTAGGTCACACTGAGTGTTGCCTGGAAGCATGCTCCCAACCAGGTGGGCGGGCATCTTTTTACGCGAAGGCAACAATCCCCAGGAGAGGATCGTCAGGTGACCACAGGCCCCCTGCCCCACCGCCCCCGCTGCCGCCGCGCCGTCCTGACCGGCGCGGTCGCGCTCGCCGTCGGGCTCGCCGTCGCCGGGTGCACCGCCGACGAGCCCGAGGCGACTTCGACGCCGTCGTCGGCCGTGCTCGCGCCCGGGAAGCCCGGCGAGCCCGCCCGGACGATCGCGCCCGAGGAGTACGAGGGCATGGGCGACGCGGACGTGGTCACCGACGCCGACGTCGACTTCATGACCCGGATGATCGACCACCACGCCCAGGCCGTGGAGATGTCGCGGCTGGTCCCCGAACGGTCGACGTCGGGGCAGGTCGCGAGGCTCGCCGAGCGCGTCCGGCTGTCGCAGGAGGGCGAGATCCGGTACATGGGCCGCTGGCTCGAGGACCACGACCTCCCGGTGCCCGCGGTCGCCTCGCCGTCGTCGACGGCGGACGGGAGCGGGCCGCGCGCCCCGCAGACCCACGACCACGGCTCCATGCCCGGCATGCTCACCGACGCCGAGATGGCGGCCCTGGCGGCGGCCGACGGCGCCGCGTTCGACCGCCTGTTCCTCGAGGGCATGATCAAGCACCACGCCGGCGCGCTGACGATGGTCGAGGAGCTCAGCTCCGCCGGGCGCGACGAGACGGTCCAGGAGTTCTCCTCCAACGTCGCGGCGGACCAGATCGCGGAGATCGACCGGATGTCCCGGCTGCTCGACGAGCTGTAGCCCCGCCCCGCCGGCCGTGCCGCGTCACGGCGCGGTGACGAAGACGTCGAACAGCTCGGGGTGGTGCCCGTGCACCAGGACGGCGAAGACGACGGCGTCGAACAGCAGGTGCACGGCCACCACGTAGGTGAGGCTCTTGTACCGGCTGAAGATCCAGCCCTGCACGAGGGCGAACGGCACGGTGAGCAGCGGGCCCCACTCGCGGTAGCCCAGCTCCCAGAGGAACGACACGAAGATCGCCGCCTGCAGCACGTTCGACGTCCACAGGCCGAAGTGGCGGCGCAGCAGGGCGAACACGGTGCACACGAAGAACAGCTCGTCCCAGATGCCCACCGCGTTGACGCCGACGAACAGCCGCGCCACGTCCTGCCCGCCCTCCAGCGGCGGCCAGTTGAGGTAGGCGCCGGAGCCGAGGAAGTACCAGGGCAGCACGAGGTAGCCGACGAGCACCACCACGGCCAGGTACGCGTACTGCCCCCGCGACCAGCGTCGCCCGGTCGCGACGGGGAAGCGCACCGCGCCCGCGCCGTCGTCGTCGCGGAACCAGAACCTCGACGCCGCCCAGGGCACCAGCACGGCCAGGGAGAGCACGACGGCGAAGCGCGCCATCCCGGCGTCGGACAGGTCCGCCTCGAGGGGGATCGTGGAGATGATGCCGAGCGCGACGGCGATGAGCGCGAGGTCGCGGCCGAGCCGCCGGTCGACGACCAGCCCCAGCGCGACGCCGGCCACGAGCGGGAGATAGGCCAGCGGGCGCACGTGCACCGCGAACAGCAGCACCGCCGATGCCGAGACGAGGCCCGCGGCGACGAACCGCCAGGGCGCGGCGCGGGCACGGCGGGCGACGTTCATCGTTCGCGAGGATATCCGGGAGACCGCGTGGAAGAATCCGGGACATGGTCGCGGGTCCCGGTGCGCACAACCGAGACGGGGGCGCGCACCGGTGACCCACGGACCCGCGATCGAGGCCCTCGTGGCCGCCGGCCTCGCCCGCCCCGTCGCGGACGAGTCGTTCGACCGCTTCGCGCGCCTCGTGCAGCGCCAGCTCGGCGTCCCCACCGCCCTCGTGACGCTCGTGCTGCCGGACGCCCAGGTCTATCCCGGCGCCCTCGGCCTGCCCGACCCGTACCAGGTCACCCGGCGCACCACCCTCACCCAGCCCCTGTGCGGCGAGACCGTCCGCGACGGGCTCCCCCTGGTGGTCGAGGACCTGCGCGCCGACCCGCGCTTCGCGAGCCGGGAGACCGTGACCGAGCTCGGCATGGGCTCGTACGCCGGCTTCCCCATCTTCGACCGGCACGGCGCGGCCGTCGGGACGGTGTGCGCGCTGGACGTCGAGCCGCACGCGTGGAGCGACACCGACCTCGCGACCCTGGCCGACCTGGCCGCCGCCTGCACCGCCGAGCTGCGGCTACGGCTGGAGCGGCAGCGGGCCCACCGCATCCAGCAGGTCGCGGTGCACGCCACGCGCCGCACCCGCATGCTGCTGGACCTCACCGACCGGTTCGCCTCGGCGACGACCCTCGACGAGATCGTGGACGCCCTGCGCGCGTCGGGGCCGGGGCTGGGCACCACCTGGGCGGCGCTCACCGTCGCCGACGGCAACGACACCGGGCTCACCCTCATCGAGCGCGAGGGCATGTACCCGTACCTGCCACGGCTGTGGAAGTACTCCGACCCGGGGGTCGCGGCCGTCGCCCGGGCCCGCCGGCCGGCGTTCTACCGCGACGGCTCGTCCGCGCTGCGCGACCTGCCGACCTTCGCGCCCTGGATCGACCCGTCGCTGGGCGGGCTGGCGCTGCTGCCGATGGTGGTGGACGACCGGCTGCTGGGCGTCGTCGTGCTCGAGTGGCGCGGCCCCCACGACCACGACGACGAGAGCCGCCGCACGGCCGCCACCCTCGCGTCGTGCGTGGCGCAGGCGCTGGTGCGGATCCGCGTGCTCGAGGACCGGCACCGCGTGGCCACGACCCTGCAGGCGGCGATGCTCACCGACCTGCCCCACGTGCCGTACCTCGAGCTCTCCTCCACGTACGCGTCGGCGACCCGCACCGACAAGGTGGGCGGGGACTGGTACGACGCCGTCGAGCTCGACCCGCGCTCCGCGGTGCTGATGATCGGCGACGTGACCGGCCACGACATGCAGGCCGCCGCCCGAATGGGCCAGCTGCGCGGCATGCTGCGCACCCTGGCGTGGTGCCAGGACGCGCCGCCGGCGCGGCTGCTGCGCGAGCTCGACCGCGCCAACCGCGGCCTCGGCCTCACGGCGACGGGCACGGCGACGGTGGCCCGCCTCGACCGCACGGGCCCCGGGGAGCCCGGCACCGGCGACGACGCCTGCCGCCTGTGGTGGTCCAGCGCCGGGCACCCGCGGCCGGTCGTCGTCCGCGCCGACGGGCACGTGGAGGAGCTGGCCGGCCGGCCCGACCTCATGCTCGGCGTCGATCCCTCCGCGTCGCGCCGCGACCACGCGGCCGAGCTGCGCCCCGGCGACACGCTGCTCCTGTACACCGATGGGCTCGTCGAGTCGCGCACCGTCAGCTACGCGGCCCGCGTGCAGCGCCTGGTCGGCGTGCTGGAGGAGCTGCACCACCGCCCGACGACCGAGCTGCCGCAGGCCGTCGTCGACCGGATGGTGCACGGCACCCAGCGCGACGACGTCGCCGTGCTCGCCGCCCGCGTCCGCTGAACCGCCCGGCCGCTCGCCGAGCGCCCCCCAGGGGGCGAGGGCCCGGGCTACGTTGCGGGGTCCAGGACTCCCTCGGCGAACCTCGGACGACCCCGGCGGGAGCGCCGGAGCGGCCAGGCGACGGCGGCGGCCGCGACCAGGACGACGACGGCGAGCAGGGACCACGGCACGGCCCAGGCGGTCGCGTCGGCGGTCGCGGTGGTCGCTCCCCCGCCGCCGACGCCGACGACGAGGCCGTCCGCGCGGACGTCGGCGGCGACGCGGAACGTCGGGCGCACGCCCCCGACCTCGACGGTGCGCCGCACGACCGCGCCGGGCAGCAGCTCCTCCTGGGGCAGGCCGCCGGCGCGCGCGCTCGCGCCGGGCCCGGTGAGCCGCACGGTCTCCGTGGGCACCACGCGCGCGTTGCCGGTGTTGGTGAGGGTGTACGTGACGGTCGCGCTCGTCGCGCCCACGGGGTTGAGGGCGGGGTGCACGACGACGGCGACGTCCGAGACGGCGAGGCCTGGGGCGAGGGCGCCGTCCACGCGGGCGTGCACGCGCAGCGCGAGGCGCCGGTCGACGCTCAGCGCGCCGTCGCCCACCCGCTGCCGCAGCGACGTGACGACGCCGCCGGCGTGGTCGCCGGGGGTCGCGTCGTCAGGCACGCGCAGCGTGAACGGCACCTCGACCGACGCCCCGGGGTCGATCGCGACGGTGCCGTCGTCGGAGCCCGCGTCGAGGGTGAGCCACGCGCCGAGGTCGGCCGGCTCCTGGCCGGCGGGCAGCAGGTCGAGGTGGCCGCTCGCGGTGGTCAGCGCGTCGGTCCCGTAGACGGCCAGCTCGAGCGGCGCGGCCGAGCGGTTGGTGACGACGAGGACGTCGCGCACCCGCTGCCCGGGCTCGACGGCGTAGGCGAAGTTCGCGCGCCCGTCGCCGTGCTTCCCGTCCTTCGGGGCGAGGGACCAGGTGAGGTCGTCGGACGCGGCGGCGTGCGCCGTCGTGGCGGCGGGCAGGACGAGGGCGAGGGCGGCGAGGACGGCCGCCGCCGCGGCGCGCAGGTGGGGTGCGCGCCGCGACGACGGACGGTGGTGCGTGCTCACGGGAGGGTCAGCCCACCGCGGTGAGGGTCAGCACGCCGGTGTAGTCGCCCGCGGGCGTCGACAGCGGGATGGCCAGGTCGAGCCCGGCGTCCACGGAGACCGACCCGGCGGCGTGGCCCTCGGGCGCGGAGACGAGCGTCGCGCCGCCCTTGAGGCCCGAGCCGGAGCCCGGGGCGACCGCGGCGCCGGCCACGGCCCCGCCGGTGTTCGTGCCGACAGCCGGGGTCCAGCCCAGCGCGGAGCCGCTGAACGACCGGCTGCCCGCGAAGAAGTCCGTCACCGTGCCGGTGAGGCTCCACGCCGGGCTGCCGGTCCGGGTGTCGGTGACGGTGACCTGGCGCAGGTCGCCGGACGCGGTGAACGCGGCGTCGCCCTGGGTCGCGGTGCCGAGGCTGATCGCGCCGCCGGACGCGATGGTCCAGGTGAGCTCGCCCGGCTCGCCCGGGCCGCCGGGCTCGCCGCCGTCGTCGCCCTCGGGCACGGTGACCTCGACGTCCACGTCCCCTCCGCCGCCGCCGGCCGGGGTGAAGGCCACGGGCACGGCCAGCTCCTGCGCCGCGTTGGCGGCCGCGCCGCCCGCTGCGTAGGTGTACACGCCGTAGACGCCGTCGGCGTCGTCGGTCTTCACCTGGAGGTCGGCCGTGAACGTGCCGTCGTCCTTCAGCAGCACGAGCTGGTCGGCCACGCCCGGGTTGGACGCCTTGAGCTGCGAGTACGACGGCTCCGGCAGCGCCCACCTCTGGCTGACGACCGTGCGGGCGGTCGACGCGGCGCCGTCCGACGGACGCCAGTCCTGCCCGAACTTGCCGAAGACCACGTAGACGCCGGTGGGCTGGCCCGTGGTGATCGGCGGTCGGGTGGCCGTGTTGGCGGCCGGGTCGAAGCCCGAGCCCTCGACCGTGAGCGTGCTCGTGGTCGCGGGGTCGAAGCCGGAGCTCTTCGAGAGCGTCACGGCCGGGTTCCAGGCCTGGGCCGGGGCCTCGAGGTCGGCGGTGACGGTGAGGTCGTCGAGCTCGGCCCCCTCCTGCAGGAAGTCCTGCACGGCGGACGCGCCGGCCTGGGTGAGGGTGACGCCGTCGGCGGTCACGGACACCTGGCCGCCCGAGACGTCGACCGTGGTGGTCGCGACGTCGCCCAGCACGACGTTGTCGCCGCCGTAGGTGCCGGCCTCGTACCCGAGGTCGTTCTCGGGGATCACGACGGACAGGTCGCCCACGACCTTCCCGACGCCGCCCGACACCTCGATCCCGACGTTCTCGACCGTCACGGTGAACGCGTGCGACGGGAAGTGGAAGACGGCGCCGCCGGACGACGTGACGCTGAGGGCGTCGGCGTCCGTGACGCTGCCGCCGGAGACGGGCAGCAGGTAGGGCAGGGTCTCGTTCGGCGGCGTCGTGTCGACGGTCGCGGCGGGGGTGCCGTCGGTGTCGAACTCGGCGGGGGCGACGAGGGTGATGCGCTCGCCTACGGGCACCGCGCCGACGGGCGGCAGCGCCGCCGTCTGGAGCCCGACGTAGCGGCGGAAGCTCTCGCGGAAGCCCCACGAGACGCTGCCGCTGTCCGCGACGACGTCGCGGGGGTCGGCGGCGTGCGCGGACGGCGCGGCGACGAGCGCCGCCCCGAGGCCGAGTGCGAGCGCCCCGGCTCCCGAGACCAGCCGGCCGTACCGGGCCGGGCTGTGGGTGATCGACATGTCAGTGGTCCGTTCAGTGTCGGAGGGATGACGAGGGGTGGGGGTCTGTGGGGGCGCGGCTACGGCCGGAAGGGCAGCACGAGCCAGCGCCGGCGGAAGCCGACGACGGCTCCCGAGGCGGTGAGGAGCAGGCCCGTCGTCGCGAGGGCCAGCCGGTCGGTGCCGGGGCCGTCGCCGGCCGCGAGGCCGGGCACCAGCGGGGCACCGCCACCACCGAGGGTGGCGGCCTGGACCGCCGGGAACGCGGTGGCCGCGAGCGGCGTCGCGGGCGGCGTGCCGCCCGCACCGGCCGGGCCGCCGAGCGCGCCGCCGGGGAAGGCACCGGCCGGTCCGCCGGTCCCGCCCGTCGCCCCGGCGCCCGCGCCGACCGTCCCGTCGCCGGTGCCCGACGGGGTCCCGGCCCCGGCGCCGCCCGTGCCACCGGGGTCGACGGGTCCGCCGCCGGAACCGACGCCCTGGGTGGGCGGCGTGCTGCCGATGCTCTGCGCGGCGTCGAAGCTCACGCCGACGACGGCGGGCGGCTTCGCCGCGTCGCGGTGCCCGGAGGAGTACCAGTACGAGGCCTGCCCGGTGCGCTGCTGGAAGTCGACGAGGCTCTGCGGGAACGCACCCCAGCACGAGCCCGCCGGGTCCTGCCGCACCTGCGCGGCGCTGTCGCCCGCGTCGACCCGCACCCCGCAGTAGCCGGGCTGCAGGAAGCCGCCCTTGCCGGCGAGGCGCTCCCCCGCGAACGTCGCGAGGGTGACCTTCGTCGCGGGCAGGCGCCGCCACCTCGTGACGTCGTCGCGGTCGGCCGCGTAGCCGCCGGCGGTCGCCGTGAGGGTGCCGTCGCCGTCGGCGTCGAGCGTGAGCACGGGGTCGCTGGCCCACCAGTACGTCATGCCGCCGTAGAAGACGACGCTGAACGAGCCGGTCCAGCGGATCGCGACGGAGCCGTCCGCCTTCCGCGTGCCGCGCCCGCCCGTGACGACCACCTCGGCGCCCGTGGTGGTGGACAGCGCCGCCTTCTCGCCCGTCGGAGTGGTGCACCGCGTCGCGAACGTGGACTGCTGCTGCCGTGCCTCCGCGCCGGTGCCGACCGTGCGCAGCACCCGGACCGCGCCGGCCCGGCCGTGGTAGAGCGCGGCGTCGGCGTCGCCCCAGATGCGGCTGCCGCCCGTGTCCCCGTCGGTGCCCGGGGTGCCGGCCATGAGGAAGTTGCAGCCCACGTAGTTGCCGGAGCCCGCCTCCGTGTTCACCGCCCAGCGCAGCTCGGCGTCCGTGAGGGTGGCGGCCCCGCCGCCGTCGCCGTCCCCGGTGCGGCCGGGCACCGTGACGGTCAGCGGGACGACGTCGTCCGGGTCGTCCGCGGCGGCGGCCGGGCCCGCGAGGGCCGCGGCCGCCAGCAGCGCCGCGGCCGCCGCGGCCGCGGCGACGAGGACGCCCGCCCGCACGCGCCGCGCCCTCACGCGCCCTCCCCCGCGGTCGCGGCGGTGGGGCTCGTCTCGGCACCCTCGACGCTCTCGGCCGGGGCCGCGCCGGCCTCCGCCCGCGCGGCCCGGCGGCGACGCGCGCCGGTGACGGCGGACGCCGCCACGAGCGCCACCAGCAGCAGGAACGCCACGCCCACGGCGAGCTCCGCGGGGCTGTAGGCGAGCCCGCCGGGTCCGGCGGGGCCCGCGCCGCCGGCGGCGCCGGCAGCCGCGACCAGGGCGTCCGAGGCCTCGGCCTCGGCGGGGTCGCGCAGCACGGTCACCTCGACCTCCGGCGTGCGCCCGGACGACGCGCCCGTCAGCTTGAGCACGTGGGTGCCGAGCCGCAGGTCCGACGGCAGCTCGAGCAGGCCCGCGACCTCGCCGTGGTTGCCCGCACCGAGGGGCCCGACGGCGAGCACGCCGCCGTCGAGCGTCGCGACCACCTGCTCCCCGGGCTCGAACCCCTGGCCCGCGAAGCTCAGCACCCGGCCGGCGACGGCGGTCGCCTTGTCGACACCCACGGTGGCCTTGCCCGGGAGCTCGGCCCTGCCCCCGCCGGCCGTGTCCTGCGCCGCGCCGTCGGTGCCGCGCTCCGCCCCGCCGGCCGGCGTGCCGGACCCGGATCCTGACCCGGATGCCGAGCCGGAGCCGGACCCGCCGGAGGAGCCGTCCCCGTCCTCGTCCGCCGCCGTGCCCGCCGCCGAGCCCGCCGTCGCGCCCGACGCCTGCCCCGAGGCCGCGGCACCCGCGCCGTCGAAGGTCACGGGCGTGAACGACTCGTTGGCGGCGTTGGCGACGCCGTGCGCGCCGATGGTGATGACGCCGCAGCGCACCTGCGTGCAGTCCACCTCCACGGCCTTGCCGGAGCGGTCGACGGTCCGGAAGCGCGCCCCGGGCACGACGAGCTTCGCCGACCACGAGCCGTCGGCCGTGATCGTGCCGCCGTTCGCCTCGGCGGCGGTGCTCGACCCGGGGAACGCCACGAACCGCTGGTAGCCCGCGTTGTCGGCGGCCTCCGAGTCGGGCACGTAGCGCAGCGTCTCGCCGGTGGCCCCGCCGGCGCTGGGCCGCCACGACCCGCCGGACGGGTCGGACACCCAGCCGAACAGCACGTAGACGCCGCCGAACGCGTTCTTCACCGACTGGAACCCGCTGCCGCGCAGGGTCAGCGTGGTCGGCTGGTCGGCGGCGGCGCGCGCGGCGCCCCCGAGGCCCGAGACGGCCACGCGCGCCGCGGCCTGCGCGGCCGGGGCCGTCGCGACGAGCGCGCCCCCGGCGAGCGCCACGGCCAGCAGCAGCACGAGCAGCGTGGCGAGCGGGCCCCCGGTCGGGCGGGCGGCGGGACGGGTCGGGTTCATGCGGGGTCCTCGGCGAGCGACGGGATTCGGGCGGTCGGGTCCTGCGCGGGCGGCTCCTGCGCGGGCGGGGCCCCGGCGCCGTGCCGGGGCAGCACCAGCAGCGCGCCGGTGACGGGGTGGGGCAGCACGTCCACGGGATGGTCGTAGACGTCGGTGAGCAGGGCGGCGGTGAGCACGTCGGCCGGGGCACCGAGCGCGGCGACGCGGCCGCCCGCGAGCACGAGGACGCGGTCGGCCCAGGCCGCGGCCAGCGCCAGGTCGTGCAGGACGACCACGACGGCGCCGCCGCCGCGGGCGTGCTCCCGGGCGCGGGCGAGCACCCGCTCCTGGTGCCGCACGTCGAGGGCGGCGGTGGGCTCGTCGAGCAGCAGCAGGCGCGGCTCCTGCGCCAGCACCCGGGCGTACGACGCGCGGGACTTCTCCCCGCCGGACAGCGTGGGGTAGCGGCGGGCGGCCAGGTGGGCGACGTCGGCCTCCTCCAGCACCGCGGCCACGACCTCCTCGTCGCGGTCCTCCGCGGCGGTGCCGCGCCAGGGCGCGCGCCCCATCCGCACGACGTCGACGACGCGGAACGGGAAGCTGACCAGGTTCTCCTGCAGCAGCACGCCGCGGTGCCGCGCGAGCTCGGCGGGCCGGACGGCGGCCACGGGCGCGCCGTCGAGCGTCACGCCGCCCTCGTCGGGCCGCCGGTCGCCGGCGAGCACCGCCAGCAGCGTGGACTTGCCGGCCCCGTTCGGCCCGACGACGACGAGCACCTCGCCCGCCCGGACGTCGAGGTCGACCCCGTCGAGCAGGACGGCGCCGTCGGCGCGGCCGTCGACGCGCACGGTGGCGGCGCGGACCTCGAGCAGCGGGCCGCTCATGCCCAGCCCCCCGCCTGCCGGCGGGTGCGCCGCACGAGCCAGAGGAAGAACGGCCCGCCGACCAGCGCGGTGAGCATGCCGATCGGGAGGTCCGCGTAGGGCACGGCGGTGCGCGCCACGAGGTCGGCGGCCAGGAGCAGGACGGCGCCGCCGAGGGCGCTGGCGGGCACCAGGACGCGGTGCCCGGGCCCGACGGCCATGCGCACCAGGTGCGGCACCACGAGCCCGACGAACGCGATGACCCCGCAGAACGCCACGGCGGCGGCGGTGAGCAGCGCGACCACGACGATCGCCACGACACGCAGCCGCTCGACGTCCACGCCGAGGTGCCGGGCGGAGCGCTCGCCGAGGGCGAGCAGGTCGAGCCGGCGCGCCATCGCGCACGCGGCGACGAGCCCGACCAGCACCAGCGGCGCGACGATCGCGACGTAGACCCACCGGGTGCCGTTGAGCGACCCGAGCTGCCAGAACACGATCTGCTCGCGCTCCTGGGTGTCGCCGAGGAAGGTGAGCAGCGCCAGCGCCGCGCCGCACACGGCGTTGATCGCGACGCCCGTGAGGACGAGGGTCACCACCTCCGTCCGCCCGCCGGAGCGCGCGAGGGCGTAGACCGCGAACGTGGCGACGAGCCCCCCGAGGAACGCGGCGCCGGCGGTGGTCCACGGCCCCGCGACGGTGGCGCCGAGCACGATGGTCGCCGACGCGGCCACGGCCGCCCCGGAGGAGACGCCCACGACGCCGGGCTCGGCGAGCGGGTTGCCGAACACGCCCTGCATGAGGGCGCCGGCCGCGGCGAGCGCGGCGCCCACGAGGACGGCCATGACCACGCGCGGGAACCGGATGGTCCACAGGGCGGCGTACCCGTTCGGGTGCGTCGGCTCGGGCCCGAGGTCGAGGCCCAGGCCGCGCGCGAGACCACCGAGCACCTCGGCGGGCGGGATGTGCAGGTGCCCGGAGCCCGCGGCGACGACGGCGAGGACCAGGAGCGCCACGGTGAGGCCGCCGAACAGCACGGCCGCGCGGGCCGGGACTGACGGGGGCAGCGGCCGAGGGCCGGGAGCGGGCTCCGTGGGGCGCGCGACGGCGGGGGCCGTCACCCGACGCTCCCGGGCGCGTAGAGCGCGCGGGCGAGCGCGTCGAGCACGGCGGCGGTGTCCGGGCCGAAGGCGAGGACCTGCGAGTCGTCCATCGCGACGACGCGGCGGTGCTCGCCGGCGGGCGTCTGCGCGAGGGCCGGCAGCCGCTCCAGCAGGCCGTCGACGCCGCCGGCGGACTCGAGCCCCTTCGACATCATGAGCAGCACGTCGGGCTGCGCGGCGACGATGCCCTCGTCGTTCACGGGCCGCATGCCCTGCCACCCGATCTCGGTGGCGACGTCGACCGCCCCGAGCGACTCCACGAGCGAGTCGGCGCCCGACCCCTCGCCGAACAGGTAGTAGACGCCCGCCTGCCCGCGCACGTAGAGGAAGGCGACGCGCAGCCGGTCGCCGTCCTCCGCGGGCGCCAGGCGCGCGATCTGCGCGGTGACGTCGTCGATGGCGGCCTGGGTGCGGTCGGCGAGCGCGTCGCCCTGCGCGGGGACGCCCAGCGCGTCGGCCACGGACCGGACGAGGTCGCCCGAGGTCTCCACGCTGCGGTGCGGGTCGAGCACGACGACGGGGATGCCGGCGTCGCGCATCTGCATGAGCACGTCCCACGGCCCCAAGGTGGTGTCCGTGAGGATCACGGTGGGCGCGAGCTCGAGGACCGCCTCGCCCGTGAGCTCGTGGCCGTTCGCCGTGACGAGCGGCAGGTCGGCGATCTCGGGGAAGGTCGACGAGGTGTCGCGCCCCACGACGCGGTCGCCCAGGCCGAGCTCGAAGACGGTGCGCGAGAGCGAGCCGTAGAGGTCGAGGGCGAGGATCCGGCTCGTGTCGGTGACGGTCACCTCGGTGCCCTGCGCGTCGGTGACGGTGACGGGCAGCTGCGGCTGCGGGTCCTCCGCGACGGGGTCGACCGGCGTCGCCGCGGCGCGCGCGGTGGTCTCGCCGGTCCAGGCCCTCGGGTCGTCCAGCACGTCGAGCTCGCCCAGCGGGGTCGTGTCGACGGCGGCGGCGCCCGGCGCCGCGGCTCCCCCGTGCGCGACGGCGGTGCACCCGGCCAGCGCGAGGGCGACCAGCAGGGCGAGCGGGGCGACGACGGCGCGGCGGGCGGCGCGGGCCGGCGGGCTCGAGGGCATCGGGCGTCCTCTTCCTGGGGAGTGTCCGGCGGTCGCCGGTCGGGGTGCGGCCGCGCCGCACCGGGGTCGTGCGTCGGGCGTCAGGGCCGTCCAGCAGTAAGGCTAGGCGGGCCTAACTTAGGCCAGCCTCGCCTTATTTGTCATCCTCCGCGCAGAGGTCGGCCCGGGTGATCCGCGTCACCCGGGCCAGGGGCCGCGCCGACGACGGGCCAGGTCAGCGGCGGGCGGCGCCCAGCTCGACGAACACGGCGCGGTTGAGACGGAAGGCTTCCTGCGCCTCCGACACGGCGAGGTCCACCTCGGTGTCGTCGAGCCGGAGTCCGTCGAGGCGCTCCCGGTACAGGTCCTTGAACGGCTTCGCCTTGGGGATCTCGGGGAAGTCGTAGAACTCGAGCCCCGCCGCGGTCATGCCGTAGTGCCGCTGCATCATCCGCTGGATGACCTGGCCGCCGGAGAGGTCGCCGAGGTAGCGCGTGTAGGCGTGCGCGGCGTAGCAGGCGACGTCGCCGCCGACGGCGTCGAGGCGCGCCGCGTACCGGAGCGTCGCGGGCAGGACGCGGACGGCGTCGCGCCAGCCGGGGCCGTACAGGTGCTCGAGGTCGCGCTCGATGGCGGGCACGCGGGTGAGCTCGTCGAAGACGAGCTCCCGGCCCCGCGCGTCGGCCCGCATCCGCTCGCTCGCGCGCTCCAGCGCCGTGTAGACCGCGTGCTGCTGCGCGGCGAGGTCGGCGTAGGCGGCGACGTCGAGGCGGCCCGCGAGGAGGAGCTCGACGAAGCCCTCCGACTCCGCCGCCGTGTGCTCGGCGCGCGTGCCCTCGCGCAGCCGGGTCGAGAGCGGGGCAACCTCCGCGAGCACGGTCATGGACGGACCTCCGGTCCTTCTGGCCGGGCATCCGGCAGCGTCGTCGTGACGGGTTGTCACGACCTGGCGTCACCATAACAGCATAGGTAAGGCTTGCCTACCCTCGTCCGCGGACGGGCCCCCCGCGCGCGATGTCGGAGCCCGTGGGCAGGCTGGGCCCATGACGACGACGCCCCCGGCCGATGCCAAGTCCGTGCTGCACCGCTATCTCCGCTCCACCCGGGAGGCCCTGGTCTGGAAGGTCGAGG
Organism: Isoptericola sp. NPDC057559; assembly: GCF_042801555.1. Lineage (NCBI taxonomy): Bacteria > Bacillati > Actinomycetota > Actinomycetes > Micrococcales > Promicromonosporaceae > Isoptericola > Isoptericola sp. NPDC057559. The sequence goes on from NZ_JBHVFQ010000001.1 coordinate 142,483, forward strand.
GCCTGACCGAGCGCGAGGCGCGGCTGCCGCGCACGCCCACCGGCACCAACCTGCTCGGCCTGGTCAAGCACGCGGCGAGCGTCGAGCTCGGCTACTTCGGCGAGACGTTCGGGCGCTCCTGGCCCACGCCGCAGGAGGTGCCGTGGATGGCGCCGTGGACCGACGACTCGCTGCCCGACGACCCGCAGGCCGACTTCTACGCCACGGCCGACGAGAGCCTGGAGCAGGTGGTGGACCTCTACCGGCGGGTGTGGGCGTTCGCCGACGAGACCATCGAGAGCCTGCCGCTCGACGCGCCCGGCAGGGTGGCCTGGTGGGGCGACCGCGGCGCCACCGACCTCCGCACGATCCTGCTGCACGTCACCGTCGACCTCGCCCGGCACGCCGGCCACGCCGACATCCTGCGCGAGGGGATCGACGGGGCGGTCGGCATGCGCGGCGGCAACACCAACATCCCCGACGAGGTCGACTACCCCACCTACACGGCGATGCTGCAGGGCATCGCCGAGCAGTTCCCCGAGGAGGACCGATGACCGGCACCACCGAAGACCACGCCGTCCCCACGATCAGCCAGGTGGTGCTCGACGCCACCGACGCGCGCGGGCTGGCGGAGTTCTACCGGGCGCTGTTCGGGCTCGGCTACCGGCCTGGCGACGAACCGCCGGCGCCAGGCGAGCCGGACCCGCAGGGCGGGGACTGGCTGGTGCTGCGCAACCCGGGCGGCGTGCAGCTCGCCTTCCAGCCGGTGCCCGTGCTGCCGCCCGCCACGTGGCCGGAGGGCTCCGTGCCGCAGCAGCTGCACCTCGACGCGACCGTGCCCGACGTCGCCGCGCTGGACCGCCAGCACGCGCGCGCCCTCGAGCTCGGGGCGCGGCTGCTGAGGGACCGGTCCGACGACCCGGAGGAGCCGCTGCGGGTGTACGCCGACCCGGCGGGCCACCCGTTCTGCCTGTTCGTCGGCTGACGTCGGCGGCTCTCGGCGGCTCTCGGCGGCTCTCGGCGGCCGGCGGCGCGGTGGGGGGACAATGGTCCCGTGCAGTGCCCCCACTTCGACGCCGGCCGCTGCCACTCGTGCACCCTCCTCGCGACGCCGTACCCCACGCAGGTCGCGGAGAAGGAGGCCCACGTGCGGGCCCTGCTCGCCGACGACGGCGTGGAGTGGCTGCCCGCCGTGACCGGCCCCGAGTCCGGGTTCCGCAACAAGGCCAAGATGGTGGTCAGCGGCACGGTGGAGGAGCCGGTGCTCGGCATCCTCGGCTCTGCTGCCGGGCCGTTCGCCGGGCAGGGCGTCGACCTCACGGACTGCGGGCTGTACCCGCCGGCGCTGCAGGCCGCGTTCCCCGCGCTCGCCGGGCTGGTCACGCGGGCGCGGCTGCAGCCCTACGACGCGACGTCGCCCTCCCGCGGCGCCCGCCGCCGCGAGAGCCCGCGCGAGTCGGCGTGGCGCGGCGAGCTCAAGCACGTGCTCGTCACGCTGTCCGCCGACGGCGAGCTCATGGTGCGGTTCGTGCTGCGCAGCCAGGAGCCGGTGGCGCGCCTGCGCAAGCACCTGCCGTGGCTGCTCGCCGAGCTGCCCCAGGTCGCCGTGGTGAGCGTCAACGTGCAGCCGGCGCACGCGGCCGTCCTCGAGGGCGAGCAGGAGATCGTGCTCACCGAGCGGCAGGCGCTGCCGATGCGGCTCGACGGGATCACGCTGCACCTGCGCCCGCAGAGCTTCTTCCAGACCAACACCGCCGTCGCCACCGCGCTCTACGCGCAGGCCCGCGCCTGGGTCGACGAGGTCGCGCCCGCCTCGCTCTGGGACCTGTACTGCGGCGTCGGCGGGTTCGCGCTGCACTGCGCGGCGCCCGGCCGGGCCGTCACCGGCATCGAGATCTCCGCGGAGGCGATCGCCAGCGCCGCCACCACGCGCGACGAGCTCGCCCACCTGCCCGCGGACGCCGTCGTCGGAGCCCGGGACGCCGCGTGGTGGGCCGACGCCGTCCGCGACGTGTCGTTCGCCGCCGGGGACGCCACCGCGTTCGCCCGCGACGGCGGGGCGCCCGCCCCCGAGCTGGTCGTGGTCAACCCGCCGCGGCGCGGCATCGGCGCCGACCTGTCGCGATGGCTGGAGGAGTCCGCCGCCACGCACGTGCTCTACTCCAGCTGCAACGCCGTGACCCTCGCCGAGGACCTGGCCCGCATGCCGTCCCTGCGACCGCGGCGCGCGCGGCTGCTCGACATGTTCCCGCAGACCGGGCACTACGAGGTGCTCGTCCTGCTCGAGCGGGCGGCCACGCCCGCCTGACCCCGCCGGGCGGGGTCAGCAGGTCTGCAGCCAGCCCGGCCAGATTCCGGTGCGCACCAGGGAGACCGAGGGCGCGACGTCGGCCGGGGCGTCCACCGTCACGTCCACCGTGGCGGCCTTGTAGTGCCGCGACGAGACGTACCAGCTGCCGTCGCGGCACTCGCGCGCCCGGAGCCAGCCCTTCGACGTGGAGACGGAGACGACGTCCACGTCGTCCTGGCCCGGCGTCACCCGGAAGACGCCTCGCAGCCCCGGCAGGTCCGCCGCGACGGTGGACCGCACCGGGTCCGGGTCGGGCGTCGGGGTGGGCTTCGGCGTGGGGGTGGGGGTCGGCTTCGGCGTGGGGGTCGGCGTCGGCTTCGCCGTCGGCCTCGGCGTGGGCGACGGCGACGGGCGCGGCGGCGACGGGTCGGCCGTCGGCGTGGAGGTGGGCGGCACCGTCGGCGAGGTGGTCGACGGCGCGGTGGGCGTCGTCGTGCTGGGCGTCGTCGGCGTCGATGTGGTCGGGGTGGTCGGGGTGGTCGGGGTGCTCGGCGCGGTCGGCGTCGCCGGGGCCGGGCCGGTGGGCGTCCCGGTCGGTCCGGCGCCTCCCGGGTGCGCGGTCCCGTCGGCCGGCGGCGGGTCCTCCGGCACGGTCGTGGCGTCGGGCCCTGGCTCGGCCGGGGCCGCGGGCGACGTCGCCGCGTCGGGCGCGGGCGCCGCGACGGACGCGGTGGGAGCCGGCGCGACCGGACCCGCCGCGGGGCCGCCGCCGCCGCCGCCGCCCAGCGCCACGGCGACGACGGTCGCCACGACCACCCCCGCGACGGTGCCGGCGGCGATCAGGCCGCCCTTGCCGAGGTGCGCGAGGTCGAGGACGAGCGCCCGGGCCCACCCGGCCGTCGCGGCGAGGGCCGCACCCACGGGGCCGGACCACGCGAGCACCCCGGCGCCCGTCGTGCCGGCGCCGAGCGCGCCCACGACCACCGGCGCCGCACCGCCCGCGGCCACGCTCGCGGCCGTGCCCGCCAGGAGCAGCGGGCCCGCGTCGCGCACGGCCCAGCCGGCCTCGCGGACGTCGATGAAGGCCCGCATGCAGCCCTGGCAGCCGAACAGGTGCGCCTCCAGCACGGTGCGCCGCACCGGCGAGAGGCGGTGGCGCACGTAGGAGTGCAGCGACTGGCGCGTGTCGAGGCAGCCGGGCGGGCAGGCGCGGGCGTGCGCGGCCGCGAACGCCGCGGCCAGCCGTTCCTCCGCCCGGCGCAGCCGGTGCAGCACCGCACGGGCGTGCATGCCCAGCTCGGCGGCGATCGCGGCGGCCTCGTGCCCCAGCACGTGCCGGTCCCACAGCAGCCGCTGGTCGTCGACGGGCAGGGTGGCGAGCACGGTGCGCAGCACGGACGGGTCGACGCTCCCGGCCGCACCCGGCCCGTCGGCGCGGCCGGCGGCCGCCGCGGCGTCGCGCATCCGCAGGATGACGTCCTCGACGGCGCCCTGGCGCGCGGGCGCGTCGCCGTCGTGCGTCGTGGTCACGCGACGCCCCCGTCCCTGCCGTTCCGTGTGCGTTCCCGGCGCGGTCCGAGCCCGTCGCCGGGGGACATGATCGCAGCGTCGTGCGGGGCGATGGCAAATCCCCTGGCCGGTGGCGGTGCCCGGCGGCGGCCTACGCCGGCGGGTCGGTGGTGGACGTCGGGTCGTCGGTGGGCGTCGGCTCGGGCGTCGTGGGCTCCGTCGTCGGCTCCGTGGTCGGCGCGGTCGCGGTCGGGTCGGGCGACGGCTCCGTGGTCGGCTCCGTGGTGCGGTCCGGCGTCGGCGTGGCCGTGCTCGGGGTCGTGCGCGTGGGCCGCGGCGTGGACGCCGGCGACGTGGGCGTGGACGTCGTCGGCTCCGGCGCCTTCGTCGTGGCGTCGTCGGTCGGGTCGGCGGACGTCTCCGCGGGGTCGGGCTCGGCGGCGTCGTCCGTCGGGGTCGGCAGGGCCGAGGGGTCGTCGGTCGAGACCTCCTGGGTCGCGCCGGACGACGGCCCCGGCTCCGTCGCCCCGGGCCCGGGGGTCGCTCCGGGGGACGTCGGGAGCTCCGTCCTGGCCACGCCGGTCGTCGCGGGCGGGACGGGGGCCGGCCCCGGCTCGTCGCCCCCGCCGAGGGCGACCGCGACGGCCGCGACGGTGCCTGCGGCCAGCGTGCCGGCGGCGATGAGCCAGGCCCGGCGGCCGTGCGCCGACCGCGCACCCGCCCGCTGCACCCCGGGCCCTGCCGGCTCGGCCGGCACGGCCGGGGCGACCGGGCCCCAGCCGCTCGCGACCAGCACCGGCCCGGCGTCCCGCAGCGCCCAGGCGGGGTCGCGCACGTCCACGACGGCGCGCAGGCAGCCGGTGCACCCGACGAGGTGGTCCTCCAGGGCCGTCGCGCGGGCCGGGGCGAGCCGGCGGTGCGCGTAGTCCTCGAGGGCGAGCCGGGTGTCGCGGCAGCCCGGCGGGCACCCGTCGGCGTGGGCGGCGGCGAGCGCCGTGCCCAGGCGCTCCTCGGCCTGCGCGAGGCGGCGGGGCACGGCCCGCTGCGGGATCCCGTGCGCTCCGGCGAGGACGGCGGCCGCGTGGCGACGCAGGTACCGGTCGCGCAGCAGGCGCAGGTCGTCGGGCGCCAGGGTCGTCAGGGCCTCGCGCAGCACGTCCGGGTCCGCGGACCCCGCGGCGCCGGGCCCGCCCCCACGGCCGGACGCCGCGTCGACGAGACGGATCCGGCGGATCGCGTCGTCGGCGACCCCGTGGTGCACGGGCGCGTCGTCACCGTGGCTCGCGCTCACGAGGCGCCCCCGTCCTTGGTGTCTGAGCTGCCGGCACGCCCCGGAGGACGCGCTCGCGGGTCATGATGGCAGCGAACCGCAGGCGGAAGGCAAATCCGTCCGTGACGGACGCACGGGGCCGCCCCCGGAGGGACGGGGGCGGCCCCGTGCGTGGTCGGGGACGTGCTGGGTGCGGGCGGGTCAGCCGTGGGCGTGCGCGAGCGCCTCCACGTGGCCGCGGCCGGCCAGCCCCATGAGGCGGTCCAGCGCGTGCAGCTCGTCGGCGCGGTCGTCCTCCTGCGCCGCGAGGACCAGGGAGTACAGGTCCTTCGGGTCCTCGGGCTCGGCCACCAGGTCCAGGTGCTGCAGCAGGCCGGCGGGGACGTCGTCGCGCACGAACCGCAGGGCGGCCCAGTCCTCGACGGCGAAGCCGACCGAGTCGAAGACGGTGACGGTCCGGTCGTCGGGGGCGCTGCGGTCGCCCGCGTGCCGGGTGAACGCACCGCCGGGCCCCGCCGTGGCGGGGGCGCCCCGGCGGCCGTCCCGGCGGCCGGCCACGACCTCCCACAGCTCCGTGACGGCGAGGTCCGGCGTCTGCTGGATCTCGCCCTCGACCCGCGTCTGCGGCTCGTACTCGACGTACACGTCGGCGTGCCGCAGGATCGCGGGGTCCAGCTCCGTCTTGCCGGGGCAGTCGCCGCCGATCGCGTTGACGTGCACGCCGGGCCGCGCGAGGCCGACCATCTCCTGCGTCAGCACGGTCGCGTTCGTCTTGTCCGCGGTGCAGGTGGTGATCACGTCGGCGCCGGTCACGGCGTCGGACCCGTCGGACGCCTCGTGCACGACGAAGCCCAGGGCGCGCGCGTGCCGGGCGAGCTTGGCCTGCGCGCCCGGGTCGGTGTCCCAGACGCGCAGGTGCGTGACGCCGAGCGCGGCCCGCATGCCCAGCGCCTGGAACTCCGACTGCGAGCCGGCGCCGATCAGGGCGAGGGTCCGCGAGCCGGCACGGGCCAGGTAGCGCGCCGCGAGCGCCGACGTCGCCGCCGTCCGCAGGGCCGTCAGCAGCGTCATCTCGGCGAGGAAGGTGGGGTAGCCGTTGTGCACGTCGGCGAGGACGCCGAACGCGGTGACGGTCTGGAAGCCGCGGGCCGGGTTGCGGGGGTGGCCGTTGACGAACTTGAAGCCGTAGGTGTCGTCGTCGGCGGCCGGCATCAGCTCGATGACGCCGTCGCGCGAGTGGGACGCGACGCGGGGGCGCTTGTCGAGCTCGGGCCAGCGGGCGAAGTCGACGGCGAGCGCGTCGACGAGGCGCCCGATGACGGCCTCGGGGCCGCGGTGGGCCACCCAGCGCGCCGTGGACGCGACGTCGAGGAACGGGACGGTGGTCATGCGCGGGCCTCCTGGTTCGTCGTGGTGGTCGGGGCGGGGGTGGCCGGCGCGGGCCGGAGCTCGAGCGTGCAGCACTTCACGGAGCCGCCGCCCTTGAGCAGCTCGGACAGGTCGACGCCCACGGGCTCGAAGCCGCGCTCGCGCAGCCGGGCGTGCATCCCGGTGGCGCGGTCGGTGAGGAACACGTGGCGGCCGTCGGACACGGCGTTGAGGCCGAGCACCGCGGCGTCCTCGGGCGTCGCGAGGATCGCGTCCGGGTAGCGCTCCGCGAGCACCGCCCGCGACGCGGGGGTGAACGCCTCCGGGAGGTAGGCGATCGTGGCGGGGGCGGCGCCGGCGTCGAGCACGGCCAGCGCGGTGTCGAGGTGGTAGTAGCGGGGGTCGACGAGCTCCAGGGTCACGACCTCGACGCCGAGCAGCGCGGCCACCTCGGCGTGCGCCGTCCGGGAGGTGCGGAAGCCGGTGCCGGCCAGCATGACGTCGCCGGCGAGCAGGAGGTCGCCCTCGCCCTCGTTCTGCTCGGCCGCCTGCCCGAGGCTGGTGACGCCGTCGCCCGCGCCCGCGAACCACTTCTCGTACGCCACGCCCTCGGGCCGCCGCTCCGGGTAGGTGAACCGCGCCGCCAGCGCGCGGCCGCCCACCATGACGCCACCGTTGGCGGCGTACACCATGTCGGGGAGGCCGGGCACGGCCTCGATCACGTCCACCCGGTGCCCGTAGGCCTCGTAGGTGGCCCGCAGGTGCTCCCACTGGGCGAGGGCGCGGCCGGTGTCGACGGGCACGCTGAGGTCCATCCAGGGGTTGATCTCGTAGACCACGTCGAAGTAGGTGGGCGGGCACATGAGGAACTGGCGCGGCGTGGCCGTGCGCTCCGGGGTCCGCGCAGTCTGGGGCGCCGACGTCGTCGTCGGTGTGAGGGCCGTCATAGCCGGGACGCTAGGGCCGCGGACGTTGCGCCAGGCGGGCGATCCGTTGCGCGTCCCGGGCCCCGACCTGGCGAATCCTGCGCGCAGGTTGAAGAATTCGGGGCATGGAGCCGGCATGGACGCCCTGAACCGACGCATCGTCGGGCACCTGCTGCGCGACGGGCGCGCGACCTACGCCGACATCGGCGCCGAGGTGGGCCTCTCGGCGCCCGCCGTGAAGCGGCGCGTGGACGTCATGCTGGCGCGCGGCGAGATCACCGGGTTCACGGTGCGGGTGGCGCCCGAGGAGCTCGGCTGGGGCGTCGAGGCGTACGTCGAGCTGTTCTGCCGCGGCAACGTCTCCCCCGCCACGCTGCGCCGTGACCTCGCCACGATCCCGGAGATCGTGCGCGTCGACACCGTCACGGGCGAGGCCGACGCGATGGTGCAGATCATGGCGGGCGGCATGGCCGACGTGGAGCGCACCGTGGAGGCCATCCGCGCCAGCGCCCGGGTGGACAAGACGCGCACGTCGCTGGTCATGACCCGCGTCATCGACCGGCCCGCGCGGGCCGGGTCCCCGGCCGCCGAGCCCGGCTCCACGGCGCCTGCCGCGACGACGCCCACGAGCGAGGCGTGACGTGCGGGCGGGCCGCCGCGCCGCCGGCCTGCTGGCCGCTGCCGCCGTGGCGCTCGCGACCGGCGCGGCGTGCACCGCCCCCGACGACGCCGACCGCCTGCCCGACGACGTCGCCGGGCACCTCAGCGCCGAGCTGCGCCAGGAGCGCACCCAGTACGCCGACCGCCGCGCCGTGGTGCACGTGACGAACGGGTCGGGCAGCACGGTGACGCTGGTCGGCGGCACCCTCGACGCCCCCGGCTACGGGCCGAGCAGCCCCGACGGCCACCACCGCCCCCGCACGCTCGCGCCCGGCGCGGGCCGCGACGTGCGCATCCGGCTGGGCGACGTCGACTGCGACGCCGCCGCCCCGGAGACGCTGAGTGGCGCGGACGCCCAGACGACGCCCGTCGCGACGGCGACCGTGCGGCTCGTGCCGGGCGAGGCGAGCGCCGCCCCGGGCGCCGACGGCGGCTCGGGCGACACCGGCACCGCCGTCCGGGTCGACGTCACCGACCCGCTCGCCCGCCTCGCCGCCGTGCACGCGGAGACGTGCGCCGAGCGGCTCGTCGCCTCCGGGCTCGCGGTCCGCGTCACCGACGTCCGCGCCGCGCGGGTACGCACCCCCGACGGCGTCGTCGACGGCGGGCGCGTCACCCTCGCGGTCGAGCCCGTCCCGGGCGGCCCCGACGTGCGGCTGCTGCAGGTCGCGGGCACCACCCTGCTCTCCCCCGCCGCCGGGCACGCCTGGTCGGGCGACGACCTGACCCCCGGCGCCGACGGCCGCGTGGTGCTCGACCTCGTGCCCGCCCGCTGCGACCCGCACGTGGTCGCCGAGGACAAGCGCGGCACCTTCCTGCCCGTGCATGCCGAGGTGGACGGCGCCCGGCAGCCCGAGGTCTACGTGCCCATGACCGACGAGCAGCGCGCCGCGACCTACGACCTCGTGCACGACGCCTGCGGCTGGGACTGAGCCCCGAGCACATCACGCGCCGCCGCGAGCGGGTGAAATCTGCGCGTCCGCTCCTCTTATTGAGGCCGCATCAGTAGTCTCCCTCCAGACCCGTCGACGGCGACGGGCCACGGCGCGCGCCGTGCCGTGACCGCCCTGCGTCGACGACGACGCGGACCGGAGTGAGGCCCCGATGAACCCGAATCCCCCCGTGCCGCGCCGCGCGCACGCGCCCGCCCTCTCGGCAGCCGCCGCCGTCGCAGCGCTCGCGATCGCGGCGCTCGTCGCGCTCGTGGTGCTCGTCCTGCTCGACGGCAAGGTGGCCGACGGCACCACGCGCCTCGACGCCGGCGCCGCCCAGGTCGACGACGGGGCGACGCGGCTGTCGGACGGCAGCACGCAGGTCGCCGACGGCTCCCTCGAGCTGTCCGACGGCGCCGGCACCCTGTCCGCAGGTGCCGCCCGCCTCGTCGCCGGCACCGGCGACCTCACCGCGGGCACCGCCCGCCTCGCCGACGGCACCGCCGACCTGCGCGACGGCCTCGTGGACCGGCTCCAGCCCGGCACCGTCGAGGCGCTCGCCGGGATCCAGAAGCTCCACGCCGGCACCGTGAAGCTGCACGACGGCGGCGCCACGCTCAGCGACGGCGCGGCCGAGGTCGCCGGGGGCGCCGTCCGAGCGCAGGATGGGGCCGACCGCCTTGCGGCCGGCGGCGCGAAGCTCAAGGACGGCGCGGCCGTCCTCGCCGACGGGTCCGCGACGGCAGCAGGCGGCGCCGGTGCGGTGGCGAACGGCAACGAGGCCCTCGCAGACGGCGCGACCACGCTCGCCGATGGCGCCGGCGACCTGGCTGACGGCACCGGGCAGGTCGCCGCCGGAGCGAGCTCGCTCTCGGACGGGACCGACCAGGTCGCAGGAGGCACCGAGGCCGTCGCTGAAGGGAACCGGCAGCTGGCCGACGGGATCGACCGGCTGGTCGGTTCCGGTGGCGAGCTCGCCGACGGGACGAAGAGCGTGGCGTCGGGTGCTGCCACGGTGGCGGAAGGTACGTCTGCACTCGTCGACGGGACCGGAACGCTGAAGAGCGGGAGCCGTGCGGCCGCCGACGGAGCCTCCGGCGTGGCGGCGGGCGCCGCGGGGCTGGCCCAGGGCATCACGCAGGCCGCAGGCGCGGGCCGCTCGCTCGCCGACGGGCTGGAGTCCGTCGACGGCGGTGCCGGCCAGGTCGCGGCGGGCACCGCCGGCCTCGCGTCCGCGCTCGCCGACCTCGCCGCCTCGACGGAGGACCCCGAGCTCGCCGCGACACTGCGAGGCCTCACCGCCAAGGCCGAGGGCGTCTCCGCTGGCGCCACCCAGGTCGCCGTCGGGGCAGGCGCAGCGCGCGACGGCGCCACGCGGCTCGCCGGCGGGTTCGACGGCGAGGAGGGCCTCGTGGCCGGGGCGACGGCCCTGCAGTCCGGGGCGCAGTCGGTGGCGGACGGGACGGCAGCGGTCGCGTCCGGCGCCGAGAAGCTCGCCGGAGCCGCGACCCGCCTCGACGCGGGCGCGGAGCAGGTCAGCGCGGGCACCGTCCGGGTCCGGGACGGAGTCGTCGCCCTCCTCGACGGAGGTTCGAAGCTCCAGGCCGGCGCGGCCTCGACTCGCGACGGCGCGACCCGGGTGGCTGCCGGAGCGGCACGGGTCAACGTCGGTGCCGCGGATCTCGCGACCGGCGCGAGCAAGGTCGACACCGGAGCGGGTGCCGTGGCTCTGGGCAACAGCACGCTCTCCGACAACGCCTGGCTCCTCGCCGACGGCGCGAGCAAGGTGGCCGACGGCACGCGTCGGGTCGCGGGCGGCAACGCCGCCCTCGCCGACGGCAGCGCCAAGGCCGCCGACGGCGCGGCGGAGCTCGCCGGCAAGCTTCCCGAGCTGGTGGACGGGTCGGCGCGGGTGTCCGACGGCGCGGCGACCCTGACGGCCAAGCTGGGCGACGCGCAGGCCGGCGCGCTCGAGCTCGAGGCGGGCCTCGACAGGCTGTCCGAGGGCGCGAGCGACGCCGCGATCGGCATCCGCAAGATCGACACCGGCGCCCAGGACCTGGACAAGGGCGCCGTCGAGCTGGCCGACGGCTCGACCGTGCTCGCGGACGGGGCGGGCCGCCTGGCCACCGGGGCCACCCAGCTGTCCGACGGCAGCCGGGACCTCGCGGACGGGGCGGCCACGCTCGCGGCGGGGACCACCGAGCTCGCCGACGGGACCGGCACGATGAAGACCGAGGTGGAGGCCAGCCCTGCCGGCGGCGCGGCGCTCGGCGGCGGGATCCTCCTCGCCCTCGGGCTGCTCGCGGCGGTGGCCGCCGCGGCGCTGCACATCCGTCGTCGCGCCTGACGGCGGACGCTGGGGAAAGACCGGACGGCCCGGTCCGTCGCTCAGGGGAGCGTCGGGCCGGGCCGTCCGGGCGTCAGGCAGGTTCGGCGTCAGGTCAGAGACCGCCGAAGATGACCTCCCACAGGCTCTTCACGCGGATCGTCGTGGTGGTCGTGGCCGCCTCGGTGGCGTCGTCGCCCGAGTAGTGGAGCTCCACCTCGACGGTGCCGGGCTGGAACGGGCCCGCCCACAGCCGGGCGGCGCCCTTCTTGCTCAGCGTGTCGGCGTCCACCTTCTTGCCCTTGACGGTGGCGGTGACCTTGCCGGTCGGCCTGCCGTCCGGCGTGGTCACCTTGACGTCGATCCGTGCCGGCTGGAGCCAGGCGACCACCGTCTTCGGGGCGTCCACCGTGAGCGTCGGGGTGGCCTTGGCGGGCTTCGTCACCTCGATCGGCACCGTCACCTCGGTGCCCGTCGCGGCGCCCTTCAGCGTGAGGGCGGTCGCGCCGGCCGGGGTCCCGGCGGGGAGCCGGACGGAGACCGACGCGGTGCCGATCGTGTCCTCGGGCGTGGTGCCCGCGGCGGTCGTCACGGCGGCGGTGCCGAGCACCGTGTCGCCGAGCGACACGGTGAGCTCCGGGTCGGTGACGTCGCCCGGGGCCGACATCGACCAGGAGGAGACGTCGAAGGCGACGGCGTCACCCGGCGCGTACGCCTCGGGGGCGTCGGCCGGGAACGAGACGCCGACGGCGCGCTGGCTCGGGTCGACGGCGAGGGCGCCCTCGGCCGTGTGCGACGCCATGTAGTCGACGAACGCCGCCAGGTCGGCCTTGCCGGTGTCGCGGGCGCCGGAGCCGTCGGCGAAGGTGCGGAAGTTGTCGCCGCCCGAGGCGAGGAACGAGTTCACCGTGACGGAGTACGACGCGGCCGGGTCGAGCGCCGCGCCGTCGAGCCACATGCCGGTGATGCGGTCGCCCTCGGCGCGGTTCGCGTCGAAGGTGTAGGTGAACCCGTCGGAGACGCCGAGGCGCAGGAACGGGCGCGACGGCACGTTGCCGTCCGCGTCGCGCTGCCACTGCTGCTCGAGGACCGTCTTGATCTGCTCGCCCGTGAGGCTCATGTTGACGAGCGTGTTGGCGAACGGCTGCACGGCCGCCGCCTGCTTGTACGTGAGGGTGCGGGGGAAGGCGCCGGTGCCGGTGCCGACCATGTCGGCGCGCAGGCCGCCCGGGTTCATGAACGCGATCTGCGCCGCGCCGGACTCCTGGGCCTCCGTGGCCCACCGCTGCACCTCGGCGACGAGGTTGCCGAGCGTGGACTCGCCGCCGCGGTTCTCCGCGCCCGAGGACAGCTTGGCCCGGTTGAAGGCCCCGCCGATCTGGCCCAGCGGCTCCGCGCCGAGCACGTCGGCCTCGGCGACGGCGTCCGACACGATCGACGTGACGGCCGGGTCGGCCGGGTAGTTGCCCGCCAGCGGCAGGACGGCCGTCGTGACTCCGGCGACGTCGCCGGTCGCGGCGTCCACCGAGTACACGAGCTTGTTGAGGTTGTAGCCGTACTGGCCCGCGGAGACGACGGGACGCTCCGTCACGGCCCGGCCGGCCCACTCGGCCACGGGGAACTTGCAGTCGTACGCGAGGTGCGTGTGCCCGGAGACGATCGCGTCGACCTCGGGGCTGACGTCGTTGACGATGTCGGCGAACGCGTTGTCCGCGGTGGGCATCGCGGCGCAGTCCGTGGACTCCGCGCCCTCGTGCACCAGCATGACGACGACGTCGGCGCCCTCGGCCTTGAGGTCGTCGGTCTCCTCGTTCACCGAGTCGACGATGCCGCGGACGTCGACGTCCGCGATGCCGGCCGGGCTGACGAGCGCCGGCAGCTCCTCGGTGACGGCGCCGACGAAGCCGACCTGCACGTCGCCGAAGTCCTTGATCCAGGTGGCCGGGACGGCGTCGTCGCCGGTCGCCTTGACCTTGAGGTTGGCGGCCACGTACTGCCACTGGGCGCCGCCGTACGGGTTGGTCTCGGCGTCGTAGGGCGCCATCACGCGCTGGAGCAGGTCGTCGTAGCCCTGGTCGAGCTCGTGGTTGCCGACGGCCGACACGTCGAGGCCCGCGGCGTTGAGGGCGTCGATCGTGGGCTTGTCGTGCTGGATGAAGGACTCGAACGTCGAGGCGCCGATGAGGTCGCCCGCCGCCGCGAAGACGGTGTTCGGGTTCTCGGCGCGCAGCTGCTTCACCGCGCCGGAGAGCACGGCGGCGCCGGCCTCGGTGCCGTTCGCCTGGATGCGGCCGTGGAAGTCGTTGGTGGCGAGGATCTGGACGTCGACGATCGGGTCGGCGCTGGCGGACACGGCGCCGGCTGTGGCGATCCCCGCGAAGGCGAGGGTCACGCACGCGACGCCGGCGGTCCGCCGGCGAGCGAGAGGACGAGACACAGACATAGGTGCTCCTGGGTGTGCGGAGGTATCAGGGGCACCGTAGCGGCGGCGGGTGACGCCGGCGCGGCTCGCGGGGTAACGATCAGGAAACCGTGGCCTCCGCGGGGGCCGGGGTCGCGACCTGCTCGACGACCGGCTCGCTCAGGTGGCCCGTGCGGCGCAGCCACCACTCGGCGAGCAGCGTCGTCAGGGGCGGCACCGCGGCCGCGAGCGCCACCAGCGCGCGGAACCAGCCCCAGCGCAGCTTCACCGCGGCGACGAGCGCGACCACCACGTACGCGACGAACGCCGCGCCGTGCAGCCGGCCGAACAGCCAGACGCCCGCGTCCGTCGTCTCGGTGACGTACTTGAGGAACATCCCGACGAGCAGGCCCGCCCAGGTGAACGCCTCGATCACGGCGATCACCGCGTACACGCGGCCGGTGCGGGACAGGGGCTGGCGGGCGGGCGTCGCGGGCGTCGCGGGCATGGCTGACCTCTCGTGGGACGGGCGGTGGCGCCAGTCTGCCCGACGTCGGCGCCGACCCGGCGCGGGGAGGTGACAGCCCGTCCTGACCCGCGCCGGACCCGTGCGGGCTCAGCCCAGCGGACCCAGGGCGTCGCGTCGGTCGGTCCCCGCGAGCGCGGCCGCGAGGGCGGGCTCGTCGAGCGCCTCGACCAGCCGCTTCTCCTCGTACCGGAAGTGCGTCTCCATCACCGCGTCGATGCCGTCGAGGTGGCGCTCCAGGGTGGCGGCGTCGGCGTCCGCGTCGACTGCGCGGGCCAGCTCGCCCAGGAGGTGGTCGAGCATCGTGTGGTCGCGCTTCAGCTCGGCGACGACGCCCGCGAGGTCGGGGCGCAGGTCGAGGAGGGCGGCGAACACGCTGGTGTCCTCGCCGCGGTGGTGGCCCTCCAGCGCCTGGCAGAAGCCGTGGCAGTACAGGCCGAGCAGGCGGCGCGGGTCGGGCGACGGGGCGGCTCCGCCGTCGTCGACGGCGACGTCGGCGGCGTCGACGGCCCCGCGGGCCACCTCCAGGGCGTCGCGCAGGCGGGCGTGGACGGAGCGCAGCTCCTGCCCCCAGGCGACGAGCCGCGTGGTGTCGGACGGCGCGGGCGCGGCGGGCGCGGTCGGCGTGGTGGGAACGGTGGACGGGGTGGGGTGCTCGGGGTGGGGAAGGGTCACGGTGCGCCCGAACCTAGCAGCGGCGGCGCCCGGGGGTACGGTGACGGCCGTGCCCGACGCCCTCCCCACCGCAGACCGCCCCGCCGACCGCGCCCCGGCCCCGTCCGACGTCCCGCTGATCGGGGCGCCCGAGGCCGACCTGCTGCACGTCATGAGCCTCAACGTCCGCTGCGCCATCGACGACACGGTGCCCGGCACGCCGGACCACTGGCCCGACCGCGCGCCGCTGGTCACCGCGCTGCTGGCGCGCGAGCGCCCGACGCTCCTCGGCGTCCAGGAGGCGCATTTCGCCCAGCTCGTGACGGTCACCGGCGCGCTCGGCGACGACTACCGGTCGGTGGGGCACGGCCGCGAGGGCGGCGCCGCCGGCGAGCACTCCGCGATCGTGTACGACGCGCGCCGCCTCACGCTGCTGTGGTGGGACCAGTACTGGCTGTCGGACACGCCGCGGCTCGCGGGCTCCACCTGGGACCACCAGTGCCCGCGGGTGGTCACCTGGGCGCGGTTCCGCGACGAGCGCACGGGCCGCGAGCTGCTGCACGTGAACTCCCACCTCGACCACGAGTCCGGCGACGCGCGGGAGCGCGGCGCGCGGGTGGTGCGCGCCGAGATCGAGGCGGCCGGCCTGCCGGCCGTGTTCACCGCGGACACCAACGCCCCCGCGGGCCGGTCCGCCCCGTACGACGTCCTCGTCACCGAGGGCGGCCTGCTCGACACGTGGCTGGACGCGGCCGACCGCCACGGGCCCGACGTCGGCACGTTCCCCGACTACGGCGCGCCGCAGCCCGGCGGCGAGCGCATCGACTGGATCCTCACGACCCCGGACAGCGAGGTGCACGCCGCGGCGATCAACACGTGGACGCGCGACGGCCGCTGGCCCAGCGACCACACGCCCGTGCAGGCCCTGCTGCGGCTCGCCTGACGTCGGGCCGACGACCGGGCGACGAGCGGGCGACGAGCGGGCCGATGAGTCCGCCGGGCCCGGGACGTCCACCCGTGCATGACCCGAGGAACGGCACCTGACATCGGACCCGCCGACGGCGACGCGCTCGGCCCCGAACGGTTCGCCGCCGACGGCGACCTGCGGCTCTGCTACCAGGCCGCCGGGGACCCCGCCGACCCGACCGTGCTGCTGGTCGGCGGCGTCGCGTCGTCGATGGACTGGTGGCCGGCGGACCTGTGCGCGGCGCTCGCGGCCCGAGGGCGCCACGTCGTGCGGTACGACCACCGCGACACGGGCCGGTCCACCACCCGGCCGCCCGGCGCGCCGGGCTACACGGACCGGGACCTCGCCGAGGACGCGCTGCGGGTGCTCGACGAGCTGGGCGTGCGCCGGGCGCACCTGGTGGGCCTGTCCATGGGCGGCGCGATCGTGCAGAGCCTGGCGCTCGAGCACCCCGACCGCATCGCGTCGGCGACCCTCGTCTCCACCACCCGCGCCGTCCGCGGCCCCGACGACGCGGACCTGCCGCCCGCCGCGCCCGAGCTCGACGGGCTGTGGGACGGCCCCTCCCCCGACCCGGCGGACAGGGCCGCGCTGGTGGACGCCGCCGTCGCGGAGGAGCGCGCGCTGACCGGGCGCGGCACCTTCGACCCGGCCCGCGCCCGCGCCGTCGCCGCCCGCGCCGTCGGGCGCGCGACCGACCCCACCGCCGGGACCAACCACTTCGCCGCCGAGCCCGGCGCCCCGTTCGCCGGCACCCTCGCCGACGTCCGCGTCCCGACGCTCGTCGTGCACGGCACCGAGGATCCCCTGTTCCCCGGCCACGGGGCCGTTCTCGCGGCCGCGATCCCCGGCGCGCGGCTGCTGCTGCTCGACGGCGTGGGCCACCAGTCGCCGCCGCCGTCGTCGTGGGACGTGCTGCTGCCGGCGCTGGTCGAGCACACGAGCCGGTAGCGGGAGCAGGATGGGCGCCATGTCCTCCCTCACCCTCACCGCCTGGGGCCACGCCGCCCTCCGTCTGGAGCGCGACGGGCGCGCGCTCGTCGTCGACCCCGGCACGTTCACCGACCCGCGTGTCCTCGACGGCGCCGACGCGGTGCTCGTCACCCACGAGCACGTCGACCACGTGGACGTGCCGCGCCTCGTCTCCGTCCTCACCGCGAGCCCCGGCCCGGAGGTGTGGGGCCCGCAGGTCGTCGTCGACCTGCTCGCCGAGGCGGGTGCGCCGGCCGCCCGGCTGCACGCCGTCGCCGGCGGGGACGCCTTCGACGCGGCCGGGTTCGCCGTCCGGGCCCTCGGCGAGCGGCACGCGACCGTCCACCCGGACATCACGCCGCCCGCCAACGTCGCGTACCTCGTGGACGGCGTGGTGCTGCACCCGGGCGACTCGTTCACCCCGCCGCCCGCGGGGACGCGCGTCGAGGTGCTGGCCCTGCCGGTGGCCGCGCCGTGGCTCAAGGTCGCGGAGTCCGTGGACTACGCGCGCCAGGTGGGGCCCCGGACCGCCGTCCCCATCCACGACGCGATCCTCAACGACGCCGGCAAGGCGCTCGTCGACCGGGTGGTCGGCGGCCTCGCCGGCGACGTCGGCTACCGCCGCCTCGCGCCCGGCGACGCCCTCGAGGTCACCGTCCCCTGATCTCCGGTCAGGCCGGGCTGAGCGGCACGACGTCGGCCAGCGGGGCCTGCAGCTCCGCCGCCCCGCCGGCAGGGCGGAAGCCGAGGGCCACGTTGATGGCGAGCATCGGCGCGTTGGTCTCGTTGTTCCAGGTGGAGATCCGCCGCGTGCCGGGTCGGACCCGCGTGTGCTCGCGCAGGTTCACCGCCTTGAGCAGCATGCCGAGTCGGTGCCCGCGGTGCTCGGGCAGCACCACCGTGCTGTCCTGCTCGGTGAGCTCGGGGCGGTCGTGCGCGAAGACCAGCAGCGTCATCCCGGCGAGGGTGCCGGTGGCGACGTGCTCCGCGACGGCGACGAGGCCGCTCTTGCCGCGCTCGGCGCGCTTCGTCTCCTCGTCGCGGATCCGCCGTCCGTCCCACTGCTCGGCCTCGAGCTCGAGGCCCCCGTTCGGCTCGTCCTCCGACAGGCTCCGCTCCAGGCCCGCGAGCTGCTCGACCCACCGCTCCGGCGCCGGGTCCTGCCAGGTGTGCACGCGATACGCGTCGCCGGCGTGGGCCGCGGCGTCCGCGACGAAGCGGTCGACGACGTCGTCGGGCAGCGGCACGTCCAGGACGGAGCGGCGGGCGACGAGCTCCAGCGCGAGCCCGGCGCGCCGGGCGAATCGCATCCCCGGGAGGTCGGCCGACACGTGGCCGTCGCCCTCCTTCGGCGCGAGCGCGTCCGGGGCGCCCTGCGCCGGCTCGGCCGCGAACTCGACCTCCGCGAAGACCGTCGTGCGGCCCTCGGTGAGCGCGACGCGACGCAGCCGGTCCGCGATGGCGGAGCCGATGCCCCGGCCGCGGTGCGAGGGCAGGACGGCGATCCGCGGCACGGCGAGGTGCCGGTTGTCCGTCACGGGCAGCATGAGCACGCCGTGCCCGACGACCCGCGGGGCGCCGTCCGCGCCGTCCTCGACGGCGACCAGCCGGTGCCGGCGCACGTGCCCGGGGTGCAGGTCGCCCACCAGCATGTCGAGGGCACGGGGCGGGAGGTCGTCGTGGCCGAGGTCGGCGAGCGCGACGGCGCGCTCCAGCGCGGCGACGCCGTGGTACGCCCAGGCCTCGGGCGCGTCGAGTCTCGCGGCGGACGGCGGCTCGAGGAGACGCCACGTCGGCGGGGCGGCGGGGGTGCTCATCCCTCCACGGTGCTCCGCCCCGCGGGCCCGGCGCCATGCCTTTTCGACCGTCTGCCGTCGCGTGCCGGGCGCCGCGGCGCGTAGGGTGCCTGACCGTGACGACCGAGACCCCCCTGCCGGTGACCACGGGCCGCCTGGTCCTGCGCGCGCACCGCGCCGAGGACCTCGGCCCGCTGCTCGCCTACTACGCCGACCCCGCCGTGGCCCGCTACCTGCTCGAGGAGCCGTGGACGCCGGAGGTCGCCGAGGCGCAGCTCGCCAAGCGTCTCGCCCGCACCGCGATCGACGAGCCCGGCTCCGCCCTCGCCCTGGTCGTGGAGCACGACGGCGCGGTCGTCGGCGACGTCGCCCTGTGGACGACGGGCGACACGGTCTCCCGCGGCGAGATCGGCTGGGTCTTCCACCCCGACCACACCGGCCAGGGGTACGCGACCGAGGCGGTGCGCGCCGTCCTCGACCTCGCGTTCGGCTTCTACCGCATGCACCGCGTGGTCGCGCAGCTCGACGCCCGCAACGAGGCGTCCGCCCGGCTCTGCGAGCGCGTCGGCATGCGGCGCGAGGGGCACCTGCGCCAGGACTGGTGGTCCAAGGGCGAGTGGACCGACACCCTCGTCTACGGCGTGCTGAAGGGCGACCGGGCCGCCTGACCCGCCCGGGGTCCGGCCTCGTCGACAACCCCGCGCCCCCCGGCGGCGTCTATGGGACGTGACACCACGACACGGGCAGCACCCATGACGAGCGAGGGCGCGATGCCGCGCCTCCACGGCACGAGCGACGAGCGGTTCGGGATCGTGACGGCGGGCGCGTCCGCGGCGGAGCGCTTCACGGCGTTCGCCGCGGCGAGCACGCCGGCGCTCTCCCGGATCGCCTACCTCCTGTGCGGCGACGAGCACCGCGCGGGCGACCTGGTCCAGCTCGCGCTGGAACGGACCTACCGCGCCTGGGCGCGGGTCGAGGACGGCGACCCCTTCGCGTACGCACGCCGCGTGATCGCCACGGCGCGCATCGACGGGTGGCGGCGCACGCGCCGTGACGTGCTCTCCGACCCGGCGGACCTACGCCCCCCGCCCGTGCCCGACGGCACCCGCACGGTGCTGGACCGGGACCGGCTGGTCCGGGCCCTGCGACAGCTCCCGGAGGGGCAGCGACGCGTCGTCGTCCTGCGCCACCTGCTCGACCGCTCCGAGGCGCAGACCGCCGACGAGCTGGGGATCTCGGTCGGCTCGGTGAAGTCGAGCGGGTCCCGCGGCCTGGCCCGGCTGCGGGAGCTGCTCGGGGCCGACGGCGACCACGACGCGACACCGACGAGGAAGGGGACGGTCCGATGACCCTCCAGGACGATTTCGTGGCCGAGCTCCAGCACGCGGCAGACCAGGTCGGTCCGGTCGCCGCCCTCGACGGCGCGACGATGGGCCGCCGCGCCGTCCGGCGCGTGCGGGCCCGCCGCGCGGCCCTGAGCGGCGTCGGCGCGCTCGCCGCGGTGGGAGCGGTCGCGGGGGTGTGGCAGGTGGCGTCGCCGGACCAGGGCCTCAGCCCGGCGGGCCAGGACGTGCCCGACGGGTGGACCCCCGTCGCCGTCGGCGGGGTGGCCCTCGCGGTGCCGCCGGGCCTCGAGCCGCACGGCGCCGGCGTCTGGGAGGAGGGCCCCGCGCACGAGGGCGGGGACTTCGTGCAGGTGCAGCCGGCGGGGCCGGACCTGCCGCTCGTCCCGCCGGGCTCCGGGCTCACGCCCGTGGACGTCCGGGTCCCCGGGGCGGAGTCGGCCCGGTACGTCGTCGAGGAGCACGCCGACGACCCGACGTCCGCCCAGGACTTCGTCGGCAGGCTGCAGGTGACCCTCGGGTCGGGCGACGTGGTGCAGGTGACCCTCGTCTGGGTGGACGGCACCGAGGGGGAGGCGACGTTCGCCGACCTCGTGGCGTCCGTGTCGACGGACGAGGACTCCGCCCCCCTGCCGTCCCCCGGGGCGGAGGCGGTGCTGGAGCCGCTCGACGGGTTCGCCCCGGGGGTCCCCCAGGGCTGGGAGAGGACGTCGTTCGCCGGGCTGGAGTACGCGGTGCCGCGGGGCTGGGCCGCCGACGAGTCCGTCGCCGACGCGTTCCCCGCCGGCGAGCGGTCGCGGTCCGCGAGCGCCGACGGGTCGGCCGCCGTGACGGTGGCGCTGTCCGACGGCTCCGCGGGATGGCCGGGCTCGATCGCGTCGTCGCCGCTCGACCCGGCGTCCACGTTCCCGCTCGACGGCGCGGACGTGGTCCAGGTGGAGACCGGGTCCGAGGACGGCGGCGACGTGACCACCGCGCACCTGCGGCGCGAGGGCGGGCGCGGGTACGTCGTCACGATCGAGACGCCCGGTTCCGCGGACGGGCGCGCGCTGACGCGGCAGCTGCTGGGCACGCTCGGCTTCACCGCCGCGGCGGCGCAGGTCCCGGGCGCGCAGGACCTCCCGGAGCTCACGACGTCGGCCGTCCCTGACGGCTGGCGCGCGCTGTCCGCCGGTGCGACGGGGCTGCGGCTGGCCCTGCCGGGCGGCTGGGAGGAGACGTCGCCGGCCGACGGGATCGACTGGTCGGCGGGCCGCGTCGGGGAGACGGTGACGGTCACGGCCGGGACCGGCCACGCCCCCGGCACCGTCCCGTCGGCCGGGTACCGGTACGACGTCCCCGGCGCGGACGCCGTCGTGATCCGGGTGGGCGACGACACCACGGAGGACGGGGAGCCGTGCTTCCTGGGGACGGTGCAGCTCCGACGCGGCGACGACACGGTCTCGCTGGAGTACAGCGGGCCGCGCGACGCGGCCTCGCAGGAGCGGTTCGGCAGCATCGTGCGGTCGCTCGGGCTGTCCGGGAGCTGAGCCCCCGCGCCCCTTCGGCGGGCCGGTGCGCGTCGCGCGCCGGCCCGCCGTCGCGCGGGCGGGGCGGCCGGGCGGGGCGGCCGGGCGGGGCGACGGGGCCGGACCCGGTCACGCCGGCAGGAGCAGCTCCTCGACCTCGCGCCGGGTCGGGTACGACGACTGCGCACCGGGCCGGGTCGCGGCGCGGGCGCCCGCGGCGTTCCCGAGGCGCGCGGCGTCCGCCAGGGACAGGCCCTCCGCCAGCCCGGTCGCGAGCGCGCCGGTGAACGCGTCCCCGCTCCCCGTCGTGTCGACGGCCTCGACGCGCGGCGCATCGAGGTGCACGACACCGTCGGTGGTGGCCACGAGGGCGCCCCGGGCGCCCAGCGTGACGACGGCGCCGGGGATCCCCAGGGTCGCGAGGAACCGCCGGACGGCCTCGCCGTCCGACGTGTCGGACGGCGCCCCCGGCAGGCACGCCAGCTCGTGCTCGTTGACCACCAGCACGGTGGTCGCGCGCAGCAGCTCCGCCGGCACCGGCCGGTACGGGGAGAGGTTGAGCACGACGGTGGCACCCGCCGCCGCCCCGGCCCCCGCCGCGCGGACCACCGTGGCGGTCGGGGTCTCGAGCGCGAGGCAGACCACCGACGCGCCGGCGAACAGGTGCCCGGGCAGGTCCTCCGGGCGCAGCCGGTCGTTCGCCCCCGGCGACACGACGATCGTGTTCTCGCCCGCGTCGTCGACGACGACCAGCGCGGTGCCCGTCGTGGTGCCGGGCACCGCGACGACGCCCGCCACGTCGACGCCCGCGGTCGTCGCGGCGTCGAGCAGGAGCCGCGCGTAGGGGTCGTCCCCCACGGCCCCGACCAGCGTCACCGTGGCACCCAGCCGTGCGGCGGCCGCCGCCTGGTTCGACGACTTCCCCCCGGGCCCGACCTCCAGCGCGGACCCGACGACCGTCTCCCCCGGGAGCGGCAGGCGCCCGGTGCGCACGCCGAGGTCGGCGTTCATCGACCCGACGACGAGGATCCGGCCCCCGGCCGGGCGACCCGTCATCGGCGGACCTCCGCGCTCGCGGGCCGCGGGATGCGGAAGGACATCAGCAGGGCCCCGACGAGCACGACCGCGCCCGTGACCAGGCCGGCGACGTACCCGGCGGCCGCGCCGCCGTCGGTCGACGCGAACGCCGTCTGCACGGCGTAGACGACCACGAAGCTCACGCCCGCCCCGAGGTTGATGCCCCCGGTGTTGAGGCCGGGAAGGGACCCCGGGCGCGCGGCCGGGGAGAGCGCGACGCCGAGGCCGTTGAGCATGATGTTGGCGATCCCGGCGTAGGTGACGCCGACGGCGACGGAGAGCAGGAGGAAGACCAGCCGGGAGTCGGTACCGACGTTGAGGACGAACAGGACGAGGCCGACGACGGTCCCGCCGAGACCGACGCGGAGCATGGTGCGGTAGCCCACGGTCGCCGCGAGCCGGCCGCTGACCGGGCCCATCAGCAGCCCGGCGACGGCGTACGGCATGAGGATCCACCAGGAGACCTCCTCGGCGGACATGCCGAGTCCCACGGTCTCGTCCTGCGCGAGCGCCGGCACGATGCCGTTCATGACGGCGAAGATCCCGGCGAGGGTGAGCAGGGACGTGCTGACCGTCGCCCAGGTGGCCCGCTCCTTGAGCTGGGGGATCGAGACCAGCGGGTGCCGGCTCCTCGACTCCGTGCGCCAGAACGTCGCGAAGGCGACCACGGACACGACGACGAGCACGACGACGAGCACGAGGTCCGCGGCGCCCAGCTTCCCGAGCTCGTTGACGGCGACCAGCATCGCGCCGACGGACACCACGAGCAGCAGCGACCCGGCCCAGTCCATCCGCGGGCGGTCGGCGGAGGTGGACTCGGGCGCGAGCAGCCGCACGAGGAGGGCGGACGCGACCGCGACGCCTCCCATCGTCCAGAAGATCGACGCGAACCCGTGGTTCGTGGCGAGGTAGCCGCCCAGCAGGGCGTCGACGCCCGCGATGCCGCCGTTCACGGCAGTGACCACGCCCATGAGCGTGCCGTAGGTCCGCGGCTCGGCGACCACCACCCGCAGCATGACCAGGCACAGCGGGACCACGGGGCCGGACGCACCCTGGATGAGGCGGCCGACGAAGAGGACCGTGACGTTGGTCGCGAGCGCGGCGATCACGCAGCCGACCGCCATCGCCAGGAGCATCCCGACGAGGACACGTCGGCGGCCGACGAGGTCGCCGAGGCGAGGGAGGAAGAGCGTGAAGAGGGCCGCGGCGGTGAAGAAGGCCGTCTGGGTCGCCGCGATCTGGGCGCCGGTGGCGTCGAGCTCGCGCTCCATCGTGACGAGCGCGGGGCTCAGCATGCTCGCGTTGAGCTGGAACGCGAGGCACGCCGAGAGCAGCGCGACCATCAGCGTGACGACGGTCCGGCGGTCTCCGCCTGCGGTGCCCTCGACGGGCGGCGTGGTGGGGGTCGTGCGGGTGTCCATGGTGTCCACTTCGTCGTGTTCTGCCGTGCTGGACCCGCATTCTGCGTAATCCATTGCGCAGACGTTACACTCGGGTGCGGTACCCGGCAAGGGGCTCCGACCGCTCCGTCGACCCGAGGAGAAGAGCGTGGCGCGAGACGCCGTCACCCTGCGGGACGTGGCCGACGCCGCCGGCGTCTCCATCGCCACCGCCTCCCGCGCCCTGACCGGGAAGAACCGGGTCTCCAAGGCGACCACCGCGCACGTCCGGCAGGTCGCCGAGCGGCTCGGCTACCGGGTCAACGTCTTCGGGCGCGCCCTGCGCGAGGGGACCGACGGCGCGGTGGGCGTGATCGTGCCCGTGATCAGCAACCCGTTCTACGGGCAGCTGGTGCACAGCCTCGAGGAGCAGCTCGGCGCGCACTCCCTGGAGCTGATCGTCGCGGACTCCCACGGCGAGGTCGACCGGGAGCGCGACCGCCTGCGGATGCTCGTCCGGCGCCGCGTCGAGGGGATCGTCGTCGTGCCGTCCGACGCCACCAGCTCGCTCGACGCCCTCGTCGAGGCCGCCGACGACGTCCCCGTCGTCCAGCTCGACCGGCGCGTCGAGCAGGCGCCCACCGACTTCGTGGGCGTCGACAACGACCGCGGGATCGCCCTCCTCGTCGAGCACCTCGTCTCCCGCGGCGCCGTGCACATCGCCCTGGTCGCCTCGGACGACACCACGTCGGCGGGCCGCGAGCGGCGGGCCGCCTTCGAGCGGGAGATCGCGCGGCGCGGCCTGCCCGTGCACCCGCCGGTCCTGGACAACTTCACGCTCGAGTTCGGCCTGGCGGCCGCCGGCACGGTGGCGAGCCGGAGCCCGCTCCCCGACGCGATCGTCGCGGGCGACGACCTCATCGCCGCCGGGCTGATCACCGGCCTCAAGCGCCACGGCGTGGCCGTGCCCCAGGACGTCATGGTCACGGGGTTCGACGGCACGATGCTCGCCGACGTGTGCGACCCGGCCCTGACCACCGTGGTGCAGCCGTTCGACCAGATCGCCGCCGAGGCCGTCCGCGCGCTGCTCCGCCGCACGAAGGACCGGGACGCGCCGGCCATCTACAGCCGGCTCGCCCCGGCCCTGCGGGTGTCGATGTCCACGTCGCCGGCCCCGGCGACGCCCCCCGCGCCCCCCGCGCCCGCCGCGGCCCGCGCGACCCGCGCTCAGTCCAGCTGAGCGACCGCGTCGGTCACGAGCTGCCAGAAGCGGTCGACGTCGAGGGTGAGGGCGACGTCGACGTTCGGCTCCCGGCCGAGCATGTCGTGGAGGTCCACGCAGGTCGCCCCCGCGGTGAACTCCCCCTGCGTCTCCACGTCCACGTGGCAGCGCTGCACGGTCGCGACCGCCCGGTCGATGGCGATCGCCACGGTGATCGGGTCGTGCAGCGGGCCCTCGGGCATGGACTCGACGGCGTCGTAGGTGCTGCAGAAGAACCGCAGCAGCTCGACGCCGAACGCGCCCGTCCGGTTGCCGACCGCGGCGATCCGCTCGACCACCGGCTCGGTGATCAGCGCCTGGTGGGAGATGTTGAGGCCGACCATCGTGACCGGCAGCCCGGACCGGACGACGAGGTCCGCGGCCTCCGGGTCGACCCAGGCGTTGAACTCCGGGTAGGCGCCGACGTTGCCGCGCCCGGTCGACCCGCCCATCCAGATGATCTCCCGGACCTTCTCGCGCAGGTGGGGCTTCTGCTCCAGGAAGGTCGCCACGTTCGTCAGGGGCCCGGTCGGGACCAGGGTGACCGGCTCGGGGGACGCCTCGAGGAGGTCGGCCATGAGCTCGACGGCGCTGCGCGGGTCGAGCGGGACCGTCGGCTCCGGCAGCTCAGGCCCGCCGAGGGCGTTCTCGCCGTGGATCCACGAGGCCGGCGTGAGCGTGCGCTTCAGCGGCCCCGAGGCACCGGCGGCGACGGGCACGTCGTGGACGCCGGCGACCGTGAGCGCGACCCGCGCGTTGTGCGTGGTGTGCTCCAGGTAGCCGTTGCCGCTCACGGTCGTGACGCCGCGCAGGTCGATCTCGGGGTTGCCGGCGGCGAGCCAGAGGGCGAAGACGTCGTCGTGGCCGGGGTCGCAGTCGAGGATGATCGGGGTGGGCATGGTGCTCCTTTGCGGGTGCCGAGAACGCGGTGCGATGCGTAAACGATTGCACTCGTGTCGCGCACCCGTCAACCCGTCCCGTGCGCCGGTTCAGTCGTCCCCGCCGGGCCCGCCGTCCGCGTGCCGGTGCACGACCTTCCACCCGTCGTCCTCGCGCCGGTAGACCTGGGTCACGCGCAGCACGTAGTCCCGCGGGCGGCCGTCGACGCGGGTGGACGTGATCTCCCGGTGGACGGTGTAGGCCAGGTCGCCGCTCACGTCGGCGGCGACCAGGTCGACCTCCGCGGACCCGACGCCGGAGAACGACTCCGCCAGGCGGGCGAACACGGCACGCGCCTCGGCGGGCCCGACGGCTTCCATCCACGCGCCGAAGAGGGTCACGGGCGCGTGCCGGGACCAGGTGCGGTCGCGGGGCCGGTCGTCCCCGTCGTGCAGCGCGTCCTCGGCCGCCCGCCACGTGGTGCCGAACCAGTCGAGGAAGTCCTCGCGGTCGCCCATGGCACCAGTGAACGCCCGCGCGGCCGCGCTCGGTACCGCCGTCGGGGGCTCGGGGCACGATGGGGCGATGACGTCCGACATCGTGGTCCGGCCGGCGAACGAGGCCTCCTGGGAGGACCTGCAGGCCGTGCTCGGCGAGCGCGGCGAGGGCGCGCGCTGCCAGTGCCGGTGGTTCCAGACGCCGTCGTCCGCCTGGCGCGAGTCCGCGCGCGAGGAGCGGGCCGCCGCACTGCGCCGCGACGCGCACTGCGGCGAGCCCGGCTCCCCCAGCACCAGCGGGCTGGTCGCCTGGCTCGACGGCGAGCCCGTGGGCTGGTGCGCCGTCGAGCCCCGCACCGCGTACGTCCGCCTGCGCACCGCGCGCGTGCCGTGGTCGGGTCGCGACGAGGACAAGGACGACGACGGGGTGTGGGCCGTCGTCTGCTTCGTCACCCGCGCCGGCTTCCGCCGCCGCGGGGTCAGCGCCGCGCTCACCGCCGCCGCCGTCGAGCACGCCCGCTCCCGCGGGGCGCGCGCCGTCGAGGGCTACCCGATGGTCGTGGGGCCCGGGTACAGCGACTCGTGGGGCGAGCTCTTCGTGGGGGTGGCGTCCGTGTTCGAGGCCGCCGGGTTCCGCGAGGTGAGCCGCCCGACGTCGCGCCGCGCGGTGATGCGCGTCGACCTCTGAGGCGCGGGCGCGCTCAGCGGCGCGCGGCGTGCTCCGCGAGGAACTCGGCCCACGTCTGCTTGCCGACGGCGCGGTCGGGGGCCAGGTTGCCGCCCGCCGCGTACGCGCGCGACGCGGCGCCGGGGACGCGGACCGGCATCGTGGGGCGTCGTGAGCCGACGGCGTCCAGGTAGTCCCGCACCATGCCGCGGAACGTGAGCACCTCCGGGCCGGCGAGGTCGGGCACCCGGCCCTGCGGGTCGCCGAGGGCGAGTTCGACCAGCCGCGTCGCGACCTCGTCGGCCGCGATCGGCTGCGCCCTCCAACCGCTGGGCGTCGGCACCACCGGCAGCTTGGCGAGCGCCTGGGCGGCGATGAGCACCAGCTCGTGGAACTGCGTGGCGCGCAGGTTGCTCCACGCGATCCCGGACCTCTCCAGCACGCGCTCCTGGGCCAGCTTGCTCGCCATGTAGCCGAGCGCGCGCCGGTCGAAGCGCGACCGCACCGGCACCTTCTCCGCGCCCACCACCGAGACGTTCACCAGGTGCGGCTCGGTGCCCGCGTCGCGGACGGCCCGCACCAGGGCCGACGCCATCGGCTCGTTGTGCAGCTGGTCACCGGCGAGGTGCACGACGACGTCCGCGTCGCCCACGGCCTGCGCCAGCCCCTCGCCCGTGGACCAGTCCGCGACGACGTACCGCACGCCGTCGCCCTCCGCGTGCGGGCTGCGGCTGACCACCCGCACCTCCGCGCCCGTGCGGACCAGCCGCGGCACCACCAGCCTGCCGATGTGCCCCGTGCCGCCGGTGACCAGGATGCGTGCCATGCCGTCCTCCTCCGTCGCCGCGCCCCGTCGGCGCGTCTGCACTCCCGACGAGGCGGCGGACGAGGACGTGACCGCGGCTCAGCCGACCGGGTCCTGCAGGCGGGGCAGGGCAGCGACGAGGGTGTCGCGGATGTAGACCAGCTCCGGCGTCGGCTCCCACTCCGCATCGGCGGGCTCGTCGCCGTCGCCGGCCTCCGCCCACTCGCCGGCGGCGTCGTCCGTCGGGGTGGAGTACACCCACCACAGGTTGTTCCAGGGGTCGACGAAGCGGGAGAAGACCTCGCCGAAGAAGGCCGTGGGCTCCGTCACGACGTCCGCGCCACCGGCCCGAGCCCGATCGAGCACCGTGTCCACGTCGTCCACGTAGACCTGCAGCAAGGACGGGGTGAACGGCCAGCCGGGCTTGCGCTCGC
Source organism: Isoptericola sp. NPDC057559 (assembly GCF_042801555.1). Taxonomy (NCBI): domain Bacteria; kingdom Bacillati; phylum Actinomycetota; class Actinomycetes; order Micrococcales; family Promicromonosporaceae; genus Isoptericola; species Isoptericola sp. NPDC057559. Next base: position 170,912 of record NZ_JBHVFQ010000001.1, read on the forward strand.
CGAACATGACGGTGGTGCCGCCGATCTGGAGCTCGGCGTGCAGCAGCAGCCCGTCATGGTCGACGGTCCGCGCGTCGGGGTGCTCGACGCCGTCGAACACCTCCGTGAGGAAGAGGATGAGGTTCTCGGCGTCGCTGCTGATGATGAACGGGTTGATCGTCGAGAATCCCGGCGGGACGGCCATGGTGGCTCCTTTCGTCCCCACCATCACACCCCGCCGGCGGGGGCCCGGTCTTGAACGAGAACGTCACCCCACGGGAGGCCGACGGCGGGCGGCGGCCGCGAGCACCGCCGCCGGGGTCCGCCCGCGGATGAGGCGCAGGCTGCGGGTCAGGTGCGCCTGGTCGGCGAACCCGGCCCGCGCCGCCGCCTCCGCCGGCGCGACGCCCGCCTGCAGGAGGGCATAGGCCCGCTCGGCCCGCCTGACCTGCTCCACCTGCCCGGCCGTCAGCCCCACGGTGCGCCGATAGCGGCGCTGCCAGGTGCGCGGGGACGCGCCGTCCCGATGCCCGTCCAGCGCCGCGCGCACGCCCTCGTCCACGCCCAGCGGGCCGAGGCGCACCATCTCGTCCACCCAGTCCTCGAGCTCGTCGAAGGCCGGCAGCGTGGTCCACCGCTCCCCGAGCCGGACCTGGCCGGAGCGTACCGGCAGGTCGACGGTGGCCCCGAGCACCGGCTGCTTGTCGAGGCCCGTGACCACCACGAACGGCGCCAGCTCGACGCCCCAGTAGCTCTCCCCCGCGACGCTCGTCGTGCTGCGGGCGCTCATGCTCGGCCCGTCGAGCTCGCCGCCGAGGCTCCCGTCGGCGCGGCGGATGAAGGAGATCCCCCAGAACTCCGACCCCGCCACGAGGTACTCCCCCGCCTCCTCCACCGTCGCCCGCCACACCGTGCGCACCGCCGGGGTCGAACCCGGCCGCTCGAACCACATGACGTCACGGTATCGACGGCCGCACGCCGCCCTCGGTGCCGAGCGGGAAGCGGCGCCGCAGCAGGATCCTCTGGACCAGGGTCCATGTCACGGTCACCAGGAGGTACAGCCCGGCGGCGAGCGGGACGAAGCACGCCACGACAGCGGTCGCGAACTGCAGCGCGCCCAGCACGCCCTGGATCCCCGGGTACCCCGGCGGTGCGGCGGACGGCGTGGGCACGGCGAGGGGGCCTCCGGGAAGGGTCGCTCGTCTCGTCAGCTCGCCCACGAGGGCGATCGCGAGCACCAGCACCCCCAGCACGACCGCGGTCGCGACCGGCGGCACGCCGGCGGACAGCGCGCCGACGAGGCTGGTGCCGAGCGGCACCCCGAACAGCGTGTGGCCCAGCAGGGCGTTCGCCCCGCCGGCGATCTCCGCGTGGACGAACACCGCGTAGATCACCCCGACCACCGGCGCCTGCAGCAGCATCGGCAGGCAGCCGGCGAGAGGCGTGGTGCCCTCGTCGGCGTAGAGCTGCATCGTGGCGCGCTGCAACGCCTCGGGGTCCTTGCGGTGCCGGCGCTGCAGCTCCGCGACGCGGGGGGCGAGGCGCATCCGGGTGCGCTCGGCGCGGGCCTGCGAGACGCCGACGGGGACGAGGGCGGCCCGGACGACGAGCGTCAGGGCGACGACGGCGGCCGCTGCGGCGCCGGCGCCGAGGGCCGGTTCGAGCAGGTGGGACAGGCCCATCAGGGCGTGGTACGCGCCACCGAGCACGGCGGCGACAGGGGGCAGGGCGAAGAGATCCATGGGGTGTCCTCGGTCGAACGGAAGGGGTTCACGTTCGCCGAGCACCCCGCGGGCACGCGGGGTCGCCGCGCACGGCGCGCGACGGCGAGCCGTCCCGGCGGGGACGGTCGAGGGGTGGCCCGAGGGGTGCTCAGCCGGCGAGGACGCCGGGTGCGCGCGGCCGGGGGCGGCCGGGCGCGTGGGGATCGCTCTGGGTGGCGAGCGGCGGGGCCGCCGTCGCGTCACGCCGCACGGCGGGCGCGGTCACGGGCAGCAGCCGCGGCGCGACCGCGGTCGTCCGCGCGACGAAGCTCAGCGCCATCGCGGCGAGGCCGGCGGCGCCGACCAGGAGGAGCAGGGTCGTCAGCGTCGGCGTCCCGAGGAGGACCGCGAGCGACGACGACACGTCGCGCGCCAGCACGATCAGGGCGTCACCCATGCCGTCCTCCCTCCTGGTCCTCGGGCCGTCCCGTCACGATAGCGCGCCCCTCGGGTCTCGTCGGCGGGCCGGGCGACCGCCGCGAGGCGGTCCGTCAGGCGCCGACGTAGTCCGCCAGGTGCTCGCCGGTGACGGTGGAGCGGGCGGCGACCAGGTCGGCGGGCGTGCCCTCGAAGACGACGGTCCCGCCGTCGTGCCCGGCGCCCGGGCCGAGGTCGATGATCCAGTCGGCGTGCGCCATGACGGCCTGGTGGTGCTCGATGACGATGACGGACTTGCCGGCGTCCACCAGCCGGTCGAGCAGGCCGAGCAGGTTCGCGACGTCGGCCAGGTGCAGGCCGGTCGTGGGCTCGTCGAGGATGTAGACGCCGCCCTTCTCGCCCATGTGCATGGCGAGCTTGAGCCGCTGCCGCTCGCCGCCGGACAGCGTGTTGAGCGGCTGGCCGAGCTTCACGTAGCCGAGCCCCACGTCCTCCAGGTGCGCCAGGATCTTGTGCGCGGCGGGGATCTTCGCCTCCCCCTCGCGGAAGAAGGCGTGCGCCTGCGCGACGGACAGGTCGAGCACGTCGGCGATGTTCTTGCCGCCGAGGGTGTACTCGAGCACGGACGCCATGAACCGCTTGCCGCCGCAGTCCTCGCAGGGGGTCTCGACGGTCTCCATGAACCCGAGCTCGGTGTAGATGCGGCCGTTGCCCTTGCAGGTGGGGCAGGCGCCCTCGGAGTTGGCGCTGAACAGGGCCGGCTTGACGCCGTTGGCCTTCGCGAACGCCTTGCGGATCGGCTCCAGCAGCCCGGTGTACGTGGCGGGGTTGGAGCGGCGCGACCCCTTGATCGCGCCCTGGTCGACGACGACCACGCCCTCGCGCCCGGCCAGGTTGCCGTGGATGAGGGAGCTCTTGCCGGAGCCGGCGACACCCGTGATCACCGCGAGGACGCCGGTGGGCACGTCGACGTCCACGCCCTGCAGGTTGTTCTGGTCCGCCCCGCGGATCTCCAGCGCGCCCGAGGGCTCCCGGACCGACTCCTTGACGCTCACGCGGTCGTCCAGGTGGCGGCCGGTGAGCGTGTCGCTGGCCCGCAGCCCCTCGACGGTGCCCTCGAAGCAGATCGTGCCGCCGTCGGTGCCGGCGCCCGGGCCGAGGTCGACCACGTGGTCCGCGACCGCGATCGCCTCGGGCTTGTGCTCGACGACGAGCACCGTGTTGCCCTTGTCGCGCAGGTCCTGCAGCAGGGTGTTCATCCGCTCGATGTCGTGCGGGTGCAGGCCGATGGTGGGCTCGTCGAAGACGTACGTGACGTCGGTCAGCGCGGACCCGAGGTGCCGGATCATCTTGGTGCGCTGCGCCTCGCCGCCGGACAGCGTGCCCGCCGGCCGGTCCAGGGACAGGTAGCCCAGCCCGATCTCCACGAACTTGTCGAACAGGTGCAGCAGGCTGCCGATCAGCGGGGCGACGCCCGGGTCGTCGACGCCGCGCGCCCACTCCGCGGCGTCGGAGATCTGCATCCGGCACACGTCCGCGATGCTGGCGCCGTTCACCTTGGCCGACCGCGCGGACTCGTTGAGCCGGGTGCCGTCGCACTCCGGGCAGGGCACGAACACCGCCGCCCGCTCCACGAACGCGCGGATGTGCGGCTGCAGCGACTCGGGCGCCTTGCTGAACATCGACTCGCGCAGCTTGGGGATGAGGCCCTGGTAGGTCATGTTCATCCCGAGCGCCTTGACCTTGCCCTTCTCCCGGTAGAGGAAGTCGTGCCGCTCGGCCTCCGTGTAGTCGCGCACCGGCTTGTCGCCGTCGACGAAGCCGGACTCCGAGAAGCCCCGCACCATCCAGCCGTCCGCCTTGTAGCCGGGCACGAGGATCGCGCCGTCGTTGAGGGACAGCGACTCGTCGACGATGACGGACAGGTCGAGGTCCGACACGGTGCCGCGCCCCTCACACTCGGGGCACATGCCGCCCAGGTACACCTGGTTGCGCACGACCTTCTTCTCGACCTCGCCGCCCGCCTTGCCCGTGCTGAACACGCCGCTCGCCGTCGACGTCGGGATGTTGAACGAGAACGCCGTCGGCGGGCCCACGTAGGGGTCGCCGATGCGGCTGAACAGGTTGCGCAGCATCGCGTTCGCGTCCGTGACCGTGCCGACCGTGGACCGCACGTTGGCGCCCATGCGCTCCTGGTCCACCAGGATGGCGGTGGTGATGCCCTCCAGGACGTCCACGTCCGGGCGCGGCAGCGACGGCATGAACCCCTGCACGAACGTCGAGTACGTCTCGTCGATGAGGCGCCGCGACTCGGCGGCGATCGTCGCGAACACGAGCGAGCTCTTGCCCGACCCGGACACGCCCGTGAACACCGTGAGCCGCCGCTTGGGGATCTCGACGTCCACCTCGCGCAGGTTGTTCTCGCGGGCTCCGCGGACGCGGATCAGGTCGTGCGCGTCGGCGGCGTGCGACGTCGTCAGGCCGGGGGTCTGCGTGGCGGTCACCGGGGCTCTCCTTCGATCGGGGTGGCGCGGGAACGCCGGGGGCGGTCGGGTGCGGTCGACGCCGTCGGCGTCACACGCGGGTCAGGGGCAGGTGGGGAGGCGCCGGCAGCACGACGTCGACCGGGTCGCCCGGCCGGACGGACCCGCCGCGCGAGACGATCCCCATGACACCGGCCAGGCGTACCACCTCGCCGTCGTCGCCGCGGCGCAGCACCTGCTTGAGCAACCCCGGCCGGAAGTCGTTGATCTGCTGGCACGGGTTGCGCAGCCCGGTGACCGTCACGACCGCGTCGCCGACGGTCAGCCGCGTGCCCACCGGCAGCGCGAGCAGGTCGAGACCACGCGTCGTGAGGTTCTCCCCCAGGTCGCCGGGCGCCACGTCGTGGCCGGCCTCGCGCAGCAGGTCGAAGAGCTCCGCGTGGATGAGGTGCACCTGACGCACGTTCGGCTGCGACGGGTCCGCCGCGACCCGGCTGCGGTGCTGCACGGTGACCCCCGCGTGCGCGTCGCCCTCGACCCCGACGCCCTCGACCAGGACGACCTCCTCGACGGCCGGCTTGCTGAAGCCGTGCACGGCGCTCGCGTGCACCGAGACGACGCGGGGCGCCGTCCGGGGCGCCGTCCGGGAGGACGGGCTGGTGGTCGAGGGCTCCGTGACGGTCACGCGGTCTCCTTCGGTCGGGGTGTCAGCCGTGCAGCTCGGCAAGAGCCTTGTCGATGCGGCGGGCCCGCGTCGAGGCCTGCTTCGCGCCGTCGACGTCGAGCACGATCCGGCGGCGCCGCCCTTGCGGGAGGGCGTCGTAGGCCGCGCGGGCGGGCGGGTCGGCGTCGAGCGCCCGGGCGAGGTCGTCGGGCTCGACGACGACGCGGGGCTCGGTGTCGAGCGCCAGCTCGACCTCGACCTCCGCGCCGACCTCGAGGCCCGCGGCCTCCCGGTTCGCCCGGCTGAGGCCGAGCAGGTGGCGGCCGCGCATGATCGCGACGCGGCTGCGCCAGGTGTGGCCGTTGACGGTGATCCGCACCGGCGGCCTGGCGCCGCCGCCGAGGGCCTCCACGACCTGCGGCGGGACCTCGAGGCCCTGCATCTTCGCGGCGGGCTCGACGACGGACCGGAACCTCATGACCGCTCCTTCGTTCTCGGTGGTGATCCTGGTGATCCGCGGGATCCCGGGGACGCACACCTCAGGCCCCGGCCGGGACGAGCCGGACGACCGGGTACCGCCGGTCGCTCTTGCGCTGGTGCTTGTCGATGGTGGGCGCGGCCGCCGCGATCGTCGGCCAGGCCCGGGCGCGCTCGGCGTCATCGAGCACGTGCGCCGTGACCGGGACGGTGCCGGACCCGTGCAGCTCGACGGCCACCTGGTCCGGGTGGGCGGCGAGGTTCGCGAACCAGCCGGGGTTGCGGCTGCCGCCGCCGGAGGCGACCACCAGGCGGCCGCCCGCGCCGTCGTCGAACCAGGCCAGCGGGTTCTCCCGCGCCTCGCCCGTGCGGCGCCCGACCGTGTGCAGGACCAGCAGGTCCATGCCCATCATCTGCCCGCCCTTGCGGCGGATCTTCTTCGCCGTGCTCGCGTTCGCGCGACGCTGGATCCACAGAGACAGCGCGCCGGGCGCGCCCTGGGGGCGGGGCTGCGTCTGCTGGGTCACCGCGGTCACCCGACCTGGTCGACGCGGACCATGTTGCCCGCCGGGTCGCGGAAGGCGCAGTCGCGCACGCCCCACGGCTGCTCGGTGGGCTCGGACACGACCTCGGCGTCGGCGGCCTGCAGCTTGGCGAAGACGCCGTCGAGGTCCTTGGTGCCGAGGATGATCGACTGGTAGCTGCCCTTGGCCATCAGCTCGACGATGGTGCGGCGCTCGTCCTCGGTGATGCCGGGGTCGGCGGCGGGCGGCGCCAGCACGAGGCGGACGTCGGGCTGCGCCGGCGAGACGAACGTCAGCCAGCGCATGTCGCCCTGGCCCACGTCCTGGACCAGCTCGAAGCCGAGCAGGTCGCGGTAGAAGCCCAGGGAGGCCTCCGGGTCGACGTGCGGGAGGAAGGTGGTGTGGATGCTGATGTCGATGTCGCTCATGGAAATCACGCTAGGTGCGCGCCCCTGTCGCTCGCTTCTCGATTCCTGACCGGTCGCGTCACCTGCTTCGCGACGCACGACGGCAGCTCCCCCGGACCTGCCGTGCGGGCGCGCCGGGCGTACTCGCTGGGCGACATCCCCACCAGCTCCGTGAACCGCGTGCTGAACGTGCCCAGCGACGACGACCCCACCTCGAAGCACACCTCCGTGACGCTCAGGTCGCCGCGGCGCAGCAGCGCCATCGCGCGCTCGATCCGCCGCGTCATGAGGTAGCTGTACGGCGACTCCCCGAACGCCTGCTTGAACTGCCGGCTCAGGTGCCCGGCCGACATGTGCACTCCGCGGGCCAGCGCCTCCACGTCCAGCGGCTGCGCGAACTCGCGGTCCATCCGGTCGCGCACGCGCCGCAGCCGCGCAAGGTCGCGCAGCCGGTCGGCGTCGCTGCTGGTCACGGTGCGATGCTTCCACGAGCCGCCGACGCCCGCCCGGTGGCCCCCGTCACCTGCCCGGGGCCGCCACGCGGGCGTGCAGGTGCATGTCGTGCCAGCCGTCGAGGTGGCGCACGGACTGGCGCAGCACGCCCTCGGCGGCGAAGCCGGCCTTCTCCGCCACGCGGCACGACGGCGCGTTGTCGACCGAGTGCACCAGCTCCAGCCGCCGGAAGCCGGCGTCGAACGCCCAGGCCGAGGCGACGGCGGCCGCCGCGGGGGCGACGCCGCGGCCGCGCGCGGCCGGGGCCGTCCAGTACGCGACGGCGCCCACGCCGTGCGGGTCGAACGTCTTGACGGCCATGCGGCCCAGCACCACGGAGTCGTCGGCGGCGTCCGCCACCGCCCAGCTCGACTCGCGGTCCTCGGCCCAGCCGGCCCGCCAGCCACCGATGACCTCGCGCGCCTCGTCGTCCGAGTCGAGCACCCGCACGTGCCAGCGCTGGATCGCCGCGTCGGCGTACACGGCGCGGACCGCGGGGGCGTCGTCGTCGCGCCACGGCCGCAGCCGCGCGCCCGCCGCGGGCACGTCGAGGGTGGGTTGCTCCGCGTCGGTGAAGGGCGCGAACGTCACGGGCAGGAGGGTGGGCATGCCCCGATCCTGGCAGCCCGGCGCACGCACGGCCAGGACGTTTCCGCTGGTCGTCGGCGGCTCAGCCGTGGCCGTGCCCGCCGTCGTGCCCCGCCAGACGCTCCGACGGCCCGGGGCGCGCCGTCGACCCCGGCTCGACGACGAGGAGCTGGCCCATCATCCCCTCGTCCTCGTGGAGCAGCATGTGGCAGTGGTACATGTACGGCCGCACGTCGTCGGCGTAGTCGTCGAACCGCATCAGCAGCCGGTAGGTGCGGCGCGGCTCCAGGTAGACGGTGTCCTTGCGGCCGGCCAGCTCGGGCGGCGGCGCCTCGCCGTCGACGGTCAGGACCCGGAACTGCACGTCGTGCACGTGGAAGCTGTGCGGCATGGGGACGGTGTTGCGCACCTCCCACACCTCGGTGGTCCCGACGACGGCGACCTCGTCGATACGCCCGGTGTCCATCGTCTCGCCGTTGATGGTGCGCTCGGCGAGGTCGAACGTGCGGGTCACGGTGGCGTCGCCCTCGTGCAGGGCGTCGCCGGCCGCGTGCTCCGACGGCTCCCACGCGGGCGCGGGTGACGGCGCCAACCGGTCGGCCGCCCGCAGCTCGAGCACGTCGAACGCGTCGTTGCCGCCCATCGCGAACGGCACGGCGACTCCGCCCAGGTCGGCCTCGAAGGAGCGCAGCCGGGTGGTCTCGCCGGGCTTCATCACGACCACCACTTCCGCCCGCTCCCCCGGGGCGAGGCGCACCCGGTCCAGGCGGACGGGCGCGTCGAGCAGCCCGCCGTCCGTGGCGACCAGGTCCAGGTCCCGGTCGCCGAACCCCAGGGCGTACGTGCGCGCCGTCGACCCGTTGACCAGGCGCAGCCGCACCCGCTCGGTCGTGACCCGCTGGTAGGCGCCGGCGACGCCGTTCGTCACCACCGTGCCGCCCAGCGCGCCCGGCTCGCCGCCGTCGTGGTCGAGGACGAGCTGCCCGTCGTCGTCGAGCACCTTGTCCTGCACGACCACGGGGACGTCGTCCACGCCGTACTCCCGCGGCAGGTCGGCGGCGCGCGACGCGTCGTCGTCGAGCAGGAACAGCCCCGCGAGGCCGCGGTACACCTGCGCCTCCGTCTCTCCGTGCGGGTGCGGGTGGTACCAGAGCGTCGCGGCGGGCTGGTCGATCGCCCAGGTGGGCCGCCAGGTCGCGCCCGGCTCGACCGGCTGGTGCGGGCCGCCGTCCATCGCGGCGGGCAGGTGCATGCCGTGCCAGTGCACGGTGGTGGTCTCGTCCAGCGCGTTCGTCACCTCGACGGACACCTTCTCGCCGCGCTCCGCCCGGAGGGTGGGGCCGAGGTACGCGCCGTCGTAGCCCTGGGTGCGGGTCTCGACGCCGGGCAGCAGCTCGGTCGTCCCCTCCTGGGCGGTGAGGCGGAAGGTGCGCACGCCGTCGACCACCCGCGACTCCGCGAGGGGCGGCACGGGCAGCTCGCGCGTGAACCCCGGCTCGTCGACCGACGTCACCGAGCCGGGGATCCCGCCGCACCCGGCGGCGAGCAGCGCGACGACGGCGGCGAGCGCCGCGGCCGTCGCCCGCCGGCCCGTCATCGCGCGCCGTCCTGCGGGGCGCGCACGCCCCGCGCCCGCTGGATGCCGAGGGCGGCCACGCCGGCCACCGCGCCCCAGCCGACGTCCATCGCCAGGGCGGGGAGCGCCGTCCACGCCGCGCCGGCCGTGCCGCCCGTGCCCCCGAAGAGCGTGGACACCAGCAGCGTCACGACGCCGGACGCCAGGCCCGTCAGGGTCAGCGTCGCCACGGGCCGCGGCACCCGGCCGAACCCGACCACCCCGATCCACACGACGGCGGTGAGCGCGACGATGCCCAGCGCCCTCGGCGCTCCGGTACCCCCGACGCCCGTGAGGCCGGTGAGCGGCCAGAGCAGCGCGAGCGACGCCAGCCCGGCCACCAGGGGCCAGGAGATCCCCGCGCGCCCGGGGGTCTCGGGCGGGGCGGCGGGCTGGGGACGGGGCCGGGGAGAAGGCTGGTGCGAGGTCATGCCACGACCATCCCCGCGGGCCGGGGTCGGCCACATCGGCCCTGGAGCGTCTCCCGGTGTCGCCCCGGGGCGACACCGACCCTGACCGAACCCCCACACCCGCGGCACCCTGCGGGGGTGGCACCTAGCCTGGCAGGCATGACCTCGTCCGCGACGGCGCCGCCGAGCCCGTGGGTGACCGACGTGGTCCTCGCGCTGGCCTCGACGCTCGTCGTGGCGGTCGTCATCGCGGCGGACCCGGCGGGCGACGGCGGTGCGGGCCCGGCGGCGTACGCGTTCGCGGCGGGGCTGGGCGCGCTGGTGCTGCTGCGCCGGTTCGCGCCGCGCACGATGCTCGTGCTCACGTTCCTGGGCGTGTGCGCCTACTACGCGCTCGGCCTCGCGCCGGTCGGCATGGTGCTGCCGGCGGTGGCCGCGCTGTACTCGGCGGCCGAGCGCGGGCGCGCCGGGTGGGCGGTGGGCACCGGCGGCGTGCTCGTGGTGGTCGCGACGTACTTCCGCCTCACCGACGAGGACGTCGACCCCAGCGCCGCGCTCACCGCCTACGACCTCGTCACCAATGTGGCGCTCACGGCGGCGGCCGTCGCGCTCGGCGTCGCCGTCCGGCTGGCCCGCGAGGCCCGCGAGCGCACCGCGCTGGTCCGCGACCTCACCGCCGCCGAGGAGGCGCACGCCGCGCAGGAGCGGCTCCAGGCGGAGCGGCTGCGGATCGCCCGCGACCTGCACGACGCCGTCGGGCACAACCTCTCGGTCGTGGCGCTGCACGCGGGCGTCGCGGACGAGGCGGTCGGGCGCGACGACGACGCGGCGCGCGGCGCGCTCGCCCGGGTGCGGGAGGCGGCGTCGGGCACGCTCGACGACCTGCGCGCCACGGTGCGGGTGCTGCGCGCCCCGCTCCCCGGGACGGCGCCCCGCGGCGCGGTCGGCCTCGCCGGGCTCGACGCCCTGCTCGCGCCGGTGCGGGAGGCCGGCCTCGAGGTCACGATCGACGACGCCGTCCCGCCGGGCGCGCTGGCCGGCGCGATCGACGCGGCGGCCTACCGCATCGTGCAGGAGGCGCTGACCAACGTGGTGCGGCACGCGGGCGCGCGGCACGTGCGCGTCGAGGCTGCCGTGGCGGACGGGCGCCTCCGGCTGGCCGTCACCGACGACGGTCGCGGCGCCGGCGGGGCCGCGGGCTCCGGCGCGGGGCTCGCGGGGATGCGCGAGCGCGCGGGCCTGCTGGGCGGCGCCCTCAGCGCGGCCGACGCGCCGGGCGGCGGGTTCGCCGTCGTCGCCGACCTCCCGGCGAGGCTGGAGCCATGATCCGGGTGGTGCTGGTCGACGACCAGGAGCTGGTGCGCGCCGGGCTGCGCCCGCTGGCGGAGCTCGACGGCGACGTCTCCGTCGTCGGCGAGGCGGCCGACGGCCGCACCGGGCTGGCCCGGGTGCGGGAGCTGACGCCCGACGTCGTGCTCATGGACGTGCGGATGCCCGGCCTGGACGGCATCGAGGCCACGCGCGCGATCGCTGCGGACCCGGCGCTCCGGGACGTGCGCGTGCTGGTGCTCACGACGTTCGACGAGGACGAGCACGTGGTCGAGGCCGTCCGCGCCGGCGCCGCGGGCTACCTGCTCAAGGACGTCTCCCCCGGCGACCTGCGCGCCGCGATCCGCACCGTCGCCGCCGGCGGGTCGCTCCTGTCCCCCGCCGTCACCGCGACCGTGCTGCGGGCGGTCGCGGCGGCGCCACGGCGGCTCGACGACGGCGTCCTCGCGCGCCTCACGGACCGCGAGCGCGAGGTGCTCGAGGGCGTCGGCCGCGGGCTCACCAACGACGAGATCGCCCGCGACCTGTTCCTCAGCCCGGCGACGGCGCGCACGTACGTCAGCCGGCTGCTCGCCCGGCTCGACGCGCGCGACCGCGCCGCGCTCGTCGTCCTCGCCTACGAGACGGGCCTGGTCACGCCCGGGCGGTGACGGCGGGCGCGACCCTCAGACCAGCCCGAGCTCCCGCGCCCGCACGCCCGCCTGGAACCTCGAGTCCGCGCCGAGCGCGGCCATCAGCTCGGCCACCCGGCGGCGGTAGGTGCGCACGCCCAGCCCCATCGCGCGGGCGGCCGTCTCGTCCTTGACCCCCTGCCCCAGCAGGTCGAGCACCTGGGGCGCGATCGCGCGGATCTCGGCGATGCGCGCGTCGAAGACGTCGAGGTCGACGGCCGAGCGCCACACCGCCTCGAACAGGGACGCGACCCCCTGGACCGCCTCCGGCTGCGTGACGATGCCGTAGCTGCGCCGCCCCGCCCGCACGTCGCCCGCCAGGATCGCGAGCCGCCGGTCGAAGAGGATCGTCTCGTTGACCTCCTCGGTCGTGATGCGGATCTGCGCGCCGTGCAGCTCCCGCGCCCTCGCGAGCCCGCGGGCCGCCACCGGGTCCAGGAGCACGCCCGGCCGGTAGACCTTGCGGAGGCGGACGTCGTCGCGGTGCGCCCGCGGCGCGTCCTCGACCTCCTGCGGCCCGTGCGTCACCACCCAGGTCCCGAGGTCGTTCGCCGCGCACGAGATCTCGGTCGCGTGCGCGAACAGGTGCGCCGTGCGGGAGAGCAGCTCCTCGTCGCCTTGGACGACGGTGACGGCCTCTCCGGTCTGCATGCCTCGATCCTGCACCCGGGGCGGGGACGCCGCCAAGGTCGGCAACAACCTGCCACCGCGGCCGCCAGGGCGCCCTGCGTGCCGATGCTGGAGCACATGACGACCACCACCGGCACCACCACGACCACCCCGACCGGCACCGCCGACGCCGGCGCCGCCGGCACCTGGCGGCTCGGCGACCTCACCGTGAACCGCCTCGGCCTCGGCGCGATGCGGCTCATGGGCGCGCTGGGCGCGCCCGCGCCGCGCCCTCGCGAGGAGTCGATCGCCGTGCTGCGTCGCGCCGTCGAGCTCGGCGTGAACCACATCGACACGGCGGCCTTCTACTTCCTGCCCACCCGGTCCGCGAACGAGCTGATCGGCGCCGCCCTCCAGCCCTACGCCGACGACCTGGTGATCACCACGAAGATCGGCGCCGCCCAGTCGCGCGACGGCCGCTTCGAGCCGTACGCCCGCCCCGACCAGCTGCGCGGCCACGTCGAGGAGAACATCCGCCAGCTGGGCCTCGACCACCTCGACGTCGTGAACCTGCGCTGGGGCACCGGCCTCGTGCGCGAGCCCGGGTCGGTCGCCGAGCACGTGGGGGCGCTCGCCGACCTGCGCGACGCCGGGCTGGTCCGCCACGTCGGCGTCTCGAACGTGCTGCCGGAGCAGCTCGACGAGGCGCTGTCGATCACGCCCGTCGTGTGCGTGCAGAACCGGTACGGCCTCACCGAGCGGGACGACGACGGCCTGCTCGCCCGGTGCGGCGAGCTCGGTATCGCGTTCGTGCCGTTCTTCTCCGTGGGCGCGTCCGTGGCCGGGGCGATCCCCGACGGCACGCACCACGACGCCGGCGAGGCGGAGGTGGCGGCGGTCGCCGCGGCGCACGGCGCGACGCCCGCCCAGGTGCGGCTGGCCTGGACCCTGCACCGCGGGCCGCACGTGCTCGCCATCCCCGGCACGGGCAGCGTCGCGCACCTGGAGCAGAACGTCGCCGCCGCGGCGCTCCGGCTGACCGACGACGACCTCGCCACGCTCGACGGGATCGCCCCGGCGGCCTGACACCTCCTCCGCCGAACAGGCAGTTGACACCGTTATCGGGCGAGTTCCGCCGCGATAACGGTGTCAACTGCCTGTTCGGCACCCGGCCCTGTCGGCCCCGTGTCGTGAGTACACCGGCGGATGTACGGTCGGCCTCATGGAGACCGTGACGCTCACGCACACCGCGGCGCTGGCGCGGCTGGGGCACGCGCTGTCGGACGGCACGCGCACCCGCATCCTGCTCGCGCTGCGCAACGCGCCCGCCTACCCGTCCGACCTGGCGGCGAGGCTCGGCGTCTCCAAGCAGGTGATGTCCAACCAGCTCGCGTGCCTGCGCGGCTGCGGGCTGGTCGTGGGACGTCCGGACGGGCGGCGCACGGAGTACCGGCTGGCCGACCCGGCGCTGTCGCACGCGCTCGGCGACCTGCTGCGGCTGACGCTCGCCGTCGACCCGGCCTGCTGCGGGCCGGACTGCACGTGCGCGACGCCGGCGGACGGCGCGCGCGGGAGGCCCGAGCCCGCGGACGCGGCATGACGCACGACCACGACCACGCGCACGCCGCCGCGGACCACCGCGGCCGGCTGGCGGTCGCGTTCGGCATCACCGCGCTCATCCTCGTGGCGCAGGCGGTGGGCGCGCTGCTCACCGGCAGCCTCGCGCTGCTGGTGGACACCGCCCACATGCTCACCGACGCGGGCGGGCTGGCCCTCGCCCTGTTCGCCGCGCACCTGTCGTTGCGGCCGCCGTCGTCGCAGCGCACGTGGGGCTACCGGCGGGCGGAGGTGCTGGCCGCGCTGGCGCAGGCGACCGTGCTGCTCGTGGTGGGCGTGTACGTGCTGGTCGAGGCGGTGCTGCGGCTCGCGCACCCGCCGGAGATCCCGTCCGGGCAGCTCGTCGTCTTCGGCGTCATCGGGCTGGTGGGCAACCTCGCGTCGATGGGCGTGCTCGCCGGCCGCCGGGACGCCAACCTCAACCTGCGGGCGGCGTTCCTGGAGGTGGTGAACGACGCGCTGGGGTCGGTGGGCGTCATCGTCGCCGCGGTCGTCATCGCCACCACGGGCTGGCAGCGGGCCGACTCCGTCGCCGCCCTGCTCATCGGGGCGCTCATCCTGCCGCGGGCGGTGCGGCTGGCGCGGGCCGCCGGGTCCGTGCTGCTGGAGTCCACGCCGCCGGGGCTGGACCTGGAGCAGGTGCGGGCGCACCTGTTGCGCGTCGAGCACGTGCGCGACGTGCACGACGTGCACGCCTCCCTCATCGCCACCGGACTGCCGATCCTGTCCGCGCACGTCGTGGTGGACTCCGGCTGCTTCACCGACGGGCACGCCGGCCGCATCCTCGACGAGCTGCAGGAGTGCGTGGCCACCCACTTCGACGTCGCCGTCGAGCACTCCACGTTCCAGGTGGAGCCGGACACCCACCCGGGCCACGAGCACCCCACCCACGCCTGAGCCGCCTCGGAGCCGAGGATCGGCATGATTCCGCGGTATACAAGAAGTCTTGTACTCCTCCCCGCCCGCGCCTAGCGTCGTCGGCATGGAGCAGATCGAGGCGATCACCGCCGTGCACCACCCGGTGCGACGGCGCATCTACGACTACCTGAGCCTGCACGGCACCACCCAGGTGACCACGCTGGCGCGCGAGCTCGGGCAGCAGGTGGGCAGCGTCAGCCACCACCTGCGGATGCTGAAGCGGGCCGGCGTCGTCGAGCAGGCCCCGGACCGCACCGGCGACCGGCGCACGAGCTGGTGGCGGGCGTCGCGGCAGGGTCTGAGCTGGTCGGCCGACGACTTCTCCGGCTCCCCCGCCGACGCGCTGCTCGCCCGGGAGGCGGAGCGCGCGAACGTCGAGACGCACGTCGGCCGGCTGCGTGCCTGGCACCGCCGCACCGCCCCGCTGCCGGAGTGGTCGCGCGCCGCGTTCAGCATCGACACCGTCGCCTGGGCCACCCCCGACGAGCTGGCGGCCCTCTCCGCGGCGATGCGGGAGACGTTCGCCGCCTGGCAGGCCGGCCTCGCCGCCGGCGACGGCCCGGACGACGGCCCGGATGACGACGCGGACGACGACACCAACGACGACGCGGACGACCGCCCCGAGCGCATGCCCGTCTTCGTGTTCGCCCACGGCTTCCCCACGGTGCCATGACCAGCACCACGAGCGCCGCGCAGCCCGTGCTGCTGCGCGAGCCGCCGACGTTCTCCCGCGACCGCGCCGTGCACGCGTGGATCGGCGTCAAGGCGCTGTCCGACGCCGGCGACGCCATCTGGTCCATCGCCCTCGCCTGGACGGCGGTGCAGGTGGCCTCCCCCGCCGTCGCCGGGCTGGTCGTGGCCGCCGGGACCGCGCCGCGGGCCGTGGTGCTGCTGTTCGGCGGCGTCCTCGCCGACCGGGTCGACGCGCGGCGCGTCATGATCGTCTGCAACGTGCTGCGGGTGGCCGTGCTGGTCGGCGCCGCGCTGTGGGTGCTGTCCTCGCCGCCGACGGTGCTGCTGCTCACCCTCGCGGCCGTCGCGTTCGGCGTGTGCGACGCGTTCTACGAGCCGTCGGCGAGCACGATCGCGCGGCAGCTCGTCCGCGCCGAGGACCTCCCCTCGTACACGGCCGTCGCCCAGACCGCGTCCCGGCTGGCCACCATGGCCGGCTCCGCGGTGGGCGGGTTCCTGGTCGCCCGCTCCGGGCTCCTGGGGAGCGCCGGGGCGAACGCGGTCACCTTCGCCCTCGTCGTGGCGTTCATCGCCATCTGGCTCCGCCCGCGGTTCGCCCTGCCCCGCGCCGACAAGGAGTCCGCGTTCCGCGGGATCCGCCGCGGCTTCGCCCACCTGCGCGACGTACCCACCACCCGCACGCTCGTCATCGCGCTCTCGGGCCTCAACCTCGCCGTCGGGCCCGCCGTCGGCATCGGGATCGCCCTGCGCGCCCACGACGCCGGCTGGGGCGCCCGGGCCGTGGGGATCCTGGAGGCCTGCATCGGGCTGGGCGCCGCGATCGGCGCGCTGTCGGTCGCCCGCTGGCGGCCCCGGCGCGAGGCGCGCGCCGGGTTCGCGGCCCTGGCCGTGCAGGGCGCGGCCGTCGTGGCGCTCGGCACCGGCCCGGTCGGCGTCGCCGGGGCGGCGTGCCTCGTCGTCGGGCTCACGGCCGGGTACGCCTCCGCGCTGCTCGGCGCCACGTTCGCCGGCACCGTCGACCCGTCGTACCTGGGGCGGATGGCGTCGATCACCCGGCTGGGCGACGACGTCTTCATGCCGCTGGCGATGGCCGCCTTCGGGGTCCTGGCCTCGGCCACCGCGCTGTGGGTGCCGTTCGCCGTCTTCGGCACGGCGATGGCCCTCCTCATGGCCGTCCCGCTGCGCAACCCGCTGTTCCGCGAGCTGTCGCTCGGCAAGCGCACGTGAGGCGCGCCACGGGGCCGGCCGCCCCGTGGCGCCCCCGGGCGGGCGGTGCTGTGCTGGGCACATGTCCACCCGCGCCGAGACCACCCCGACCGGTCACCCCGACGAGCCGCACGCCGGCGGGCTCGCACAGCGCCTCAACTGGCTGCGCGCCGGCGTCCTCGGTGCCAACGACGGCATCGTGTCGGTCGCGGCGGTCGTCGTGGGTGTCGCCGCCGCGACGCCGGAGCGCGCCCCGGTGCTCACGGCCGGCCTGGCCGCCCTCGTCGGCGGCGCGATCTCGATGGCGCTCGGCGAGTACGTGTCGGTGTCCAGCCAGTCCGACAGCGAGAAGGCCCTCATCGCCAAGGAGCGGCACGAGCTCGCGACCATGCCGGACGAGGAGTTCGACGAGCTCGTCGGCCTCTACCGGCAGCAGGGCCTCAGCGAGGGCACCGCGCGGCAGGTGGCCACCGAGCTCACCCAGCACGACGCGCTGCACGCCCACCTGGCCGCCGAGCTGAACATCGACCCGCACGACGTGGTCAGCCCCTGGCACGCGGCGTGGGCGTCCCTGCTGGCGTTCCTCGCCGGCGGCATCCTGCCGATGCTGGCGGTGCTGTTCATCCCCGAGCCGTGGAAGATCGCCGGGACGTTCGTCGTCGTGCTCGCCGCGCTGGGCGCCGCCGGCGCCATCGCGGCCTGGATCGGCGGCTCGTCGCGCACCCGCTCGGTGTCGCGCGTGGTGATCGGCGGCGCGCTGGCGCTCGGCGTCACGTTCGCCCTGGGCTCCCTGCTGGGCACCGCCGGCGTCGCCTAGGCTCGCGAGCCCCACGCCTCCCCACCCGCGAAGGAGCAGCACGTTGGCAGCATCGACGTCCCCGCACGCCGCGACCGACCTCGCCCCGCGCCTCGGACGCACCGTCCTCTACCAGCTGTACCCGCAGAGCTTCGCGGACTCGGGCCGCGCAGGGGCCGACGGGATCGGCGACCTCGCCGGCATCACCGCGCGCCTCGACTACCTGAGGTGGCTCGGCGTGGGCGCCGTGTGGCTCGACCCGTGCTTCGTCTCGCCGTTCGCCGACGCCGGGTACGACGTCGCCGACTTCCTCACCATCGCGCCGCGGTACGGCACGAACGACGACCTGGCGGAGCTCACCGAGGAGGCGGGGAAGCGCGGCATCTCGGTCCTGCTGGACCTCGTGGCCGGGCACACCTCCGACGAGCACCCGTGGTTCGTCGCGTCGGCCGACGACCCCGACGACCACCGGTACGTGTGGAGCGAGGCCCCGGTCGACGGGTTCCAGCCCGGCCCGGGGAGCCGCGGCGGCTACTACCTGCCGAACTTCTTCCCGGTGCAGCCGGCGCTGAACTTCGGGTACGCGCGGCAGCACCCGGACGAGCCGTGGCGCCAGCCCGTCGACGCCCCGGGCCCGCGGGCCAACCGGGCCGCGCTGCGCGAGATCATGGCGCACTGGTTCGACCTCGGCGTCGCCGGCTTCCGCGTCGACATGGCCGCGTCCCTCGTCAAGGACGACCCGGGCCTCGTGGAGACCGGGCGCCTGTGGCGCGAGACGCGCGAGTGGCTGGACGCCACCTACCCGGGCCGCGTGCTCGTCAGCGAGTGGGGCGACCCGCGCGTGTCCGTGCCGTCCGGGTTCCACGCCGACTTCTTCCTCCAGTTCGGGGGCGACGACGACGGCCTGCCGCTGCGCTCCCTGTGGAACAACGGCGCCGGCACGGTCAACCCGTCGTGGGGCGAGGTGCCGAGCTGGGCCGACGCCGAGGCGCGCGGCGACGCCGCGACGTTCGTCCGCGCCTGGGAGGAGGCGACCGGCGCGATCGCCGCGGCGGGGCGCGGCGGGCTCACCGGGCTCCCGACGTCGAACCACGACTTCACGCGGCTGGTGGCCGGGGCGCGCGACGCCGAGCAGGCGCGGGCGGCGCTGGTCCTCACCTTCACCTGGCCCTCGATGCCGTCGGTGTACTACGGCGACGAGATCGGCATGCGGTTCGTGCCCGGGACGCCGACGTTCGAGGGGTCGCGGCTCAGCCCGACCTACGACCGCGCGGGCTCCCGCACCCCCATGCAGTGGGGCGACGTCCCCGCCGGGCGGCTCGGCCCCGCCGTCGCCGAGTCGCGGTACCTGCCGCAGGACCCGGACCCGGACCGCCCCACCGTGGCCGCCCAGCTCGACGACGAGGCCTCGCTGCTGCACCTCGTGCGGCGGCTGGCGCACCTGCGCACCGCCGACCCCCGCCTGGACGCGTCCGCCCCGGTCGAGGTGCTGGCCACCGGCTACCCGTTCGCCTACCTGCGCGGCACCCTCGCCGTCGTGCTCAACCCGGGCCGCGAGCCCGTGTCGATCGCGGTGCCCGGCGCCGCCGGGGCGCGCCCCGTGGAGGCGCGCGGCCACCGCACCGAGGGAGACGTCGTGCACCTCGACGGGCACGGGTACGCCGTCCTCGACCTGGCCTGACCGCGCGTGCCGCTCGCCGGGTGTCACCGGCGGGCGGCAGGCTGGGCGCATGGAGCTCGAGGTGCGCGGTGAGGTCTTCCAGTGGCGCGGCCCCGCGCCGTACTACTACGTCGCGGTGCCCGACGCCGAGGCGGAGCAGATCGCGTCGGTCGCGGCGCTGGTCACCTACGGCTGGGGCGTCATCCCGGTGACGGGCCGCCTCGGCGGCACCACGTTCACCACGTCGCTGTTCCCCCGGGACGGCGGCTACCTCGTGCCGCTGAAGGACGCCGTCCGCCGGCCCGAGGGCGTGACCGACGGCGACGAGGTCGTCGTACGGCTCACCCTGGACGGGGTGTGACCCGCCCGGGGAACCACCCCTGCAGCACGCTGCGCCACGCGTCACGGAACGAGCGTCCGCGCCGCCACTCGTGCCACGTCAGCCACAGGACGAGGGCGTCCAGCAGGGTGAGGAGCGCGACGCCCACCCCCGGCGAGATCACCGTCTGCACGACCTGGACCACGAGGAACGCCGCCAGCGCGCCGACCGCCCACGGGTAGACGCGTCGTGACCCGGCCAGCAGCGCGCCCACGATCGCGACCTTGACCACCCCGTGCAGCAGCAGGAACAGCCCGGCCACGAGGGCGGTGCCGTGGCTGAGCGCGGACGCCTCGTGCAGCAGCAGGTGGGCCACCAGGTCGTGCGGGTCCTCCTGCAGCTCCTGCGCCACCGCCGACCGCGTGAGCGCCAGCACCTGGTCCTGGCGCAGGACCAGCAGCGCCGCGCCCGCGACCAGCTCGACCAGCCCGTCGAGCCCCTTGAGCAGGATGCCCACGACGAACGCCGTCTCGGCGACCAGCTCCCGCCGCCCGCCACGCGCCCTCGCCTCCGGGGCCTGCCGTCCGCCCGTCACCCGTCCCACTCTCGTCCCCCCGCCGCCCGGTCACCAGCAGCCCGGTCACCAGCAGCCCGGTCACCAGCAGCCCGGTCACCAGCAGCCCGCCGACGTCGTGGACGGTCCACCACCGCGGCGGCAGAGGGACTAGCGCGCGGAGGCGAGGCGGTCGACGAACGCGACGGCGGCGGCGGAGATCCGCGCGCGGGCGTCGTCGTGGCTGATCGTCGGGGTGCCGTCGCCGGGCTGGGGGCCGTAGTCGCCGAACTGCGCGTGCACGGCGCCCTCGACGACGGTGAACGTGCTGTCCGCGGGCAGGTCGGCGCGCGACGCGTCGATCTTCGCGGGCGTCGCCAGGCCGTCGCGGCTGCCGGACACGGACTCGACGGCGGCGGTCAGGGTGCCGCGGACGTCGCCGGCGGGGTACGACGCGAACAGCAGCAGCCCGACGGCCGGCGCCTCGCCGTCGTCGGCACCGGGGTCCCCTGCGTCGGCCTCCATCGCCGCGACGGTGCCGCCGAGCGAGTGCCCGCCCACCACCCAGCGCTCCTCGTCGGGGAGCGCGGCGCGCGCGCCGTCGAAGGCGCCGACGGCGAGGAACGCGATGCCGAGCGGCTGCTTGGCGACGACCACCGTGTGCCCGGACTCGGCGAGCGGCCGCAGCACGGCGGCGTAGGCCCGCGCGTCGACCCTGGCGCCCGGCTGGAAGAAGACGGCCGTGCCGTCGCCGCCGCCCGCGGGCGCCAGCTCGTACCGCGTCGCGCTCTCGGTGACGGTCACGGCGCCGTCGGAGCGCATCGCGGCGAGCGCCGGCTCGACCGCGCCGAACGGCCGCAGCCACGCGACCAGGGCGACCCCCACGGCCCCGGCGACGAGCAGCACCACCCGGCCGGCGCGCCGCCAGCCCCGCCGCGCGGGGCGGCGGCGCAGGGCCCGCACGCCGGCGACCAGCGCGAGCGCGAGCGTCAGCGCCAGCAGCACGGCGTACGCCGGGTGCCCGTGCACGACGGCGCCCCACGACGTGGCGCACGCCCACGCGACGACGGCGACGGCGGCGGCCGCCACCACGAGCGTCGCGATGCGGAGCCACGTCGGCGCGGTCGGCGCGGGCGGCGCGGCCGGCACGGCTGTCGACGGTGATGGGGCGGGGGTCTCCTGGTCGTCCGGCACGCGACGAGTCTGGCACCACCGGGGCCGCGCGCGGGTAAGGTCTGGCCACCACCTACAACGTTGCAGGAGAGAGCCCCCGTGACCGACCCGACCTCGACCACCCTCGCCCTCGACGCCGTCGTCGACCTCGACGTCCCGGGCCCCACGATCAGCCGCCACCTGTACGGGCACTTCGCCGAGCACCTCGGCCGGTGCGTCTACGAAGGGTTCTGGGTGGGCGAGGACTCCGACATCCCGAACGTCGGCGGCATCCGCACGGACGTCGTGGAGGCGCTGCGGGAGCTCGCGATCCCCAACCTCCGCTGGCCCGGCGGCTGCTTCGCCGACACGTACCACTGGCGCGACGGCGTCGGCCCGGCCGCCGACCGCCCGCGCATCGTCAACACCCACTGGGGCGACGTCGTGGAGGACAACTCGTTCGGCACGCACGAGTTCATGGCCCTGTGCGACCTGCTCGGCACCGCCCCGTACATCTCGGGGAACGTCGGCTCGGGCACGGTGCAGGAGACCGCGGACTGGGTGGAGTACCTGACCCGCGGCGACGACTCGCCGATGGCGCGCCTGCGCCGCGAGCACGGCCGCGACGAGCCGTGGGGCGTGTCGTTCTTCGGCATCGGCAACGAGCCGTGGGGCTGCGGCGGCAACCTGCGCGCCGACCAGTTCGCGTCGCTCGCGCGGCAGCACGCGACCTACGCCCGCGACCACGGCGGCAACCGCCTGGTCCGGGTGGCCGCGGGGGCGTCGGACGACGACTACGCGTGGACCGAGACCCTCATGCAGCAGGTCGCGAAGCTCGGCGACGCCGACCCGCGCGACCTGTGGCAGATGGTCTCGTTCCACTTCTACACGTTCGCCGGGACGTGGGGGGACAAGGGCGCCGCCACCGAGTTCACGCGCGACGAGTACTGGGCCACGATGCGCAAGGCGCTCGACGTGCGCCGCATCATCGCCGGCCACTCGGCGGTCATGGACGCCTACGACCCGCAGGCGAAGATCGGGCTGGCTCTCGACGAGTGGGGCACGTGGTGGAACGTGGAGCGGGGCACCAACCCCGGCTTCCTGTACCAGCAGAACGCGATGCGCGACGCGCTGGTCGCGACGGTGCACTTCGACGCCTTCCACGACCACGCCCGCCGCCTGCGCCTGGCGAACATCGCGCAGACGGTCAACGTGCTGCAGTCGATGCTGCTCACGGACGGCGCGCGGATGATCCGGACGCCCACGTTCCACGCCTTCGCCATGAGCGCGGGGCACCACGACGCCGCGAGCCTCCCGGTCCGCGAGCGCGCCGCGCGGGCCACGCGCGACGTCGACGGCACGGCGGTGGGAACGGTCTCGGCGTCGGCGTCCACGAAGGACGGTGCGGTGCTCGTCTCGCTGACGAACCTCGACCCGGACGCCCCCGCGTCGGTGCGCGTCGACCTGCGCGGGCGCGCGGTGAGCGACCCCGTCGCCACGGTGCTCGCCGCCGACGACCCCGCCGCGCACAACACCTTCGACGCGCCCGACGCCGTCGCGCCGCGCCCGCTGGACGGCGTGCGCCTCGAGGGCGGCGTCCTCACGGTGGAGCTGCCGCCGGCGGCGTTCGCGACGGTGCGCCTCGCGCTCGCGTCGTAGTCCCCGCGCGCGAATGCTAGCCATGATGTGAGACAGATGGTCCCATCCACTGGATGGTGGGTGTAGACCAAGGGGTGTGACCAGCCCCGCGGTCGACCACCGCTCCCCCACCGACCCCGCCGTCGCCGAGCACCCGCACTGGCGGCGCAACCTCGCCGTCGGCACGGCCGGCTCGTTCACCACCCTCGTCGCGATGACCCTGCTCGTGCCGTTCCTGCCCGAGTACGTGCGGCAGCTCGGCGTCGAGGACCCGGGCGCGGTGGTGCGCTGGTCAGGGATCGCCTACGGGGCCACGTTCCTCACGGCGGCGCTCACCGCGCCGCTGTGGGGGGCGCTGGGCGACCGGTTCGGCCGCAAGTCGATGCTCGTGCGCGCGAGCCTCGGCATGGCCGTGGCGATGACGCTGCTCGGGTTCGTGCAGAGCGTGGAGCAGCTCGTCGCCGTGCGGCTGCTGGTGGGGCTGCTCGGCGGCTACTCGTCGGGCGCCACCATCCTGGTGGCCGCGCAGACGCCGAAGGACCGCAGCGCGTGGGCGCTCGGCGTGCTGTCGTCGGGCATCCTCGCGGGCAACGTCGTCGGGCCGCTGGTGGGCGGTTTCGTGCCGGACTGGGTGGGCATCCGGCCGACGTTCGTCGTGTGCGGTGCGGTGATCTTCCTGGCGTTCCTCGCCACCACGTTCCTGCTGCGCGAGCCGCGCGCCGTCCCCGGCGCCCCGCGCACGGCCCGCCGCGCCCCCGGCGGCGTGTGGCGGCAGGTGCGGCGGCCGGGCGCCGTCGCCGTCCTGATCGCGACGTCGAGCCTGCTGCTGTTCTCGACGATGTCGATCGAGCCGATCGTCACCGTGTACGTCGAGGACCTCGGTCAGCTCTCGCGCGCGGCGGGGGTCGCGGGGATCCTCGTCGCGCTCACCGCCGTGGGCAGCGTCGTCGCGGCGCCGCGGGTCGGCCGGCTCGCCGACCGGGTCGGGCACGCCCGGGTGGTGGTGGCCTGCCTCGCCGCCGCGGGCGTGCTGGCCCTCGCCCAGGCGCTCGTGACGAACGTCTGGCAGCTCGGCGTCCTGCGGGTGCTGCTGGGGCTGAGCCTCGGCGGCCTGCTGCCGTCGATCACCGCGGCGGTGCGCCACCTCGCCCCGCCGGACGCCGTCGGCCGCGTGCTCGGCCTCGGCGTCTCGGCGCAGTACGTGGGCCAAGTGACCGGCCCGGTCCTCGGCGGGGTCGTC
Source organism: Isoptericola sp. NPDC057559 (assembly GCF_042801555.1). Lineage (NCBI taxonomy): Bacteria > Bacillati > Actinomycetota > Actinomycetes > Micrococcales > Promicromonosporaceae > Isoptericola > Isoptericola sp. NPDC057559. The sequence continues at coordinate 195,093 of NZ_JBHVFQ010000001.1, forward strand.
GCGGCCCGGCACGGCCTGCGCGCCGTCTTCGTCGCCACCGCCGTCGTGCTGCTCGCGGCGGCCGCGCTGAACCTCGTCGTCGTGCGGCGGGCCGACCGCCGAACAGGCGGTTGAGCACGGAATGCGTCCGTGTTCCGTGCTCAACCGCCTGTTCGGCGACCGGTCGGGGGGACAGGCCGGGTCGGGCTGAGCCGTTCAGCGACCCAGGACGGCCCGGGTCGCGACGTCGGGCCGCAGGTCGAGCCGCCGCAGGAGCTGCGCGTTGAGCGCCACCACCACGGTGGACAGCGACATGAGCAGCGCGCCGACGGACATCGGCAGCACGAACCCGACCGGGGCGAGCACGCCGGCCGCCAGCGGCACCGACAGCAGGTTGTAGCCCGCCGCCCACCACAGGTTCTGCTTCATCTTGCGGTAGCTGGCCCGCGACAGCTCGATCACGGACAGCACCGACCGGGGGTCGTCGCTGGCCAGGATGACGCCGGCCGAGGCGATGGCGACGTCCGTGCCCGCGCCGATGGCGATGCCGACGTCGGCCTGCGCGAGCGCCGGGGCGTCGTTGACGCCGTCCCCGACCATCGCGACCCGCTTGCCCTCGGCCTGCAGCTCCGCGACGCGCGCCGACTTGTCCTCCGGCCGCACCCCCGCGAACCAGCGGTCGACGCCCAGCTCGTCGGCAACGGACCGGGCCACGGCCTCGGCGTCGCCGGTGATCATCACGACCTGCACGCCCCGCCGGTGCAGCGCCTCGACCGCCTCCGCGGACTCCGGCCGCACCTCGTCCGCGAGCTTCAGCCCGCCGACGACGACGCCGTCGCGCAGCACGTGCAGGATGATCGCGCCGTCCGCGCGCCACCCGTCGGCCTCGGCCACCTCGCCGGCGCCCTGCTCCTCGAGGAGGCGCGGGCCGCCGACGCGGACCTCGTGCCCGCCCACCGTCGCGACCACGCCCACCGCCGGCGACGAGGTGAAGTCCGCCGCCCGCGGGACGTCGAGGCCGCGGGCCTCCGCCGCCCGGACGATCGCCCGGGCCAGCGGGTGCTCGCTGTCCGCCTCCGCGGCGGCGGCCAGCGCCAGGACGGCGTCGCCGTCGAGCGCCGCGCCGGTCGCGGCCACGGCGGCCACGGTCGGCTCGCCCTTGGTGAGGGTGCCGGTCTTGTCGAAGAGGACGGTGTCCACGGTGCGCATGCTCTCCAGCGCCAGGCGGTCCTTGACGAGCACGCCGCCGCGGGCCGCCCGCTCGGTCGCGATGGAGACCACCAGCGGGATGGCCAGGCCCAGCGCGTGGGGGCAGGCGATGACGAGGACGGTGATGGTGCGGACGACGGCGTCGTCCGGCAGCCCGAGGGCGGTCCAGGCGATCGCCGTGACGACGGCGGCGCCCAGCGCGAACCAGAACAGCCAGCCCGCCGCGCGGTCCGCGAGCCGCTGGGCCCGCGACGACGACGCCTGCGCCTCCGCGACCAGCCGCTGGATGCCCGCGAGCGCCGTGTCGTCACCGGTGGCGGTGACCTCGACCCGCAGGCCGGAGTCCGTGGCGACCGTGCCCGCCGTGACGGCGTCGCCCGTCGTGCGGGCCACCGTGCGCGACTCGCCCGTGACCATCGACTCGTCCATCTCGGCCCGGCCGTCCACCACGCGCCCGTCCGCGGGGACGGAGCCGCCCGGCCGGACCAGGACGACGTCGCCGACGCGCAGGTCCGACGGTTGCACCGTGACGACGCGCTGGTCCGCGCCGTCCCCCTCGACCCGCTCCGCCTCGTCCGGCAGCAGCGCCGCCAGCGAGTCCAGCGCGGACGTGGTCTGCGCCAGGGACCGCATCTCGATCCAGTGCCCCAGCAGCATGATCACGACCAGCAGCGCCAGCTCCCACCAGAAGTCGAGCTGGTGGTCGAGCACCCCGAGGCTGGCGCCCAGCGACGCGACGAACGCGACCGTGATCGCCAGGCCGATCAGCAGCATCATCCCGGGCTTGCGCGCCCGCAGCTCCGACACCGCCCCCGTGAGGAACGGCTTGCCGCCCCACACGTAGATCACCGTGCCCAGCACCGGGGACACCCAGTCCACCCACGCCGCGGCGGGGAGCTCGTAGCCCAGCACCATCGCGAACATCGGCGACAGCGCCACCGTGGGCACCGCCAGCGCCAGCATGATCCAGAACAGGCGGCGGAACTGGCCCACGTGGTCGCCGTGACCACCGTGGCCCCCATGGCCCGACATGTCGTGCCCCGCGTGCGCGTCGTGGCCCGCCATGTCGTGACCCGCGTGCGGGTCGTGGCCGGCACCGGCATGCTCGGCGTGGTCGTGCCCGTGCTCGTGATGGGCAGGGTGGCCCTCGTGGCCCTCGTGGCCCTCGTGGCCCTCGTGACCCTCGTGCTCGTCGTGACCGTGCTCCAGCACGCGCGCGGCGTCGTCGGGGCGGCGGTGCCCCGGGTGCTGGTCGGGAGTGGTGTGGTCCACGGCTCGATCCTCGTCTCGTCAGGATGGTTCGCGACTCGATTGATACCCCTAGGGGGTATCTCCTGCTCGGAACTCTATACCCCCTCCACGTATTCCGCCAGGGCTCGATGCCGACCGCCCGTCCCTCCGACCTGCGCGTTCGCCGCGACCACGGACGCCGAACAGGCGATCGCGCACCGTCTGAGAGCCCAGAACGTGCACAACCACCTGTTCGGCGCCAGGCCTGCGCCGCGGGGAACAATCCCGAGGGGGCCCGCGTTGGGCGATGGCCGCCGTACGCCGTACGAAAGAAGGTCCCGTGCCCCAGCCCGCCCCGCAGACCGCCAACACGACGCCCGCCACCGCTCCCACCGGCCCCGGCAGCACCCCGACGACCGCCCCGAGAACCGACCCGGGAGCCGCTCCAGACCCCGCGGCGCGCGCCGTCGCGGAGGAGCAGGCGACGCTCGACGCGGCGTGGGCACGACGCGCCACGGTGCTCGACGAGCTGGAGGAGACGCTCGCCGCGGCGCGACCGGAGGACGTCGCGGCGCGCGTGCGGGTCGCCCGGCTGCGGGCGCGGCGGGCGGAGCTGCGGCAGGCGGACCACGGCCTGGTGTTCGGCCGGGTCGACGGCGACGACGGCTCGGTGCGCCACCTCGGCCGCGTGGGCCTGCCGGGCGCCACGGAGGACGACGACCCGCTCGTCGTCGACTGGCGCGCCCCCGTGGCCCGGCCGTTCTACACGGCCACGCCGGTGGACCCGCAGGGGCTGCGGCGGCGCCGGCACGTGCGCACGGACGGCCGCCGGGTGGTGGGCGTGGACGACGAGCCGCTCGACGGCAGCCTCGACGACTCGGGCCTGGTCGGCGAGGGCGCCCTCCTCGCCGCCCTGGACGAGCGGCGCACGGGCCGTATGGGCACCGCGGTCGCGACCCTGCAGCGGGAGCAGGACGACGTCGTGCGCGCGGACGCCCGCACCCCGCTGGTGGTGCAGGGCGGGCCGGGCACGGGCAAGACGGTGGTGGCGCTGCACCGGGTCGCGTACCTGCTGTTCGCGCACCCGCACCTGGCGGAGCGCGGGGTGCTGGTGCTGGGCCCGTCGATGCGGTTCCTCGACTACATCGCGCAGGTGCTGCCCGCGCTCGGGGAGACGGCGGTCGTCTCGGCCACGTGCGACACGCTCGTGCCGGGCGTCCGCCCGACGCGCGCGGAGGACCGCGACGTCGCCGAGCTCAAGGGCCGGGCGGCGTGGCTGCCCGCGCTGCGCCGGTTCGTCACGTCGCTCGAGCCCGCGGACGGCCCGCTCGCCCTCGTGCTCGACGGCGAGGAGTACCTGCTGCCCGCCGCGCAGCTCGCCGCGGCCCGCCGTGCGGCGGCGGGGGCCGGGTCGTACCACCGCGCCCGCGACCGCGTCGTGGACCGGGTGCACGACCTGCTCACGGACGCCGTCGCCGACCGCCAGGCCGAGCTGCTCGCCCGCGCGGAGGAGGGGTTCGAGGACGTGCTCGGCCGGCTCGACGCCGCGCTCGCGAGGTCCGACGACCGCGCGCTGCACACCGGCGCCACCGGCTCCGACGTCGACGGCGTGCTGTCCGACGCGGACCTCGACGCCCTGCGCGAGCGCGTCGCCGCCGACCGGGGCGTCGCGGCGGCGCTCGACGCCTGGTGGCCGCGCCGCGTCGCCGCCGACGAGCTGACCCGGCTGCTCGGCGACGCCGACCTGCTGCGCGCCCACGCGGGCCCGGGCACCGGGTCCGGTCTCACGGACGCGGACGTCGCGCGCGTGGCCGCCGAGCCCGCGGGCGGCGCCGCCGGCTGGGCGAGCAGCGACGTCCCGCTGCTCGACGCGCTGGCCGAGCTGCTCGGCTCGCCCGCGGACGACGGCGCCGGCCGGGACGACCCCCGGGCCAGCGTCGACGGCAGGGACGACGGCACGGACGACGAGGACGGCGTCTTCGTGGCCGGCCGTGCGGCCGCGCGGCGGGACTGGACGTACGGCCACGTCGTGGTGGACGAGGCGCAGGAGCTGTCCGGGATGCAGTGGCACATGGTGGTGCGCCGCTGCCCCACCCGGTCGGTGACGGCGGTGGGCGACATCGACCAGGCGTCGTCCGCGCACCGCCAGACGGACTGGGGCGAGGCCGTGGGCGACGCCCTCGGCGACCGCTGGCGGCGCGCCGACCTCACCATCTGCTACCGCACGCCGCGCGAGGTCATGGAGCTCACCGGCCCGGTGCTGCGCCGCGCGGGGAGCCGCAACGACCCGCCGCGCGCGGTCCGCTCCGCGCCCGTCGCGCCGTGGCGGCGCGCCACCACGGAGGACGGGCTCCCGGCCCTGGTCGCCGACGCGGTCACCGGCATGGCGGCGCGGTACGAGGGCGGCACGGTGGGGGTGGTCGCGCCCGTCGCGCGGCTCGCGGGGCTCCGCGCGGCCCTGCCGGACGGCACGCCGGCGATGTCCGCCACGGACGCGAAGGGCCTGGAGTGGGACGGCGCCGTCGTGGTCGACCCGGACGGGATCGCGGCGGAGCCGCGCGGCTGGAACGGGCTGTACGTGGCGCTGACGCGCTGCACGCAGGAGCTCGGCCAGGTGGTGGTGGGCTCCCTCTGACCTTCCTCAAATCGACTGCGCGCCCCGGGCACCGGCCAGCAAGATGACGGCGCGACATCATCTGCCGTGATCGCCGAGGTGAGGAGTCCCATGCGCGTCCTGGTGACCGGAGGCGCCGGGTACGTCGGGTCTCACACCGTGCTCCGGCTGCTCGGGGCCGGGCACGACGTCGTCGTGGTCGACGACTTCTCCCGGGGCGCCCCCGCCGCGCTGGAGCGGGTGGAGATCCTGGCGGGCCGGCCGGTCCCCGTGCACGTCTTCGACAGCGCCGACATCGACTCCCTCGAGCGGCTCTTCGACGCCGAGGGCTTCGACGCCGTCCTGCACCTCGCGGGCGTCAAGCGCCCGGGGGCGCCCGGCGTGCGGCCCCTGGACAGCTACGAGACCAACCTCGGCACCACGTTCACGCTGCTGCGCTGCATGGCCTGGTACGGCGTCGACCGGCTCGTCGTGTCGTCGTCGGCCGCGGTGTACGGGGAGGGCCGCGACCTGCCGCACCGGGAGGACGCGCCCCTCGCCCCGTCCGGCCCGGTGGGCCGCAGCCACGCGATGAACGAGCAGATCCTGCGCGACGTCGTGGCCGACGCCGGCCCGCGCCTGCGCGTCGGCGTCGTGCGCCACTTCACCACCGCCGGGGCGCACCCGTCCGCGACGCTCGGCCCGGACCGTCCGGGCATGGCGGCGGGGCTGCTCACCGCCGTCGCCGAGACCGCGGCGGGCACGCGCGACCGGCTCGACGTGCACGGCGACGACCACCCGACGCCCGACGGCACCGCGATGCGCGACTACGTGCACGTGGACGACCTGGCCGCCGGGCACGTGGCCGCCCTGGCCGGGCTCGACGACGCGGACCAGCAGCTGTCCACCTGGAACCTCGGCAGCGGCCGGCCCACCAGCGTGCTCGAGGTCGTCCGGGCGTTCGAGTCCGTCACCGGCCGCGCCGTGCCGTACCGGGTCACGGGCCGGCAGGCGGGCGACGTCGCCGTGTCGTACGCCGACCCCGGCCGCGCGGAGGCGGAGCTGGGCTGGCGGGCCACCCGCGGCATCGAGGACATCTGCCTCGACCTGTGGCGCTGGCACCAGCGCAACCCCGGCGGCTACCCGGCGGCGCTGGCCCCGTCCACGCCGTGGCGCGGGGGCGTCGGGCACCGGCTGCGGCTCGTCTCCGCCGTGCCTGCCGCGTCCTCCTGGTAGGGACGACGGCGGGCGGCCGGGATCGTCAGTCCTTCGTCTCGCGGTAGTACCGCAGGGCGCCGGGGTGCAGCTCGACCGGGTCGGTGAAGATGGCGCGGACACGGTCGAGGTTCGCCGCCGACGGCACCTGGGCGGCGATCTGCGACCGCGCGTCGAACAGGGTGGAGACCAGGGTGCGGGCCTCGGCGTCGGGCATGTCGCCGCGCACCATGAGGAAGTTCGGCACGGCGAGCGTCTCGACCGCGGCCGACGAGCCGTACATCCCCTTCGGCACGATGCCGTGCCGGTAGCCGCTGCCGTACCGTGAGCGCACCTCCTCGACGAGGTCCCCCAGGGGCACGAGGCGCACGGGCACGTCGTCCGCGAGCGCCGTCAGGCCGGGGGTGCGCAGCCCGCCCGACCAGAAGAAGGCCTCGATGTCGCCGTCCCGGAGGGCCGCGATCGAGTCGTCCAGGCCGAGCCTGGTGTCCGTGAGCGCGGCGCGGGGCACGTCGGCGGCGGAGAGCAGGCGTTGCGCGATGAGGGCCGTGCCGGACCGCGGGGCGCCGAGCGACACGCGCTTGCCGCGCAGGTCGGCGATCGAGCGCACGTCGGAGCCGGCGGGCACCACCAGGTGCACGAAGTCGTCGTAGACGCGGCCCAGCGCGCGCACGTCGAGGGGCTCGTCGAACTCCCCCTCGCCGGCGACGGCGTCCCGGGCGGCGTCGGCGGCGCTGAACGCCACCTGCGCCGTGCCGGCGTCGAGGCTCTGCAGGTTCTCCACGGAGCCGCCGGTCTCGTCCACCTCGACGGGCAGGTCGTACCGCTCCTCGAGCACCTTCGCGATGGCGACGCCGTACGCGTGGTAGATGCCGGTGGATCCGCCGGTGGCCACGGTGAGCGTGTCGGGCTGGTTCCCCTCCCACGGGTCGCCCGCCGCGTCGTCGCCCACGCAGCCCGCGAGCAGCGGCAGGACCAGCAGCGCGGCGGCGAGCGCCGCGAGCAGGGGGCGGCGCGTCGTCGGCCGGGTGCTCACGACACCGCCTCCGGCGCGAGCGCGGGCATGCGCAGCCGCACCTCGAAGCCGCCGCCGTCGGGCAGGGCGAGGCGCAGTCCCCCGCCGCCGGTGGCGAGCAGCTCCGACGCGATGGCGAGGCCGAGCCCCGAGCCGCGGACGGTGCCGTGCCCGGGCGAGCGCCAGAACCGTTCCGCCAGCCGCTCCAGCTCCTCGGGCGGCACGCCCGCGCCGTGGTCGCGCACGGTGACCTCGACCATGCCCGCCGCGTCGCCGTCGTCGGGCACGCCGACGGTGACGTCGATGCGGCCGCCGTCGGGCGAGAACTTCACCGCGTTGTCGAGCACGGCGTCGAAAGCACACTCCAGGGCGATCTCGTTGAGCTCCGCCCACGCGCCCTCGGGGGCGTCGTCGAAGGCGAGGTGGCGGCCGACGGCGAGGAGCCGCCAGCTCTCGACGCGGCGGGCGACGAGCTCCACGACGTCCACCGGGCGCGCGCCGGCGGCCAGGTTCGCGTCGTCGGCGAGGAGCAGCAGCGCGTCGAGGATGTGCGCCATGCGCACGGCCTCGGCGCGGACGTGCGCCACCTCGGTGGCGTGCTCGTCCGGCGCCGAGAGCGCCAGGTCCTCGACGCGCAGCATGAGCGCGTTGAGCGGGTTGCGCAGCTCGTGCGACGCGTTGGAGGCGAACTCCTGCTGGCGGTGCATCGAGTGCTCCACCTGGGCGGCCATGGCGTTGAACCGCGTGATGACCTCGCGCAGCTCCGGCGGGCCGGTGGACGGCGGGATGCGAGCGTCGAGGCGGCCGCGGCCGATCTCGCCCATCGCGGCGTCGACGGCGCGCACGGGGCGCAGCACCCAGCCCGCGGTGCGGTGCGCGATGACGACGGCGAGCACGCACATGACGAGGCCCGCCGCCACGAGGATCCCCCAGCTCGACCAGATGCTGCGGGAGACCGACGAGGCCTCGGAGACGGTGAGGACCGCGCCCACCAGGTCGCCGCCGTCGTAGACGGGCTCGGCGACGACGATGCGGTCGGCCTTCCACGGCAGGGTGCTCAGCGCCGCCTCGCCGCGCCGGCCCGCGAGCGCGGCGTGCCGCTCGTCCAGGTCGTCGGCGTCGAGCCCGTTGGACGCCCACACGGCGCCCGACTGGTCGAGGACGGCCGCCCCCACCCCGTACACGTCGCGGTACCGCTTGAGGTCGCCCGCGACGATCGCCGGGTCGTCGGCGGTGAGCGACTGGCGTGCCGTGATCACGAGGTAGCCGGCGTCGGCCAGGCGGTCCAGGTAGACCTCCTGCTGGTTGGCGCGCGCCACGTTGCCGGAGTACGCGGCGCCGAGCAGGACGAGCACGAGCACGCAGGGCACGAACAGGATGATCGCCAGCCGGGTCCGCATCGACGTCTAGGCCCCCGCGCCGCGCGGCGCGGCCGCGTCCCCGCCGTCGGGCGCGACCATCCGGTAGCCCACGCCGCGGACCGTCTCGACCAGGTCGGGCTCGCCGAGCTTGCGGCGCAGGGATGCGACGTGCACCTCGAGCGTGCGGCCGAGGCCCTTCCAGCTCGACCCCCACACGTCGCGCAGGATGCGCTCGCGCGTGAGGACCGACCCCTGCTGGCGCACGAGCAGCGCGAGCAGGTCGAACTCTTTGCGGGTCAGCTCGACGACGGTGCCCGCCGCCCGCCGCACCTCGCGCCGCGCCAGGTCCACCACCACGCCCCGCACCCGGATGCGCGCGTCGGGGGCCTCGGCGCGCTGTCCGTCCCACTCGCGGCCGCGGCCGCGGCGGAGCACGGCGTCGATCCGGGCGAGCACCTCGCGCACGTCGTAGGGCTTGGTCACGTAGTCGTCGGCGCCGAGCTCCAGCCCCTGGATGCGCGCGTCGAGGCGGGTACGGGCCGTGACCATGATGATCGGGGTGTCCGAGACGCGGCGGATGCGGCGGCACACCTCGAAGCCGTCGATGTCGGGCAGCGTGAGGTCCAGCAGCACCATGTCCGTGCGGGGGCTGACCTCGCGCAGGGCGGACGCGCCGTCGCGGGCGCGGACCACCTCGAAACCGTGCCGCCGGAGCACGGACACGAGCGCGCCTGCGACGTGGTCGTCGTCCTCGACCACCAGCAGCTGCACGTGTCCGTCCCTCCCTCGGGCGCCTGGAGCGCACAGGCTAGCCGAGCAACGTTTCGGTGCCCACCGCCCGACCGGCTCCCGGGACCGGCGCGTCAGAGCCAGCCGACGCGCCGGAAGACCCGGTAGAGCACCACGCAACCCACCGCCATGAGCGCCAGCGCGAACGGGTACCCGAGCAGCCAGTGCAGCTCCGGCATGTTGCGGAAGTTCATGCCGTAGATGCCCGCGATCACCGTGGGGTAGACGAGGATCGCCGCCCAGGCCGAGATCTTGCGCATGTCCTCGTTCTGCCGCACCGACACCTGGGAGAGATGCACCTGCAGCATGTCGGAGAGCAGTCCGTCGTGCGCGTCGAGGTGCCGGTCGATCCGCTCCACGGTGGTCGCGACCCGCTCCAGCGGGCGCCGGTCCGCGACGACCCGGCGTCCGTCGCCGTCCGTGAGCTCCGGCAGCTCGGCCGCCACCGGCAGCAGCGCGCGCCGCGCCTCGGTGATCTCGCGCTTGAGGTCGTACAGCCGCTGCACCGGGTCGGAGACCGAGCGGTCGAAGACGAGGCGCTCCGTGTCGGCGACGGCGTCGCCCAGCGCGACCTCCACCTCCGACGCCACGCCCACCAGCCCCAGCACCACGGCGAGCGCCACGCGCTGCGCGCCCGACCCGTGCGCCGGGCCGGGGCCGCGCAGGCGGTCCAGCGCCCGGTCGTGCACCTGCGCCCCGCCCGCCTCGAACGTGAGCACCGTGTCCGGGCCGGCGAGGACGCCGAGCTCGCCGGTGTGCACCTGCCGGTCGTCCTCGGTGTACCAGACCGTGGGCGTGAGCACCGCGACCCAGTCGTCGTCGAGCCACCGCACCGCCGCCGTCGGCCGCTTCGGCACCTCCCGCGTGACGGCGTGCACCGCCGCCAGTCGTTCCCGCAGCGCCGGGTCCAGCTCCTGGGCCGCCGCCAGGAACCCGTGCTTGTCCGTGACGTGCAACCAGCGCGCCGGGTGCTCGTCGTCCCGCGCGTCCACCGGCGGGCCGTGCGTCCCGACGAACCACTGCCCCGCCGCCCGGCCCTCGTCGTCCGTCACCCCCGCATTCTCCGGCCCCGCGGGCCGGACGGCACGGCAGGCTCGCCCGGGGCGGCGACGTCGGCCCCGAACTGCCGATCACGACGCGGGTGCGGGTGGCGGGTCTTGACGTGCCGGTCCGTAAAGATCATAGTTCATGATCAATACTCAGTTGGAGGTGGCAGATGTTCGGTGTGCTCGTCGGAGACGTCGCCGTGGAGCCGATGGCGCTCCTGCTCGTCCTCACGCTCGCCGCGGCGGGCCTGCTCTGGTGGGACGGTCGGCACGCCGTCGCCCCGACCACGTCTGCCCGGCGCGCGGTCACCCACGCGACGATCACGGTCGGCGTCGCGGTGTTCCCCCTCGCAGTCGGACTGGCGTCGCCGGTGCTCGTGTATTACTTCGGGCTGCTGGTGCGGCTCGAGCCGCACCTCCTGGCAGCGCTCCCTATCGTCGGCCTGTGGGCGTTTCTCGCGGTTCACGGGGTCGGCGAGCTCACCTGGCCCGGCCCACGCGGCACCCATCGGGAGGCACGGCTGGTCGCCCGGACGACGTCCGACGTCGCCGGCCGAGCTTCCCGTGGACTCCTCTGGGCCACGGTCGCGGCACTCGCCGTCACCACGGCTGCACTGGGCCTGGCAGCGGACGGCCCTCGGACGATCGCTCGCCTCGACGGCAGCACCGTCGCAGCGGAAGGCTCGTTCCCCGGGTGGTCGTGGACGCTGCCCCTCCTGGCGGCGGCCGTCGTCGCCGGTGCAGGCAGCGAGGTGGTGCTGCGCCTGGTCGCCTCCCGCCCGGCCGTGGAGGGCGTGGACGAGGCCTGGGACATGTGGCTGCGGCGCCGGGTCGCCCGACGGGTGCTGCGCGTCGCCCTGCTGGTCCTCGGACTCTCCCTGGCAGGGATCGTCGGGCTCGCCGGACTATCGCTCCGCTGGCTCGACCTGCACGTCACCCTGGGAACCGTGTTGTTCTGGATCGGGATCGCTATCGCCGCCGGCGCCCTGCTCGTGACGGTCTGGCCCACCCGTGACCCCGCTCCCCGGCCGGCCATCGGGCAGACTCACCCCGTGGTGCACTCGTGACTCTCACCGTCCGCATCGACACGACGTCGGCGGTGCCGCACTACGAGCAGCTGCGGTCGCAGCTCGCCGCGCTGATCACCGCGGGGACGCTCACGGACGGCGAGCGGCTGCCGACCGTCCGCGCCCTGGCCCACGACCTCGGCATCGCCCCTGGCACGGTGTCGCGCACGTACCGGGACCTGGAGGCAGCGGGGCTGGTGGTGTCGCGTCGGCGGGTCGGCACGCTGGTGACCGCCCCCCCGGCTGCGCTCGACCGTGCGGTCGTGACCGAGGCCGCGCGCCGATTCGTCCGGCTCGCGCGCGACCACGGGCTGACGGACGCCGAGGTGCGGGACGCCGTCGCGGCCGAGCTGGTGCGGTCGACGGCCCCGAGCCACGAGGGCGGCACTTCCGGACGAGGTCGGCAGCTCGAACTGCCGACGTCGTCCTGAACTGCCGATGTCACCCCACGCTGGCGGCCGGGACCGGCTCGACGACCGGCCGGCGCTGCGCGGCCCGTGCTGCGAGGGCCGCCGCGCCGGCGCCGGCGGCGACGAAGATCGCGCCGAGCACGAGCCAGCCGGGGGTGCCGTACCGGATGGGCAGCATCGTCACGACGACCGGAGCAGCCATGCCCGCGAGCGCGTAGCCGGTCTGGGACAGGCCCTGGTAGGCGCCCGCACGACGCTGGTCGGCGAGCTCGAAGGCCATGCCCCAGCCGCCGGCCTCGGACACCACCTCGCCGAGGGAGTGCGCGACGGCGGCGAGGACCAGCAGGGCGGTCGCCGCGACGAGGCTGCCGTGACCGGCCGCCGCGTACAGCACGCAGGCGACCGCGAGCAGGACGGCGCCGCGGCGCACGGCCCGGCCCGCGCCCCGCACGTCGTGGGTGCCGCGGGAGGCGCGCACCTGCAGCAGCGCCACCAGCACGGTGTTGACCACCAGCAGCGCGGACACGACGGCCGTGGGCGCGTCGGTGGTCGCGACCCACAGCGGCACGCCCACGGTCATGACCCCGAACTGCATGGCCACGACGGCGTTGAGGACGACGCTCGCCACGTACGTGCCGTCGCGCAGGGGGTGGCGGGCGGGCGCCTCCTCGACGAGGCCGCCGGCGCCCTCCGGGGCGGGCGGGTCGGCGAGGAGGCGGGCGGCCAGGTCGGGCACGCGGCGGGGCAGCACGGCGAGCGGCGCGACCGCGGCGAGCAGCAGCACGGCCGTGGCGACCATCGCGGTGCGGTACGCCACGGCGGTGTCGAGCAGCAGGGCGACGGCGGCCGCGAGCGTGCCCAGCCCGATGAAGACGTTCATCACCACGCGCAGGCGGGCCCGGACGTCGACGCGCTCGGGGCCGGTGAACCAGCGGGCGAGCAGCGCCTGGCGCGCCGTCGAGTGCACGCCGCGCGCGCCGCTGGCGACGATCGCCACGGCGGTGAACGTCAGGGCGTCGCCGGCGAACGAGTAGGCCGCCAGCGCCAGCGCCTGGACGGCGACGCCCCACACCTGCACGCGGTGCGCCCCCTGCCGGTCGGACCAGCGCCCGGCCAGGAACGCCCCGAGCACGCCCGCGCCGCCCGCGATCCCCAGGCCGAGCCCGACCGTGGCCGCGGGCAGCCCGACCACCCGCGTGAAGTACAGGACGGAGACCGCGTAGAAGACGCCGTTCGACGCCGCGAGCGCCATCGTCGAGAAGGTGAGGGCGCGCGCGACGGGGTTGCGCGGGAGGAGGGTCCGGAGCACGGCACCAGTAGGCGGCACCCGGTGCCGGGGCAGAACGGATGTAGCGGAACGCTACATCTATGCTCACCCTGCGGGACGGGCCCGCGGCGACGGAGGCACGCATGGGCTGGATGCACTACGAGCTCGCCGGCATGGACCTCGCGGACGTGCGGTTCGCCGTCTCCCCGCTGAACGAGCTCGTCCTGTCGCTGCGCGCGTGGCGCGACCCGGGCCGCTACCCCGTCCACCTGCCGTGGCTGCGCCGCGTCGAGGAGGCGCGGCCGTCGCTCGACGGCGACATGCTGCTGGCGCTCACCAACGAGTCGATGTGGACGCCGGACTACCTCACGCCCCGCCCGGGCAGCCCGCTCACCCGCATCGACGACGAGCTGGCCGCCGTGGCCGCCGTCGACGACGCGGTGGTGACGCACGACCTCGAGGCGGTGCACCCGGGCGGGCTGCCTGCCGCGCTGCGGGGGCCGCTCCCGGCGGTGCGGCGGCGGGTCCTCGACGCGCTCTCCGGCTACTGGGACGCGTGCTTCGCCCCGGCCTGGCCGCGGATGCGCGCGGTGCTGCAGGCCGACGTCGTGCACCGCGGCACCGTGATCTCGGCGCACGGCGCGGGCGCGATGTTCGCCGACCTGTCCCCGCGGGTCTCGTTCGCCGACGGCGTGGTGAGCGTCCGCCTGGGGACCCTCAACGCGGCGTTCCGCCGCGCCACCGCGGGCGTGGGGCTCACGCTCGTGCCCACGCTGTTCACCCGTGGGGCGTCGGCTCCGATCTCGCCCGCCGAGCCGCCGGTGATCATGTACGGCGCGCGCGGCACGGGCACGCTGTGGCAGGCGGAGCGGCAGGTGGCGGACGACGCGCTCGTGGCGGTGCTGGGGCGCGCGCGGGCCGGGCTGCTCACCGCGCTGGAGCGACCCGCGTCCTCCACGGAGCTGGCGCGCCGCCTCGACGTCACGACCAGTGCCGTGAACCAGCACCTGCGCGTGCTGCGCGACGTGGGCCTCCTCACGTCCGCCCGCGCCGGACGGTCCGTGCTGTACCTGCGCTCGGAGGTCGGCGACGCCCTGGTGGGCCCGCCGCGCTGACCGGACTCCGCCACCACCGGCGACACGCCCGCATGACCCATGTCACACGCCGGCGGCCCCCCGTCGCCAATGTTCCCGACGCACCGTTGGTATCGTCCCAACGGTGCGTCGGCAACTGGTGCCGCCGCGGAAGGGAGACGCATGTTTCTGGCGTGGCGCGAGCTCGTGTTCGCGCGCTCACGGTTCGGCCTGATGGGGGGTGTCGTCGCACTGGTCGCGATCCTGGTCGTCATCCTCTCGGGCCTGTCCTCCGGCCTGGTGAACGACGGGGTCTCCGGGCTCAAGAACCTCCCGGTCACCGCGTTCGCGTTCGACGACGGGACCGCGGCGGACTCCGCCTTCTCCCGCAGCACCGTCGACCGGGGCCAGGCCGACGCCTGGTCCGAGCAGGACGGCGTCGGCGAGGCGGCCCTCTTCGGCAACCAGCTCGTCAACGCGGAGGGCCCCGACGGCGAGGCGGTCGACCTCGCGCTCTTCGGCGTCGAGGCAGACTCGTTCCTCGCCCCGGCACCCGACGCCCTCCTCGACGGCACCGGCCTCGCCCGGCCCGACGGGATCGTCGTCAGCGACACGGTGACGGACCTCGGCCTCGGCGTGGGCGACACGGTGACGATCGACCGCCTGGGCACCGACCTGACGATCGTGGGCGTCCTGGACGGCCAGCACACCTTCGGGCACGTCGACGTGGCCTACGTGCCGCTCGCCACCTGGCAGGAGATCCACGCCGGCGCGGAGCCCAGCGCCGACGTCCGGCCCGAGGCCTACGACGAGGCCACCGCTGTCGCGCTCCGCGCGGAGGACGGGGCCACGATCGACCTCGCGGCCGGTGACGACGCCGCGGGCACGACGGCCGTCCCGCTCGCGGACTCGTTCGACTCCTCCCCCGGGTTCACGGCCGAGACGCTCACCCTCGACCTGATCCAGACGTTCCTCTACGCCATCTCGGCCCTGGTCGTGGGCGCGTTCTTCACCGTCTGGACGATCCAGCGCAAGCACGAGATCGCCGTCGCCCGCGCGATGGGCGCCTCCACCCGTTACCTCGTGGGCGACGCCCTCGGGCAGGCCGCCGTCGTCCTCGTCGGCTCGACCGTCGTCGGGCTCGCGGTCGGCGTCGGGTTCGGCGCGTTCCTCACGTCCACGCCCATGCCGTTCTCGCTCGAGGCCGGGCCCGTCGCCGCCGCCGCCGCGCTCCTCGTGGGGCTCGGGCTCGTCGGCGCCGCGGTCGCCGTCGGCCGCATCGCCCGCATCGACCCGCTCACCGCGCTCGGAGGACAACGATGACGCACCCGACCACGCCCACGACCTCCTCCGTGGCGGCCGCCACGGAGACGGCAGCCCCCGTGGCGGGCGGGCTCCGGCTGACCGACGTCACGCTGAGGCTCGGCGACGGCGACTCCACCGTGACCGCGCTCGACCGCGTCCACCTCGCCGTCCCGCCGGGCGAGCTCCTCGCCGTCGTGGGGCCGTCGGGCGCCGGCAAGTCGAGCCTCCTGGCCGTGGCCGGGGCGCTCACCCGTCCGGACTCCGGCACCGTCCTCGTCGACGGCGCGGAAGTGTCCTCGCTCCCGGCCGCCCGGCAGGCCGACCTGCGCCGCGACCGGATCGGCTTCGTGTTCCAGTCCGGGAACCTCCTGCCCTCGCTCACGGCGGTCGACCAGCTGCGGTTCGCGCTGCACGTCACGGGTGCCCGCGCGCGGCGACGGACCACGCGGTCGCCCCAGGAGCTCCTCGACCAGGTGGGGATGGGCCACAAGGCGGACCGCCGTCCGCACGAGCTCTCGGGCGGTGAGCGCCAGCGGGTGGGGATCGCGCGGGCCCTGGTCACCGCGCCCGCGCTGCTCCTCGTCGACGAGCCGACCGCGGCCCTCGACCGCGCACGCAGCCACGACGTCGTCGCACTGCTCGCCGCGGAGACGCACGACCACGGCGTCGCGACCGTCATGGTCACCCACGACCACGACGTGCTCGAGCACTGCGACCGCGTGGTCCGGATGGAGGATGGGAGACTGGTCGACTGACCGTCGCGCCCCGGGCCCTCGCGGCCCGGGGCGCCCTGCCGCAGGAGGAGCCGTGCCGCGCATCAGCGCACCCACCGTCGCCGAGCACCGCTCGGCACAGCAGCGCGCGCTCCTCGACGCGGCACGGGCGATCCTCGCGGAGACGGGCCGCCCCCCGACGTTCACCGCCCTCGCCGAGCGGGCCGGCCTGGCACGCCCCAGCGTCTACCAGTACTTCCGCTCGGCGGACGACCTGCTGCAGGCCATGGTGGAGGACGTGTTCCCCCGGTGGGCGGCCACGGTCGCCGACGCCATGGACGCGGCCGACGACGGCGGCTCCCGCGTGCTCGCGTACGCGCGGGCCAACCTCGAGCTGGTGGCCGCGGGCGAGCACGCGCTCGCGACCGCGCTCGCCGACGTCGGGCCGGCGGCGGCGGTCGCCCAGGGGGTGCGGTCCATG
This sequence comes from Isoptericola sp. NPDC057559, assembly GCF_042801555.1. Lineage (NCBI taxonomy): Bacteria > Bacillati > Actinomycetota > Actinomycetes > Micrococcales > Promicromonosporaceae > Isoptericola > Isoptericola sp. NPDC057559. Next base: position 211,846 of record NZ_JBHVFQ010000001.1, read on the forward strand.
CACGACGAGCTCCTGCGGCCCCTGATCGACACCCTGCGGGCGCTCCAGGTGCCCCAGCCCGCCAGGACGGCGGAGCTCCTCAACGCGGTCGTGAACACCGCGTCGCGGATGATCGAGGCCGGCGCCCCCCTCGAGGAGGCGTGGGCCGGCGTGGAGCAGCTGGTGGCGCCGTTCGCCGAGCGGGCGGGCCACGCCGCACCCGCCGCGCAGGGCTGACCCGGGCCGTCAGCGCCGGGTCACCGCCCGGGCGAGGTGCGCGTCGAGCACGTCGAGCGCCCACGCGGGGTCGGCGTCGGGGTCCTGCCGCACGACGTGCAGCGCGAGGCCGTCGACCAGCGCGTGCAGCTCGCGCACCTCGACCTCGGCGGCGGGTCGGCCGGCGAGGGCGGCGAGCGCGGCGGCGCACACGTCGCGGATCGCGTCCTGGGCGGCGCGGTGCCCGTCACGCAGGGTCGGGTCGGTGAGGGCCGCGGTGCCCAGGGCGAGGTAGACCTCCATCTCCGTGCGCCGCTCGGCGTCGAGCGGCAGCAGCTGCGCCAGCACGGCGCGCGGGCCGCCGGGGGCGGCGACGTCGACGGTGTCGACCCGCTCGCGCAGCCGCTCCACGACGAGCGACACGGCGCGCTCGCGCACGCTCGCGACGGTGGGGAACGTGTACCGCAGGGAGCTCTGCGGCAGGCCGGCCTCGGCGGCGACGTTGCGGACGGAGAGCGCCTCGAGGCCGTCGCGCACGAGGACGCGCCACGCGGCCTCGGACACCTGGCGACGGCGTTCGTCACGGTCGAGTCTCTGGGGCACGCGCCCATGTTCGCACAGTCGTGCGAGGTGTGATAGAACTTTGTTCGCACGGTCGTGCGAAAACATGGCGCGACATCATCCGAGCTTTCCCGACCGAGAAGGAGTGAGGGCCGTGGACTGGCTGATCCTGATCCTGGCCGGCGTCATGGAGGCGGTGTGGGCCACCGCGCTCGCCGCCTCGCACGGCTTCCGGCGCCCGGTGCCGACCACGGTGTTCGTCGTGGGCCTGGCGCTGAGCATGTGGGGCCTGGCCCACGCGATGCTCACCATCGAGGTGGGCACCGCCTACGCGGTGTGGGTGGGCATCGGCGCGGTCCTCACCGTGCTGGTCGCCATCGTGCGGGGCGACGAGCGGCTGACCGTCGCGCGGGCGCTGCTGCTGGTCGGCCTCGTCGGGTCGGTCGTGGGACTCAAGGTGGTGAGCTGACATGAGCACGAGCCCGAGCGCGAGGAAGAGCCCGACCTCGGTGGCCTGGGGGGTGCTGCTGGCCAGCGCGGTCCTCGAGGCCGTCTGGGCCACCGCCCTGCACGCGAGCCGTGGCTTCACGGTCCCCGCCGACACCATCGTCTTCGTCGTCGCCCTGTCGCTGAGCATGCTCGGCCTGGGCTACGCGGCCAAGCACATCCCCATCGGCACGGCCTACGCCATCTGGACCGGCATCGGCGCGGCCCTCACCGTCGCCTGGGCGATGCTCACCGGCACCGAGACGGCGTCGCTCCTCAAGGCCCTCTTCCTCGTCGGCATCATCGGCTGCGCCATCGGCCTCAAGCTGGTCGGCGACAAGGCCGACCGCTCCGACCGGCCGGGGCCGGCCGGCGACTGACACGAGACCCCCGGGGCACCGGCCCCGGGGGTCTCGACGTCCACCCGCGCGACCGTTCAGGCCGCCGCCTCCCCCGCCGCGACACCGCCGGGACGGCGCGGGCGCAGGAACATCACCGCCGCGGCGACGCCCAGCAGGACGAGGCCCGCGTTGACCGCGACCGCCACCGCCACGCCGTGCTGGACCGCCGCCACGGTCGCCGCGCCCGCCGAGGCGGCGGTGACCACGGCGGACATGATCGGCGTCCCGAGGGTGATGCCGACCTGCTGCGACATCGAGGCGAGGCCGGTGGCCAGGCCCTGCTCCGTGTCGGGCAGGCCGTTCGTCGCGGTCACCATGAAGCCGACGATGACGAGCATGTTCCCCACGCCGCCGACGAAGGTCGCCGGCAGCAGCAGCGCGAGGGACGCGGCCGCGCCCGTGCCCGCACCCAGCAGGAGCAGCGCCGCCGTGGCGACCGCCTGCACGACGCCGCCCGCGACGAGCGCGGCGCGGGTCGACGTCCGCGCGATCACCCGGGGCGCCGCGAGGCCGCCGAGGACGGTCCCGGCGCCCAGCACCCCGAACGACAGCCCGGCCGCCAGCGGCGTGAAGTCGAGGGCGCGCTGCAGGTACAGGGTCAGCAGGTAGACCAGCGACGTCTCCGTGGCGAAGGCGATCACGCCGATCACGTTCCCCCAGGCGACGTTGCGGCGCCGCAGCACGCGCAACGGCACCAGCGGCTCGGGCACGCGCGCCTCGACGAGGACGAACGCGACGAGCAGGAGGGCCCCGGCCGCGAGGCCGACGACGGCGCGCGGATCGGACCAGCCGTGCTCGCCCGCCTGGGTCATGCCGAGGACGAGGCCCAGCAGGCCGAGCGTGACGGTCAGGGCGCCGGGCAGGTCGAGGCGCGGCCGCACGGCGGGCCGCGACTCCCGGATCACCACCGGGGCGACCGCCACGACGACCAGCGCCACGGGCACGTTGACGAAGAACGCCCAGCGCCAGGAGAGCAGGTCGGTGAGGACGCCGCCCAGGACCGCCCCCGCGGTGAACCCGGCCGACATCAGCGCACCGTTGATCCCGAGCGCCTTCTGGCGCAGCGGCCCCTCCGGGAACGACGTCGTGAGCAGGGACAGGCCCGCCGGCGTGGCGGCCGCGGTGGCGAGCCCCTGGGCGACCCGGGCGGCGAGGAGCATCTCGGGCGAGGTGGCCAGGCCGCCCACCAGGGACGACGCGCCGAGCAGCGCCAGGCTGCCGACGAAGATCCGCTTGCGCCCTACGAGGTCGCCGATCCGGCCGAAGAAGAGGGTGAACCCGGCGGCCGCGAGCGCGAACGACGTCGCGACCCACTGGAGCCCCGAGAGCGGGAAGCCCAGGCCGTCCCCGATCGCGGGGAGCGCGACGTTGAGGATCGAGAAGTCCACGGCCAGCATGAACTGGGCGACCAGCAGGACGGCGAGGACGAGCCGCAGCCGCCCGGTGAGCCGCGGCGGGGCGGGCAGCGCGGGCGGGGCAGGCGTGGCGAGCACGGCGGCGCGGGGCGAGGTGGCGGCGGGAGCCGGCCCCCGCGCGGAGCTGACGGCGGTCATGACGATCGGTCCCTTCGGTCGAACGGACAGGCCCTAACGGGTCTGCTGTTCCGTTATCGCCGAACGTAGCACCGCGTCGCCACAATGGGAACCACAGTTCCGATAGTCTGGCCTCGCGGGTCGGCCCCCGACCCGCCGCGAAGGAGGTCGCCCATGCCCACGCCCCCACCCCCGGGCGCGCCGACGAGCCCGGTCCCCGCCGAGACCGCGCCCGGCACGGTGCGCCCCGGAGGACGCACGGCCCGCGTCCGCGAGGCGGTCCTGCGCGCGGCCGGGGACACCCTGGCCGCCGAGGGGTACGCCGCCCTCGACCTCGCCGAGATCGCGCGCCGCGCGGACGTCGGAAAGACCACCGTCTACCGGCGGTGGGGCACGCCGGCGGCGCTCGCCGCGGACCTGCTCGTGGAGATGGCCGAGACGTCCGTCCCGCGCGCGGACACCGGCACGCTCGACGGCGACCTGCGGGCCAACGCCCGGCTGGTCGTGAAGACCCTCACCGACCCGCGGCAGGGCCCGCTCTTCCGGTCGCTCATCGCCGCCTCGCTCTGCGACGCGCAGGCCGCCGACGCGCTGCACCGCTTCTACGCGGTCCGCATCGCCGAGTGGGCGGGCTGCGTCACCGACGCCGTCGCCCGCGGCGAGGTCCCCGCGGGCACCGACGCCGGGGCCGTCGTCGCCGCCGTGTCGGCGCCCCTGTACTACGCCATGGTCAACGTGGGCCGGCCGCTCGACCAGGGCGACGCCGACCGGGCGGCGCAGGGCGCGGCCGCCGCGGCACGCGCCGGCGTCTGGGCGTAGCGGGCGGGTCAGACCTCCCGGCGGTGCACGACCTGCGCCGCGGCCTGGTCGCGCGGCATGAGCAGCACCTGGTCGACGTTGACGTGCGCCGGGCGGGTGGCGATCCACGCCACCGTCTCGGCGACGTCCCCGGCCGTGAGCGGCTCGACGCCCGCGTACACGGCGTCGGCGCGCTCCTGGTCGCCCTTGAAGCGGACCAGGGAGAAGTCGGTGTGGACCATGCCGGGGTCGATCTCGCTGACGCGCACCGGCCGGCCGAGCAGCTCCAGGCGCAGCACGCGGGTCAGCGCGGCCTCGGCGTGCTTCGCCGCGTTGTACCCGGCCCCGCCCTTGTACGGCTCGCGGCCGGCGATGGAGCCGATGGTGATGACCTGGCCGTCGCCGCTGGCGACGAGGCTCGGCAGCAGCGCCTTGGTGACGCGGACCGTGCCGAGCACGTTGATGTCGTACATGCGCTGCCAGTCGGCGAGGTCGGCGTCGGCCACCGACTCCGTCCCCAGCGCGCCGCCCGCGTTGTTGACGAGCAGGTCGCAGCGGCCGAGCCGCTCGTCGACGGCGGCGGCGAACGCCTCGACCGAGGCGTCGTCCGTGACGTCGAGGGGCAGGGCGGTGCCGCCGGTCTCGGAGGCCACCTGCTCGAGCCGGTCCATCCGCCGGGCGCCGAGCACGACGTGGAAGCCCGCGGCCGCGAGGGCGCGGGCGCTGGCGGCCCCGATCCCGCTGCTGGCTCCGGTGACGACGGCGACGCGGGTGGGGACGGGCATGAGGGACTCTCCTCGGGAGCGGGGATGCCGGTCGGCACGGCGTCGACCTCGGGCTCTCCCGATCGTAGTCGTCGACGCCGCGCCGGACCGGCGGCAGGTCAGGCCCTGGGGGCCGTCAGCCCTGGAACTCGGCCGGGTGCGGGCCGGTGCGGCCGTCGCGCTCGAGCCCGTCGACGGCGGCGAGCTCCGCGTCGGTGAGGTCGAACCCGAAGACGTCGAGGTTCGCGGCGATCCGCGCGGGCGTCACGGACTTGGGGATGACGACGCGGCCCTGCTGCAGGTGCCAGCGCAGCACCACCTGGGCCGGCGTCACGCCGTGCGCGCGGGCGGCGTCGACGACCGGCGCGTCGCCCAGGACGGCCCCCTGCGCCAGCGGGCTCCACGCCTCGGTGACGGCGCCGTGGCGGGCGTTCGCGGCGACGGTCTCGCGGTTCTGCAGCGCCGGGTGCAGCTCCACCTGGTTCACGACCGGGGTGCTGCCGCCGAGGGCGGCCACGCGGTCGAGGTGCTCGGGCAGGAAGTTGGACACGCCGACGGAACGGGCGAGGCCGGCGTCGCGCAGGTCCTCCAGGCCCTGCCAGGCGTCGAGGTAGGAGTCCGTGGCGGGGGTCGGCCAGTGGATGAGGAACAGGTCCACGTGGTCGAGGCCCAGCTTCTCGAGGCTCTCCTCGAGGCCCTCGCGGGCGGCGGCGCGGCCCAGCCTGTCGACCCACAGCTTGGTGGTGACGAACAGCTCGTCGCGGGCGACGCCGGACTCGGCGAGCGCGCGGCCCACGCCGCGCTCGTTGCCGTACACGGCGGCGGTGTCGATGCTGCGGTAGCCGGCGTCGAGCGCGGCGGCGACGGCGGCCGTGGTCTCGGCGTCGGGCACCTGGAAGACGCCGAAGCCGAGCTGGGGCATGGTGCGGCCGTCGGAGAGGGCGACGGTGGGGACGTTCGCGGTCATGGGGAGGTCCTTCCGGTGGTGCGGTACCGAGGTTCTGGGAGTGCAGGTCAGACGGCGGCGGACGCGAGCTCGCGCTCGGCGCCGCGGGGCCGGGCGAGCTCGCCGCCGCGGGACCGGACGGCGACCAGCAGCACGCCGAGCCCGGCGACCGTGACGGCCGCGCCGACCCACAGCGGCGAGGTGTAGCCGGCGCCCGCGGCGAGCGCGAGGCCCGCGGCCCACGCGCCGAGGGCGTTGCCGACGTTGAACGCGGCGATGTTGGCGCCGGAGCCGAGCGTGGGCGCGGCCTCCGTGTACCGCATGATGCGGGCCTGGAGGCCGGGCACGGTGGCGAAGCCGAAGCCGCCCATGAGCAGCAGCGCCACGACGGTCGCGACCTTGCTCTGCGCGGTGAGCGCGAAGAGCACGAGGACCACGGCGAGCACGGCGATGACGGTGACGAGCGCCTTGACGAGGTCGCGGTCGGCGGCGCGGCCGCCCAGCACGTTGCCGGCGAAGAGGCCGACGCCGAAGACGACGAGCAGCCACGGGACGGCGGCGCTGCTGAAGCCGCTGACCTCGGTGAGGGTGAAGGCGATGTAGCTGAACGCGCCGAACATGCCGCCGTAGCCGAGCACGGTGACGGCCATGGACAGCCACACCTGGCGGTCGCGGAAGATGCGGAACTCCGACAGGACGGAGCCGGTGGAGCGGTGCTCGGTGCGCGGCACGAGCACCGCGATGCCGACGAGGCCGATCACGCCGATCACGGTGATGGCCCAGAAGGTCGCCCGCCACCCGGCCGCCTGGCCGAGGAAGGTGCCGAGGGGCACACCGGCCACGTTGGCGACGGTGAGGCCGGCGAACATCACGGAGATGGCGGCGGCGCGGCGGTTCGCGGGCACGAGGTCGGCCGCGACGACCGCCCCGATCCCGAAGAAGGCGCCGTGGCACAGCGCCGCGACGACCCGGCCGAGCATCGTCATCCCGTACGTGGGGGCGACGGCGGACAGCAGGTTGCCGGCGATGAACAGGACCATCAGCAGCATCAGCGCCCGCTTGCGCGGCACCCGGGAGAGGGCCGCCGTCAGGGCGATGCCGCCGACGGCGACGGACAGGGCGTAGCCGGAGATGAGGTAGCCGGCCACCGTCTCGGTGACGCCGAAGTCGGCGGCCACCTCGGGCAGCAGGCCCATGATGACGAACTCGGTGAGTCCGATGCCGAAGCCCCCGAGGGCGAGGGCGTACAGCGCGGCAGGCATCGAGGCCTCCAGGATCGGGGAAACGGGAACGTTGCGTGTGCAGTAGTTGCACGCGCAACGTTCTAGATAGTTGCACGCGCGCTCTATCGGCGCAAGGCGCTATGCTGTGATCCGGACGACGGGCCGCCACGAGGCCCGACGAGGAGGCCCCATGGGAATCGCCGACGACGCCGTCGAGATCCGCGCCCGCGGCTGGCGCACGCTCGCCGCGCTGCACGGGATGATCGAGACGGACCTGGAGCGCGCCCTGCAGAAGGAGCACCAGCTCTCCGTGGTGGAGTTCACCGTGCTCGACGCGCTGAGCCGCCAGGACGGCTGGCACATGCGCATGCAGCAGCTCGCCCGCGCGGCCGCCCTGTCCAGCAGCGCCACGACGCGCCTCGTCACCCGCCTCGAGGACCGCGGCCTGCTCACGCGCATCCTGTGCGCCGACGACCGGCGCGGCATCTACACCGAGCTCACGCCCGCCGGTCGCGCCCTGCTGACGAAGGCCCGGCCCACGCACGACCGCGCGCTCGAGGACGCCCTCACGCGCGCCGAGGACATCCCGGAGATCGCCCCGCTCGCCTCGTCCCTGCACGAGGTCGCGGCGGTCTGAGGCCCCGCGGCGCCGGAGCGCTCCGTCAGGCCCGCGGCCCGTACAGCCGGACGTCCACGCCGTCGAGCGCGCCCAGCGCGGCGACGACCCGTGGCCGCACGTCGGCCCAGTCGAGCCCCCCGAGCCCGGCGCCGAGGGCCGGCACCGCGACCGAGCGGATCCCCTGCGCCCGGATCACGGCGGCGAGGTCGACGAGCCCGTCGTCGACGAAGGCGAGGCGCGACGCGGAGCGCCAGTGCTCCTTGGTCGGGAAGTTCACGACGAAGCGCGGGCCGGACGTCGCCCCCGTCTCCCAGACGTGCATCCGCCCGACACGCACGTCTCCGGCGCGGCACGCCTGCCGGTAGTCGTCGAACATCGCGGGGAAGGCGCGGCGGAACTGCAGGGCGAGCCCCTTGCCCATGACGCCGACCGTGTTCACGGCGTTGACCAGGGCGTCGACGTCCGCCTCGAGCAGATCGCCGCTCTCCTCGCTGACCACTGCTCGTCCCGTCACGAGCCCAGGGTGCCAGCCGGGTCCGACACCGGTCAGCCGGACTCCGTCGTCGCACCGCGCGGGACGCCCGCCGTCGCCAGCAGGTCCTCGTGCAGCTCCATCCACACCCCATGGACGGAGGCGGCACCCACCCCGGCCACGCGCGCGCCGTCGCCCTCGCGCGCCGCCGCGAGCGCGTCGTCGAGCCGCTCGGCGTAGCCCGAGAACCGGTCCAGCTCCGCCGCGAGCCCGGCGAGCAGCGGCCGCGCCTCGGCGGCGACGGCCCCCAGCTCGTCGAGGACGCGCGCGTCCCAGGCGGCGTCGCGATGGTCGTTGAGGTCCAGCCGGCCGCCCGCGGCGGGCCTCAGCTGCCAGTCCGTGCAGGCCTGCAGCAGCCGGGCGTTGAGCGGGTCGAAGGTCGGGAGCGCCGCGCGCACGACGGCGGCCGCGCGCCCGGTCGGGTCGGCCGCGAGCTCCGCCGCGAGGCGCCGCTCCCCCTCGGCCCGACCGCGCTCCGTGAGCGACCAGGCACCCGTGCCCGCGAACTCCGACCACGTCAGGCACCCGAGGGCCTCCAGGTCCAGCAGCAGCTCGCGCGCGACGTCGGGGGCGAGCCCGGCGCGGTCGGCCACGGCGGCGTCGTCCGCGGCGCCCCGCACCCGCACGGCGTGCAGCACCAGGAGCTCCGGGTCGGACGGCCGGCTCACGCCGCGGCCCCGCCGTCGCCGGTCCCGCCCGACCGCGAGACGAGCCGGTCGAGCCGCTGCTGCACCGCCTGCGGGGAGCCCAGCCCCAGCGCACCCGCCATCCGCCCCCACGTGTGACCGGCGGCACGCGCGGAGAACAGGGCCGCCGTCTCGAGCTGCTCGGCCTCGGCGCGCGCGGCGGGCACCAGCGCGAGGGCCGCGAGCGCCCCCGCGGCATCCTCCTCGGCGGTGAGCGTCCCGCCCGCCGACCGCCACAGGTAGTGCCGCACCAGGTCTGTCGCCGACGGCGGCACGGCGCCCGGCTGCCACGGGCGCGCGGTCAGCGCGTCCGCACCGAGACCGAGCAGCACGCGCCGGGCGCGCGCCTCGGCGTCGGCGGCACCCTGGTCGCGCTCGTGGTCGGCGGCGCGGTCGGTGGCGTGATCGGCGGCGCGGTCGTCCGGGCGGGTCTTGCGTTCCATCCCGCGACCGTGCACCATCAACGAACTGTTGTCAACGAAGTGTTGATGCCGCGCCACGGCGACGGCGCCGAAGACGAAGGTCAGGGACGGAGGTGCGGCATGGACACCGTCGTGCCGCTCGACGCCGCGACGGCGGCGCACGGCGCCAAGGCGGCCGGCCTCGGCGCGCTGCGGCGGGCCGGGCTGCCGGTGCCGGTCGGCGTCGTCGTGCCGGCCTCGCTCGAGGGCGTCGACCTGCGGGCCGCCGTCGACGGCGCGCTCGACGCCCTCGGACGGCGCGCACCCCTGGCCGTGCGGTCGTCCGCGACGGACGAGGACGGGCCCACGGTCTCGGCGGCGGGCCAGTACGAGACGGTGCTCGGCGTCACCGGCGCGAGCGACGTCGTCGCGGCGGTGCTCGCCTGCCGGGCGTCGGCCGCCGGGCCGCGGGTCACCGCCTACCGGGCGGCGACGACCGGTGCCCCGGCTGCCGGGACGCCCGCCCCCGAGGTCGCCGTCGTCGTCCAGCGGCTCGTCGACGCCCGGGCGGCGGGCGTCCTGTTCACGGGCGGCGGGCGCACCGTGGTCGAGGCGTCGTGGGGGCTGGGCGAGAGCGTGGTGCGGGGCGCCGTCGACCCGGACCGGTGGACCGTCGCGGACGGGCGCGTCGTCGAGCGGCGCACCGGCACCAAGCGCACCCGGGTGGACCGCTCCCCCGCCGGGGTCGCCGCCCGGGAGGTCCCCGGCGCGGACCGGGGCCGCCCGTGCCTCGACGAGGCCACGGTGCTGCACGTCGCCGCGCTGGGCGACCGGGTGGCGAGCCTGCGCGGCGGGCCGCAGGACGTGGAGTGGGCGGTGGACGACGACGGCGCGGTCTGGCTGCTGCAGGCCCGCCCCGTCACGGCCGCCCTCCCCCCGGACCGGGGTGAGCGTGATCCCGGGGGGCCACTGGCGCCGCGTTCGCCCCGGGACCGCGCCGACGACGGGAGAGCCGTGCTGCGGGGCACGGGGGCGAGCGGCGGGCGGGCCTCCGGGCCGGCGCGCGTGGTGCGCGGGCCGGACGAGTTCGGCACCGTCCGCCCCGGCGACGTGCTGGTGTGCCGCGGGACGGACCCGGCGTGGACGCCGCTGTTCGGCGTCGTCGCGGCCGTCGTCACCGAGACGGGAGGGCTGCTGTCGCACGCGGCGATCGTCGCGCGCGAGCTGCGGCTGCCGGCGGTGCTCGGCGTGGCCGGCGCGACCGACGCCCTCCGCGGCGCCGGGTCGCTCGCCGTCGACGGCGACGCGGGCACGGTGGTCGTCGCCGCACCCGCCTGAGCGCGTCCTGGACACCCCATGGACGGGCGAGCGTGCCCGTGGAAACATCCGGCCATGACCTCGACGGCGCCGGCGGCGCCTCCGGCGACACCTCCGGGCCCGCTCCCTCCGGTCCAGGACCTGCTCGGGCCGTTCACGGACGAGCGGCCGCGGGCACCCTGGGGGCTGCGGGTCGTCGCGACGCTGCTGGACTCGGCGCTCGTCGCGTCCGTCGCGTTCCTCGCCACGGGTGACACGCCGTCGTTCGGCGCGCTCCCCGGCCTGGGCCAGGCGGGGACCGCCCCCCTCGACGCGCCGACGGCGGCCTGGGTGGCCGGCACGCTGCTCGTGCTGGGCGCCTTCCAGGCGTACACGGGCATGACCCCGGGCAAGCGGGCCGTGGGCATCTCCGTGGTCGACGACCGGTCGGGGCGGCCGATCGGGCTGCCGGGCACGATGGTGCGCTGGTTCGCCCACGTGCTCGACACGATCCTGCTGGTCGGCTACCTCCGCGCCGCGTTCCACCACGAGGGCCGCACGTTCGCCGACTCGCTGCTCGGCACCGTCGCCGTCCGCACCACGACACCCCTGCCGCACCCGCTCGTCGCCCGCGTCCGCGCGGCCCGCGACGCCCACGCGCCGTGGCTGCGCTGGCCCCGGCGGGTCACGGGCGCCGTCGCCCTCGTCGTGTGCGCGGCGGCCGCGGCGGCCAGCGTCACGTCGAGCGGCGGCGGCAGCCGGCAGGCCGCGCAGGACGAGACGTCGTGCGCGAGCACCGGGGACTTCGCGGCGACGGCGATCGTCTCCGGTGCGCGGGACACCCGGTGGGACTCCAGGCTCGGCATCACCCGCGTCACCGAGCAGGACTGGAGCGTCTCGGTGGCCTGGTCCACGGGCCTCGGCGTCGACGCGAGCGACAACCCCGACGTGGGCGCCGCCACCGCCGCCGTGGCGGTGACGTCGTCCGAGGGAGACTCCTTCACCTCGGGCGGCCCGTTCGGCGGGACCGTCGACGACGGCGTCGATGACGGGGTCGATGACGGGGTCTCGGTGTCCGACGAGGTGGCGTCCGCGACCGTCGCCGTGCCCCGGGACCCGGGCGGCTGGACCGCCCGCGTGGCGCTCATGGACGAGCACGGGTCGGTGGTGGCCGAGTGCTCGGCCCCGGTGCCCACCGTCGACGCGGACCCCCTCGAGGAGCACTGGTGACCGGCCGCGGCATCTACGTCGAGGCGAGGATCGCGGCGCCGCCGGAGACGGTCTGGGCGCTGACCCAGGACCCGGAGCAGCACGTGCGGTGGGACGTCCGGTTCTCGCGGATCGTGCCGACGACGCCCACCGCGGGCGGGGCGACCCGCTTCACCTACACGCGGCGCACGCCGGTCGGGACGGTGGCGGGCGACGGCGTGAGCATCGGCGAGACGGAGCGCCCGGACGGCACGCGCACGTCGGCGCTCCGCTTCGCCACCACCGACCGTCGCTCCCCCCTCCGCGCCGGCCGGGGCTACTGGCGGTACGTGCCGGACGGCGACGGCACCCGCTTCGTCACGGGCTACGACTACGCGCCGGGCTGGGGCCGCCTGCTCGACCGCCTGGCCCGGCCGCTGCTCGGCTGGGCCACGGCCTGGAGCTTCGACCGCCTGCGGCTGTGGGCCGAGCAGGGCGTGGAGCCCGAGCGGTGGCCGCTGCGCAGCGTGCTGTGGGTGTGGCGCGCGGACCGGCCGCGCGCCGCGCGCTGCCGCCGCGCGCCGGAGCACGGCCGCCGCCACGACGACCACCTGCGCGACGCCCCGCGCACCCTCGACTCCCTGCCCGCCCCGGAGGCCGCACCATGACCGGCACACCCCACGACACGACCGCCCCCTCGATCTTCCGCCGCGCGATGGGCGCCGAGTTCGAGCGCCTGCACCCGATGCTGCAGCGGCGGTTCGACGTCGGGCTTGGCGCCGGGGAAGCGTGCATCGGGACCGGCGTCATGACCGAGATCCGGCGCGGGCCGTGGTGGACGGTGCCGTTCCTGCAGGTGGGGCGCCTGCGCAACATCCTCGTGCCGGACGTCGGCACCGACGTGCCGTTCACCATCGAGAACTACCCGTACCTCGACCCCCTGGGCCGCGAGACCGTCACGTTCGTGCGGTCGTACGACATCCGCGGCCACCGGCGCCGGTTCGACGCCACGATGATCGACGTGGGCGGCGCCGTCGTGGACTACCTCGGCACCCACCAGCACCTCGCCGTCGACCTCGACCTGCACGCCGACGACGACGGCGGGCTGGTGCTCACGTCCGACGCCCAGCGCTTCTACGAGGGCCCGCTGGCCTTCCGCTTCCCCCTGCTGTTCAGCGGCCGCGCCCTGCTGCGCGAGCGCTACGACGACGCGGCCGGGCGGTTCGAGGTGGACCTGCGCGTCACGAACTCCCGCTTCGGCTTCCTCTTCGGCTACCGCGGCTGGTTCACCTGCACCTGGGAGCCCGCGACGGACGCGCCCGACCGGCTCAAGCCCGTGCGGCACGAGCGCCGCACCTGATCCCGCGGCGGGCGGGCCGGGGGACGGCCGCCTCAGGGACGGAACGTCGTCTGGCCGTGCGGCGACTTGGCGAACGCGAGCACCTTGGCGGGCACGACGCGGTAGACCAGGGCGCGCTGGCCCTGCGGGTCGAACGACTCGTCGTCGTTCTCGAAGTCCCAGGCGGAGCCGTACTTGGCGCGGAAGGCGTCGGCGAGGCGGCGCAGCTCCGGGCCCCCGGTCACGCGCTCGGCGGCGCCCTCGACGACGACGTCGAGGCCGTCGTCCCACGCCCCCGACCCGAGCGTGACGGCGGTGTGCGGGCCGTGGCCGAGGTTGCGGGCCTTCTGCTCGTCGGGCCCGGTGCAGAACACGAACGCCTCGCCCGTCCACAGCCCGACCAGCGGGGTGACGTGGGGGCGGCCGTCGGCGCGCACCGTCGTGAGCTGGTAGCCGGTGGCGCCCACCAGCGCGGCCTCGACCTCGCCCCAGGGCGTCGGGGCGGTGGCCTCGCTGAAGCGGGGGTCGAGCTGTCCGGTGAGTGTCATGACGGGCAGACCCGCCCCGGCGCCGAGACTCGTCGGTCCCGGCGGGAACGACGGACGCGGCCGTGGGAACCCCACGACCGCGTCCGTCCTCCGGCGCCGTGCCGGAACCGTCGCCTCAGAGGCTGTGGGCGGAGATGTCGCCCATCGCCGTGGTGGCGCGGATCTGCAGCGCGACGGCGCCGCCCGTGTTGGCGAGCGCGTTGCGCACCCGGCCGAGGGCGGTGCCGGAGTCGAGCGACGCGGTGACGCCGGCGGCGGCGCCGACGGAGACGTCGCCCAGCTGGGTGGCGAGCTCCAGCGCGCCCTGCGTCGCCTCGTCGACCGTGATGTCGCCCTTCGCGGTGCGCAGCGTCGAGGTGCCGGTGACGCGGCCGACCGTGATGCTGCCCGCCTGCGTGCTGAGCCGGGCGGTCGCGGCCTCGTCGACCTTGATGTCGCCGTGCGCGTTCTCGACCACGACGTCGCCGAGGCGCCCGACCCCGCGGACCTCCGCGCTGGCGACCTTCGCCTCCAGGCCCGAGCCGGACGGCAGCTGGACCGTCACGTCCACGAAGCCGCTGCTGCCGAGGGCACGGTGCTCGGCGGGGGTCGTGACGCGCAGGACGCCGTCGGCGAAGGCGACGGTGGTGCGCTCGGCGGCCTCGACGTCGCGGCTCTTCGACGGGTTGGCGGGGCGGACGTCGACGGTGGCGTCGGAGCGCTCAGCGGCGACGACGGTCAGCCGGCCGGCGGGGAGGTCGACGACGGCGGTGACGGGGGTGGTGGTCTCGAACGTCTGCATGGCAATCAGCTCCTGTGGTGATCTGCGGTTCTCTTTCTGACATGAGAAACGCTACGTTGCGTTCGCAGGTTCGGCAAGACCATTCATTGCACGTGATGTACATAGACGCAGGTCAGACCACATAAATCGTTGCACCCGGCGTGAACAGTAACGCAATCTCAAGCGCTCGGGGCGTTGCATCCGATGTACGATGAACGCGACGGGAGCACCACGACGCCGAGGAGGACGCCATGCCGGGAGGCCGGCTCACCGCACAGGAACGCCAGCAGATCGCGCTCGGCCTCGCCGACGACCTCGCGTACGCGGAGATCGCACGACGCCTCGACCGGCCGACGTCGACGGTCACCCGCGAGGTGATGCGCCACGGCGGCCCCGGCGCCTACCGCGCCGACCTGGCGCACCGCAGCGCCCAGCAGGCCGCGCACCGCCGGCGCCCCTCCGCCACCGCCCGCAACGCCAGGGTGTCGCGCGCCGCGGGACGGGGCACGGGCCAGGACGACGCGGCGCTGCGCGCCTACGAGGAGACCTTCACGACGCTCCTCATGCAGTCCGGGCTGCCCCGCATGTCCGCCGGCGTGCTCACCCTGCTGTACGTGGCGGACTCCGGCAGCCTCACGGCCGCCGAGCTCGTCGAGCGGCTGGAGGTCAGCCCGGCGTCGGTCTCCAAGGCGGTCGCGCTCCTGGAGAACCTTGGCCTGATCCGCCGCGAGCGCGTCGAGGGGCGCCGGGAGCGCTATGCGGCGGACGGCGACGCCTGGTACCAGTCGATGGTCGCGGCCGCCCGGTCCAACGCCCAGCTCGCGCAGGCCGCACGCGAGGGCGTCGGCGTCCTCGGGCGCGAGACGCCCGCCGGCGCGCGGCTGGAGAACATGGCCCGGTTCATGGACTTCGTCGGCGAGAGCATCACCCGCGCCGCCGAGCAGGCCCGCGAACTGCTGCACACGCCCCCCGCGCCGGCCGCGGACGGCGAGGAGGCGCCCGGCGCCTGACCCGGCCGGCTCAGCCCGCGTCCCGCTCCACCCAGCGGTCGACGGCCCACAGCACCGCCAGGGCGAGCCCGGGGTCCGTGCCGTCGGCGACGTCGAGCGTGTAGGTGTCGCGGACCGTCACCCACTTCTGGGTGATCGCGACGACGGGCGCTCCCCCGGCGGTGACCGTGTACTCCTTCTCGATGAAGTTCCCCTGCAGCTCCCACTCGGGCCCGTCCGGCCGGTGGAGCGTCATCCGCGAACGGATCGGGGAGAACAGCTTGCCGTGCAGCGCCGCGACCTCCGTGCCCGCGGGGTCGGTGATCGTCATGCGCTTGGGCAGGTTGATCACGCGGCCGGTCACCCGGTAGACGACCGAGCCCGCGGCGTCGAGCACGTCGGCGCGCTCGCGCGGCCCGACCTTGCCGTCGACGAGGAAGGCGTCGGCGCCGTCGACGTCCGTGACGCGGAAGTCCCGCCCGACGGAGACGACCTTGGCCTTCACGACGAACCGGGTCCAGCCGGCCGGGGGCGGAGGGAGTGCCATGCCGACCAGGATGCCCCACCACCCGCGGGCCCGCCCAGGGCCACGCGACGTCCGTTTGCGGGCATGACCTGCACCGTCGAGCCTGGAGGTGACCGAGGAGGCCAGCATGACCGAGACCGGCGAGCAGCAGACCGGCGCCGACGACGGCGCCCACGACACCCCGCGCGCGCCGTCCGACGCGCCGAAGCCGTCGTGGGGGCGGGCGCTCAAGGGCACGTTCCGCGAGTTCGGGGCCGACCAGTGCACCGACCTCGCCGCCGGGCTGACCTACTACGCCGTGCTGGCCTCCGCGCCCGCGTTGCTGGCGTTGGTGTCGATCCTCGGCCTGGTGGGTAACGCCGAGAAGGCGGTCGATTCCGTGACGAGCACCGTCTCGGAGTTCATGCCGAAGGAGACCGTCGCGATCGTCGACCCGCTCGTCGCCAACGCGGCGAACTCCACCGGCGCAGGGGTGACGCTCGTCGTCGGCCTCGTCCTGGCCCTGTGGTCCGCGTCCGGCTACGTCGGCGCGTTCGGCCGGGCCCTGAACCGCATCTACGACGTCGAGGAGGGTAGGCCGGTCTGGAAGCTGCGCCCCGTGATGCTCGGCGTCACGCTCGTCGTCGTGGTGCTCGTGGCGCTGGTCGTCGCCAGCCTGGTGCTGTCGGGTCCTGTCGCGCGCGCCGTCGGCGAGGCGGTAGGCCTGGGCGACACGGCCCTCACCGTCTGGAACATCGTGAAGTGGCCCGTCGCACTGGTCCTCGTCGTCGTGGCCGTCGCACTGCTGTACCACGCGACGCCGAACGTGAAGCGGCCCAGGTTCCGCTGGGTCAGCGCCGGTGCGCTGGTGGCCATCGTCGTCGCGGCGATCGCCTCCGCGGCGTTCGGGTACTACGCGGGCAGGTTCGGCAACTACGGCTCCTACGGCATCCTCGCCACGTTCATCGTGCTGCTGCTGTGGCTGTGGATCGTCAACCTCGTGCTGCTGTTCGGCGCGGAGCTCGACGCCGAGGTGGAGCGCAGCCGCGAGCTCAACGACGGCCTGCCTGCCGAGGAGGACATCCAGCTCCCCCCGCGCGACACCAAGGCCAGCGACAAGAAGGCCGGCAAGCGGCGCGACGCCGTCGCCGAGGACCGCGCCATCCGCGTGGCCGCCGCCCGCGACGACGACACCCGCGGCGACGCCGACTGAGCCCGGGGCGCCTCAGCGGCGCACGAGGCGGATCACCGGGATGACGCGCGACGTCCGGCGCTCGTAGCCCGCGAACCCCTCGGAGCGGGCCTTGAAGCGGTCCCACGCCACGTCGCGGTCGTCGTCGTGGAGCTCGTCGGCGAGGACGTCGACGACGCCGTCGTCCGGGGTCTCGA
The DNA here is from genome assembly GCF_042801555.1 of Isoptericola sp. NPDC057559. NCBI lineage: Bacteria > Bacillati > Actinomycetota > Actinomycetes > Micrococcales > Promicromonosporaceae > Isoptericola > Isoptericola sp. NPDC057559. The sequence continues at coordinate 229,004 of NZ_JBHVFQ010000001.1, forward strand.
TGCTCACCTCGGGGTGGGCGAGCACGTTGTGGTACCAGGCGGGGTTGGTGTCGGAGCCGCCCGCGGACGCGGTGACGAGCCACGTGTCGTCGTCGTCGCGGATCGCCGCGAGGGGCGACACCCGCTCGGCCCCGGTGCGCGCGCCGCGGTGGTGCAGCAGCACCAGCCCGCGCCCGAACCCCCTCGTCGCGACGTTCCCGTCGTTGGCGCGGAACTCGTCGATGATGGGCTGGTTCCAGTCGGCCATGACAGCAACGTATCCCCCGCGGCCACGCCGGCGGTCAGCCCCGCGTCGACGCCGGCGTCCGTGCGTCGACCAACCGCGCCCCGGTGATCGCGCAGGCCAGCCCTCGCCGGTCACGGGTGGCGACGACGCCGACCAGCGCGGCGAGCAGCACCACGTTCTGCAGCGCACCGGCCCACGCGTTCGACGCGTCGCCGGGCGGCACCGCCTCGACGATCGAGAGCGCCCCGTACAGGCCGAGCAGCAGGTAGCCGCGGGCGACGCGGCGCGGGAGGGACCCGCGCCGCAGCCTCCCCGCGCCGTCGGGCCAGCGCGGCTCCAGCCACACCGCCCGCTGCCCCAGCGACGCGCCGCTGCCCACCCACGGCGGCACGAGGAACACGACGACGGCGGGCAGCACCGTGCCGAGCAGCACGTCCGCCCAGGTCGTGGCCGACGACAGCTCGCGGCCGGACGCCAGCATCCCCACCCGGTACGCGAGCTGCAGCGCCGCGCCGAGCACGAACGCCGCCAGCAGGTCGGTGACCATCCCCAGGAACCGGCGCCAGAACGTCACCGGCCGGGGCTCGAGGCGCGCGGCGGCGAGCTCGCGCGACTGCGGCATCCAGCGCAGCACGACCGGCGCGAGCAGCGCGCCGGCCAGGCCTCCGAGCGTGTTCGCGAGGACGTCGTCGACGTCGGCCACGCGGTAGGAGCACGGGATGAGGCCGAGGATGCCCGTGTACTGCACGGTCTCGACCGCCACCGACGCGACCAGCGCGCTCAGCGTCGACGCGGCCACGCCCCAGCCGAGGTAGCGCCGCGCCAGCACGCCCCACGGCACGAAGAGCAGCACGTTGAACGCCACCTGCAGCACCGCGACGCTGCGCAGCGTGGCCGCCAGGCCCAGGCCGGCCGTGTCCCGACGGATGTCGTCCAGCGAGTGCAGCGGCGTCAGCTCCGCGCCGGAGACGCCGTGGGCGGCGCACCAGGCCACCAGGTCGCCCGACGGCAGCGGCAGCATCGTGTACGCCAGCAGCGTCACGACGTACACCGCGAGCGCCGCCGCGCCCAGCACGCGCCGCGCGTCGAGCCGCCCGTACCGGCGCTGCTGCACCAGCAGCACGGGGACCAGCACCGCGAAGAACGCCGCCACCCCGAACCCGATGCCGATCGCCGCCGGCCACGTCCATCGCTCTACCACTCGGCCGACCGTAACGGCCGTGCCCGCCCGCCGCCGGTCGGACGGCGCAGATCACACGGGCGGCCGCCACGACGTGTCAGGGCTGGGTCAGGGCGCGGAGGTCGTCGAGGGTGCCGTCGAAGACGTTCATGTCGATGTACTGCTCGTCGCCCGAGTAGCCCGGCAGGGTGTCGTGGTCGGAGTACTGCCAGAACTCCCAGTCCCGGCGCGGCAGGTCGGGGCTGCTCACGACGGACCGGATCCACAGCGGGTACCGGTCGTAGCGGGCGCCCAGGTAGTCGGCGCGGATCTGCTGCGTCGTGTAGAGGATCGGCGGGACGCCGTAGTGCTCCTCGAGCGCGTCGAGCAGGGGGTCGAGGATGCCGCGCAGCTCGTCGACGGTCGGGGGGTCGGCCGCGAACTCGCCGTAGTACTCGACGTCGACGACGGGCGGGAGCGTGCCGCTCTCGGCGGGGACGACGTCGATCATGTGGGCGGCCTGGTCGGCTCCGGGGCTCTCGAAGCTGAGGAAGTGGTACGCGCCGACGAGGAGGTCGGTGTCGCGCGCGGCCGCCCAGTTCGCCGCGAACCGCTCGTCCTCGTGGCCGGACCCCTCGGTGGCCTTGATGAACGCGAAGTCGATGTCCTGCGACGCGAGCGTCGGCCAGTCGATCTCCCCCTGGTACGCGGAGACGTCGACGCCGCGGACCGCGAACTTCGCCGCCGTGACCCGGTTGGGCCACAGCACCCCCGACCACACGAGGGCCGCGAGCACCGCGACCACCAGGACGACGGCCCCGCCGCTGATCAGCAGGACGCGCCGGCGGCGGCGCGGGCGGGGGACGTCGTCATTCATCCCCCGATCCTGCCGGACCACCGTGTCCGCGGTCGCTCTCGCGCGTACCGTGGACACATGACGGCCGAGACCGTGGGCTCACCCGGTGAGCCCGACCCGCGCGAGCGCTTCCGACACCTCGACGCGCCCGTCCCGCCGGACCAGCTGCGCGCCGCGCAGGACGTCGCCCCCGTCCCTGACGAGAAGGACGACGAGCTGCGCGAGGCGGAGTGGCTGCTCCGCAACATCGGCGTCGGCTGAGCCCCGGCCTCATCCGGCGAGCGTGAGCTCCGCGCCCTGCTCGTGAACCGTCGCCCCGGCACCCCGCACCACGCGGACCGGGTCGGGCCCGAGCACGCGTGCACGGTCGCCGTCGACCGCCAGGCCGGATGCCTCCGGGATCGCCACCACCGTGCGGCCGAGGCCGCGGGCCCAGGCGGCGCTTGATTCGGGGCCGAAGACGTCGGCGTGAGGGAGCACGGCAGCGCCGTGGAGCAGCCCCAGACCGGCCTGCCCGGTGGCATCCTCGTCGCCGTCGGCGAGGGCGGCGATCTCGAGGGACTCCCCGCACAGCACCGCGCCGGCGCTGCCGCCGTAGTAGCGCCCGCCGCCGCGGACGTGGTCACGGACCGCGTCCGCGAACCCGTGCTCGCGCACCTGCGCGGCCAGCCTCGAGGTGAGTCCGCCACCGACGAACAGCAGGTCGGCCCGGGCGAGCTCGCGCGGACGTCGCCCGTCCAGGCTCGGCCAGACGTCGAGGTCGTCGACGGCGAGGCCCAGCCCGGCCAACGCCGCGGCGAACCACCCCGCCGCCCCGCCCGCCATCGTCGACGGCAGCGCGAACGGCCAGTAGACGACACGACCCGCACCGGCGAACGCCTCCGCCCACACGAGGCTCTCCTGCTCTGGCGTCCCACCGCCGGCGAGGTACATGGTCATGCGCCCATCCTGGCGGACGTCCGGGACTCGTCGTCTAGGCGGCCGTCACCTCGTCGAGCATGACGAGCGCGGCGTCGTGCCGCTGCCGCGCGTACGTGCGGAGCGTGTCGTCCACGGTGCCCGGCTCGTGGACCGGCGCCCCGAGCGGGTAGGTCGACGCGAGCGTGTAGGCGCTGCCCGCGGCGACGACCGCCGCGAGGTCGTCGGGGCGGACGGCGGGGTGGGCGAGCCGGTACGCGTCGAGCAGGGCGGGCAGCCCGTCCCGCCACCCAGGGTTCGTCACCAGGGTGCGCGGGTCGCACGCGATGCGTGCGACCTCCCACGCGAGGTAGCCCTCCGTCGGCGGCTGGAAGTCGATCACAGCAGCCACCGCGTCCCCGCGCAGGAGCACGTTCGGTGCGGCGAGGTCGCCGTGCAGCGTCTGGACCGTCAGCGGCGGCAGCGCCGCGAGCATGCGCCCCACGCGCGGCAGCAACGCCCTGCGTTCCGCGAGCGCGTCACGCGCCCAGGCCTCGAAGTCGTCCTCGACCCCTCGGCGGCGGTACTCGTCGAGCAGCCGGTCGTAACGGGCCGTGGCCGCACCCACGTCGACCAGGCCGGCCGCGGGGCGGGTCGTCGGCAGGGCGGACGGGTGCGTGGCCAGGTGGCGGTGGAGCCTGCCCACAGCCGTCCCCACTGCGCTCCAGAGGTCGCCACGGAGGCCCCCCTCCGCGGTCCGCGCCCCGTCGACGAATGCCCAGACCGAGGCGACGAGGCCGTGCCCGCGCGCGATCACCTTCCCCCGCGCCGTCCGGTGCAGGTGAGGCACCGGGGTGCCGCCCCGGCCGGCGAACTCCGTCAACGCTGCCGCCGCCCGCGCGGCCGGCACCTCCGCGAGGGTGCGGTACGCCTTCACGAACAGGCGTGTCCCGTCACCGCCGGTCGCCACGAAGTTGTCGGTGGCCGTGCCCGCCGGGACCCGTTCGACGCGGCCGACCCGGACCCCGTACGCCTCGGCGAGCAGCGACGCGACCGGGCCGGCGGCATCCAGGTCGGCGGCGTCCACGCGCCCACCCTCTCACCGTCGTGATTCGATGCCGTCCATGACCGACGACGAGGCGATCGAGCTCCGGCGGACCGACGGCGCCGGCGCGGCGGCGCTCGCCGAGCAGGTGTGGTCCTGCTACGACGCCGTGTTCGGCGACGTCGCCGACCCGGTGGAGTGGCGGACCGGGCGGTACGACCGGCACGCCGCTCACGACGGGTACCGCCTCGTGACGGCGCACGCGGACGGCGGGCTGGTGGGCTTCGCCTGGGGCTATGTCGGCCAGCGGGGCCAGTACTGGTCCGACCTCCTCGTCGAGGCGCTGCCCCGCGACGTCGCCGACGCGTGGGTGGGCGACCACTTCGAGCTGGTCGAGCTGGGCGTGCTCGCCGCCTGGCGGGGTCACGGCGTCGGCCGCCGGCTCCACGACGCCGTCCTGGAGGGTGTCGGGCGGCGCAGCCTCCTGCTCACGTCGGAGGCGGAGGACGATCCGGCCGTCGGGCTCTACCGCCGCTCCGGCTGGCGGCGGCTCGGCCGGCTGGGGCCGGGCACCCAGGTGATGGGTCGCCCGGCCCCGGAGTGAGCGCTACCGTCCCGGCTGCGTCGCGGAGCTCACCGGTCGCTCCGTCGGCTCGACGTCGCCGTCCACGTCCGCGGCGTGCGGGTGCTGACGCTCGAGGGCCGCACCCTCGACGTCGACGTTCGGCAGGATCCGGTCCAGCCACCGGGGCAGCCACCAGGCGGCGTCACCGAGCAGGTGCATGAGGGCCGGCACCACGAGCATCCGCACGACGAACGCGTCGACGAGCACGCCGAACGCGAGGGCGAACCCGATCGGCCGGATCATCGCGGACTCGGAGAACACGAACCCGCCGAACACGGAGATCATGATGATCGCGGCCGCCGTGACCACGGAGCGGCCGGCCCGGAAGCCCTGCACGACGGCGACGCGCGCCGGGGCGCCGTGCGCGTACGCCTCCCGCATCCCCGAGCCCAGGAACAGCATGTAGTCCATCGCCAGGCCGAACAGGATGCCGACGAGGATCGTGGGCAGGAAGTTGAGGATCGGCCCCGGGTGGTCGACCCCGAAGACGCCGGACAGCCAGCCCCACTGGTAGATGGCGACGACGCCGCCGAGGGCCGCGAAGTACGACAGCACGAAGCCGAGCGTCGCGATGATCGGCACCAGCAACGACCGGAACACCACGATGAGGATCAGCAGCGACAGGCCGATGACGACGCCGAGGTAGAGCGGCAGCGCGTCGGACAGCTTCTGCGAGATGTCGATGTTCCCGGACGCCGCGCCCGCGACGCCGATCTCGACGTCGCCGCTCACGGTGTCCGCGCCGTCGGCGGACGCCGCGTCGATCGACAGCGGCGACAGGTCGCGCAGGGTGTGGACGAGCTGCTCGGTGGACTCGCTCGTCGGCCCCTCGGCCGGCACCACCTGGAAGGCGATCATCGTGCCGTCGTCCGACGTCCCCGCGGGCGCGACCGCGACCACGTCGTCCTGGTCGGCCAGCTGCGTGGCGACGGCCAGCTGGGTCGCGACCTCGTCGTCGTCGGTGACCGCCTGCGGCAGGTCGGCCACGACGAGCAGCGGCCCGTTGACGCCCGGCCCGAACTCGTCGGCGATCGTCGTGTACGCCTGGAACGTCGTGGAGTCCGGCGAGTCCGACGACCCGTCGGGCAGGTTGATCCGCAGGTCCATGGCCGGGACGGCGATCGCGCCGAGCACGGCGACGCCGAGCACCACGCGGCCCACGGCCACGGGCGTCCGCATCGGCCGCACGGGGCCGGCGGACGCGGAGGCCGCGTGCCTCGCGTCGTGCGCGGCGTGCTCCTCGGCGCCCGCGTGCAGGCGTCCGCGCTCCTTGCGGCTGAGGATGCGCATCCCGATGGCGGACAGCAGGGCCGGCGTGAGCGTCACGGACACGAGCACGGCGACGGCGACGGACGCCGCGCCGACGGTGCCCATGAGGCCGAGGAAGGGGATCCCGGTGACGTTGAGGGCCAGGAGCGCGATGACCACCGTCGCCCCGGCGAACACGACGGCGTTGCCCGAGGTGCCGTTGGCGAGCGCCACGGACTCGCGGACCTCGTAGCCGTCCTTGAGCTGGTGACGGTGCCGGTTGACGATGAAGAGCGCGTAGTCGATCCCGACGGCGAGGCCGAGCATGAGGCCGAGCACCGGCGTCACGGACGACATCTGCACCACGCCGGAGAACGCGAGCGCGCCCAGCGCGGCGATCCCGACGCCGACGAGCGCGGTGACCAGCGGCAGGCCGGCCCCGATGAGGGTGCCGAGCATGACGACGAGCACGACGGCCGCCACGATCAGCCCGATGACCTCGCCGGGCCCGACGATCGCGGGGGTCTCCATGGCGAGGTCGGAGCCGAGGTCGGCGTGCACCCCGTCGACGTCCGCGACGCCGTCGGTGATCGCGCCGATGGCGGCGTCCTTCGTCTCCTGCGAGATGTCCATCTGGTCGTCGGCGAAGATCACCGTGGCGACCGCCGTCGACCCGTCGTCGGAGACGAGCTTGATCCCCGAGGACAGGTCCAGCAGCTCCTTGCCCTGCTCCAGCTGGGTGGCCTGCTCCTCGAGCTCCGCCGTGCCGTCCTTCAGCTCGGCGGACTTCTCGTCGAGCGTGTCCTGCTGCTTGTCCAGCTCCGCCGTGCCGGCGTCGAGCTGGGCCTGCTGCGCGTCGAGCTGCGGGGCCGCGGCCTCCGCCTGCCCGGCGGCCTCCGCCTGCGCGCGGGCGTCGTCGAGCTGGTCCTGCCCGGCCTCGAGCTCGGCGCGCGCGTCGTCGATCTGCTGCTGGCCGGCGTCGAGCTGGTCCTGCCCGTCGGAGAGCTGGTCACGGCCGTCGGCGAGCTGCTTCTCGCCGTCCGCGAGCTTGTCCGCCTGCTCCTGCCGGTCGGCCTCGCTGGCGAACGGGTCGACGACGTCCTCGACCCCGTCGACGTCCCGCACGTCGGCGAGGACGCCGCGGAGGGCCTTCTCCTGGCCCGCGGTGAGCGATGAACCGTCGTCCGTGGTCAGCACCACCGTCCCCGTGCCGCCCGCGGCCTCCGGCATCTCGTCCGCGAGCCGGTCGGTCACCTCCTGCGTCGGGGTGCCGGGGATCGTGAAGCTGTCGGACAGCGTCCCCGCCCCGACGGCGTACCCGGCGCCGGCGACGGCCAGGATCACCACCCAGACGGCGATCACGGTCTTGACGCGCCGGGACGCGAAGCGTCCGAGGCGGTAGAGGAGCTCAGCCATGGTGTCCTTCCGAGGGGCGGGCGGAGGTGCCCGGGGCGATGTGGTCGAGCAGGTCCGTCCAGAGGCTGCGGGAGGCGGCGTCGGTGGCCGCCCCGGTCCGGGCGAACCAGTGCCGGTGCAGCACGACGAGGCTGCTCATGGCCTGCGCGACGAGGAGGTCCACGTCGAGGGGATCCACCCGTGGGTGGCGGTGCACGAGGTCTCCGGCGAGGTCCTCGCTGACGTCCGACAGCGACCTCAGCAGCAGCATCGCCTGGTGCGAGGGCACGCCCGAGACGTCCTCGGACCGGCCCTGCAGCCCGAGCCCGCGCGTGAGGGACGCCATCGGGCCGACGAGGTCCGCGCGGCGCAGCGCCCCGACGAGGTCGGCGAGGGCTGCGGCGCGCGGACCGTCCGCGCCGCCGGGCCGGGCGTCCGGCGGGTCGACGGCGAGGAGCGCGTCGCGCACGGAGGCGAAGATCCCCGCCCCGACGGCGGCCACCACGTCGTCGAGCGACGCGAAGTGGTTGAAGACCGTGCGCCGGGACACGCCCGCGCGGTCGGCGAGGTCGTCGACCGAGAAGTCGATGCCCGCCGACTCGTCCATGAGGGCGGTGGCGGCGTCGACGATGCTCCGGCGGGTGCGGGCCTTGAGGCGCGCACGGGTGCCGAGGGTCGCGTCGTCGTCCGGGCGGAGGTCGGGGGGCACCCGGCGACGGTAGACACTTCGCTGCACTGAGTGCAACGAATCGTCACCGTGATCCCGGTCACCGAGCCCCACCGGGCAGGCCGCCGTTGCCTCGGGATCCCACTCCCGGGAACAAGGGACGCCGCTTGCGCGTTATGTCACAAGATTGCCACGCACCTCTAGGAGCACTCTTGCGACGCATCCCCCGAAAGGTCGAGATCGAGCACGAGCCGGGGAAGTACACCCGATACCTCCGGCACGACAACGGCGAGGGCTTCGTCTCGCCGCACGCGAGCGTCCACCCCGACGCCACCATCAGGCCGGGCGCCTACGTCGAGGCCGGGGCCCGCGTGGGCGCGCGCGCCCAGGTGGGGCGGTTCAGCTGGGTGGACGTGGACGCCGTCGTCGGGCAGGGCGCCCGCGTGGACGAGAACGTGCACGTCGGCGTCCGCGGCGTCGTCGGCGACGGCGCGCGGGTCGGCGCCGGCAGCCGGCTCGGCGCCGACAGCCGCGTGCCCGCCGGCATGGTGGTGCCGCCCGACGCGATCGTCCCCGACGGCGAGACCGCGCACGGCACGCGTCGCCGCAAGGACTTCGGCACGGCCGCCTGACGCTCCCTCCCGAGCCGTTCCCGGGGCCGCCCTCCGCGGCCGGCCCACCGCCCCCAGGACGTTGCTATGGTGGCCGGTTCATCGACCCACCTGGAGGCGAGTGGAGGTGAACTCACGTGGCCAAGAGCTCGAAGAAGCAGCCGGCGCTCACCCTCAAGGAGAAGCGCGTGCAGAAGCGCGAGAGGACTGCCGAGACCACCGTGAAGGCGCGTAAGCGATAGACCCCCCTCAGGCCGGGCCGGCCGTCCCCGCGACGGCCGGCCCGGCCGTCTCGTGCCCGCACGACGGCGCCACCTGCACGGACGCCGTCGACGCCTCCGACTGCGACGCGCGCCGCGAGCCCCCGCGCGGGATGATGCTCGGGACCGACCCGAGGAGCCCCGTGCCCGACCACGCCCCCGAGACCGCCCGCCGGACCGGCGCCGTCGTCCTGCGCCTGGGCCGGGTGGGCTGGGCCGTCGTCGGCATCGCCGCCGCGGCGGTCGTCGTCTACGCCGCCGTGTCCGCGATCAGCGGCCTCGTGGTTCCCCTCGTCGTGGCGGCCGTGCTGGGCGTGCTGCTCCACCCGCTGGTCGACCGGCTGGAACGGCTGGGGCTGCGCCGCGGGCTCGGGTCGCTCGCCGTGCTCGTCGCGCTGGGCGGCGTCCTCGCGCTCGCCGTGGGGGTGACGGCCGACGGCATCGCCGACCAGTCGGCGGAGATCGCCGACCGGCTGAGCAGCGGGCTCGCCACGCTCCAGCAGGAGCTGGCGGGCACCACGCTCGACCTCACGGGCATCGACCTGGGCGACGCCTCGTCCTCGCTCAGCGGGGGCCTCGCCAGCCTGTTCGGCAGCGTGTTCTCGAGCGCGGCGGCGTTCGTCGTCGGCACGTTCATCGCCGTCTTCTTCCTCTTCTACGTCATGGCCGACTGGCCCCGCATCGAGGCGTTCGCCGCCAGGCACTCGTCGGTCGGCGCGACCCGGGGCGACGTCGTGATCGAGGAGGCGACCCTCACGCTGCGCCGCTACTTCGGCGCGCTGACGTCGTCGAGCCTGGTCACCGCCGTGCTCATCGCGATCGGCGCGATCGTCCTGGACGTCCCCCTCGCGTTCTCCATCGCGCTCGTGACGTTCGTGACGTCGTACATCCCCTACCTCGGGGCGATCATCTCCGGCGCCTTCGCCGTGCTCATCGCGCTCGGGTCGCAAGGGCTGCCGCAGGCGCTGATCCTGCTGGCGGTGATCCTCGTGGTGCAGAACGTGGTGCAGACGCTGATGCTCACCAAGCTGTCCTCCGACCAGCTCCGCCTGCACCCCATCGTGAACCTCGGCTCGACGATCGTCGGCGCCGTCCTCGCCGGCCTGCTCGGCGCCATGCTGTCCGCCCCGGTGACGGTCATCCTGCGCGACGTCCTCGGGCACGCGCGCGGAGACGAGCGCGCGGCCGACGGGCACGACGACCAGGCCGTGGCCGAGGCCGGCCCATGACCCTGATCCGCCGCGCGCCGTTCACCCTCGCCGTCGTGGCGCTCATGCTCGTGCTCGGCGTCGTGTCGCAGGGCCTGTGGAGCCCGCTGAAGGACTCGTCGTGGTTCGACGTCGTGGCGTTCGGCGCCCCCGCGTTCCGCGACGGCCGCTGGTGGACCCCGGTGACCGGCTCGTTCTTCGCCCCCGTCCCCTGGGGATACGTGCCGGTGGTGGGCATCTTCCTCGTCCTGGTCGGCTGGACGGAGCTGCGCCTCGGCACCCGCCGCGCCGCGCTCGTCACGGCGACGACGCAGCTGGTGGGCGTCGTCGCGACGGCCGCGGGCCTGACCCTCCTCGCGCGCACCGGCTGGTCGTGGGCCGTGGGCCTGGCGGACGACCTCGACGTCGGGTTCAGCGCCGGCGTCACCGGCGCGATCACGGTGACCGCGCTGAGCTTCCCCTCGCCGTGGCGCCAGCGCGCCAGCGCGGTCGTCGCCGCGTACGTGCTCGTCGGGCTGGTCGTGGGCGGTGGCATCGCCGACGTGGAGCACGTGCTGGGCTGGCTGGCCGGCCTCGTCGTCGCACGGCCGCTGCTCGGTCCGCGCCTCGGCGGCCGCACCCGCGCCGGGAGGGTGCAGCGCGACCGCGTCACGGCGGCGGGCTACTTCGCGCTGTCCGCGCTCATCGTCGTGCTCGCCGCGTTCGCCGCGGGCCCCGCCGGCGGGCCGCTGGGCAAGGTCGAGAGCGACGACTGGCCCACCGGCCTCATCTCGCTGACCGTCGACCTCGTCCTCGCCGTCGGCCTGTTCCGCGGGCGGCGCGTGTGGTGGCGGGTAGCCGTCGCCCTCACGGTGCTGGGCGTGCTCGCCGAGACGGTGCTGGTGCTCGCGTCGGCCGTGGAGCTGCCCCAGCAGCTGCCCCTCTACCTGCTCATGCTGCTGCTCGACGCCGGCGCGCTGGCGCTGCTCGTCGTGCGGCGGGCGTCGTTCCGCACCCGGCGGCACGCGCGCCCCTGGTCCCGGGACCAGCTCGACCAGGCGGAGGCGCGCGCCACCGTCGCGCGCCTCGGCGCCGGGCAGCGGCTCGCCTGGATGACGACGTGGGACGGCAACGAGCGCTGGACCTCCCCCGGCCTGCCCGGGTACGTCGCCTACCAGGCGCACGCCGGCGTCGCCGTCGCGCTCACCGACCCCGTCGGCGACGGGCCGCAGGGTCGCGCCGAGCTCATGGACGCCTTCGTCGACGCCGCGTCCGCCGCCGGGTCCGGCTCCTGCTTCTTCTCCTCCAGCCCCGAGCTCGCGGAGCTCGGCAGGCAGCGCGGCTGGACGGTCGTGCGCGTCGCGGAGGAAGCCGTCGTCGACCTCCCGGGCCTCGAGTTCCGCGGCAAGAAGTGGCAGGACGTGCGGACCGCCGTCAACCAGGCCGCGAAGCACGGCGTCGAGCACCGGCTCGTCACCCTCGCCGACGAGCCGCCCGAGACGCTCGCGCAGGTGCGGGCCATCTCCGAGGCGTGGCTCGGCGACTCCGACCTCCCCGAGATGGCGTTCACCCTCGGCGGCGTGCGCGAGGCGCTGGACCCCGCCGTGCGCGTCGGGCTCGCCACCGACGCCGACGGGCGCGTGCACGGCGTCACGAGCTGGCTGCCCGTGCACGCCCCCGGCGGCCAGGTGGTCGGCTGGACCCTCGACGTCATGCGCCGCGCCCCCGACTCGTTCCGCTACACGATGGAGCTGCTCATCGCGGGCGCGCTCACCACGTTCCGCGACGAGGGCGCCCTGGAGGCCTCCCTGTCCGGCAGCCCGCTGGCGCGCGACGACGACGGCACGCCCGGCGGCGTCGACGCCGCCCTCGACCGCCTCGCCGAGGCGCTCGAGCCGCTGTACGGCTTTGACTCCCTGCACCGCTTCAAGCAGAAGTTCCAGCCCCGCAGCGTGCCGCTCAGCCTCGTCGTGCCGGAGCCCGCGACCCTGCCGCTGGTCGGCCTCGCGCTCGTGCGCTGCTACCTCCCCGAGGCGCGCGCCCGCGACCTCCTCGCCGCGGCCCGCTCGGCGAGCCGCGACGCCGCCTGAGCGGCTCCTCCCCCGCACACGACGACGGCGCCGGCCCCGGTGAACCCGGGGCCGGCGCCGTCACGTCGACCGTCAGTGCTGGCGGCGGCGCCGGATCCCGACGAGGACCGCCCCGGCCGCGAGCAGCAGCACCGCGATCCCCACCCACATGACGATGTCGGCACCGGTGACCGGCAGCGAGCCGCCCCCGTGGTCGCCACCGTCGCTCGGCGGCACCGGCGGGGCCGGGAACACGTTGGTCACCGTGAGCTGCGCCGGGTCGGCCGCGACGGTCGCCGCGCCCGGGTCGCCGTCGCCGATCGTCGAGACCGTCGACGACGTCGCGCCGCCGTCGTCCGTCTCCGTGACCACGCACTCGGCGCCGATCGGCAGCCCCGCGTACGTGACGGTGTCGCCCCCCGCGATCTCGCGCGCCGCGCCGCCCGGGACCGTGATGTCCTCGCCCTGGAACGTGCAGGCGAGGGTCACCTCGAACGGGCCCACGTCGTAGGAGCTGCCCTCGAAGTCGACCACCTTCTCCACCGCGATCGACCCGACGTCGAACGTGTTGGTCACGGTGATCACCGCCGGGTCGGCGTCCGCGCCCGGCACGACCACCTGGCCGGGGTCGCCGCCCTCGACGGTCGTGGAGACCGTCGACGACGCCGCGCCCGCGGCGTCGGTCTCGGTGACCACGCACTCCGCGCCGACGGGCAGCCCGTCGTAGGTCGCCGGCTCGTCGGGCGTCACCGTGCGGGTGGCTCCGCCCGGCACCTCGATCGCCTCACCCAGGAAGGTGCAGGTGAGCGAGACCTCGAACGGCGCGGTCACGAACTCGGCGCCGTCGCCGTCGAGCACCTTCTCCACCTGGATCGACCCGGCGTCATAGGTGTTCGTGACCGTCACCACCTGCGGCGGGGCCGGCAGCACCCGGTCCTCGTCGACCACGAACGGGCTCGGCTCGATCGTGGTGGAGGTGGCGCCGCCCGTCTCGGTCTCCGTGACGGTGCAGGTCGCCCCGACCGGCAGCCCGAAGTACACCCCCGGCAGCCCCGGGCCGAACGGCCGCACCGCGCCGCCCGGGACCGGGATCTCCGCCCCCTGGAACGTGCACGAGAGGGACGCGCGGTACGGGATGCCCTCCAGCGGGAACTGCGCGTAGAAGTCGTCGAGCTGGGCGATCAGTGCCGCGAGCTCCTCCGGCGTGACGGGCTCGTCCGGCAGCTCGGGCAGCGGCGGGATGTCGGGCATGCCGGGCGCGAAGTCCGCGGCGTCGCCGTCGACCGTCTTCTCCACCAGCACCGGGGCCGTGAGGAAGGTGTTGGTGACCGTGACGGTCACGGTGGTCGCCTCCCCGCCGTCCGCGGGCGGCACGACGACGTCCGCCGAGTTCCCGTCCACGGGCTCACCGCCGTCCACGCTCACGGACACCTCGGTGGCACCGAAGTCGTCCGTCTCCGTGACGGTGCACTCCGCGCCGACCGGCAGCCCCTCGTAGACGGCCGGCTGGCCCGGGACGAACGTCCGGACCGCGCCACCCGGGATCACGATCTCGACCGGGTCGCCGTTGCCGTCCTCGCCGTAGGTGCAGGCCAGCGTGACCTCGAACGGCCCGGGGCCGTAGAGGGCGCCGAGACCGTCGAGCTCCTTGTCCACCTCGATCGTGCCGAGGTCGAACGTGTTGGTGATGACCACCTGGGCCGGCTCGTCCGCGTCCACCGTCACGGTGTCGGGCACGACGACCGCACCGGTGGCCCCGCCGTCGTTCGTCTCCGTGATCGTGCACTCGGCGCCGACGGGCAGGTTGGCGATCTGCGCGTCGAGCGGTCCGGCGCCGCCGAGCACCACCGTGCCGTCGTAGACCGTGCCGGCCTCGCCGGGCCCGTCGCCGTCGGCGTCGTAGGTGCAGACCACCTGGATCGTGAACGGCCCCGCGCCGTAGGCGGGCCCGCCCTCGCCGTCGACCACCTTCTGCAGGTTGATCACCCCGACGTCGAAGGTGTTCTCCAGCGCGATCTCCGCGCCGGCCGTGCCGTCCTCGTCGGGCACGACCGTGACGTCGGCCGACGTCCCGTCCGTCTCGACCGGGTCCTCGCCCGGGGTCGTCACCGTGATGGTGGTGCCCGCCGCGTCGGCGGTGTTCGTCTCGGTGACGGTGCACTCGGAGTTCACCGGCAGGCCGGTGAGCTCCACGGGCGTGCCGTCCTCGTCGAGCTCCACGACCATCGGGGTGTCCGCGTCGTACCCGTCGGCGAACACCGGCTCGCCGAGGAACGTGCACTCCACGGTCGCCTCGAACGGGCCGTAGGACACCGGGTTCCCGTCCTGGTCGACGGCGTCGCTCTCGACCGACTTCGACAGCACCAGGCCGCCGAGGTCGTAGATGTTGAGGGCCGAGATGGTCGTCGGGTCCTCGTCCACGGTCTCGGAGTCGATGGTCACCGTGCCGACGACCAGCGCGGTCTCGCCATTCACCCCGGAGTCCTCGGTGATCGTGCACTCCGCGCCGTAGGGCAGGTTCGGCACCACCGTCGGCGTGCCCGGCACCACGGTGATGGGTATCGGGTCGAGCTCCTTCTCCACCCACGAGCCCGGCGCGGACGTGCACTGCACGTTGAGCTGGAACTCGTCCGGCGCGTAGGCCGCCCCGTCGCCCTCGACCAGCTTCGTCACCGCGAGCGGGCCCGACGCCGTGGCGACGCCGACCTTCTGGCCCTCTGCGGGCAGGAGGTTGTGCATCGTCCCGTCCGACCGCTGGTACGAGGCCGACACGGCGGCCGAGTTCCACGCGATCGAGCGGTCGCCCGCCGCGGGCACCTCGGGAGGTGTGGTCGAGGTGGCCTCGATGGCCACGTACTCGCCCGGCTCGAACGGCTCGTCCTCGGGGAAGGTGAGGACGAACTTGATCGCGGTGATGTCGTCGAAGACCGACACCGGCGTGTCCTCGGTGAACGGTGCCCAGCCCGTCGCCGGGTCCGTCGGGCAGATCGGCTCGTTCAGCGGGTTCTCGATGTCGTCGTTGCACAGCGCGTCGGCGGTCGTGTAGGCGAACGCGACCTCCGTGCCTGCCGGCGCGTTCACGAGCGCCGGCGGCGGGTCGGCCTTGAGGATCGCCGCCCACTGCGACCCGCGCTCGGTCCCCTCACCGGGGCGCGCGTACGAGCTCGTGTCCCCAGGCGTGGGGAACCGGTCGTAGCCGACCACCTTGGTGAACGGGTTGTTGCCGACGTTGTCGATCCGCACGCGCCAGGTCTCGTCGTGCCCCGGCGCGATGACCGGGACGCACGGGTAGGCGTAGAAGCCCGCGACGTTCGGCTGGCAGACCACCGGCGAGCCGGTGTAGTCCGGGTCGACGATGACGTCGAGCTCGTCGTCGTTCGTCGCCTTGACGAACTTCGACTGGGCGAGCACGGCGCTCTCCGTAGGACGGACGTCGGAGCTCGCCTCGCAGGCCCCGGTCTCCTCGTCGATGGTGCCCGCGGGCGGGTTGTCACCGCTCACGGCGTTCCAGCACTCGTCCCAGGGCCGGTCGCCGATGACGCCCGCGGTGTTCGCCACGCGCGTGTCCGGGGCGAGTCCCACCCGGAACCGCACCATGACGGTGATCGTGTACGTCTGGTTCGGCTCGAGCACCGAGCCGTCCGGGAACGAGAACCCGAGGCTCGCGATGTCTCCCGTCTGGTCCACCGTCACCTGCGCGGCGTCGGTCGGGAGGTCGGGGGTGCCGGGGTCCGGGTCGTCGCCGGTCAGCGCGTACGAGAACGGCTCCGCGACGTCCGCCAGCCGCAGCTGCGCACCCTGGCCGTCGGTGGGCATCGGGTCGTCGACGATCGTCGGGTCCACGATCGGCCGGTCCCCCGTGTTCTTGATCGTGATGTTCATGGGGAACACCGCGTTCGGGTTCTTGGTGCCGCCCGTGACTGTGCCGTCGAAGTCCTTGACGATCGCCACCCCGTTGGTGGCGTGCCGGTACAGGATCGACGACTCCGCCTCGTCGTCGGCGCTCACGGGCCCGATCTCGCCGGTCCCCGGGTCGACGACGAGGTCGGCGCCGGTGACCGTCCCCTGCACGGAGTTGCTCGCCACACCCGGGTCGCTCTCGCCGGGCCCGGGCGGGTTGGCCGCCAGGTCCGGCAGCACCGGGCCGCCGGAGCGCATCTCGTCACGGCGCAGGATCTCGATCGGGACCGCCTGCGTCGGGGTCGCGGGGTTCTCCCAGACGGACCCGTCCGTGCGGCTGAAGGTGAACCGCAGGCCCTGCACGTCCTCCGGATCCACCGTCGAGGGAAGCGTGAAGGTGCTCGACGGCGCGCCGGTCACCCACTGCCCGCCGGTCACCGTGACCGGGTCGGCGGAGCCCGGGTCGCCGGTGAACGTGCCGCCCACGAAGGCGTCGACCTGCACCTGCTGGATCGGCGCCGTCAGGGTGGCGCCGTCGAACCCGACGAAGTCGTACTGGTTCCAGAACTGCGGGTCGTCGTCGGTGAGCACCATCTCCACCGCGCGCGACGGACCGAGCGGCTGGCCGGTGAGCGTCATGATGACCGGCGCGTCGTCGGCGCCGCCCTGGCCGTGGTTCGGCTCGACCACCGTGTCCGGGCTGAACGACTTGCCCACGGCGATGTCGATCGCCGCCGTCTGCAGCAGCATGTCGTCGCTGTCGTTCGCGAGCCGGTCGTCCTGGCCCGGGACTCCACCCGGGTCGTTGATCGTGGCGGCCGCGCCGTTGGGCACCGGGTTCTGGTCGACGTCGATCGCGCCGTCGTCGCCGTAGACCGGATCGCCCGTGTACCGATCGGTCGCCCGGAGCTGGAGCGTGAGCTCCATCGTCCCCGTCGCGCCCGGCTCGACGAGCCCGTCGTACGCCACCTCGATGCCGACCGCGTCGGCGAGCTGCGCCGGCGTGAGCGCCTCGGCCCCTGCCTCGTCGAACGTCGCGGTCTCGCCCGCCGTGTTGGTCAGCGTCACCGTGGTCGACGTCGCCCCGTCCGGGGGGGTGAGGTCGATCGCGGTGAGCGTGAACGTGTCGAACGGGTGCGTCCCCGCGGCCGTCTGCACGGTTCCCGACCCCTGGTCCGTCGGGTCGACGAGCCGGAGCTGGTCGACCTTGGCGTTGGACGCGTTGGTGCCGGTGACGGTCACCGTGGTGCTCGGGTAGAACTGCGCGGGGGTGCCCGGCGGCGGCACGGAGATCGGTCCGCCCGTCCAGTCCTTGCTCACCGTCACGTTGAGCGGCTGGTCGATGATCAGCACGTCGTCGTCGTCGGTGTCCGTGTACTCGTCGCCGTCGAACGTGCCCGTGGCGCGCGCCGTGTCGTTCACGAGCCCCGCGTCGTCGGTGTTGTAGATCGTGCCGTTCGTGGACCCGAGCGCCGGGCTGCCGTCGCTGCGCTTGGTGTCCCGCACCTGGAACGTGAGGTTCAGGTGCCGGCCGTCCGACAGCGTGGACCGCGCCACCCCGTCGCCCGCCGCGGGCTCGGTCGGGTCGTCCGGCGTCGCCGTGCGCGACGGCGACTCCGTGTAGACGATGCGCACGGAAGTCGTCGACGCCTGCTCCGCCTCGGTGAGGTCCACCGCGGGCATGCCGCCGTCGCACGGGGCGGTGGTGGTGCAGGTGGCGTTGGTCGCCTGGACCCAGGCGGTCCCGTTCCACAGCTCGACTCCGACGATCGCGTCGTACGGGATCAGCGGGTCGAGACCGCTGTCGATCGCCGGGATGCTGACCAGGTCGAAGGCGTCGTAGAACGAGTCCGCGATCGGCGTCGTCTCCGGGTCGGCGATGTCCGAGATCACCATCGGGTCGACGCCCGAGAAGCCGTTCGTGGACCAGGTGATCTGTGCCGTCGCCTGGTCGTCGGAGCGGGCGAGGACGCTCACGGGCTGCTCGCCGAGGAAGGTCTTCTCGATGAAGTCGAGGTCGCCCTCACCGTCCACGGGGAACGGGTCCACGGTGGCGCACCCCTCGGCGGGGTCGGTCGGGCTGACCGTGCCGGACGACGCGCTGGAGGCGCCGCAGTTCTCGATCGGGTCGTCCCGGTCCGTAGGCCCGGTGTACTCGGCGACGAAGTTCGGCTGGAAGCTGGTGCCGGGCGGGAACCCGTCAGCCGTCGAGTCGTAGACGAACTGGACGCCCTCGGCGTCGTCGGGGAGGGTGCAGCTCACGGTGTCCGGCCCGGTGAACGGTCCGCAGCCCGGCGCCGGCACCCACGCGGTGCCGTTCCAGTAGTTGACCGTGAGGGTCGAGTCGGCCGGCACGTCCGTCGACCGCACGGCGGTCGGGACGAAGTTCTCGGACCATTCGTCAGGGCTGGTCGGGTCGCTCGGGTCGGAGATCACGACCTGGTCGGCGTTGGTCGTCGAACCGTCAGGGCCGAACGGCAGCAGCTGGGTGGGCAGCTGCACGATGACGCTCTGTCCCGGCACCGCGGGGATCGTCGACGGCGAGATCTGCTTGTCCGTCTCGGTGGCGAGCCGGTCCACCAGGGTGAGCAGGCCGTCCGACGCGTCGGCGGGGTCGGCGTTCGGCACCGTCGCCTCGACGGTGTTGTCGTGGGTGACGTTCTCGGGGTCCTGGTCGGGGTCGGTGTCCGCCGTGAAGGGCACCGTCGCCTCGGCGCCGGTCACGATCGTGCCCGTGTACTCGATGCTGAACCCCACCACCGTGCAGCCGGCGGGCGGGTCGGGCAGCGTGTCCGGCGCGGTCGCCGGGATGGGGTCCGTGGTGGTGCCGTCGGCGCAGGTGAACGTCACCGCCGCGGCGTCCGCGTCGGCCGGCCACTGCACGCCGGCGCCCGCGCCGTCGGTGCCCCAGCCGGTGAACGTGATCGGGTCGTCGCCCGTGAACGGGTTGTTCGTGTTCGGCGCCGGCTCCGTGATCGTCATCGAGTCCGTGGGCGTGCCCGTGTTCGTGGCGCCCAGGGTCACGGTGGTGGGGTCGCCCGCGCTCACCGTGGCCGGGTCGAAGCTCTTGCTGGCGGTCACCGAGTTGTTGGGCGGCGTGATGACGTACGTGTCGTCCGCCGTCGTCGGGTCGGACTCGTCGTCGCCGTGCGTCACGTACGACGACGCGTCGTTGGTGACCGTCGTCGGGTCGGTGAGGTCCGCGACGGCGTCGCTCTGCTGCACGTCGACCGGGATCGTGGCCGTGGCGCCGGGCTGGATGTCGCCGCTGAACGTGTAGCGCACCCCCTGCACCGTGGCGGGGTCGACGGAGTCGTCGAGCGGCTCCCACGAGTCGCCGTCCCAGTACTCCTGGGTCACCGTGTCGGCGTTCGGCGGCAGCGTGATGTCGCCGGTGCTCACGTACTCGAGGTAGGTGAAGGGGTTCGGGTCGGCCGTCGGGTCGACCGGGTCCTGGACCACCAGGGTGTCGACCGGGTCGTTCGACGTGTTCGTCGCGCCGATGGTCATCGTCGCGGCGGTACCGGGCGCCGCGAGCGCCCCCTCGGGGTCGATGGACTTGGTGGTCTCGGAGTCGAGCACGAGGTCGACGTCCGGCGCGATGGTGGCGTCCGCCGAGTCCTCGGCCGCGTTGTCCGCGACGACGGTGGCGGTGTTGACGATCGGGACGCCGTTCTCGCTGTACGGGAGGTCGGGGTCGATCTGGACGGTGATGACGATGGTGGCCTGCTCGCCGTTGGTGAAGCTGGGCCACGTCGCCGTCACCACGTCGCCGTCGGTGTCGATCGTGAGGTCACCCGCGGTGCCGCTCGGCTGGTCGACGATCTCCGCGGTGACGAGCTCCAGCCCGTCGGGCAGGTCGTCCGTGAACACGGTGTTCTGGCACGGCGAACTGGGGTCGGAGCAGGAGATCTGCACCTCGTAGGTGACCTGCTGTCCCGGCGAGTACGGCCCGGGGGTGGTGGCCTCCTTGCTGATGCTCCACGTCGCCGCGGACGCCGTGGTCGCCGGGATGATCGCCCCGGCCAGGCCGAGCGCGAGCACGCCGAGGACCGACCAGCCGCGGCTGAACCGCCTGCCCTGCCGCCTCCGTGCGTGCCGTCCGCCGTGCCTCGTCGCCGCGCGACCACTAGCCATCGAAGTTCTCCCCCACCCCGGTGTCCTCACGCGCGCGCCATAAGGTGCGCGCACGCCACCTCCGAAGGTGTCAGAGATGAGGGGAGATGGCGCGGTGAACGGCGATATGTCCGGGTCCTCGGGCCGGACGCGTCACGCGGGCTGCGGTCGCGGCGTCCCCGCTGGTGGGGCAGGGTGCTGCGTGCATCCCCGGCCACCACAGGAGGGCACCCCAGTGAGCGACGCCACGTCGGGCCGGAAGGCCCGGAAGCTGCCCCGGCCGACCCCACGCGACGTCGTCTCCGGCTTCGTCACCGGCCTGTTCTCCATCCCCGAGGGCATGGCGTACGCGACGGTCGGCGGGTTCGCCGCGCCGATGGGCCTGTGGTCGGGCGCGGTGTCGACCGTCGTCGGCTCGGTGTTCTCCCGCACGGTGCTGATGGTCACGACGCTGACCAGCGCCATCGCCCTGTCCGCCAAGAGCGTGCTCACCGACGCGGGCCTGGACCCCGGCGACCTCGGCGCGGTCGCGGCGCTCACAGTCGTCGTCGGGCTGTGGATGCTGCTGCTCGGCCTGCTGCGGCTCGGGTCGGTGATGTCGTTCGTCTCCACGGCGGTGATGACGGGCTTCACCGCCGGCATCGCGGTCCAGATCGTCGCCGGCGTGGTGAAGGACGCCACCGGGTACGAGCCGCAGTCGCACAACACGGTCGCGAAGCTCGTGGAGGCCGTGGTGCACGTGGGCGACTGGGACGGCCCGACCGTCGCCGTCGCCGTCGCGACCGTCGCCGCGTGGGCCGCGCTGAGCCTCGTGCCCCGCCTGAAAAAGACGGCGACGCTGCTCGCGCTGGTCGTCGTCACCGTCGTCGTCGCGCTGCTGGGCACGACGGTCGAGCTCGTCTCCGACATCGCCGCGATCCCGCGCTCGCTGCCGCCGTTCACTCTGCCGGACGTGGGGTCCATGGGCGCCCTCGTCTCCGGCGGGCTCGCGATCGCGCTCGTCGCGCTGGCCCAGGCTGCGGGGATCGGCGCCGCCGTGCCGAACCCGGACGGGTCGCGCACCGACGTGTCGAAGGACTTCACCGCCCAGGGCCTCGCCAACGTGGCCGGCGGGTTCTTCGGCGCCCTCCCCACCGGCGGGTCGCTGTCCCGCACGGGCGTCGCGACGAGCGGCGGCGCGCAGACCCGCTGGGCGGGCATCTTCTCCGGCCTGTGGCTCATCGTCATCGTGCTGGCCGTGGGGCCGCTGGCCGGCTTCATCCCCATGGCCGTCATCGGCGGCCTGCTGCTCGTCATCGGCGGGGAGCTCGTCGTCGGGCGCTGGCCCGACATCGTGCTCGTGTTCCGCACGTCGTGGCTCTCCGCCGCCGCGCTGGTCGTGACGTTCGTCGCCACCACGCAGCTGCCGCTGCAGCAGGCGATCTTCCTCGGCGCCGGCCTGTCCATCGTGCTGTTCGCGGTGCAGTCGGCCAAGCGCGGCCGGATCGTCGAGCTCGCGCCCACCGGCGACGGCGGCTTCCGCGTCGCCGACGCCCCCACGACCCTGCCGAGCGGGCGCACCACCGTGCTGCACTACATGGGCTCCGGGTTCTTCGCCGAGGTGAACCGCCTCGAGGAGGAGTGGCCGCACACCGCGGACTCCCACGACGCCGCCCTCGTGATCTCGCTGCGCGGCTCCGCGGGGATCCCGTCGACGACGTTCCTCAAGTCGCTCGACCGCCTGCTGGACCGCTGGCACGACCACGGCGTCGAGGTGGTCGTGTGCGGCGTCCCCGACGCCCTGGCCCGCCGGTTCGCCACCGGCGGCGTGTCACGACGGCTGCAGGACTCCGTGGTGCCCGAGTCCGAGGTGCTCTTCGACGCCGTGCGCGAGGCCTACGACCTCGCCGAGCGGCGCCGCCGGGAGCGCGCCGCCTCGTCCTGACCCACGCACGTCGGTACCCGCCGCGCGCATTCCTTCTTCGCTTGCGACAGTGAAGCCGGGCGCCGGGCAGACCGCGCTCATGGACGGGACGAAAGGCAGCGCTGTGGCACTCGACTACACCGACCGCACCGACTTCGACAACGCCGAGCGAGGGCTCGTCGACCGGCTCGAGCCCTGCACGATCACGGACGCGACAGGGCGGGTCGTGTTCGACATGGAGCAGTACGCGTTCCTCGAGGGCGATGCGCCGGAGACGGTGCACCCGAGCCTGTGGCGCCAGGCGCAGCTCTGCGCCGTCCACGGCCTGTTCGAGGTCGCCGACGGGATCTACCAGGTGCGGGGCCTGGACATCTCGAACATGACCATCGTCGAGGGCGACACCGGCATCGTCGTCATCGACCCGCTCATCAGCGTGGAGACGGCCGCCGCCGCCCTGGCGCTGTACCGCCGCAACCGGGGCGACCGCCCGGTGACGGGGCTGATCTACACCCACTCGCACGCCGACCACTTCGGCGGCGCCGGCGGGGTCCTTCCCGACGGCGCCGGAGACGTGCCGATCCTCGCCCCGGCGGGCTTCCTCGAGCACGCCGTGTCGGAGAACGTGTACGCCGGCACCGCGATGAACCGGCGCGCGTCGTACATGTACGCGGCCATCCTCGCCGCGAGCCCGACGGGCCAGCTCAGCACCGGGCTCGGGATCGCCACGTCCACCGGCACCGTCTCGCTGCTCCCGCCCACCGTGGACATCACGCGAACGGGCCAGGAGGAGGTCGTCGACGGGGTCCGCATCGTGTTCCAGATGACGCCCGGCACCGAGGCGCCGTCCGAGATGAACTTCCACTTCCCCGACCGACGTGCGCTGTGCATGGCCGAGAACGCGACGCACAACCTGCACAACCTGCTGACCCTGCGCGGTGCCCTCGTGCGCGACCCCCGCATCTGGGCGCGCTACCTCGACGAGTCGATCGAGCTGTTCGCCGACTCGTCGGACGTCGTCTTCGCGTCCCACCACTGGCCCACGTGGGGGCAGGACGAGATCGTCACATACCTCTCCCAGCAGCGGGACCTGTACGCCTACCTCCACGACCAGACCCTGCGGCTCCTCAACTCCGGCCACACCGGCGCGGAGATCGCCGAGGAGATCCGGCTTCCGGCGGTCCTCGACGACGCCTGGCACACCCGCGGGTACTACGGCTCCGTGAGCCACAACGTCAAGGCGATCTACCAGCGCTACATGGGCTGGTTCGACGGCAACCCGTCGTCCCTGTGGGCGCATCCGCCCGTCGAGGCCGCGACCCGCTACGTCGACGTCATCGGTGGCCAGGAGGCCGTCAGGGCCAAGGCCGCCGAGTACGCCGAGCGCGGCGACCTGCGGTTCGCCGCCGAGCTCCTCAAGCACGCCGTGTTCGCGGACCCTCAGGACGCCGCCGCCAAGGAGGCGCTCGCCGGGGTCTACGAACGGCTCGGCTACGGTGCCGAGAACGCCACGTGGCGCGGCTTCTACCTCTCCGGGGCGCGCGAGCTGCGCCACGGCGTCACGCCGCCCCCCATCGGTGACCTGGGGGCCGGGCTGGCCGCAGGCCTCTCGGTCGACCAGCTCTTCGACACCCTCGCGATCCGCGTGGACGGGATCAAGGCGGCACGGCAGCCCCTCGTCATCGACTGGTCGTTCACCGACACGGGCGACACGGTGCGCACCGCGCTCTCGAACGGCGCCCTGATCCAGACGAAGAACCCGACCCGCGCGGCCGACGTCGACCTCACCCTGCGCCTCACCAAGACCCAGCTGCTCGGCATCCTGGTCGGCAAGGGGCTGGACGGCGTCGACCAGGACGGCGACGCCGCCGCTCTCGACCGCCTCCTCGGCGTGCTCACCGCGTCCGACGGCGCGTTCGCCATCGTCACGCCCTGACCGCCGGCGGCACGCTCGCCCCGGAGCCCCGCACGACCTGCGGGGCTCCGGCTCAGAGCGCGGTGATGCCGTCGCCGATCATCTTGGCGCCGATGACGAGCAGCAGGACCGCCATGATCACGGCGTTGTTCTGGACCATCCAGGTCTTCAAGCCGTCGAGGACGGCCGCGGCCCGGTCGCCCATCGCCAGGTAGATCACCAGCGGGGTCACGACGCCCACGCTGGCGACGAGCGCGAAGACGACGGCCGCCACGACCTGGGCGTTCGTGTCCCTAGGAGCGGCCGCCGCGATGGCGGCGCCGCCGGAGACGACCAGCAGCAGGTTCTTCGGGTTGACGGCGCTGAGCAGCACCGCGAGGCCCAGCGCCTTGCCGGGCGTGAACCCGTCGATGGCCGCCATCCACTTCGGTGTCTCCGGCTCCACGCCCTCGCGCGGCCGCCCGCGCCACTGCCTCACCGCCACCAGCAGGAGCAGCAGGCCCAGCACGACCTTGACGAGCGCCGCCCACAGGGGCGTGCCCTCGTCGTCGGGCACCGCCGACCCCGCGAGCACCGCGACCAGCCCGACGACGACGAGCACCGACACGAACCAGCCGACCAGGAACGCCCCCGCGTTCGCCCTCGCGCGCTCGCTGACGAGCATCAGCACCACCGCCACGATGGGCAGCGGGCTGATCAGCACCCCCACCGCGACGGGAAGGGACTGGCCGATCGCTGCACCCACGTGGTCTCCTCAGCCGGCGTCGTCGACACCGCGATGCGGGCCGCCGCTCAGACGGTAGGCACCCGGCAGGGAAACCGCAGGTCGAGACAGCACGTCAGCGCGTCACAGCGGTGACGGCACCCTCGCCGCGCGCACGTGGCGCTCCGGTGCCACCCTGGCGCCATGCCGAGCACACCGAAGCCAGCCGCGCCCACGATCGCCGCCCAGCAGCGGGAGCTGCTCGGCACCCTCCCCTTCTCGGACACCCAGGACTTCGAGGACGCCTCACGCGGGCTCGTCGCCCGCCGGTCGCCGAACGCGATCACGGCGGAGGACGGGCGGGTCGTGTGGGACAACGACACCTACGCGTTCCTCACCGGTGACGCGCCGGACTCCGTGAACCCGAGCCTGTGGCGGCAGTCGCGGCTCGTCGCCGAGCAGGGCCTGTTCGAGGTGGTCGAGGGCATCTACCAGGTGCGCGGCTTCGACCTGTCGAACGTGACGTTCATCGAGGGCGACACGGGCGTCATCGTGCTCGACCCGCTGATCTCGACCGAGACCGCGGCCGCCGCCCTCGCCCTCTACCGCGAGCACCGCGGGGACCGCCCGGTCACGGGGATCATCTACACCCACTGCCACGTCGACCACTTCGGCGGCGTCAAGGGGGTCACCACGCAGGAGGACGTCGACGCGGGCCGCGTGCCCGTCGTCGCGCCCGCGGACTTCACGGAGCACGCCGTCGCGGAGAACGTCTACGCGGGCACCGCGATGGGCCGCCGCGCCGGCTACATGTACGGCGCCGCGCTGGCCCGAGGCCCGCGGGGCCAGGTGGGCGCCGGCCTCGGGCAGACGACGTCCACCGGCACCGTCACTCTCATCGCCCCCACCCTCGACATCACGACGACGGGGCAGGAGGAGACGGTCGACGGCGTCCGGATGGTGTTCCAGATGGCGCCCGGCACCGAGGCCCCCGCCGAGATGCTCATCTGGTTCCCCGACCGCGGCGCCCTGTGCACGGCCGAGGACGCCACCCACACGCTGCACAACCTGCTCACCCTGCGCGGCGCCGTCGTGCGCGACCCGCACGCCTGGGCCAACTACCTCACCGAGACGATCGACCTGTTCGGGGCGGACGTCGAGGCCGTCTTCGCCTCGCACCACTGGCCCACCTGGGGCAACGAGCGCATCGTGACGTTCCTGTCCGAGCAGCGCGACCTCTACGCCTACCTGCACGACCAGACGCTGCGCCTGCTCAACAAGGGGTTCACGGGCGCCGAGATCGCCGAGCGGCTGCCGCTCCCGCCGGCGTTGGAGAACGCGTGGCACGCCCGCGGCTACTACGGCTCGGTGAGCCACGACATCAAGGCGATCTACCAGCGCTACATGGGCTGGTACGACGGCAACCCGGCCCACCTGTGGCAGCACCCGCCCCAGGAGCAGGGCAAGCGCTACGTCGAGTTCATGGGCGGCGCGGACGCCGTGGTGGAGAAGGCCCGCGCGTCGTTCGACGCCGGCGACTTCCGCTGGGTGGCGGAGGTGCTGAGCCACGTCGTGTTCGCGCAGCCGGACCACGCCGGGGCGAAGGAGCTGCTCGCCGACACGTTCGAGCAGCTCGGCTACGGCGCCGAGAACGGCACGTGGCGGTCGGTGTACCTGTCGGGCGCCACCGAGCTGCGCAGCGGGAACTTCGGCACCCCGACGCAGACCGCGTCGGCGGACATCGTCGCGCACCTCTCCCCCGAGATGCTGTTCGACGCCCTCGCGATCCAGATCGACGGCCCGAGGGCGTGGGACCACCGCGTCACCGCCGACGTCGTGCTATCCGACGCCGACGCGCGCTACCGGCTCCGCCTCGCGAACGGCGCCCTCACCTACAGCGCCAAGCCGCAGCCCGACGCCGCCGACGTCACGATCACCACCACGCGGGCCGCCCTCCCCGCGCTCGCCGGTGGCCTGGACCCGGCGCGCCTGGCCGCGGCCGGCATCGAGCTCACGGGCGACACCGCCGCCCTGGACAAGGTGCACGGCATCCTCGACCCCGGCGACCCGGACTTCGCCATCGTCACGCCGTGAGCTGAGGGTCCCTGACCCCAGGGACCACCGCCCCGGGGACGACGGGGCGGGCGGGGAGCAGCCGGTCGACGCCGACGATGAGCAGCCCGAGCACGTAGAAGGCGCCGCCGTAGACGACCAGGTTGACACCCAGCCCGCCCCACCCGAGCGCGTCGAGGTCGATGAAGCCGTACGGGTACGCGCTGCCCGGGCTGACCTGCCCGCGCACGAGGATCGCCCCGAAGTACAGCACCGGGAACAGCATCCACAGGCCCGCGTGGCGCAGGCGCGCGCGCCGGTGGGGGTCGAGGAGCAGGAAGTCCAGCACGACGGCGACCGGCAGCGCCCGGTGCTCCACCTGGCCGTCGGTCAGGCCGAGGAAGACGGCGGGCGCGTCGGGCGACTCGGGGGCGAGCACCAGCCACGCGACGAGCCCCGTGATGGTGGCGGCCAGCGTCACCAGCCCCTTCGCCCACACCGGCGGCTGCGGGCGGCGCAGCAGCGTCACGACGGCCGCCCACCCGAACACCGCCACCGCCAGGAAGCTGGTGAGGTTGGTGAAGTAGACGAACCCCTCGACGTCGCCGTCGCGCCAGATGGCGCGCGTGCCGACGAGGCCGAGGACGACGACGAGGAGCCGGAACAGGCCGACGATCACGAACATGGGCGTCAGTGAAGCAGACGCCGCCTCCCCCGCGGCCCGACGTCCTGCCTAGAACACCAGCACCGCGACCAGCCCGCCGAGGCCGAGCAGGGCCGTGCCCGCGCACATGAGCACGATCCGGCGGCCGTGCCGCAGCCGCGGCTCGTCGGCCTCGAGGTGCAGCGCGGTGTGCCGGGCGTGCCGCTTCGCGAACCACCACAGCGGCGGCGTGAGGGCGAGGGCGACCGCCGCGGCCAGCGCGAACGACGTCGAGCCGTCCACGCCAGGAAGCGTCTGCCACGCCACGGCGCAGGCGGCCGTGAAGGACAGCAGCGTGCGCCGCCACGCGAGCGAGGTGCGCTCCACCTGCAGGCCCCGGTCGCGCTCGGGGCCGACGAGCGGCGGGTCCAGCGGCGGCTCGGCCATCGCGGTCAGTGCAGCAGCAGCGCGAGCAGCACGAGCACGCCCACGACGGTGATGGTCAGGACCAGCACGAACCCGGTGGTCGCACCCGGGAGCGGCCCGTGCTCCCGCATCGCCCGCTCGGCGCGAGCCCACTCCACCGCGGCCGCGACCGGGACGACGGCGCCGGCCACCAGGAGCACGATCGCGGCCGTGAGGCGCAGGTGCGGCTCCATCGGCAGGTCGAGCGTCTCGAGCGCGGTGCCGCCGGCGATCAGCCCCAGGGCGGTGCGCAGCCACGCGAGGATCGTGCGCTCGTTGGCGAGGGAGAACCGCGGGTCGGGCTCCGTGCCCTGCTCGTAGACCCACCGGGGGAAGCGCTCGCGACTCACGAGGCCCGAGCCTATCGACCGCCACGGGGCGCGTCGCGGCGACGGCGGCGGTGACCTGGGCGTCGGCGGCGGCCGACGGGGGGCGTCGGGGGCGGTGGCTAGGTTCGGGCGCATGACGTCGACCCTGCGCGCGGACTTCCTGGCCCTGCACCGTCCCGGCGACCCGCTCCTGCTGCCGAACGCCTGGGACGCGGGGTCGGCGCGCATCCTCGCGACCCTCGGCTTCGCCGCCGTCGCGACGACGAGCAGCGGGTTCGCCGCGACGCTCGGCCGCCCGGACGGGGCGACCACCCGCGAGGAGACGCTCGCCCACGCCGCCGCGCTCGTGGCCGCCGTCGACGTCCCCGTGAGCGCCGACCTCGAGAACGGCTTCGCCGACTCCCCCGCCGGCGTGGCGCGCACGGTGGCCGACGCCCGCGCGGCCGGGCTCGCCGGGTGCTCGATCGAGGACGCCACCGGGCAGCCGGACCATCCGGTCCTCGACCGCGGCCTCGCCGTCGAGCGCGTGGCCGCCGCGGCCGAGGCGGCGGGCGACCTGGTGCTCACCGCCCGCTGCGAGAACCACCTGTACGGGCGCGACGACCTCGCCGACACGATCGCGCGGCTGCAGGCCTACCAGGAGGCCGGCGCCGACGTCCTCTACGCGCCCGGGCTGCGGGACGCCGCCCAGGTCGCCACCGTGTGCCGGGAGGTGGACCGGCCCGTCAACGCGTTGCTCGTCGCCGGGGGCCCGACGCCCGCGGCGCTGGCCGAGGCGGGTGTCGCGCGCCTCTCCGTCGGGGGCACTTTCGCGTGGGACGCCCTGTCCGCCCTGGTCGAGGCGGCGCGCGAGCTCCAGGCCGGCGAGATCGGCTTCCTCGACCGCACCGGCCCGGCGCGCGAGGTCATGCCGCAGGCGTTCCGGGGCTGACGCGCGGCGCCCGCCAGAGCAGCACGACGGCGACGGCGCCCGCGACGCACGGCAGGAGGCCCGCCCAGCCGAGCGCCGGCGCCAGGCCCACGTCCCCCGACGTGTCCCGGGTGAGCAGCGCCGTCAGCGCGAGGACGAGCGCGAGCGCGAACGCCGCCGTCGCGGCCCCGCGCGCCCACCGTCGGCCCGAGCGGACCGCGCGGATCGCCCACAGCCAGGCGACGACGCCGACGACGCCGACCCCCGCCAGCAGGTACTGGTAGGCGGTGACGGCCGCCCGCACCTCGTCCGGGCCGTAGCCGGGGTAGCCGGCGCGCACGTGGTCGGCGAGCAGGTGGGTCGTGCCGTCGAGGAACGGGGCGACGGCCACGAGGACGGTGAGCGCGAGCCCCCCGACCATGGCGGCGGTCGTGCGGCGCTGCGCGGGGCGGGTGGTCGTCATGAGGCCTCCTGGGTCTGGGTCGGACGGGCCTCCCGGGCGGACGTTCCGTGGGACACCCCGTGAAACCTACGGTGTAGGACACCCTCGACAGGCTAGGTTCTACGTCGTAGGTTTCGCAAGGGGAGAGGACGGACGATGACCGGGCGCGCACGCGGCACGTCGGCAGGACTGGACCGGACGAGGATCGCCGCGGCCGCCGTCGCCCTCGTCGACCGGGACGGGCTGGAGCGGTTCGGCGTGCGGCGCCTCGCCGACGAGCTCGGCGTCGACCCGATGTCCATCTACCACCACGTCAAGGGCAAGGCCGCGCTGCTGGACACGGCCTCCGAGGCCGTGCTCGCCGAGCTCGACGTCCCCGCGGCCGGCGACCCGGCGCCGGACGTCCCGTGGCAGGACGTCGCCCGCGGCCTGGCGCACGCCTACCGCGACGCCGCCGCCCGCCACCCGCGCGTCTTCCCCCTGCTGGTCACGCGCGCGCAGACCTCGCCGGCGGCCCTCGCCGCCCTCGAGGCGCTGACCACCGCGATGCGCCGCGACGGCCTGCCCGACCGGGTGGTCGCCGACGCGCCGATGGTGCTGTTCGGGTTCCTCAACGGCCACCTGCTGGCGCGGACCGTCGAGGACCGCTCCCCCGTGCCGACCTTCGACCCCGACGAGCACCCCACGCTCGCCGCCCTCGCGCCACGCTGGGCGGACTTCGGCTCGCCCGCCGAGCTCGACCGGATGCTCGACGCCGTGCTCGCGGGGCTGGCGCGGCAGGCCGAGGTCAGGCCGCGGGCGACCCGCTCCTGAGTCGCGGCGTGACCACGGCCAGGCGCGCGTGCACGGCGACGGCGGCCCAGCCCGCGAGCAGGACCGCCACGACGACGTCGTCGACGATCCACCCGCCGCCGAGCCGCTGCCGCAGCACGAGCGCGGGGGCGCCGAACGCGACGAGCAGCAGCGTCAGGGCTCGGGCGACGCGGGCTCCGGGGTGCGGCACGGGGTCATCCTGCCACCGAGCGGCGCTCCCGGTCCGTGTCCCTACGGCACCAGCCGCTGCGTGATCGTCGACTCGTCCGGCCCGTGCTGCACGCGCGCGAGCGCGCCGTTCACCAGCGCGAGCTGCGGCGGCACGTGCCCGCACTCGACGTCGGCCAGCAGCGGGATCCCCAGGTCGCCCAGGGCGTCGCGGACCGCGTCGTGCTGGCTGAGGTCCCCCGTCGCGGGCGCGTGCGTGCGGCTGACGAGCACCGCGTTCGCGGCGTCGAACCAGCCCGCGTGACGCAGCGCCCACAGCGCCCGGGCGACGTCGGCGGCGCCCCACTCGAGGATGTCGAGGTAGACGACCAGGCCCTCCGCCGCGTGCTCCGCGGCGAACCGCGCCACGTCGCCGTACGCCGTCCCGGCGAGGAACGACACCGTCTCCACGCAGCCGCCGATCAGCCGTCCCGAGACGTCGACGGGCGCGGCCGGGTCCGCGGCGTCGAGCCGCAGCCACGGGCCCGCCGCGTCGAGCGTCCACGTCGAGACCTCGGGCTCCTTCTCGTAGTCGTCCCAGCCGCCGGAGCGGTGCCGGCGCGGCGAGCGCTGGAGCAGCTCCCCGCCGTCCTGCGCCGACGCTGCGACGTCCCACCAGCCGAGGATGCCGCCCGGGACGTCGTACGGGGTGTCCATGAGGTTCTGCCCGTGCAGCGTCGCGACCCCGGTGCGCAGCGTGAGCGGCAGCAGCAGCGTCGAGACGTCGGAGTACCCCACCAGCCACGTCGGGTCCGCGCCGAGGGCGTCCCAGTCGAGGCGGCCCAGCAGGTCGACGGCCAGCTCCCCGCCCCATGGCGGCACGACGGCGCGCACCCGAGGGTCCGTGAGCATCCCCGTCAGCTCCGCCGCCCGGACGTCCGCCGGAGCGCTGACCATCCCCTGGCCCGACGGCGTGGCGCCGACCCGCACGTCGAAACCCTTGGCCCGCACGACCTCGACGGCGTGGTCCAGCCGCCCGAGCAGCGGGGTGGGCACCCCCGACGACGGCGCGGTCACGCCGATCGTGTCGCCGGGGCGCAGGGGGCGGGGGTAGCGGATCGTCATGGCCGGACTTTGCCCGAGCCGCACGTCCCGATCAACGGGAATCCCGCTGACACGGCGCCCGCAGGCGCGGCACACTGGGCCCGTCGCACGCGCGACGCCACCACCAGGAGGAACGATGCGGTTCCCGCGCACGACGTCCGCGCTCGCCCTGCCCGCCGTCCTGACCGTCGCCCTGCTCGCCGCCGGGTGCGCCCCGACCGGCACGTCGGCGGGTGCGTCGTGCGCCGCTCCCGCCGTCGACGTCGAGGACGGTGCCCTCACCGCGGGCGGCGCCGTCCGGCTCGCCGGCACCGCCTTCGTCGAGGGCTGCGCGGACTTCCAGGGCGTCTCCGACGGAGAACCCCTCCCCGCCGAGTCGACCGCGCCGATGAGCGACCTGGCCGTGCGGTGGGTGCAGGGCACCCACGACGTCGAGCTGGCCACCGTCGACGCCGACGCGCACGGCGAGTGGTCCGCCGTCGTCATGGTGCCGGACGACGCCGCGCCCGGCGACGCGGTGATCCGCGTCGCGCCCGCCGCCGACGTCGCGGTGACCGTCGCGCGCTGACGCTCCTGCCGCCCCGTCTGCCCGGCGGCTGCCCGGCGTCAGTCCACCGGGTCGCGAGAGATGGGGCAGGTCATGCAGTGCCCGCCGCCGCGGCCGCGGCCGAGCTCGGCGCCGACGATGGTGATGACCTCCACCCCGGCGCGGCGCAGGGCGGCGTTGGTGAGGGTGTTGCGGTCGTAGGTGAAGACGACTCCGGGCTCGAGGGCGACGGCGTTGTTGCCGGAGTCCCACTGCTGCCGCTCGGAGGCGTACGCGTCGCCCGCGGTCTCGACGACACGCAGCTTCGGCAGGCCGAGCGAGCGCGCCACGACGTCGACGAACGGGGTGTCGCCCTCGTCGGTGACCTCGACGCCGGGCGCCTTGTCGGACGGGCGCAGGGTGAAGGCGTGGATGCCGTCGACGATCGTCGGGTGCACGGTGACGAGGTCGCGGTCCGCGAACGTGAACACCGTGTCCAGGTGCATGGCCGCGCGCAGGCGCGGCATCCCGGCCACCACGACCTGCTGCACGTCCCCGCCGTCGAACAGCGCCTTCGCGAACTGCGTGATGCCCTGCCGCGACGTGCGCTCGCTCATCCCGACGAGCACGGTGCCGTTCCCGACGGGCATGACGTCGCCGCCCTCGATGGTGGCCTGCGCCCAGTCCTGCTCCGGGTCGCCCCACCAGACGGTCGAGTCCCGGTACTCCGGGTGGAAGGAGTAGATCGCCTTCATCAGCAGCGTCTCGTCCTTGCGCGCCGGCCAGTACAGCGGGTTGAGGGTGAGGCCGCCGTAGATCCAGCAGGTCGTGTCGCGCGTGTACAGCGTGTTGGGCAGCGGCGGCAGCAGGTACTCCGGCGTCCCCGTGGACTCGCGGGCGAGGTTCACGTAGTCGCTGCGGAAGTCCGCGGGCAGGTCGTGGGTGGACAGGCCGCCGACGAGGAACCGCGACAGCTCGCGGTCGGTCAGGGAGTCCAGGTACGCCCGGGTGCCCTCGACGAGGCCCAGCCCCACCTGGTTCGGCACCACCTTGCGGTCCAGCAGCCACGACCGCGCCTCGCCGATCGCCATCGTCTGCGCCAGCAGGTCGTGCAGCTCCACGACCTCCACGCCCCGGTTGGTCAGCTTGTTGACGAAGTCGAGGTGGTCCCGCTGCGCGGACTCCACCCACATGACGTCGTCGAACAGCAGGTCGTCCGAGTTGGTGGGGGTGAGCCGCTCGTGGGCGAGCCCGGGCGAGCAGACCAGCACCTTGCGCAGCCGGCCGACCTCCGAGTGGACGCCGTGGGCCGGGGCGGAGGGAGCGGAGGTCATGGGGAGAACCTTTCGGTCGGACGACGGACGTGCGTTAGATCGAGATCCAGCCCGCGACGAGGCCCACGACCGCGAGCACGGCGATCGCGACCACCGCGACGAACAGGGCGAGCTCGGGCGGGCTGAACACCCGGCGCCCCTGCTCGCGCCGCGTCATGACGAACAGGATCGTCGCGGGCGCGTAGAAGAGGAACGAGACCAGCACGAGGCTCAGGCCGGCGGCGAAGACGAGGAAGGCCGTGTAGACCGTCGCCAGGGCCGCGACCACCAGGTCCCCGCGCAGGGTGGACGGCGGCGCGCCGTCGTAGGTCTCGCGGGTGGCCCGCAGCTTCACCGCGTACAGCGCGGCGAGCAGGAACGGGATGAGCGTCATGACTGCGGTCATGTCGAGGGCGAAGTCGAACGCGTCCTCGGAGAAGTAGGTGAGGATCAGCACGACCGTCGACAGGGAGGTGCTGAGCAGCAGCGCGTTGACCGGCACGTCCCGGTCGGTCTGCCGCGAGAGGAAGCGCGGCATGTCGCGGTCCTTGGCGGCGACGAAGAGCACCTCGGCGGCCATGAGGGTCCACGCCAGGTAGGCGCCGAGCACGGAGATGATGAGGCCGACGCCGACGAAGACGCTGCCCCACTCCCCGACGGCCGCCTCGAGCACCCCCGCCATCGACGGCTGGCGCAGCTCGGCGATCTCGCCCATCGGCATGATCCCGTAGGACACGATCGTCACCGACGCGAAGATGGCGAAGACGCTCAGGAAGCCGAGGATCGTGGCGCGGCCGACGTCCTCGCGGCGCTTCGCGTGCCGGGAGTAGACGCTGGCCCCCTCGACGCCGAGGAACACGAAGACCGTCACCAGCATGGTGCCGCGCACCTGCTCGAACAGGCTCCCCGCGTAGTCGGCGCCGCCCCAGTTCGCGGCGAACGCGCTCGGGTCGAACACGAACAGCGCCAGCAGGACGAAGACGATGATCGGGATGATCTTGGCGACGGTGACGATGCGGTTGATCGCCGTCGCCTCCTTGATGCCCCGCCGCACCAGCAGGAAGAACAGCCACAGGCCGACGGCGGAGAGCGCGAGCGCGAGCACCGTGTCCCCCGCGCCCAGGGCGGGGATCCACTGGCCCAGCGTCGACATGATGAGCACCCAGTAGGTGACGTTCCCGACGCACGCGCTGGCCCAGTAGCCCGCGGCGGCGAAGAAGCCCGTGTACTCGCCGAAGCCCGCCTTCGCGTAGGCGTAGACGCCGGCGTCGAGGTCGGGCTTGCGCATCGCGAGCCGCTGGAAGACGAACGCGAGCATCAGCATGCCCGCGCCCGCGACCACCCAGGCGATGAGGGCGCCCATGACGCCCGTCTCCTGCGCGAAGCGGCGCGGGAGCGAGAACACGCCGGCGCCGACCATCGACCCGACGACCATCGCGGTGAGGGTCAGCAGCGAGACCTTCGTGGTGGCGGAGGCGGTGCTCCCCGTGGTCGCCGTCGTGCCCTCGTGCGCCATCCTCGGTGTCCCCTCCTGGGTCGGGTGCCGCGACCGATCGTCGCACCGTCGTGGCAGGTCCGCGCGCCGAGGAGGCGGCTCAGCCGTGCGCCAGCACCTCGAGCCCGACGACGGCCAGGCCGAGCGCGACCTCGGTGAGCAGCAGCAGCCACTTCTGCCACCAGGGCAGGGCGACGACGCGCACGGCCACGTACCCGACGAGCCCCAGGCTGACGATCAGGGCGACCGTCGACGCGGTGAGCGCGCCGGCCACCGTCCACGCCCCGCGGCCGGCCAGCCAGAGGAACACCAGCGGCAGCACGACCACGCCCCCGGCGCTCGACACCACGCCGAGCATGTGGCGCCGCTCGGCCCGGGTGGGCAGGGCGCCGTGCACGACGACGTGCGACACGAAGTCGGCGAGGAAGACGGCGAGCAGCGTGCCCCCGACGGTGATGACCAGCGTGAGCGCCGCCCGGCCGGCCTCGAGCCCCTCGACGTGGCCGCGCAGGGCGAGCACCACGGCGAGCGCCGCGAAGGTGACGTAGACGCGCTCCTTGAGCCGGTCGGCGCGCTGGTCCGGGGTGAGCTGCTCGCGGCGGCGCCGACGACGCTCCCGGGCTTCGGACGCGCGGCTCATGGGGTGACGGTACGCGCCCCTTCGACGACGCGGCGCCGGGCGCGCACGGCGGACGCGACGGAGTACACCCGCTCGCCCCAGGACGCACGGCGGGCGCGGAGGCGGAACGTGGTCGCGGCGGCGGCGTCGGACACGACCTCGGCGACCCGGTCGGGGGCGCAGGCGCCGTACTTGGCGCGGTAGGCGTCGTCGAGCAGACCGTGCAGCTCGGGCTCCACCTCGGCGAGGACGACGGCGCGCTCGGCGCCGTCGACGCGCACCCGGCCGCGGCCGGCGGCGAGGCCGGCGGGCCAGCGGGCGCCGGGGGCGGAGCGGACGAAGAGGTCGCCGCCCACCTGCACGACCCAGGTCGGCAGGGCGGCCGCCCCGTCGACGACGAGCTTGACGGAGCGGGCGGCGGCGAGGGGCACGAGGTCCGGCAGGGCGGTGGCGGGGTTCGCGGCTGAGTTCACGGCGGGGGCTCCTCTCGGACCGGCGGGCCGGAGCAGCACGCCGCCGTGCACAACCGTGACCTGGGCCACGTCTATTCCCGCGGGCCGGCCCCCGCCCGGCGGCGCGACCGGGCCCGGCCGACGGCCTTGACGACCTCGACCAGGAGGAAGACGACGACGGCGAGCCCCACCGTCTTCGCCCACTGCAGCCCGCTGATCGGCGCGGAGTCGAACCAGGAGTGCATGAACGGCGCGTAGACGAACACGCACTGCAGGGCCACCAGGGCGACGGCCGAGATCCACACCACCCGGTTGCCGCGCAGCACGTCGACCGTGAGGCTCGAGCGGTCCAGGAAGCGGCAGTTGAAGAGGTAGGCGAGCTGCCCGAGGGCCAGCATCGTCACCGCCGCCGTCTGGGCCTCCGCGATCGGCGCGCCCTGCGCGCGCTCGGCGTAGAACACGAGCAGCGTGGCGCCGCCGATGAGCAGCGAGACGATGAGGATGCGGCGCACGAAGACGGCATCGAGGATCGACGCCCTCGGGTCGCGCGGCGGCCGCGCCATGACGTCGGGCTCCGCCTTCTCGTACGCGAGGCCCAGCGACAGGGTGACCGCCGTGATCATGTTGATCCACAGCACCTGCACGGGCGCGAGCGGCAGCGTGAGGCCGAACAGGACCGCGACGAGGATGACCAGCGACTGCGCGCCGTTGGTGGGCAGCAGGAAGAGCACGGACTTGCGGATGTTGTCGTAGATCCGCCGCCCCTCCTCCACCGCGCGCTCGATGGTGGCGAAGTTGTCGTCGGCGAGCACCACCTCCGCGGCCTCCTTGGTCGCCTCGGTGCCCTTGATGCCCATCGCGACGCCGACGTCCGCCTGCGTGAGCGCGGGGGCGTCGTTGACGCCGTCGCCCGTCATCGCGACCACCTCGCCGTGCGACTGCAGCGCCGACACGATGCGGATCTTGTGCTCCGGGCTGGTACGGGCGTACACGGACACGTCGCGCACGACGGCGCGCAGCTGGTCGGTGCTCATCGCCTCCAGCTCGGCGCCGGTGAGCACCGGGGCCGCCTCCCCGTCGCCGGCGGGCCGGTCGACGATCCCCATCTCCCGGCCGATCGCGACGGCCGTCCCGGCGTGGTCGCCGGTGATCATGGTGACCCGTACGCCCGCGGCGCGGCACTGGGCGATGGCGTCGATCGCCTCCGGTCGGGGCGGGTCGACGATGCCGACCAGCCCGCACAGCTCCAGCCCCTGGTCGACGTCGGCCGCCGCCAGGGTGGTGGTGCCCGCGACCCGCCGGGCCCGCGCGGCGGCGAGGACGCGCAGCCCGCGCCCGCCGATCTCGTCGATCTGCGCCTCCCAGAACGCGCGGTCGAGCGGCTGGGCGGACCCGTCCGCGGCCGTCTGCGTGGCGCAGCGGTCGAGCACCCGGTCCGGCGCGCCCTTCACGTGCACCAGCAGCGCGCCGTCCGGGGCCTGGTCGAGCGTCGCCATGTACTTGGTCTCCGACTCGAACGGCACGACGGCCAGCCGCCGCCAGCCCGCGGTGTCGAAGCCGGCCTTCATGCCCAGGCTCCGCAGCGCGCCCTCCGTGGGCTCGCCCACGAGCCGCCAGCCCTCGCCGTCGCCACCGTCGTCGCCCTCGCCGCCGGGCACCACGCGGGCGTCGTTGCACAGCATCATGGCGGCGACCACGCCGCCGAGGTCCTGGTCCGACGCGAGGTCCGCGTGCCGGGCGGCCGGGCCGCCCGCGCCGCCCGCGCCGTCGCCCGAGCCCAGCGTGACCTCGCCGTGCGGCGCGTACCCCGCGCCCGCGACGTCGTACGCGCGGTCGGCGGTGCGCACCAGGCGCGCCGTCATCTCGTTCTTGGTGAGCGTGCCCGTCTTGTCCGAGCAGATCGTCGTGACGGAGCCGAGCGTCTCGACGGCGGGCAGCTTGCGGGTGATCGCGCGACGCCGGGCCATCTGCTGCACGCCGAGCGCCAGCGTGATCGTCACCAGCGCCGGCAGCCCCTCCGGCACGGCCGCGACCGCGAAGCCGATCGACGCGGACACCAGGTCCGGGACGGAGAAGTCGTGCACCACCCGGCCGATGACGACCATCACCACGGCCATCGCGAGGATGAGCCCGGCGAGCAGCTTGCCGAACCGGTCGAGCTGCTTGGTCAGGGGCGTCTCCAGGCTCGCGACCTCGGAGATCATCGTCTGGATGCGCCCGATCTCCGTGCGCTCGCCGGTGGCCGTGACCACCCCGACGCCCTGGCCGGCGGCCACGAGGGTGCCGGAGAACAGCATGCTGGTGCGGTCCCCCACCCCGGCGTCCGGGTCCACCGCGTCGACCCGCTTGCTCGCCGCGACCGACTCCCCCGTGAGCGCCGACTCCTCGACGCGCAGGTTGACGGCCTCCAGCAGGCGCACGTCGGCGGGGACGCGGTCGCCGGAGCGCACGCGCACCACGTCGCCGGGCACGACGTCGTCGGCGTCGACCTTGGCCCAGGCCCCGTCGCGCCGGACCTCGGCGTGCACCGACAGCATCTTGCGGATGCCGTCGAGCGCGCTCTCCGCGCGGCCCTCCTGGACGAAGCCGATCGCCGCGTTCACCACCGCGACCAGCAGGATGACGGTGAAGTCCACCCAGTCGCCGAGGATCGCCTTGAGCACGGCCGCGACCAGCAGGATGTAGATGAGCACGTCGTCGAAGTGCACGAGGACCCGCTTCCACAGCGGGTCCCGCTGCGGCGGGGGGAGCCGGTTGGGGCCGACCTCCGCGAGGCGGGTCACCGCGTCGGCGGTGGTCAGGCCGCCGTCGTCGGCCCGCAGCCCGGCGAGCACCTCCTGCGGGGGCGAGGCCCACGGCGTCGGCGAGGCAATGACGTCCCGGACCTGATCCATGGCCCCCATTTCACCCGCGTTGCCCCGCCCCCGCGCGCCAGGCGCCGAGGGTCACACCCGGCTGCCGTCCCCCAGCCGGTGGTAGCCGCGGTCGTGGAACACCAGCGGGCTCGCGCCCTCGCGCACGTGGCGCTGCACCGCCTGCAGCGTCACGAGCCGGCTCGACCCGACGGCCGTGCGCTGCACCACCAGCGCGCGCACCCACGCGACGGCGCCGTCCAGCACCGGCTCGCCCGAGTCGAGGGCGTGCCAGCCGCCGCCGGCGAACCGGTCGATCCCGCTGGTCGCGAACCGGGCGGACAGGTCCGCCTGGTCGTGCGCGAGGAAGCTCACCGCCACCGTGGCCGCCCGCGACACCGCCGGCCAGGAGGAGGACGCCGTCGCGAGCGAGAACGCCAGCAGCGGCGGGTCCGCGGACACGGAGATCACCGACGTGGCGGTGAAGCCGACCGGCCGGCCGCCGTCGAGCAGCGCCACGACGGCGACGCCCGCCGGGTGGCCGCGGAACACGGACCGGAACTCGTCGGGGCTGATCGCGAGGGCCCCGCGCGCCACGGCGGTCACCGCGCGGCCTCCGCCACGCGCTCCACCTCGTCGACCCGGGTGCGGTCGGCGACGGTGGCGACGACCGGGCTGTCGGACGTGCGGGCGGTGGCCCGGGCCGCCGTGTACCGGTTGGCCGGGACGTCGAGGCCCAGGTGGTCGCGCAGCGTGCTGCCCGCGTACTCGGTGCGGAACAGACCGCGCTGCTGCAGGATCGGCACGACCTGCTCGGTGAACGCCCCCAGCCCCGACGGGAGGGCGGGCGGCATGACGTTGAACCCGTCGGCGGCGCCCTGGGTGAACCACTCGGTGATGGTGTCGGCCACCTGCTCGGGCGTGCCGGCCACGACGCGGTGCCCGCGGGCGCCGGCGAGCCGGTGCAGCAGCTGCCGCAGGGTGGGGCGCTCGCGCTGCACGATCCCCGCGACCACCTGGAACCGCGACTGGGCGTTGTTCGTGACGTCGCCGGCGTCGGCGAAGATCTCGAGCGGCACGGGTTCGTCGAGCTCCAGGTCCGACAGGTCGACGCCCGCCTGGCCGCCCAGCTGCCGCAGGCCGTACTCGGGCACCGTGAGCTCGTTGAACTCGCGCTCCAGGGCGCGCGCCTCGGCCTCGGTGGAGCCGATGAACGGGCTGATCCCGGGGAGGACCTTCACCTGGCCGGGGTCGCGGCCGTACCGGCGCGCCCCGTCCTTGACGTCCGCGTAGAACGCCTGCGCGTCCTCGAGGCGCTGGTGGGCGGTGAAGATCGCCTCCGCCCAGCGGGCCGCGAAGTCGCGGCCGGCGTTGGACGCGCCCGCCTGCACCAGGACCGGCCGCCCCTGGGGCGAGCGCGCGAGGTTCAGCGGGCCCGCGACCCGCAGGTGCTCCCCCTCGAACGCGGCCGGGTGGATGCGCGTCGGGTCGGCGTACCGGCCCGCCTCGCGGTCGACCAGGACGGCGTCCGCCTCCCAGGAGTCCCAGAGCCGCGTGATCGCCTGGAGGAACTCCTCGGCGCGCGCGTACCGCACCGCGGGGTCCGGGTGCGCGGCGAGGCCGAAGTTCGCCGACGCCTGCGCGGACGACGTGGTCACGATGTTCCACCCGGCGCGGCCGCCGCTGACGTGGTCGAGCGTGCCGAACAGGCGCGCCAGGTTGTACGGCTCGTAGTAGGTGGTGGACGCCGTCGCGATCAGGCCGATCCGCTCGGTGCGGGCGGCGATGGTCGCGAGGGCCAGGATCGGCTCGAGGGTCCCGACCGCGTTGTGCTCGACGCCGCCGTGCAGCACCGGCCCGTCCGCGAAGAACACGGCGTCGAGCTTGGCGGCCTCGGCCTGCTGCGCCAGGCGCACGTAGTAGTCGGGCGTGAAGAGCCGGTCGGGCTGCGTGGACGGGTGCCGCCAGGCGGCCTCGTGGTGGCCCACGTGGTGCAGGAAGAGGTTCAGGGTCAGGGTGCGTGCGGGCATGGCTCCGCCTTTCGAGGGGCGTACGGGAGAGGAAGGGGGCGGGGCGCGTCAGGCGGCGCGCCAGCGCATGAGACGGCGCTCGAGCAGCACGAGGCCCGCGTTCACGGCCACCCCGACGAGCGCGATCGTCACGATCCCCGCGTACATCTCGGGGATCTGGAAGTTGAACTGGGTGTAGGTGATGAAGTAGCCGAGCCCGGCCTTCGCCCCGACCATCTCCGCGGCGATGAGCACGAGGATCGACGACGTGGCCGCCATCCGGACCCCGGTGAACACGGTCGGCACCGCGGACGGCAGCACCACCTTGACGAACAGCGCGAGGCTGCCGAGGCCCAGCGACCGGGCCGAGCGCACCAGCAGCGGGTCGACGGTGCGCACCCCCGTGATGGTGCTGAGCAGCAGGGGGAAGGAGCAGGCGTAGACCACGATGGCGACCTTCGACGTCTCCCCGATCCCCAGGACCAGGATGAACACCGGGAGCAGCGCCAGGGCCGCGGTGTTGCGGAACAGCTCGAAGAACGGGCTGAGGTACTGCGCGGCGCGGGCGTACCAGCCCACGACGAGCCCCAGCGGGATCGCCACGAGCACCGCGATCGCGAACCCGGCGCCGGCGCGGGCGAGGCTCGTGCCCACCTGCGTGCCGATCGTGCCGTCGGCGACCAGCCCGAGGAAGGTCGTCGCCACGGTGCTGAACGGCGGCAGGAACACCGGGTCGGCCAGGCCGGCCCGCGGCGCGACCTCCCAGATCGCGAGGAAGGCCAGCAGGGCGACGGACGAGCGCAGCACCACGGCGGCCGCGCGCCCGGTGCGGGCCGCGGCCCGGCCCCGCTGCCGCGACGCCACCGCGACGGCGTTCTGCCGCCCGAGGGTCGGCGGGTCGGAGAACGCGGCCGCCTCGCGGGCGGGGCGCCTGACGTCGGTGGCGGTCATCGCGCGACCTCCCCGTCGGCGTGCCCGGGCGCGTGGTGCAGCGCGTCCCACACCCGGTGGCGCAGGGCGACGAACTCCGGGTCCGCGCGCACGTCCCGGCCGGGCTCGCCGCGACCCGGCAGGTCGACGTCGAGCACCTGGCGCACCCGCCCCGGCCGGGGCGTGAGGACCACGACCCGCTGCCCCAGGTAGACGGCCTCCTCGATCCCGTGCGTGATGAAGACGATCGTCTTGCCGGTGGCCCGCCAGATGCGCAGGAGCTCGTCCTGCAGCGTCTCGCGGGTCTGCGCGTCGAGGGCCGCGAACGGCTCGTCCATGAGGAGCACCTCGGGGTCGAACGCGAGGCTCCGGGCGATCGCCACCCGCTGCTTCATGCCCCCGGACAGCTCGTGCGGGTAGCGGTCCTCGAACCCGGACAGGCCCACCAGCTCCAGGTGCTCCCGCGCGATCCGGCGCCGCTCGGCCCTCGGCAGCCGCCGTGCCTCCAGCCCCAGCTCCACGTTGGCCTGCGCGGTGCGCCACGGCAGCAGCGCGTACTGCTGGAAGACGATCCCGCGGTCCAGGCCCGGGCCCGTGACGGGCCGGCCGTCCAGGAGGATCCGCCCCGACGTCGGCTCGGACAGCCCGGTCACGAGGTCCAGCAGCGTCGACTTCCCGCACCCGGACGGGCCCACGAGCGTCACCAGCTCCCCCGCGGCGACGTCGAGGGTGAGGTCCTCCAGCGCCACGAGCGTGCCGCCCGAGCCGCGCACGGCGAACTCCTTGCGCACCCCGTCGAAGCGCAGCCGCGGCGTGGCGCCGTCGGCCCCGGCGCCCGTACCCGCGGCCCGCGCGGTGGGCACGGTCGGCACGGTGAGCGCGGTCATGACGCCGCCTCCTCGCCGTCGGGCCCGGCGTCCGGGGCGAAGGTGCCGTCGGCGTACGGGTTGAACTCGTTGGTGAACAGGTCGTCCACCTGCAGCGCGCCCTGGTCGAGCTGGCCGTCCTTCTCGAGCCAGTCGACCCAGACGGAGATCTCGTCGTCCTGGATCACGCCGCCCGGGGTCGGGACCGACGACGACTTCCAGTACGGCACCAGGTCCGTGGTCTCGCCGGTGCGGTGACGCTCCTCGATGATCGCCGTGAAGCGGTCGCGCACCTCGTCGACGGGCGTGGTCTGCGCCCAGCGGATCGCGCGCGCCGTGCCCTGCACGAAGTCCTGGACGGCGTCGCGGTGCCGGGCGATGAAGTCGTCGCGCAGGATGTACGTCCCGTAGGCGAACTCGCCGTAGAGCTCGTTCTCCCCCACCAGCAGCGTGAGGCCGCCGCGGTCGAGCGCCTTCTCCTTGATGACCCCGCCGAGCGACGCCACGTCGATCTGCCCCTCGCGCAGGGTCTGCTCCGCGTTCACGGGAGGGACGACGACGAGCTCGACCTTGTCGGCCTCCTCGGGGGTGAGGCCCTCGCGGGACAGCCACTCCCGCAGGAGCGTCTCGGACTGCGCGCCGAGGGTGTTGACGCCGACCTTCTTGCCGACGAGGTCGCGGGCCGAGGCGATCGGGCTGCCCTCGACGGTGTAGAAGCCGCCG
Source organism: Isoptericola sp. NPDC057559 (assembly GCF_042801555.1). Taxonomy (NCBI): domain Bacteria; kingdom Bacillati; phylum Actinomycetota; class Actinomycetes; order Micrococcales; family Promicromonosporaceae; genus Isoptericola; species Isoptericola sp. NPDC057559. The sequence continues at coordinate 272,473 of NZ_JBHVFQ010000001.1, forward strand.
AAGGTCTGCTCGTCCGCGCCGTAGTACGAGATCACGGACGTGACGGGGGCGCCGGTGGACTGCAGCTTGGCGATCGCGCCGTTGAACGCGCCCCCGAACTCCGTCTCGCCGGTGACGGCGGCCTGGATCGACGCCGGGCCGCCGGTGACGTCGCCGATCCAGTCGAGCTCGATGTCCTCGAAGTAGCCGAGGTCCTCCGCCAGCTCGGGGTAGGAGACGGTGCCGGTGCCGCCCTGGTAGCGGAAGACGGTCTTGCCGGATGCGGACTCCTGCGCGGCGGTGGCGCCGGCGCAGGCGGACAGGGTCAGCCCCAGGAGGGCCGCGGAGAGCGCGGCGGCCCCGCGGCGGGCGCCTCGGGCGCGGCGGGTGCGGGGTTCAGGGTCGCTCGGGCGTGGGTCGGTCAGGCGGGGGTAGGCGATGGTGCTCACGATGCTCCTCGGTGTGTCGGCTCGGGCGGGTGAGGGCGCCCGGGCGACACGGCTCGCCCGCGGGTCGCGGGGTGAGCCTGAGGAGTGCCGTCGTGGTCATGCCGGGGACCGTAGCGCATTCCCTACCACTCCGGTCGGATTTATCTCGAATACTGGGACCAGCATATGGACACAGCGGGGCGGAGGTCGTGCCCGGGGGTGCCGAGCACGAGGCCTCAGCGCTGCGCGTCGTACGGGACGAGCTCGAACACCGGGTGCCGGTCCGCCTCGGCGACGAAGTCCGCCACCGGGGAGTCGGGCGTCGCGGTGAAGTACGGCCGGGTGGGCCGCGACAGGCGCACGTACCGCTGCAGCACCGGCCCCGCCTCCTCGGCCGACGCCGCCCGCACGACGCACACCTGCCGCGCGAGCCCACGGCGCAGCAGCACCCGCGGGTCGGCGCCCACGTTGTGCACCCAGGAGACGACGCCGTACGGGGCCACCAGCCAGCGTCGCCCGTCGTGCTCGACGAGCGTCGCGGGGTTCGTGCGGGGCAGCCCGCTGCGGCGGCCTCGGGTGGTCAGCAGCCACGTCGAGGGCACCAGCCCGAGCCGGACGAACCGGCTGGTCACCGCGTCGCCGACGGCGCGGGCGCGGCTGCGCCGGAACGTGCGGGGCGTGGTCGGGCCGGTCATGACGGGTCCCCTCCGCCGAACTCCTGGGCGCGCACCCAGGCGAGGTGCGCGTGCACGAGCGGCAGCACGGACGCCCCCTCGCCGCTCGCGGACGCGACCCGTTTCATCGATCCCGCGCGCACGTCGCCGACGGCGAACACGCCGCGCAGGGTGGTCTCCAGGCTCGCGGGCGGGCGGCCGCCCAGCCAGTCCTCCTGCGGCACGTCGCGGCCGGTGAGCACGAAGCCGTGGTCGTCGCGGGCGAGGCCGTCGGGCAGCCAGCCGCAGTCCGGCTCGGCCCCGAGCAGGCAGAACAGGCCGTCGGCGTGCGTCTTCGACCGCTCGCCGGTGTCGAGGTCCTCGGTGATCAGCCACTGCAGGCGGCCGTCGCCGCCGCCGTCGGTCACGACCGTGCGCGGCCGCACCGCGATGGTCGGCGTCGCGGCGATCTCCCGCACCAGGTAGTCCGACATCGTCTCGGCGATGCTGCCGCGGCGCACGAGGATCGTCACCGACCCGGCGAACTTCGCGAGGTGCACGGCCGCCTGCCCCGCGGAGTTCCCGCCGCCGACCACGCACACGTCCCGGTCCGCCATCTCCCTTGCCATCGAGCTCGCCGCGCCGTAGTAGACGCCCGCGCCGACGAGGTCGTCGAGCCCCGGCACCCCCAGCCGGCGGTACGAGACGCCCGTCGCGAGGACCACCGTGCGCGCGCAGAGCTGCGCGCCGTCGACGTGCACGTGGTGGTGCTCGGGCTCGTCGGCCGGACCGGGCTCGATCCGCACGGCGGCGCGCCCGGTGTAGAACCGGGCGCCGAACCGGCCGGCCTGGATCCGCGACCGCTGCGCCAGCCGCATCCCGGAGATCCCGCGCGGGAAGCCGAGGTAGTTGCGGATCATCGAGCTCGACCCCGCCTGGCCGCCGATCGCGTCCCGCTCCAGCACCACCGTCGCGAGCCCCTCGGACGCCGCGTACACCGCCGCGGCCAGGCCGGCGGGACCGGCGCCGACGACCGCGACGTCGGCGATCTCGCCGGGCGGGATCGAGTCGTAGCCGCCGTACATCGCCTCCGCGACGGCGGCCGGCGTCGCGCCCGCCAGCACCCGCCCGGCGAAGGTGCGCACCACGGGCAGCGCGGCGTCCGGGTCGGCCTCCCCGAGGATGGCGCGCGCGTCCGGGTCGTCGGGCGCCAGCACGCGGTTCGGGACGCCGAGGCGCTCCAGCAGGTCCCGGACGGCCGCGGCGTCACGGTCGCCCGCCTCCGCGACGATCTCCGTGGACGTCACCGTGGGCCGCGCCACCGACCAGCCCCACTCCGAGAGCAGCTCCACCAGCGCGGTGTGGAACTCCTCGTCGCGCGCGCCGCGCGGGATCCCGACGAACGTGTCCATGTCCCGGCGCAGCAGCGCCGCCCGCATCTCGTCGAGGGCGTCCGCGTACTCGTCGCCCGAGATCAGGGCCACCCGCCGCGCGGTCGACACCACGGCCGGCACCTGGTGCAGCAGCTCGAGGCCCGTCGCGTCCGGCAGGCGGCGCTCCGCCGCGATCATCGCCACCGGCTCCCGCGCCGCGACCAGCGCGCGCAGCCGCTCGAGGGCCGCGTCGGCGGTCCGCACCAGCTCGATCCGGTAGTCGCGGTCGTAGCGCGCTCGGAACTCGTCCTCGACCTGCGGCGCGTGCTCGTCGGCGACGAGCAGGACGACGGGACGGTCCGCGGGGGTGTCGGGCATGCGGCCAGGGTAGGGGCGCCCGTGCGTCGGGGCACGGGGGCGCCCGACAGTAGGCCCGGGACATCTTGATCCGATCCTGAGGCGAACTGCAGGGCAGCCGGAGGCCTGACCCGCAGGATCGTGGCGTCGGAACCGGACCACCTCGGAGAGCGCACCATGACCGTCCCGCCGGACGAGCCCCCACGCCTGGGGCCCGAGGCCGCCTGGGAGCAGCTCGCCGCCGACCTGCACGGCGACCGTGCCGCCCTGGTCGGGTTCGCGACGTCATGGATCCGCCTCGTCCCGCGCCGCACCGAGGGCCTGGCGGCCGCGCTGCGCGACGGGGACGCCGACGCCGCCCGCGGCCTGCTGCTCACGTTGCGCAGCACGGCGACGATGCTCGGCGTGGGCGACCTCGTGGACGCGGCCACCCACGCCCTCGCGGCCCTCGGCGCGGGCGGCACGGACGGCGCCTGGGACCACCTGGAGGCCGTCGCGTCGGCGGCGGACACGGGCGCGATCGTGATCGCGGGGATGATCGCTCAGGAAGGGTGGTCGAACCGGTAGCCGACGCCGCGCACCGTGCGGATCCACCGGGGCTCGGACGGGTCGTCGCCGAGCTTGCGGCGCAGGTTGGCCATGTGCACCTCGACGCTGCGCCGGTCCGGGTCGGCCACCCTCGTGCCGGTGTCGTACTCGTCGCCCCACAGGACCCGCACCAGGGCGTCCTTCGACAGCACGCGGCCCGGCGTGCCGCCCAGCGCGGCCAGGAGGTCGAACTCGCTGCGCGTGAGGTGCACGGCCCGGCCCTCCACGACCACCGTGCGCCCCGCGACGTCGACGACGAGACCGTCCGAGACGATGGTGTCCGACAGCGCCGCGGCCGCCAGGCCGACGACCGGGGCCGGCGCCGGCAGCGGGGCCGCGGGCAGGACGGGCCGCCGCGGCCGGCGCAGCATCGCCTCGATGCGCGCCCGCAGCTCCCGCGGCCGGAACGGCTTGGTCTGGTAGTCGTCGGCGCCCGCGTCGAGGCCCATCAGCGCGTCGATCTCGTCCGTGCGCGCGGTGAGCATCACGACGTACGTGTCCGACACCGTGCGGATGCGACGGCACACCTCGAACCCGTCGATGTCGGGAAGGCTCACGTCGAGCGTCGTCACCAGCGGGTCGGTACGGCGCACCAGCTCCACGCCCTCGAGCCCGGACCCGGCGGTCGCCGTCGCGAAGCCGGCCTGGGTGAGGACCACGTCGAGAAGGTCCCGGACGTCCGGATCGTCCTCCACGATCACCGCGGTGCGTTCGACGGTGACCCTCACGTCGCTCGGCTGCGCGGATCCAGCGGACATGGCGACACCGTAGTCGCGAGGCGCGAGGGCCGCAGCGTGCCTCGCCGTGCTGCCTCTTGCCCCGGGCGCCCGCCCGGCGCACCCTGGTCGGTGCCCGGGAGCCCCCGGGCCCACCGGCCGAGGGCGAGGACCGCGACATGACCAGCACCTGCGAGCACCTGGACCAGATCGTCCCCGTGGCTCCCGAGACCGCCGGCGAGTGCCCCGAGTGCGTGGCCGCGGGCGGTACGTGGGTGCACCTGCGCACCTGCCTGCAGTGCGGGCACGTGGGGTGCTGCGACTCGTCGCCCGCCCGCCACGCGACGGCCCACTTCCACGCGACCGAGCACCCCGTGATGCGGTCCATCGAGCCCGGGGAGCACTGGGGCTACTGCTTCGTGGAGGAGCTGCTCATCCCCGGGCGCGAGATGCCGGCGAGCTAGCCGGCCCGTCGGAGCCATGCGCTCCGACCCGCTCGCGCGGGCTTATGCCAAACACGCGACAGAAGTTGTAGACAGAGCGTCAGAAGGCTCGGTACCGTCAAGTCTTCTCATCGGCGGGGACGTCAAGGGGAGCTTCGCCGACCCGATGAACGGCTGACGAAGGAGCAACGATGCTCGAACGCACCAGCCTGCCGGCGGCCCGCCGGTCCAGGTACCGACGCGGCGCGGCCGCGCTCACCCTCGGCGCGCTCGTCGCCGCGGGCTGGGCCGCACCCGCCGCGGCCGACCTCCCCGAGCAGGAGCCGGGCCTCACGCTGCGGACCTTCCAGCTCGCCCAGAAGCCGGACGGGATCTGCACCCTGAAGTCGGGCCAGACGCCGAACGTCGACAAGCTCATGCCCACGATCGACTGGTCGACCGCCGAGCAGTTCGGGGCGGAGGACAACTTCATCTCGCAGGCGACCGCGAACCTCACCGTGCCGACCGACGGCGAGTACACGTTCCGGCTCACGAGCGACGACGGCTCCAGGCTCTCCCTCGACGACGAGCTGGTCGTCGACCACGACGGGCTGCACGAGGCGACGCCCAAGGAGGGGACCACGACGCTCACCGGCGGGGTCCATTCCCTGCTGGTGGAGTTCGTCGAGGCGGGCGGCGGCCAGGAGCTGCACCTCGAGTGGAAGACGCCGGGCAGCTCGGCCTTCGAGCTGGTCCCGACGTCGGCGCTCAGCACCGAGGCCGGCGTCGTGCGCGTGACCGCCCCCGGCTTCAAGTACTGCGAGGGCGCGACCGACACGGCCGGCGACGGCCTGCGGCTGGACGCCGTCAACCCGAACTACGAGCTGGTCGACCTGCGCCCGGAGGGCTTCGAGCCCAAGGTCTCGGGCCTCGCCTTCACGCCCGACGAGCAGCTCGCGGTCGTCACCACCGGCGAGGTCAGCTCCGGGGGCTGGGAGCCCGACCCGGTGTCCGGCGAGGTGTACTTCCTCGACGGCGTCGTCGACGCGGAGGGCCCGGAGGACGTCACGACGACGCGGGTCGCGGACGAGCTGCTCAACCCGATGGGCATCGAGGTCGTCGACGACTCGATCTTCGTCTCCGAGCGCTACCAGCTCACCCAGCTCACCGACCCCGACGGCGACGGCTTCTACGACAAGCACACGAAGATCGCGGAGTGGCCCGACGGCGGGAACTTCCACGAGTTCGCGTTCGGCCTGATCCACGACGAGGACTACTTCTACGTCAACCTCTCGGTCGCCATCGACAACGGCGGCGCCACCACCAACCCCCAGCCCGGGAAGAACCGCGGCACGTCGCTCAAGATCGACCGCGAGACGGGCGAGGTCACGTACGTGGCGGGCGGGCTGCGCACGCCGAACGGCATCGGCTTCGGCCCCGAGGGCGCGATCTTCGCGACCGACAACCAGGGCGCCTGGCTCCCGGCGAACAAGCTCATCCACGTCCAGAAGGACCACTTCTACAACCACTACACGAACCCGGCCGGCCCGTTCGACTCGCAGCCGGTGTCCCCGCCCGCCGTGTGGCTCCCGCAGAACGAGATCTCCAACTCCCCCGGCAACCCGATCCTCGTCAAGGACGGCGAGTTCGCGGGGCAGATGCTCGTCGGCGACGTCACGTACGGCGGCATCCAGCGCGCGTTCCTCGAGAAGGTCGACGGCGAGTTCCAGGGTGCGGTCTTCCGCCACACCGCGGGCCTCGAGGTCGGCGTGAACCGCGTCGTCTACGGCCCCGACGGCGCGCTGTACGCCGGTGGTACCGGCGAGGGAGGCAACTGGGGCGAGCCCGGCAAGCTCCGGTACGGCCTCCAGAAGCTCGTCCCCGTGAACGAGGACTCCTTCGACATGAAGGAGATGCGCGTCGTCGAGGGCGGCTTCGAGATCGAGTACACCGACCCCGTCTCCGACGACGTCGTCGCGAAGCTGGCCGACGCCTACAAGATCCGGCAGTGGCGCTACGTCCCGACGCAGCAGTACGGCGGCCCGAACGTCGACGAGGAGCCCCTCTTCGTCGACAGGGCGACCGTCTCCGCGGACCGCAAGACCGTCACGCTGAAGATCGACGGCCTCCTGCCCGGTCACGTCGTGCACGTCCGCTCGCCGCGCCCGTTCGCCTCGGCGAGCGGCGCCGAGCTGCTCAGCACGGAAGCCTGGTACACGCTGAACTCGCTGCCCGGCTACGTCGCCCCGGGTGACCGCGGCTGGTACGAGGCGGAGCTGGCGCAGCCGCTCGGCGGGTCGAGCATCGCGACCGACCACAGCAACTGGTCCGGCTCCGGCTTCGCGGCCGGCATGTCGTCCGTCGGCTCGGGCCGCACGTTCTCCGTGACCGTCCCCGAGGCGGGCGCCTACCCGGTCAACGTGCGCTACGCCAACGGCACGAACCCGTACCCCGACCTGCGCTCCAAGCGGGTCTCGCTGTACGTCAACGGCGAGGACCTGGGCCAGTGGACGTTCCCGACCACGGGGAGCTGGAAGGACTGGGGGGTGCAGACGCGCGACCTCGACCTCCGGGCCGGCGCCAACACCATCAAGCTCGTGTACGAGGACGGCGACGAGGGCAACATCAACATGGACGTGCTGTCCGTCGGCAAGGACAACCTGGACATCTGCACGCCCGGCAAGGTCGAGGCCGGGTACACGGCGATCTACGACGGCACCCTCAAGAGCCTGCAGGACGGCTGGCGCATGGCCGGCCCGGGCGGCTTCGGCCGGCAGGACGACTGCTCGATCAAGGCCTCCGGCGGGATGGGCCTGCTCTGGTACCAGAAGGAGCTCGGGGACAGCTACAGCCTCCGGCTCGACTGGAAGCTCTCGAAGGACGAGAACGGCGGCGTGTTCGTCGGCTTCCCGAACCCGGGCAACGACCCGTGGGTGGCCGTCAACAAGGGCCAGGAGATCCAGATCGACGCCACCGACGCCCCGGACCGCACCACCGGCGCGGTCTACACCTTCCAGGGCGCCGACCCGGAGGCCGTCAAGGAGTCGCTCCAGCCGGTCGGGAAGTGGAACGCCTACGACCTCCGCGTCGAGGGCGACCGCATCCGCGTGTACCTCAACGGCAGGCTCGTCAACGACTACACCGACGTGGACCCCGAGCGGCTCGTCAACAGCTTCGTCGGGATCCAGAACCACGGCAGCGCCGACGCGGTCAAGTACCGCAACATCCGCTTCATGAAGCTGTCGCCCGACGGCGACGTGCCCAGCGCCGTGCAGGTGCAGGTGCGCCCGGCGTCCGTCGTGGCGGGCACCGACGCCCGGGTCGACGTGCGGGTCGGGGCCAAGGACGACCGCGGTTCTTCGCCGAAGGCGACCGGTGCGGTGACGGTGAAGGTCGGCGGGCGGGAGATCGTGGCGCCCCTCGTCGACGGCGCCGCCACGGTGGCCATGCCGACGACGGGTGTCGACCCCGGCGTGCAGAAGGTCGTCGTGAAGTTCGACGGCGACGCCCGGTACACGCCGAGCGAGAAGACGGCGACCCTGAACGTCCGGGCCGCCCAGCAGTAGGTCGACCAGCAGGAGGAGGTCCGCCCCGGGCGCCACGGCGCCCGGGGTGGGTCCCCGCCCACGACGGCGACGTCGGACCCGACGGCCGGGGCGGGCAGCGGACTAGCTGCTCGCACCGGCCGTCGTGCCGTCCGTGGCACCGTCCGTGGCGCCGTCGTCGGCGTCGTCCTTCGACGCACCGCCGGCGGCGCCGAGGCCGCCCTGGCCCTGGCCGCTCTGCACGGCGTCCGCGGTGAGCATGTCGGAGACCGCCTTCGACTCGCTCGTGAGGGTGTCGGCGTCCAGCAGGTCGGACGCGTCGTCGGACAGCGTCGACACCAGCGAGTCCAGGTAGTCCTGCGCGTCGCCGCTCTCGTAGACCGACGCCGTGAGGTCCTCGACGGCGGAGTCGTACGCCGCCTTGAAGTCGTCGTCCGCCAGGAACCGCGTCACCAGGGCGTTCTCCTTGCCGCCGAAGCCGTCGCCCCCGCCGCCCCCGCCGGGGCCGCCCTGCGCGCCGTCAGGGAGGTCCGCGCCGTCAGGAAGGTCCGCGCCGTCGGGCGGCGTCGCGCCGTCGGGGAGGTCCGCGCCGTCCGGGGGCTCCATGCCCTCGGGCGCGCCGTCCGGCCTTTGCCCGCCCTGCCCGTCCTGCCCGCCCTGACCCCCGCCCATGCCGCCGCCGAGGCCGCCGTACGACAGGTTCTGGTCCCACGCGACGACCTCGACGAGGCCCGTCTCCGGGTCGTAGTGCAGGTAGGCGTTGTTCCCGGGGCCGTCGATGTCGTCGGAGTTCGCCACCAGGTCCTGCACCGCGAGGTACCGGGCGAACGAGTCGACGTCGAGGTAGTCGCCCAGGTTCGCCGCGAAGTCCGCGTCCGACGAGTCGTTCACGAACTCGAGGAACGTCGCCAGCGGCTGGTACGCCGCGTCGTCGTCCGTCGAGCCCTCGCTGTCGTACTTGGCCTCGAACGCGTCGGCGTAGTCCGCGAGCGTGTCGCGCACCGACCAGTCGCCGTCCGCGTCCGCCTTGTACGTGATGCCGCCGTTCGGGTAGGTCTCCTCGTTCCACAGGTCGTCGTCCGGCAGGTCGATGATCAGGCGGAGCACCTCGTCGCTGCCGTTCACGCTGAACCGCGTGTACGTCGCCTGCTCCGCCGGCACGTCCGCCAGCTCCAGCACCTTCAGCGCCACCGCCTCGTTGAGCGACGACTCCGTGTTGTTGCCGCGCACCACGAAGTCCGCGCGGCCGTCGTGCTCCTGGCCGTCCACGTACTTGTCCAGGCGGATCAGCCACGGCAGGCCCGCCGGGTCGTCCGCCGACGCCGTGCCGTCGCCCTCGCCGAACCCGCCCGGCACCTGTCCGCCGTCCTGCTGGTCGTCGGTGGCCGTGTCGTCGGCCGTGTCGTCGGTCGTGTCGTCGGTGGCCGTGTCGGCCGTGGCCGTGTCGTCGGTGGCCGTGTCGGCCGTGGCCGTGTCGTCGGTGGCCGTGTCGTCGGCCGTGTCGTCGGTGGTCGTGTCGTTCGTCGTGTCGTCGGCCTTGCCGCCGCCCTGGCCGCCGAGGCCGCGGAGGCTGGAGTTGCCCTTGAGCCGCAGCCCGACGTCGTCGTACTCCTTGCCATCGATGGTGACGGAGGCCTTGATCCAGTCCTTGTCGCCGGAGTCGGCGAAGGTGTCGAGCATCTCCTGGTAGTCGTCCTCGTCGTACTCGACGGAGACGGTGTGCACGGTGCTCGTGTCGAAGAAGTCGCCCGCCTCGTCGGCCGAGGCGGTCGTGTCGCACGCGGCGAGCGTGCCGGCGAGCGCCACGACGCCGGCACCGGCGGCGAGCGGGCGGGTGATGAGGGGGAAGCGGCCGGAGGCCCGGCCGTACGGGGAGGTGAGGTGTCGACGCATCATGCCGCTCACGTCATCATCCCGGCCTGGGAGGGTGCTCGGCGGGCGGTGGGAGGTCCATGACGTCGCGGTTCGTCGTCGTCCTGGGCGCGGACGACGACGAACCGCGACGTCGACCGGTCAGGACCGCGGCACCCGGTCGCCGGCCACGTGGTGCGTGCCGGGCCCGACGGTACGGACGGGGCCGTCGAGCGGCAGGTCGAGGTGGGCGACCGTCCCGGGCGGCACGTCGAGGTCCAGCTCGAACCGGCCGCCGTCCAGCCGCCACGCGACCCGGACCGGCCCGTACGGGCTGTCCAGCCGGGCCGACGCGCTGGTGAGGTGTCCGGTCACCAGCGGCCGCACCCGGATCTCCCGGTAGCCGGGCGCGGCGGGGGCGATGCCGGCGACGCTGCGGTGCAGCCAGTCCGCCACCGCGCCGTACGCGTAGTGGTTGAACGACGTCATGGTGCTGGGGTTGATGGTCCCGTCGGGCAGCATCGAGTCCCAGCGCTCCCAGATCGTCGTGGCGCCCATCGTGACGGGGTACAGCCACGAGGGCACGGTGCGCGTGAGGAGCATCTCGTGCGCGAGGTCGGGGTGGCCGGCCACGCACAGCGCGTCGAGGACCACCGGCGTGCCGAGGAACCCGGTGCTCACGTGGAAGCCGGCCTCCCGGACCAGGGTCGCCAGCCGCTCGCCGGCGCCGCGCCGCCGCGCGTCGGTGTCGAGCAGGTCCCAGGCGAGCGCGAGGGCGTACACGGTCTGGCAGTCGCTGCGGACCGTGCCGTCGGCGTCCACGTACGCCGCGCGGAAGGCCCGCCCGACGTCGTCGGACAGCCGCGCGTACCGCTCCGCGTCGGCCTCGCGGCCGAGCACCTCCGCCGCGCGCGCCAAGAGGTGGGAGCTGCGCGCGAGGTACGCCGTGGCGACGACGGCGGGGTCGGCCTTCACCGCGGCCGAGTCGTCCGGCGGGGCGTCCGGGTCCAGCCAGTCGCCGAACTGGAACCCCGTGTCCCACACCAGGGACTCGCCCGCGAGCGCGCGCTCCTTCTCCACCCACGCCCGCATGGAGTCGTACTGGCGCTCCAGCACGCCCACGTCGCCGTAGCGCTCGTACAGCGTCCACGGCACGTGCACGGCGGCGTCCGCCCAGCCGGCGGCCGGCGTCTGCACGCCGCCGTCCGGGCCGGGTCCGCGCAGCTCGCCCACGACGTCCGGCACGACGTAGGGCACGCCGCCGTCGGGGCGCTGCTCCGCCGCGAGGTCCTGCAACCAGGAGCCGAGGAACCCGCCCACGTCGAACAGGAAGGACGCGGTCGGGGCGAAGACCTGGATGTCGCCGGTCCAGCCGAGGCGCTCGTCGCGCTGCGGGCAGTCCGTGGGCACGTCGAGGAAGTTGCCGCGCATGCCCCGGACGACGTTCTCGTGCAGCCGGTTGACGTCCGGCTCGGAGCACTCGAACCAGCCGGTGCGGCGCAGGTCGGAGCTCACGACCACCGCGTCCGCGTCCGCCGGTGTCACCTCGGCGCCGGTGACCTCGGCGTACCGGAAGCCGTGGAACGTGTACCGCGGCTCGAGCACCTGCTCCCCGCCGGCGAGCACGTAGGTGTCCGTGGCCGTCGCCGCACGCAGCGGGCGCACGCCCAGCTCGCCGCGCTCCAGCACCTCGGCGTGCCGCACGGTGACGACGTCGCCGCGCGCTCCGTCCACGCGCAGGCGCGTCCACCCGACCACGTTCTGTCCGAAGTCGACGAGCTGGGCGCCGCTCGGCGAGGCGAGCACCGCGCGCGCGGGGACGGTCTCGACCTCGCGCACCGGCGGGCCGGTGGGCGCGACCAGCCGGCCGGGGTCCGTGTCGAGCACGTCCACCGGGCCGTCGGCCGCGGCGTCGGGCACGAGGGGCAGCCGCAGGTCGGTGGCCTGGCCCGCGTACAGGTCGTCGGCGAGGACGCCGGTGGTCCCGGCGCGCCAGGACCCGTCGGTGGCGACGGTCGCCCGGCGGCCGTCGGCGTAGGTGATCTCGAGCTGGGCGAGCAGCGCGAGCCGGTCGCCGTACGAGTCGCGCTGCAGCGTCCACGTGAGCTGCCCGCGGTACCAGCCGTTGCCCAGCCCCACCGCGAGCCGGGTCGAGCGGCGCCCCCGCAGGTGCTCGGTGACGTCGAAGGTCTGGTACCGCAGCCGCGCGTCGTAGGCCGTCCACCCCGGGTCGAGGTGGTGGTCGCCGACGCGACGGCCGCCGACCCACGCGTCGTACACGCCGTGCGCGGTGACGTACAGGCGGGCGTCGACGACGTCGCCGTCGAGCTCGAGGTCGCGCGCCAGCACGACCGCCCCGCCGTCGAGCCCACCGACGTCGCGCGGGCTGACGAGGCGTGCCACGACGTCGTCGGGCGCGAGCAGGCCCGCCTCGATCGCGAGGGGGTCGCTCCAGGGGGACCAGGCGCCGCCCGCCTCGACGCGCACCTGGACCTGCACGCGCTCCCGCGAGCGCAGCGGCCGGAACGGCCACGCCACGAGCACCTGCTCGGGGCCGCCCAGGCGGGCCGTCCCGGTGCCGCCGTCGGAGGTCCGGAGCCGCAGCTCGACGGCGGTCTGCTCCCCCGCGCCGCCCGAGCGCGTCCAGGACAGCCGCGGGGTGGCCGTGCCGATCCCCGCCTCGGGAGCGCCGTACTCGGTCACGAACCGTTCGATGCGCATCGTCGCGCCTCCTCGCGGGGCCGACCCGCCGTCGGGAAGTTCGGGTTCCTGCGTCCTGCGGTGCCCCACAATGGACCAGGATCAGAGATCATATTCATTCTGCTGTTCGACCGGTCCGATGACGGGAGCTGGCTTGACCGAGGCGCTGTATGCCCAGGTGCACGACGCGCTGCGCGCCCGCATCCTCGACGGCGAGCTCGGCGTGGGCGACCGCCTCCCGACGCAGGCCGAGCTCGTCGAGCAGTTCTCGGTCAGCGCGATCACCATCAAGCGCGCGCTCGACATCCTGCGGGACGAGGGCTTCGTGACCCGACGCCCGCGCATCGGCACGATCGTCGTCTCGACGACCCCGACGGGCGGGCCGGCCCACGCCGCCGCCGACCACCTGCCGCTGGTCGGCTACATCGTGCCGGGGTTCGACGACGCCTTCGGCTCGCACCTGCTCGGCGGGCTCCTCGACGCGTCGAGCGAGCGCGCGCACGTCGTGGTGGCGATGTCGCGCGGGGACTCCGACCTGGAGGAGCGCCTCATCCAGGAGCAGCTGGACCGCGGCATCGACGGGCTCGTCCTGCTGCCGACGTCGTCCCAGGCCATCCCGCAGAGCGTCGCGACGCTCGTCGGCCGCGGCTTCCCCATCGTCATCGTCGACCGCACCCTCACCGGCGTGCCGGTGAGCACGGTGACCTCCGACAACGTCGCCGGCGGGCGGCTGGCGGCGGAGTACCTGTTCGGGCTCGGTCACACCCGGATCGCCCTCGTCCAGTCCCCCAACGCGGTGTCGACCCTCGACGAACGACGGCGCGGGGTGGTGGCCGCGCACGCCGCGCACCAGGTGCGGCTGGAGGAGTCCCAGGTGTACTCCGGCGTCCGGTCGGTGGTGCCGGGCTCCGCCGTCACGCCCGAGGACGACGTCGACGGTCTGGTCGCGTTCCTCGGGGCGCGGCCCGACCTCACCGGGTGCGTCGTGACCGAGTACCACTCGGCGCGCCTGGTCCTGCAGGCCGCCGAGCGCCTCGGCCGGGCCGTGCCGGACGACCTCTCCGTGATCTGCTTCGACGCCCCGCCGGAGTACGTGGACGCCGCGGTCCCGCTCACGCACGTGGAGCAGGACCAGGCCGCGATCGGCGCGCGCGCCTTCGAGCTGGTCGGGCGTCAGCTCGCCGAGCGGGGCGACGTCTCGCAGGACACGGTGCCCGTGCGGATCCTGCCGGGCGGGTCGACCGCCGACGCCCCCCGCCCGGCGGGCTCGTAGCCGGTCAGGCACGCCGGGCGCGCATCTCCAGCGCCATGACGGCGCTCAGCAGGGTCGAGTAGCCGACCTGGGACGGCGCCGGGCGCGCCCAGTCGTCGCCGGGCCGGAGCACGACGCCCGCTCCCCGCAGGGCCTCGACGGCGGCCGGCGGGGCCCCGTCGGCCGCCCGGACGTCGTCGACGGGCACCGTGCCGTGCGCCCACAGCGCCTGGGCGCTCGACGCGAGCAGGTCGTCGACCGCGGGGACGGCGCGCTCCTCGAGCAGCGCCGCCGCGTAGCGGTACCAGACCCCCTTGAAGAGGCCGACGTCGCCGCCCGCCGTGTCCGGCACGTCGTCGTCGACCAGCTCCCCCTCCCGGCGGAACACCCCGCCCGTGGCGAGCTCGCGCACCGACGTCAGCGCCGTCCGCTCCGCCTTGTCGAGCCACGCCGCGTCCCCCGTGGACCTGTACAGCTCGGTGCAGGCACCGATGTACAAGCCCTGGTTGTAGGTGAAGCGCCAGTGCGTGTCGACGTCCGTGCCGCCCTCGCGCCCGAGCCCGTCCTCGACGAAGCCGTCCGGCCCGACCAGGTGCTCCTCGAGCCACGCGACCGTCGCCAGGGCGCGGTCCAGGTAGCGCCCGTCGCCCGTGCGCCGCGCCAGCCTCGCGCCGAGGATCGCCAACGGCCCGTTGGCGGGGGTGTTCTTGTAGTCCGGCTGCTGCTTGCGCCACGACAGCGACGGGCCGTGCGTGTCGTTCCACCCGAGCTCCACGACGTGCTCCCACAGCGCCAGCACGTCCGACTCGACGGCGGCCTGCTCGGCCTCGTCGGAGGTCGCCTCGACCAGCCGCAGCAGGGCCAGCGCGTACCAGAGCATGTCGTCGAAGTAGTCGTTGAACAGGCTGCCGCCGTTGCGCTCACGGATGTTGGCCGCCGTCGCGCGCGCGGCGTCCAGCCAGGCCTCGTCGCCCGTGCGGGCGAAGGCGTCCAGCCGGCAGTCGACCACGTGCGCGAGCCACCAGTAGTTGAACGTGTCGTCGGTGGGCTCCGGGTGCGCGTTGTGCAGCAGCTGCGGCGACGGCGCCCCGTAGAGCAGGTCGACGCTGTGCTGGGCGACGTCGGCGCGCCGCGCCCAGGTGCGCACCGCCGTGTCGCCGGTGGTCGTGGTCGTCATCGGTTGGCCTCCAGGATGCGGTCGCCCTGGGCGGCGGCGTCGGCGAGGGCGGCGCTGCCGCCCAGGTCGCCGGACATCACCTGCTGCAGGGCGGGGATGAGGGCGAGCGTCTCGACGTCCGAGTAGCCGGGGACCGGCGGACGGACCTTCGCGACCTCGATGGTCTTCACCATCGGGCGGAACCGGTCGTCCACCGCGTCCACCGCGCGCCTCGACGCCTCGACGTTCGCGGGGATGTTCTTGCTGATCTTCGAGAACGCGAGGCTGTTCTCCTGGTCCACGGCCCACCACTTCATGAGCTCCCACGCCCCCTCGGGGCAGGGCGCGTCGGTGGGGACGACGAGCCCGAAGCCGCCCATGGACGCGCCGGTGTCGCCCCGGGGCCCGACGACGGCGGGCACGACGCCGTACTCGAGCCCGTCGACGGCGTCCCACGTCGGGAAGTTCCACGGGCCGTCGTACTTCATCGACACGGCGCCCTGCGCGAAGGCGTCGATGCCGTCGGAGAAGCCGAGCTCGTAGACGCGGCGCTCGTGCAGCAGGTCGTCCCAGAAGTCCAGGACCTCGAGCCCCTGCGGGGAGTCGAACGCGGTGTAGCGCTCCGTCGGGTCGAGCAGCCGCCCGCCGGCCTGGCCCAGCCACATCGAGAACAGGCCCACGTCCTGGATCTCGAACCCGGCGCGCTCGAGCCGCCCGCCCTTGCGGACCGTCAGGGCCTCCGCGGCGTCGGCCAGCTCGGCCCAGGTCGTCGGCGGCGCGATGCCGGCCTCGTCCAGGTGCGCCTTGTTGTAGAAGATCGCGCGGGTGTCGACGATCAGGGGCAGGCCGAACGCCTGCTCCCCCACGCTCATCTCGCGCACCGCCTCGGCGTAGAAGTCACCGAGGTCCACGCCGTCGCGCGCGGCCCACGCGTCGATCTGCTGCAGCGCCCCGCGGCGCCCGTACTTGGCGGTCTGCCACCGGTCCCACAGCACGAGGTCGGGCACGTTCCCCGACGCGATGCCCGTGAGCATCTTCTCCTCGAGCGCGCCCTGCGGCACGTAGTGGAAGGCGAAGTCCTGCTGGGCGGCGTTGAACGCGTCGAGCTGGGTCTGGATCTGCGTGGCCTGGTCGCCGGACCAGCTGCCCCACATGGTGAGGCGGCGCGCCCCGTCCGCCGTGTACCGCGGCCGGTTCGGCGCGGCGCAGGAGGACAGGGCGGCGGCGCCGGCACCCAGGCCGAGCGCCCGCAGCACGGCGCGGCGGCTAACGAGCGTTGACATGGGAGACCCCCTCGATGATGTAGCGCTGGGCGAAGACGAACAGGAGCAGCACCGGCAGGCTCGTGATCACGGTGCCGGCCATGAGCGGGCCGTAGTCGGTCGCGTAGTCCGTGACGAACGACGCGAGCCCCACCTGGACCGTCCACATCTCCTGGACGTTGAGCACGATGAGCGGCCACATGAAGGCGTTCCAGCCGGCCTGGAAGGTGAGGATGGCCAGCACGGCGGCGCCCGCCTTCGCCAGCGGGAGGTACACCTGGGCGAAGATCCGGAACTCCGACGCGCCGTCGATCCGTGCGGCCTCGCCGAGCTCGTCGGGGATCGACGAGAAGAACTGCCGCATGAAGAACACCGCGAACGCGCCCGCGGCGCCGGGCAGGATGATCGCCCAGTACGTGTTGAGGAGGCCGACGCCGCCCTGGCCGAGGACGTTGTTCCCGCCGGCGAACGGGATGGCCCGCAGCACCAGGAACGAGGGCACCATCGTCACGATGCCGGGCACCATGAGGGACCCCAGCAGCGTGACGAACAGCGCCCGGCGCCCACGGAACTTCAGCTTGGCGAACGCGTACCCGGCGAGGGAGCCGAAGAACAGGTTGAGCACCACGCCGCCGACGGCGAGGACCATCGAGTTGAGGAAGTACCGCCCGAACGGCACCTCCGTGACCACCCGCTGGTAGTTCTCGAGGGTCACGGTCCGCGGGATCAGGTCCAGCGCCCCGGAGAGGATGTCCCCGGCGGGCTTGAGCGACGTGACGAGCGTCCACAGGAGCGGGAAGACCGTGAGGATCGCGACAACCACCACGGCCACCCACCACAGGGCGACGGACACGTGCTGGGCGGGGGTGCGGCGGCTGTGCTGGAGGGGGACGGCCTGGGCGCTCACGTGTTGTCCTTCCCCGTGACGCGGGCGTTGATCACCGCGAAGACGGCGATGATCAGGAACAGCACGAAGGAGATGGCGGACGCGTAGCCCATCTCGAGGTTCCCGAAGCCCTGCGTGTAGATGTAGTAGACGAGCGTGATCGTCGAGTTGCCGGGGCCGCCCTTGGTGAGCACGTAGGCCTGGTCGAAGACCTGGAACGCCCCGATGACCAGCAGCGTCGAGACCAGGAACGTGGTGCGCGACAGGCTCGGCATCACGACGTACCGCAGCTGCTGCCACCACCCGGCGCCGTCGATGCGCGCCGCCTCGTAGAGCTGCGGGGGGATGCCCTGGAGCCCGCCGAGATAGATCATCATGTTGGTGCCGAAGCCGGCCCAGACGCTCATCATGACGATCGCCGGCATGGCCCACGCCGAGTCGTACAGCCAGGCGGGCCCGTCGATGCCGAACCAGCCGAGGGCCACGTTGATCATCCCGAACTGCGGGTTGAGCATCCAGTACCAGATCGTCGCCGTCGCGACCGTAGAGGAGACGACCGGCACGTAGAAGAACGTGCGGAACAGGGACGCGACCCGCACGTTCCGGTTGAGCAGCAGCGCGGTCGCGAGCGCGACGACGATGCCGAGCGGCACGAACAGCAGGGTGTAGTAGGCCGTGTTCCGCAGCGCGATGGCGAAGTACGGGTCGAGGAGGAGCCGCCGGTAGTTGTCGAGCCCGAGCCACTGCGAGTCACCGATGACCGAGTAGCTCGTGAAGCTCATGACGAGCGCCATGCCCGCCGGGACGAGCACGAAGACGGCGAACAGGAGCATGGGCAGGGCGACGAACAGCCACCCCCACCGCTCCTGGATCCGCCATTGCCGCGAGGGTCCTCGCGATGCCTGGGGCGGGGGCGCGGACGCCTCCCGGTTCCCCGGCGGCGCCGTTGCCGCCGTCGTCACCGTCATGGTTCAGATCGCCTCCTTCGCCGATCCGCACGTCCGCCTATGCGGCGTGCCTGAACACTTCCGCCCCGGGTGCCCCGGGGACGTGGTACCCGATGACGTCGAGCACGAGCTCGCAGAACATCGAGTCCGCCCAGCTGAACCACTCCCGGGTGAACTGCTCGGGACGGTCCACGTGGTACGACTCGCACATCCGCCCGCGCTCCGCGTTCACGGCGAGCAGGTCCGCGACGACGGCGCGCTTCCGGGCGGGGTCCGTCGAGGTGAGCCCGCGGACGGCGGCCGCGAGGGGCCACACGTAGCGGTCGGGGGTGTGCGGACTGGCCAGACCGTCGCCGGTCGTGCCGCGGGTGTAGGTCGGGTTGTCCTCGCTGAGGACGAAGCGCCGCGTCGCGACGTAGAGCGGGTCGTCGAGGGCGATCCCGCCGGTGAGCGGCAGCGAGAGCAGGCTCGGCATGTTGGCGTCGTCCATCAGCAGGTGGTGCCCGAGGCCGTCCACCTCGTAGGCGAGCACCGGCCCGTGCCGGGGGTGGTCCACGACCCCGTGCCGCCGGGTCGCGTCGTCGAGCTCGGCCGCGAGGGCGTCGGCGTCGGCCGCGAGGTCCGGGTCCGGGAGGGGGCCGCGGGCGAGCTCGGCGAGGTCGCGCAGCGACGCGGCGGCGAAGAGGTTCCCGGGCACGTTGTAGTGGTGGACGCACGCGTCGTCGCTGGGCCGGAACGCGCTCCACGTCATCCCGGTGACGCCGACCGGCGACCCGTGGCCGCCGTGCGTGAGCGTGTCCGTGGGAGCGCCGTCGAACCGTTGGAACCGGTACGACGAGCGGGCGGCGTGGTCCTGCTCGGTCCGCAGGGTCGCGACGACCAGCGCGGCGGCGTCGCGGAACGCGCCGTCGAGGTGGTCGGTGCGCCCGGTGGCCTGCCACAGCTGGTGCGCGAGCTGCAGCGGGTAGGCCAGCGAGTCGACCTCGTACTTGCGCTCCCAGACCTCCGGCGCCATGTCGGTGTCGTCGCTCTGGTGGCCGGCGCCGTCGGGGCCGCGGTTGAAC
The DNA here is from genome assembly GCF_042801555.1 of Isoptericola sp. NPDC057559. Classification (NCBI taxonomy): domain Bacteria; kingdom Bacillati; phylum Actinomycetota; class Actinomycetes; order Micrococcales; family Promicromonosporaceae; genus Isoptericola; species Isoptericola sp. NPDC057559. Next base: position 291,652 of record NZ_JBHVFQ010000001.1, read on the forward strand.
GCGTTGGCGTACGGGTCCTGGAGGATCTGGCGGCTCTGCCGTCGCACCAGGGCCGCGACGACGTCCCCCAGCCGGGGGTCCAGGCCGAGCAGCGCCAGGTAGGGGCGCATCTGGGCCGCGGAGTCTCGGAGCCACATCGCCGGGATGTCCCCGGTGAGCACGAACCCGGTGCCGTCGGGCTCGAGGAGCACCGCGTCGTCGAGCGTCCGTCGCATCGCGTCGGCGAAGACGACGCCCGTGCGGTGGTCGAACGCCGCGGCGACGCGGGCGGTCACCTCCTCCAGGACGCCGTCGTCCAGCATCGGTGGGCCTGCGTGGTCCATGCACTCCCGCTTCCTCGTTTATATATATCTAATAGATGGAACATATCAGCGACGCGGTGCGGTGACCAGACCCGCGCACACGACAGGGCCCGCGGCATGTGTCGTGCCGCGGGCCCTGCAGGTCGTGCGGTCAGCGCTGCCCGTAGCGGCGGCGGAACTTCTCCACGCGGCCGGCGGTGTCGACCACGCGCGCGGCGCCCGTCCAGAACGGGTGGCTGGCGCTCGAGATCTCGACGTCGACCACGGGGTAGGTGCGGCCGTCCTCCCACTCGATCGTGCGGGCGGGGCGGCCGGGGCCGGAGGCGGCGTCGCCCGCCAGCGTCGAGCGCGTAAGGAACGCGGTGCCGGCGCTGGTGTCGCGGAAGACGACGGGTCCGTAGGTGGGGTGGATGGTGCTCTTCATCAGCGTGCCTCCCTGAAGTCGACGTGGCGGCGGGCCACGGGGTCGTACTTGCGCAGCACGACACGGTCGGGGTCGTTGCGCCGGTTCTTGCGGGTCACGTACGCGAAGCCCGTCCCCGCCGTCGAGCGGAGGGTGATGATCGGGCGCAGGTCCGTGCGGGATGCCATCCGGCTGCTCCTCGTGCCTGGTCGGGATGAGAACGATTCTCAACTTCCGTGGTCCACAACCCGGGCGGGGGGTCGAACATTCCCGGTTCCCCTCCGCGCACTCCCGCCTCGCCCCCGGGAACACCCGCGGCCCGCACGGATGTTCCCCCAGCGGCCGGCGGGCCGGGAGCGTCGTACGCTCCTCGCGGACCCGCACCCACCACGGACGGGAGACACGCATGGCGGTACGCGCGCTGGCCGAACGGCTGCGCACCGAGTCGGGCGCCGCCCTGCTGCTGGTGGGCGTCACGCTGCTCGCCCTGGTGTGGGCGAACTCGCCGCTGTCGGGCGCGTACGAGCAGCTCTGGGCGCTGCCGATCCACGTCGACATCGGCGACCTGCGCTTCGACATGGACCTGCACCACTGGGTCAACGACGGCCTCATGGTGCTGTTCTTCTTCGTCGTCGGCCTCGAGGTGCGCCAGGAGCTCGCGATCGGCTCCCTGCGGCAGCGCAGCCAGCGCCTCGTGCCGCTCGTCGCGGGCACCCTCGGCGTGATCGTGCCGGCGCTGATCTTCCTCGCCGTCGCCGGCAACGCCGACCCGCACGGCTGGGGGGTCGTGGTCGGCACCGACACCGCGTTCCTGCTGGGGGCGCTCGCGCTCGTCGGGCCGGCGATGTCGAGCCAGCTGCGCGTCTTCCTGCTCACCCTGTCCGTGGTGGACGACTTCCTCGCCGTCGGCATCATCGGCGTCGTCTACTCCGAGGACGTGCGCGTCGCCCCGCTCGTCGTCGCGGCGCTCAGCCTGGGAGCCCTGTGGCTGCTGGGCCGGATGCGCGAGTGGCGCAGCTCGCCCTACGTGCTGGTCGTCGTGGTGCTGTGGGGCGCCACCGTCCAGGCCGGCGTCCACCCCTCGATCGCGGGCATGCTCGCGGGCCTCCTCGTGCCCGCCGTCGCGACGCGGCGCGACGACGTGCTCCAGGCCAAGAGCCTGTTCCGCGACTACTGGCAGTCGCCCAGCGCCGCCGTCGCCCGCAACGCCCGCGCGGGCCTCGCCCGGTCCATCTCGGTCAACCACCGCCTGCACGACGTGCTGCGCGGCCCCGTGTCCCTCGTCGTCGTGCCGCTGTTCGCCCTCGCCAACGCGGGCATCGACCTGCGCGGCGGCGCCCTGGGCGCCGCGCTCGGCTCGGTGATCACGTGGGGTGTGGTGGCCGGCCTCGTCGTGGGCAAGCTGGTGGGCATCGGCATCGGCACGTGGGGCGCGATCCGCGCCGGCCTCGGCCGGCTGCCCGACGGCGTCGGCCCGGGCAGCGTGCTGGGCGGCGCGGCCCTGTCCGGCATCGGCTTCACCGTGTCGCTGCTGGTCGTGGACCTCGCGTTCGACGGCACGCCCGCCGGGCAGGCCGCGACCGTCGGCATCCTCATCGCGATGGTGCTGTCCACCCTGCTCGGGTGGGCGATCTTCACCGTCGCGCGCGTCCGGTACGGCGAGGCGAGCGCGGACCTGCCCGTCGCCCTCACCCCCGTCGTCGACCCCGAGCGCGACCACGCGAAGGGCGACGCCGACGCCGCGCACACCGTCGTCGAGTACCTCGACTTCGAGTGCCCGTTCTGCGCCCGCGCCACCGGCATGGGCGCCGAGCTGCGCGCGCACTTCGGCGACCGGGTGCGGTACGTCGTGCGGCACCTGCCGCTGGAGGACGTGCACCCGCACGCCTACCTCGCCGCCGTCGCGGCCGAGGCCGCCGAGCGGCAGGGGCGGTTCTGGGAGATGCACGACCAGCTGTTCACGCACCAGTCGCGCCTGGAGCCCGGCGACCTGCGCGAGCACGCGGCGGAGCTCGGCCTCGACCTCGAGCGGTTCGACGCCGACATGGTCGACGAGACCCTGCACGCCCGCGTCCGGGCGGACGAGGCGAGCGCGATCGCGTCCGGCGCGCGCGGCACCCCGACGTTCTACCTGGACGGCGTCCGGCACCGCGGACCGCACGACGCGCGCACCCTGATCGCCGCGCTCGAGGCGCACGAGGACGACCCCGCGCTCCGTCGGCGGTCGTGACCCGGCCCAGGCCGGTCGGCTCAGGTCAGAGGGAGCGACCAGGTCTGGCCGACGAGGTCATGGCCGAAGCTGTGGTGCGGCTGCTCGTCCACCAGCGCGAACCCGGCAGCCGCGTAGATGCGGCGCGCGGAGGCAAGCACGTCGTTGGTCCACAGGTCCACGCGCTCGTAGCCGGCGTCGCGCGCGAAGCGCAGGCACTCGGCCACGAGCCGGGTGCCCACGCCGAGGCCCCGTGCCTCCGGGGTGACCAGCAGGATGCGCAGCCGAGCCACCCGGGGCTCGGGATCGGCGACGAGGAAGACGCAGCCCACCCGCTCGCCGTCGGCCTCCGCGATCCACCCGGCCTCGCGGCGCGGGTCGTGCGACCCCGCGAAGTCGGCCACGATCCGCGCGACGAGCGCCTCGAACCCGGTCTCCCAGCCGAGCTGGCGGTGGTACACCTCGCCGTGCGTCTGCACCACCCACCCGAGGTCGCCCGGCCGGTCCGCGCTCCGCACGACCACGTCTCTCGCGATGGCTGCCCCGGTCATGCGCCCCTCCGTCCACCGTGTCGGCAGGCTGCCGCCGACTGAAACGACTGTTTCACTGCCGACTAGGATAGCCCGCATGACCCGCCAGGCACCACCCCCCTCCCCCCGCCGGGCCGAGCTGCTCGAGGCCGCCTACCGCTACACCCTGGAGCACGGCCTGGCCGACATCTCGCTGCGCCCGCTCGCGGCCGCCGTGGGGTCCAGCCCGCGGGTGCTGATCCTGCTGTTCGGCTCCAAGGACGGGCTGGTGCGCGCGCTGCTCGCCCGCGCCCGCGAGGACGAGATGGGGATCCTGGGGCGGCTCGGCGCGGCGGGCGACGGTGCGGACGCCCGCGGACTGACCGACGCGGCGGGGCACGTGTGGGACTGGCTGGCGGACCCGGCGCACCGGCCGCTGCTGCGGCTCTGGGCGGAGTCGTACGCCCGGTCCCTGGTCGCCACGGAGGGGGCGGACGGGCCCTGGCACGGTTTCGCGCGAGCCACGGTCGAGGACTGGCTCGGCGTCCTCGCCGGCCACCAGCCGCCGGCCGAGCGCGGCTCGGCCGGCGGGCTGGCCCGGCGCACCGCCGTCCTCGCGCTGCTGAGGGGCGCGCTGCTCGATCTGCTCGCCACGGGTGACGACGCTCGGGTCACCGCCGCCGTCCGGAGCCAGCTGGCGGCATCGCCCGCCGCCTGACCTCCCGGACGGGCGGGCCGTGGGCGATGATGGCCACATGGGATACCAGAGCTCTCCGGCACCGACCGCCGACGACCTGCCGCACCTGCGCCGGTGCGTGGACCTCGCCCGCGAGGCGCTGGAGGACGGGGACGAGCCGTTCGGCTCGCTCCTCGTCGACGCGGGCGGCGTGGTGCGGTTCGAGGACCGCAACCGCGTCAAGGGCGGCGACCAGACCCGCCACCCGGAGTTCGAGATCGCCCGCTGGGCGGCCGAGCACCTGACGCCGCAGGAGCGGCGCGAGGCCACCGTGTACACGTCCGGCGAGCACTGCCCCATGTGCAGCGCGGCGCACGCGTGGGTAGGGCTCGGCCCGATCGTCTACGCCACCGGCACCGCACAGCTCGGCGCATGGCTGCAGGAGTGGGGCGTCCCCGCCGGCCCGGTCGCCCCGCTGCCCGTGGGCGAGGTCGCGCCCGGGGTGCCGACCCGCGGCCCCGCCCCGGAGCTCGCGGACGAGGTCCGCGCCCTGCACGCACGCCTCCACGGGGTGCACGACCCCGCCTGACGGTGATTGCCTGGGGAACATGAGCACCTCCCCCGAGCCCACCTCCCCCGCCCGCAGCCCGTGGACCTGGCGGGTGGTCGTCGTCGTGGCGGTCGTGGCGGTCGCCGTCGTCGCATGGCTGGTCGTGCGCGGCAGCGGCGGCGGGGCGCCCGCCGCCGCGCCGAGCCCCACGGCCACGACGTCCGCCGACGACCCGGCCACCGGCGCCACGGACCCCACGCCCGACGGGACGGGCACCCCGGACGCCTCGACCGACCCCACGGGCGCGGCGGGCTGTCCCGCCACCGACGACGGCACGCCGTCCGGCGCGGACACCCACGAGGTGGTGGACGTCGACGGTGACGGCGAGGCGGACACCGCCTGGCTCACCGGCGGCCCGGACCGCCGGTTCGGCATCACCACGGCGTCCGGCGCCACGTTCTCCGTCGCCGTCGACTCCGCGAGCCCGCAGCGCGCGTCCGCCGTGGTGAACGTGGTCGCGGCGGGCGACGGCACGGCGCCGGTCGCCCTGGTCGACACCGGCCGCGAGGTCCAGCTGTACTCCGCGGCGGACTGCGACCTCGCCGCCACGCAGAACCTCGCCGGCGACGCCTACACGTTCGACAAGGGCTTCACGGGCCACGGCACCGGCGTCGGCTGCACGGAGGTCGACGGCGCTCTGCGCCTCGCAGGCCTGAACGCCACGACCGGCAAGGGCGAGACGTTCACCGTGACGCGCACGTTCGTGGACCTGGACGACGACGCGCTCGCGGCCACGAACGGCGAGGAGTCCACCGTGGCGCGCGGCGCCGGCCCCGACGAGCCGGTGGTCGTCACGGCGCAGGAGACCAGCTGCGGCGAGCTGGTGGCCGGTGAGGACGGGCCGGTCGAGCCGCAGTCCTGACCGGCACCCCCGGACCCGCGCGTCCGCGCAGGCCTTGCGCCCGCAGATCGACATCGATCAATATGAGGGCATGCCCGACCGTCCCGACGCCGCCGACCGGCCGTCCGCCCTGTTCGTCTGCGTGCACAACGCCGGCCGCTCCCAGATGGCTGCGGGCTTCCTGCGCAGCCTGTCCGGCGGGGCCGTGGAGGTCCGCTCCGCGGGCTCGATGCCCGCCGACCGCATCAACCCCGTCGCCGTCGAGGCGATGACCGAGGCCGGCATCGACATCACCGCCGAGCAGCCCAAGATCCTCACCACCGACGCCGTCCAGGCCTCCGACGTCGTCATCACCATGGGCTGCGGCGACGCCTGCCCGATCTTCCCCGGCAAGCGGTACGAGGACTGGGAGCTCGACGACCCCGCCGGGCAGGGCATCGAGGCCGTGCGCCCCATCCGCGACGAGATCAGGCGCCGGGTGCTCGAGCTGCTCGCGTCGCTCGGCGTCGACCCGGTCGCCCACTGACCCCGTCGCCGCCTTCAGGCGTCCTCGCCGTCGCCCGCACGGCCGTGCGCGACGCCCGAGGCGAAGCCGACCCCGGCGGGGGCGCCCACGCCGAGCGTGACGAGCTGCGGCTCGCTCGGGGCGGTGCCGCAGCACGAGCCGCCGGCCTCGTCGTCGGCCGTCAGGGCCAGGTCGGAGGAGCACACCCCGGTGGCGGGGAGGTCCAGCTCGACGGCGTCGGCGGCCGCCCGGTCCCCGGCGAGCGCCGCGGCGACGGAGCGCACCTGCTCGTACCCGGTGGCCAGCAGGAACGTCGGCGCGCGGCCGTAGGACTTCATGCCCACGAGGTAGAAGCCGTCGTCCGGGTGGGACAGCACCGCCTCGCCGTGCGGCGGCACGGTGCCGCAGGAGTGCTGGTTGGGGTCGATGAGCGGCGCCAGCGCGCTCGGGGCCTCGACGACGGGGTCGAGGCCGAGGCGCACCTCGCGCAGCATGCCCAGGTCGGGGCGGAAGCCGGTGGCGTTGACGATCGCGTGGACGTCCAGGGCCAGGGGCTCCTGCTTGGCCGTCCCGAGCACCTGCACCGACTCGGGGCCGGGGACCAGCCGCTCGATCGACACCCGGGTCAGCAGGCGCAGCCGCCCGGCGTCGACGGCCTCGCGCAGGCGGGTGCCGAGGAGCCCGCGGGCGGGCAGCTCGTCGTCGACCCCGCCCCCGAACAGACGGCGCGCCGAGCCGCCGCGTATCGCCCACGTGATCGTGGTGCCCGGCGCGGCCTCCGACAGCTCGACCAGGTTCAGCAGGGTGTTCGCCGCGGAGTGCCCCATCCCCACGACCAGCGTGTGCCGCCCGGCGAACCGCTCACGGTCCGCGCCGAGGACGTCGGGCAACGGCCCCGTGACGAACGGCGCGGCCTCGCCCTCGCCCGCGGCGGGCAGGCCGCTCACCCCGAGCGGGTTCGACGTCGAGAACGTCCCCGAGGCGTCGACGACGGCGCGCGCGAGCACGTCGGCCACGCGGCCGTCGGCGCCCACCGTGCGCACCCGGTAGCCGCGCCGCTCGCGGCCGAGCGAGCGCGTCTTGTCCGCGCCGTCCCGCGCCACGGCGAGCACCCGCACGCCGGTACGGATCCGCGGCGCGAGCTGCGGCGTCGCGGCCAGCGGCGCGAGGTAGGCGTCCACGAGCTCGCGGCCCGTCGGGAGCGCGTCGGGGTCCGGCGCGTCCCAGCCCGTCGGCTCGAGCAGGCGCCGCGCCGCGGCGTCGACGTCGTACCGCCACGGCGAGAAGAGCCGCACGTGGCCCCAGGACGCGATCGCTGCGCCCGCCCGCTCCCCCGCCTCCAGCACCAGCGGTTCCAGCCCGCGCTCCAGGAGGTGCGCCGCCGCCGCCAGGCCCACCGGGCCCGCACCGATCACGACCACCGGCAGCTCGTTCCGCACGATCTCGCTCATCACCGCTCCTGACATCTCCGTCGGCATGCATCGACGTCCGTCGATGGGTCGATGGTGATGCACCTATCGACGGTTGTCAATATGTGCGAGGATGGCGGGCATGACGACGATCGAGCTCCCTCTGGCGGACCGGCCGGACCCCGGCGCCGTGGCAGGCTGCTGCGCCCCGTCCGTGGGAGACGTCATCGACCCCGGAACCGCCCGGGACCTGGCCCGGCAGCTCAAGGCCCTGGCCGACCCCACCCGAGTGCAGCTCGTCTCGATCGTGGCGGCGCACGACGGGCACGAGGCGTGCGTCTGCGACCTCACCGAGCCCGTGGGCCTCTCGCAGCCGACCGTCAGCCACCACCTCAAGATCCTCGTCGAGGCGGGCCTGCTCGAGCGCGAGCAGCGCGGCCGCTGGGCGTACTACCGCGCGGTGCCCGGCGCTGTCGACGGCCTCGTCCGGTCCCTGTCCGCGGCGCTCACGCCCGCGCCGTCCCGCGGGTGAGGAACAGCACCGGGATCAGCAGCAGCGACAGGATGCCGCCGCCGAGGGCCAGGGTGGCGTAGCTCGACCCGGCCATGACGACGCCGGACATCGCGCCGCCGCCCGCGCCCGCGAGGGCGATGAGCACGTCGACGGTGCCCTGCGTGCGGGCGCGCGTCGCGGGGGTGGTCGCGTCCACGATGAGCGCGGTGCCCGAGATGAGGCCGAAGTTCCAGCCGAGGCCGAGCAGCGCGAGCGACAGGATCAGGAGGCCCATCGAGTCGCCCGGCGCCACGGCGCCCGTGACGCCCGCGAGCAGCAGCGTCACGCCGGCGGCCACGGCCATCGGCACCCGCCCCACCCGGTCCACGAGGGCGCCCGTGACGAGCGAGGGCAGGAACATCGCGGCCACGTGGATGCCGATGACGAGGCCGACGTCGCTCAGGTCGTGGCCGTGGCCGCGCATGTGCACGGGGGTCATCGTCATGATCGCGACCATCGCGACCTGCGTCAGCACCATCACGGTCGCGCCGACGACGACGCCCGCGGGCACCCTCCGACCGCGCCCGTCACCGTCGGGCACCGCGGCGACGGGCGCGCCGTCGGACCGCGCGAGCTCCTGGGCGACGAGGAACGGGTCGGGCCGCAGGAACGCGAACAGGGTGGCCCCGGCGGCGAGGAACGCGACCGCCGCGAGCAGGAACGGCCCGGCCAGGGCGGGGAGGCCCAGCGACGTCGCGAGGCCGCCCAGCGGCTCCACGAGGTTGGGGCCGGCGACCGCGCCGAGCGTCGTCGAGACCATGGCGACGCTCGCCGCCGTCGCCCGGCGGTCGGGCGCCGCGAGGTCGGTGCCCGCGTACCGGGCCTGCAGGTTGGTCGACGTGCCCGCGCCATAGACGAACAGCGACACCAGCAGCAGCGGCACGACGTCGAGCGCCGCCGCGGTGACCACGCCGACGGCGCCCAGGCCGCCCGCCGCGAAGCCCAGCCCGAGGCCGACCCGTCGCCCGGCGCGCTGCGTGATCCGCCCGACGAGGAAGGCCGCGAGCGCCGACCCGAGGGTGAACAGGGCCGTCGGCAGCCCGGCGAGGCCCTCCCCGCCCAGCATCTCCTGCGCGAGCAGCGCGCCCACGGTGACGCCCGCCGCGAGCCCCGCGCCGCCCAGCACCTGGCTCGCGACGACGACGGTGAGCGTGCGGCGCTGGAGCCGGCGGCGGAGGTCGTCGTCGGTCGCGACGCGCGCGGCGGCCTCCACGACCCCGGCTCGGCCGGGGCGCGGGACGGGCTGGGGGGATGCCATCGCAGGCCTCTCGTTCGTGGTCGCCGGGCTGCGGTCGCCGAGCTGCGGTCGCCGGGCTCGGGCAGCGTAGCCCGCCCGACACGCCGCCGTGACGTGCACGCGGTACGTTCTGGCCGATGCTGACAGAGCGTGACGCCCCCGACGACGCGGGCGCGGTCCCGGGCCCGCCGATCGCGGCCCTGACCGGCTTCGACGCGGGTCAGGACGCCGTCTACCGACAGCTCGTGGACCAGCCGGGCAGCACGGTCGCCGACCTGCTCCCGCCGGGCGCCGGGCCGGCGCTGCCGGCGGCCGTCACCGCGATGCTGGAGCGACTCGTCGCGCTGGGGCTCGCCGTCGCCGAGCGGGACGACGTCGTCGTCCGCTACCGGGCGACGTCCCCGACCCTGGCGCTCGCTCCCCTGCTGGACGCCCGCCGCGCCGCGCTGCGGGAGGTGGAGGAGGCCGTCGCGGAGCTCACCGACCGGCACCGGGCCGCGCAGTCGCGCACCGGGGGCGGGCCGGTCGAGGTGGTCGTGGGGCAGGCGGCGATCCGCCGTCGGCTGCTGACGATGCAGCACGAGGCGCGCCACCAGGTCCGCACGATGATGCCGACCCCGAGCCGCACCGTGGTCATCACGTTCGCGGACAACTTCGACGAGGCCGAGCGCGGCGCGATGGAGCGCGGGGTCGCGATCCGCACCGTGATGGACGTCCGCTGGCTGGACGAGCCGGCCTCGCTGCGCGCCCTCGGCGGCTTCGTCGAGCTGGGCCAGCACATCCGGGTGTCGGAGGACGTGCCGATCAAGCTCGTGCTCGCCGACGACGACGTGGCACTCCTCCCCCTCGACCCGGTCCGCGACCAGACGGAGGAGCCGGTGTCGCTGGTGGTGCACCGCAGCGGCCTGCTCACCGCCCTGAGCACCCTGTTCGAGCAGTCGTTCCGCGGGGGCTGGCCGCTCGGGCTGCCCCGCGACGACGGCGAGGACGAGGGGGACGCCCGCCCCGACGTGGTGGACCGACGCATCCTCGCGCTGCTGCGTGTCGGGCTGACGGACGCCTCGATCGCGCACCGGCTGGGCATGGGGCACCGCACGGTGCAGCGCCGCCTGCAGACCCTCATGTCGGCGGTGGGCGCGGCGACCCGGTTCCAGCTCGGCTGGCGGGCCGCGGACGCGGGCTGGCTGGACGACCTCCCGCAGCCGTGACGGCGGCTTTGCGCCGTGGCGCCTTTGCGCCCGGCGCAGGTCCTTGCCCGGGGCTCCGGCCCCGGAGAGCCTTCTCGGCATCGAGCGCGAGGGCACGCCTCGCGCACGGGACGGGAGGGTACTGGTGACGACACGACGAGCACGACGCATCCTCGCTGCGGGCCTCGCCACGGCGACGACCGGCGCCGTGGTGCTGGCCGCGCCCGCGTGGGGCGACGAGACCCCGGCACCGACGACGGCGGCGCCCGCCGGGGTGGCGGTGGCCCCGGCGACGACGCAGGGGCTGGACGACGCACCGCGCGCGGGGACGCCGCGGCAGGCGGCACTGGCCTACATGGCCGACCACGAGGACCTGTACGACGTCCCCGCGGCGGACCTGCAGGTCGTCCGCACCACCACCGACGGCGCGCAGACCGCGGTGCGCCTCCAGCAGCGGCACGACGGCGTGCCGGTGTTCGGCGCGCAGTACGCGGTGCAGACGGAGCGGTCCGCGACGGCGCGGTCCGCGGCGCCCGCCCAGGAGGTCACCTCCGCCACGGGCACCCTGTACACCGACCTCACGGTGGCGACGACGCCGACCGTGAGCGAGGCGACCGCCCAGGGTCGCCTCACGACCCTCGACCCCACGCTGCGCCGCGTCGTCGGCGCCGAGGTGGGGCGCGGCGGGCTCGTCGTGCTGCCCGACGCGTCCGGCGGCTCCCTGACCTGGCACTTCACGGTCCGTGGCGCGCTGCCCGACGGCAGCCCGGTGCGCCAGGAGGTGTACGTCGACGCGCACGTGGGCGGCGTCGTCCTGTCGTACAACAACGTGGACGCCGTCGACGCCGACCCGGTCGAGGCGACCGGCACCCGCATGGACGGCAGCGCGGTGACCCTGCAGGCGAACCGCGAGGGCGACGGGACGTTCACCCTCGTCGACTCGTCGCGGTCGATGTTCGACGCCACCGGCGGCCAGCTGCGCACGTACGACGCGGAGCGCGCCCCGTACCTCGACCTGGCCGGCGGGCCGGTGCCGGAGTCGGTGCCGCTCGTCTCGTCCGCCACGGACGTCTTCGGCGGCGCGAGCACCACCTCCGGCGCCGTCGACGCGCACGTCAACGCGGGCAAGGTGTACGAGTTCCTCGCCGACGAGCTCGGGCGCGACGGCGTGGACGGCGAGGGCGGCACGATGTACTCCGTCGTCAACGTGTCGAGCAACGGCAAGGACTACGCCAACGCGTTCTGGGACGGCTCCAAGATGGTCTACGGCCACATGGACGGCGTACCGCTGTCGGTGGGCCTGGACGTCGTCGGGCACGAGATGACCCACGGCGTCACGGAGCACTCGGCCGGCCTCGTCTACCTCAACCAGTCGGGCGCGCTCAACGAGGCGATCTCGGACTACTTCGGCAACGCGATGGAGACCGCCGACAAGGGCATCGCCATGGACGACCCGACGTCCGGCTACGTGGGCGAGTACCTGTGCAACGGCGAGGGCACGCTCGAGGACTGCGCGCTGCGCGACCTGAACGACGGGCGCACCACGCAGGACGACTACGAGATGATCACCCTCGACATCGACAACGGCGGCGTGCACTACAACTCGACCATCGTGGGCGGGGCCCTGTGGGACCTGCGCAAGGAGATCGACCCGCGGCTCGCCGACCAGATCGTGTACCGGGCGGCCCAGAACTACCTCACGCCGCTGTCGGGGTACACCGCGATGCGCGACGCCGTGACGCTGGCGGCACAGTCGCTCGACGTCTCCGACGACGTGCTCGACGCCGTCGACGCCGCGTTCGACGCGCACGGCATCTCCGAGGGCTGGGAGCAGCGCGCCGGCACCCAGGACGGCACCGTCCTGGCGACGCAGGTGATCCCCGCCTACGAGCTGTACGGCGGCGTCGACCAGGAGGCCGCGCAGGTCTCCGGCGACACGTACGTCATCAGCCACGGCGACGCGATCGCCTGGGACCAGGGCGCGAACAGGTTCGGCCTCACGGTGGGACGGTTCAGCAAGCCGCACGGCAGCAGCGGGCACGAGGTCGCCGAGGAGGGCGCCTTCCTGCTCGACCCGTCGGTCGACTCCCGGCGCGTGGTCTTCACCAGGATCACCGCGGACGGCGTCGGCATCTACGGCGTCGGCGACAAGGGTCAGGGCGCGATCAAGCGTGTCGTGGACGAGCCCGGCGCGGACGAGACCGAGCCCGTGACCGCGAACGGCACGCTCGCGTGGCTGCGCACCACGCCCGACGGCGAGACCGACGTGATGGTCCGCACCGACGACGGCACCACCACCAACCTCACCCCCGAGGCGGGCACCGTCGCGAGCACGCTGACCATGCGGCAGGGCACGGTCGCCTGGGCGGGCGACGACGGCACCTGGGTCTACGTGCACGACCTCGCGTCGGGCGAGACGCAGAAGAAGCGCATCAGCGGCTTCCTCTTCGGGCTGGTCTCGGACATCCAGCTCACGTCCGACCGCGTCTTCTACAGCGACGACCAGCACTTCCTCCTGCCGTCCACGTCGCTCTCGTCGGCGCCGCTGGCCGACCTGTCGCAGGCGGCCAAGGTCAGGACCGCGGCGTCGCTCTACCTGGCGCAGTTCTCCGTGACGGACTCGTACCTCGCGTACTCGACGTACGACATCTGGGGCGCGCTCGGGTCGTGGCAGGGACCGCCGAAGGTGAAGGTCGCGCCGACGGCCGACGTCGTCGCCGGCTCCGCCGTGTGGGGCGCCGTGACCTGCTCGACCGGCGCGCAGCTGGCGCCGGCCCTCGGCGACGGGCAGCGAGCCGTGTGGCTCGACACGTCCGCCGCGGACACGGACGTCGTCACGCGCGCGACCTTCGCGGGCACCTGCGCCTGACGAGGGGCTGACGACGGCGCGGCGCCGGGGTGGGACCGTCCGGGGGGGCGGGCCGCCCCGGCGTCGTGTCGCGAGGATCAGGAGAGCAGCCCGACCACCGCGGGCTGGCGTGCCCGGTCGGGCCAGGCCACGCCGAGCCGGCGGGTGGTGCGGGGGCGCAGGGGCACGTAGACGGGGTCGGCGGCGTCGGGCCGCTCGGGGCGGGGCAGCACGGCGACGCCGAGGCCGGCGGCGACCAGCCCGCGGATGGTGTCGACCTCGCTGGACTCGAAGGCGATCTCCACCTCCACGTCGTGCGCGCCGAGCATCCCCTCGACGACGCCGCGCAGCTCGGTGGTGCGGGAGAACGCGACGAACCGCTCCCCCTGCAGGTCGCCCACGCCGACCCCGGCCCGGCCCGCGAGCCGGTGCCCGGGCGGGACGGCGACGCACAGCACCTGCTCGTGCAGCAGCCGCCAGCCCGTGGGGCGGGTCGTCGGCGGCGGGGTGACGAGGGCGAGGTCGAGGACGTCGTCGTCGAGCCAGCCGAACAGGTCCTGGGCGAAGCCCTGGCGCAGCTCGAAGCGTCGCGCCGGGTCGTCGCGGCGCAGGTCGGCCACGACGCGCGGCACCAGCCAGCGCGCGACGGACTGCAGGAAGCCGAGCCGCACCGTCCGCGCGCCGAGGGCCTCCTGCCGCACGTGCCGGCGGGCCACCTCGATCTCGTCGAGGACGCGCGCGGCGTCCGCCCGGAACCCGAGGCCCGCGCGGTTGAGGGCGATGCGGCGGCCGTGCCGGCGGAACAGCTCGACGCCGAGCCCCGCCTCCAGCCGCGCCAGCGTGCGCGACACGGTCGACTGGTCCACCCGCAGCAGCGCCGCCGTGTCGCGGGTGCTCTCCGTCTCGCACAGCGACAGGAACACCCGCAGCGTCTGCTCGTCCATCCGGCCTCCTCGACTCAGATGCGATTCTGGCATCAGACGACGCGTCCGGACCATTTTGCGCATCGACGCGCCGGGGGCACCGTGGACCGGTGACCGCCGCCCCCGAGCTCTCCGGCTCCCCGCGCTCCGCCGTCGCGCCCCTGGAGGGCCACCGCCCCGGGTCGCGGGCGTACCGCCGCACGCTGCTGGGCCTGATGGCCGGCGGGCTCGCGAACTTCTCCCTGCTCTACTACGTGCAGCCGCTGCTGCCGCAGGTCGCGGCGCACTACGACGTGTCGGCGGGCGCGTCCGCGCAGGTCCTGTCCGTGACGACGGCGGCGATGGCGGTCGCGCTGCTCGCCGTGGGCCCGGTCGCGGACCGGTTCGGCCGGGTCGAGGTGATGCGCTGGTCGCTGCTGGCGTCCGGCGTGCTGGGCCTCGCGAGCGCCTTCGCCCCGACGTGGGGCAGCCTCCTCGTGCTGCGCGGCCTGGCCGGCGTCGCGCTGGCCGGCCTGCCCGCCGTCGCGCTCGCCTACCTGCGCGAGGAGATGCACCCCGGCGCCCACGCGCGCGCCAACGCCGCGTACATCGCGGGGACGGCGGTGGGCGGCGCCGTCGGCCGCCTCGTGCCCGGCCCGCTCGCGGCGATCGGCGGCTGGCCGCTGGCCACCGAGGTCCTCGGCGTCACGACGCTGCTGGCCGCCGGCGCCCTGTGGGTGCTGGTGCCGAGGCCGGCCCGGTTCACGCCGCGGCCGCTGCGCCTCGCGAGCGTGGTCACGGGCACGGCGTCGGCCCTGCGCGACCCCGTCGTCGCGCTCCTGTGCGCGGTGGGCTTCGCCAGCATGGGCACGTTCGTCGGCGTGTACAACGCCGTCGCGTTCCGGCTCGAGGCCCCGCCGTTCTCCCTCGGTAGCGCCGTCACCCTCGTGTACCTGGCGTACCCGGTGGGGATCGTCACCCCGTCCGTCGCGCAGCTGCTGGCGCGACGGCGCGGGCGCGGCACCGCCGTGGTCGTCGGGCTGCTGCTCCTCGCCGCGGGCGTGGCCCTCACGGCGCCGCCGTCCGTGACGACCGTCGTCCTGGGCCTCGGCGTCCTCACCGTCGGGTTCTTCTGCGCGCACTCGCTGGTCAGCGGCTGGGCGGTGGACCGCGCGCACCGGCAGGGCCGCGGCACCGCGCAGGCGTCCAGCGCCTACCTCTTCGCCTACTACGTCGGCAGCGCCGTCATGGGCGCCGTCACGACGCACGTCTGGGACGGCGCCGGGTGGGGCGGCGTGGTCGCCGTGTCGACGGCCACCAGCGCCGTCGCCGTCGCCGCGGCGGCCGGCGCGGCCCGCCTGGACCGGAGGCCCGCGGCTCAGCGCGGCTTGGTCGCCGACAGGTAGGCGGTCGAGACGAAGCCGGTGCGCTTGCCGACGGTCACCTTCTGCCACCCCTTCGACGCCGCGCCGACGTGCGTCACCTTGGTGCCCTTCGCCAGCCGGGCGAGCACGGACGACGACGTCGACGCCTTGGCCCGCAGGTTGAGCGACGCGACGGTCACGTAGGAGACCTTGGCGGCGGGCGTCGTCGTGCCGGGCTTGGTCGCCGGCGCCTTGGTGGTCAGGTAGGACGTCGCGACGTACCCGGTGCGGGTGCCGGCCTTGACCTTGACCCAGCCCTTGGACGGCGCGGCCACCTGCGTCACCTTGGTGCCCTTCGCCAGGCGGGCCACGACGGCCGACGCCGTCGACGGCTTCGCGCGCAGGTTCAGCGACGCCGCGTTCACGTACGCCACGGTCGCCGTCGGCGCGGTGGGCGTGGTCGGCTTCGCCGGGGCCGTGGAGGTCAGGTACGCCGCCCACACGTAGCCGGTGCGCCCGCCCGTCGTGATCTTCACCCAGCCCTTCGACGGCGCGGCCACCCGCGTCACCTTCGTGCCCTTCGCCAGGTGCGCCACCACCCCGGACGACGTCGAGGCGCCCGTGCGCAGGTTGAGCGACGCGACGTTCACGTACGCCGTCTTCGCCGTCGGCGCGGCCGGCGCGGTGGTCGTCGGCGGGGCGGTCGCGGGCCGGCGCGGGGTCACGTAGGAGGCGGAGACCCAGCCGGTGCGCGCTCCGTACGTCACCTGCCGCCAGGTGCCCGACGCGGCGCCCGGCTTCGCGGTGAGCGTCGCGGCCCGCGGCACGACGGCGAGCACGGGCGACGTGGTCGACGGCCCGGAGCGCAGGTTGACCTGGCTGCTCGCGTAGTACGTGCACGACGTGGGCGTGCTGCGCACGGCGACCCGCGTCGCGGTGGCGCGCAGGTCGACCCCGCGGCCGCGGAGGTAGGTGAGCGGGTCGGTGTGCGTCGCGCCCGCGCCGTAGACGCCGTTCCACACCTCGAGGTGCAGGTGCGGGCCGGTGGAGTTGCCGCTGGAGCCGACGTCGGCGATGCGCTGCCCCGCGGAGACCTTCTGGCCCGCGCGCACGTACCGGTCGCCGTCGACCACGTGCCCGTACACGGACGAGACGGTGCGCCCGCCGATGGTGTGCCGCACCACCACGACCTGGCCGAAGCCGGGGGTCGCGCCCGCCTTCAGCACGACGCCGTCGGCGATGGCGCCCACGCGGACGCCGCGCGCGGCGCCCATGTCCTGCCCGAGGTGCCACGTCGACGCGCCCGCGACGGGCATGCAGCGGGGCCCGTAGTACGACGAGAGGGAGTACGTCTTCGCAGGCAGCGGCGCCACGACGCCGGAGGACGCGCCGGCCGGCGGGGCGACGAGCACGGAGGCCACCCCGACGCCGAGGGCGAGGGCGGCGGCCCCCAGGACCGCGCCGAGGCGCTGCTGAACCGACGATGTCTTCACTGCGCCCCCTGGCACCAGTCCGGTCACGATCGACGTGTCGGGTTGACACCGTCATCAGGACGGTAGGTCGAAACGCTTCGTTGCGCGCGGCGAACGTCGACCCGGGCCCCCCTAGGGTGGTCCCCGTGCCGTTCGCGATCGCCGAGGACTCCGCCACGATCGCCTACCAGGTGCACGGCGAGGGCCCGCCGCTCGTGCTGCTCGCCGGCCAGGCCAACTCGCACCGCTGGTGGGACCCGGTCCGCGCCGGCCTGGGCGACGGCCGCCGCACGATCACGCTCGACTGGCGCGGCACCGGCGCCTCCGGCCCCACGGACCGGGAGCTCACCGCCCGCCGGCTCGCGGGCGACGTGGCCGCCGTCCTCGACGACCTGCGGCTCGAGCGCGCGGACGTCTACGGCACCTCGATGGGCGGGCGCGTGGCGCAGTGGTTCGCCGTCGACCACCCGCACCGGCTCGACCGGCTGGTGCTGGGCTGCACGACGCCGGGCGGCGCGCACGCCGTCGAGCGCACGCGGGAGGTGCGGCGCGCGATGGTGCAGCCCGACCGGCGCGCGGCGCGGCGCGCCCTGCTCGACCTCATGTACACGCCCGCCTGGCTCGAGGCCCACCCCGGCCCGACGACGGTCGAGGGCGACCCGTCGATGACGCCGCAGGCCCGGCGCGACCACCTGCGTGCCAGCGACGGGCACGACGCCTGGGAGCACCTGCCGCGGGTGCTGGCGCCCACGCTGGTGCTGCACGGCGCGGACGACGTCCTCGCCCCCGCGGTCAACGCGACGCTGCTCGGCGACCGGGTGCCCGGCGCCCGCGTCGAGGTGCTGCCGGGGCTG
This sequence comes from Isoptericola sp. NPDC057559, assembly GCF_042801555.1. Lineage (NCBI taxonomy): Bacteria > Bacillati > Actinomycetota > Actinomycetes > Micrococcales > Promicromonosporaceae > Isoptericola > Isoptericola sp. NPDC057559. Next base: position 309,533 of record NZ_JBHVFQ010000001.1, read on the forward strand.
CGGCACGCCTACTTCCACGAGGGCGCGGCGGTGGCGACGCCGCTGGTGCGGGAGTTCCTGGCGCCCGCCGCGCGGTGACCCCTCGGGGTGACCCCCTGAGCCGCCCCTGAGCCCGGCGTCCTCCCCCGGTCGTACGCGCGGCCCCGCAGGTTCCGCTCCCGGGCCGACGACGGCGCCCCCTGCCCGTTCGTAGCGTCGTGGACATGACGCACCACGAGCCCCGCCACAGCACCCCGACCGACCTCTCCACCGTCACGACCTCCGCCTCCCGGCGCTACCGCGGCGTCGGCGTGCTGGCCCTCGCCTCCGTCGTCGCCGTCACGACCACGGCCTGCGGCGCGATCACCGAGGCGCTGCAGGACCGGAGCTCGGGCCACACCCGGGCGTTCTCGTACGACAGCGGCGCGAGCGGCAAGGCCGCCGACGTCCTGCCGTCGTGGGTGCCCGACGGCGCCGCCGACGTCCGCGGCGTCTTCCGCACCACGGGCGACGAGGTCATCCTCACGATGGACGCCGCCCTGGCCGACCTCCCCGCGGAGTGCGCGGCCGTCGACGCCGACCACCCGCTGGTCGCGAAGCCGGCCCGCGACGGCCTCACCGTCGACGACTACCGCGTGGACGCCACGCTCAAGGCCGCCTGGTGGCCGTCCGGCCAGGAGCTGGACTCCACCCGCGTCTGCGGCGGCTGGTGGGTGGGCGCCCAGGACGGCGCGCTGTTCGCGTTCACGCCCGAGCTCAAGGCCGTGAAGGTCGAGGAGCAGCCCGACCCGTCGGACGCCCCGGCCTGACGCGCCCGCGGCGAGGGCGAGGTTTTCACCCGGCGCTCCCCCGGCGGGAGCGGCGTGCGCGCCCAGCCGGACGGATCCTGGAGGGGTCCGGCACCCTCGTGGCGGCTCCCCACGCGCGGGGACCGGCGGCACGAAGGAGTGGAACGGCGATGGTCACGACTCGGCGCGGGTTCTCCAGCTTCTCGGTGGACGACCTCGACGCGGCACGCAGCTTCTACACGGACACCCTCGGGCTCCGCGTCACCACCCTCGACGAGGGCATGGGCCTGGTGCTCCACCTCGGCGCGGGCGCCCCGGTGTTCGTCTACCCGAAGGAGGACCACACCCCCGCGGCGTTCACCGTCTTCCACCTGGCGGTCGACGACGTCGACCCGGTGGTGGACGACCTGGTCGCCAAGGGCCTCACCCTGGAGCGGTACGACGGCTTCGACCAGGACGAGAAGGGCGTCGCGCGCGGCTTCATGGAGGGCGGCGACGGCGCCTGGTTCACCGACCCGGCCGGCAACGTCATCGGCCTGATGGACGGCGAGGGGGTGCGGCAGCTCCTCGACGAGATCGGCGGCTGAGCCGCACCACCCCCGCCGCCGTCGTCACTCGACGGTGACGGACTTGGCCAGGTTGCGCGGCCGGTCCACGTCCTCCCCGAGGGCGACCGCCGCGTGGTAGCCGAGCAGCTGGGTGGGGATCGTCAGCAGGATCGGGTCGAGCTCCACCTCGTTGCGCGGCACCTCGATGCGGCGCGTGGCCGCGTCCCCGAGCTCGACGCCCGGGTGGGTGATCGCGACGACGGCGCCCCCGCGGGCGCGGATCTCCTGCGCCGCGGTGATGTTGCGCTCCAGCAGGTCGTCCGCCGGCATGATCGCGACCGTCGGCAGCTCGGGGCTGATGAGCGCGAGCGGGCCGTGCTTGAGCTCGCTGGTGGGGTACGCCTCCGCGTGGCGGTAGGTGATCTCCTTGAACTTCTGTGCGCCCTCGCGCGCCACCGGGTAGCCCCGGACCCGCCCGATGAAGAACAGGCTGGGCGCCTCGGACAGCTCCTTCGCGGCCCCGGCGAGGTCCTCCTCGCCGCCCAGGATCTCGGCGATCTGGCCGGGGACCGCCCGCAGGCCCGCGATGATCCGCTTGCCGTCCGCGAAGGACAGGTCGCGCACACGGCCCAGCGCCAGCGCGAGCAGCGCGAACCCGACGCCCATGTGCGTGAGCGCCTTCGTCGACGCGACGGCCACCTCCGGGCCGGCGTGCAGGTAGATGCCGCCGTCCACCTCACGGGCGATCGACGACCCGACGGCGTTGACGAGCCCGACGACGGTGCCGCCCTTGCGCTGCACCTCGCGGACGGCGAACAGGGTGTCCGCGGTCTCGCCGGACTGGCTGACCACCACGTACAGGGTGCTCGGCTCGATGATCGGGTTGCGGTAGCGGAACTCGCTGGCGGGCTCGGCGTCGGCGGGGATGCGCGCCAGGTCCTCGATCATCGACGCCCCGAGCTGGCCCACGTAGTACGCGGAGCCGCAGCCGAGGATCTTCACGCGCGCGAAGCGGCGCAGCTGGCGCGGGTCCAGGTTGAGGCCGTCCAGCTTGGCGGTGCCGAAGCGGTCGTCGAGGCGGCCGGAGAGCATCCGCTCCACGGACTCGGGCTGCTCGTGGATCTCCTTGTGCATGAAGTGGGCGTGGCCGCCCAGCTCCAGCTCCTCGACGGTGAGGTCGATCGTCACGGCGTCGCGGGCCGTGTGCTCCTCGTCGGCCGTGAACGTGCGGAACCCGTCGGCGGAGACGGAGGCGAAGTCGCCGTCGTCGAGCAGCACCACCTGGCTGGTGTGGCGCACGATCGCGGCGGCGTCGGAGGCCACGAACATCTCGCCGTCGCCGACGCCGAGCAGCAGCGGCGAACCGTTGCGCGCCACGACCACGCGGTCGGGGGCCTGCACGTCCACCACCGCGAGGGCGTAGGTGCCGTCGATCTGCGCGACCGCCGCCCGCACGGCGTCCTCGAAGCCGAGGCCGGCCGCGAGCTCGCGGGCCACGAGGTGCGCCACGACCTCCGTGTCGGTGTCCGAGGTGAGCTCGACGCCGTCGGCCGCGAGCCGCGAGCGCAGCACGTGGAAGTTGTCGATGATGCCGTTGTGCACCACGTGCACGCGGCCGTCGTACGAGGTGTGCGGGTGCGCGTTGCGCTCGCTGGGCTCGCCGTGGGTGGCCCAGCGCGTGTGCCCGATCCCGACGGTGCCGGTGAGGCGCGCCGGGAGCGCGGCCTCGAGGTCGCGCACACGGCCCTTGGCGCGCACCACGCGCGACGGGTGCGCCGTCGAGCGCGGGTTGAGCACGGCGATGCCCGCCGAGTCGTAGCCGCGGTACTCCAGGCGCGTGAGGCCCTCGACGAGGACGGGTGCTGCCTGCTGGGGGCCGACGTAGCCGACGATTCCGCACATGGGACGGTTGCTCCTAGCCGTAGGTGTCTAGCCGTAGATGGCGCGCCGGACCTGGCGCTCCGTGAGCTCCGGCGCCGCCACGAGGCGGTCGCGGAGCTCGGCGGCGATCTGCGTGTAGATCTCCTCGTTGCGGCGCCCGTAGGTGCGCAACGTCGCGTGCCGCCGACGCACGTAGTCCTCGACCGGTTCGCGGTACCAGGCGAGGACGTCCTCGACGACCCGCGCTGCCTCGGACGGGGAGAGCCCCGTGGAGGTCGCGATGCGGGCGACGAGATCGGCGTCGGTCACCGGGACATCATGCGCGCGTCCCCCGCGACATGCCAGATCCTGCCCGAAATCGGGCAGGATCTGGATCGAGCCGCGGCGACGCGGCCGTCAGACGCTCGGCTTCTCGCCGGCGGCGACCTCCTGCCAGGTCACCGATCCCGGCGGGGCGCACGTCACGTCGTACAACCGTCGCCCCGGCAGCCGGTACAGGGTGGGGTTGCCCGGCGTGTGCTCGTGCACGACGGCCGCCCCGACCCGCACGTGCTCCAGGCAGGCCCCGGCGCCGCACGTGGAGCAGGTCGCCACCGCCGGCGTCACGCGGTCGAACCCGGTGGCGCACTCGTAACAGTTCATCGCTCGCTCCTTCCGACGGGCCGTCGGCGGCCCTGCGGTCGATCTGACGATGCCTTCACGGTACGACCGGACACCCGCGCTCGCCGGTGGTCGACCGGGCCCGCCGGGGAGCCTCGGCTAGGCGTCGCGGACGGCCTCGCCGTAGGCCTGCGTGAACCGTTCGAGGAGGTCGAGGAACGCTCCCGCCTCGTCGCCGAGGACGGCCAGCCCGTCGGCGTAGGCGCCGAGCGCGCGGGTCGTGGCCCGCTCGAAGGCGGTGAGCCCCTCGGCCGTGGGCTCGATCAGGCGGGCGGGCCGGCCGGCCTCGGTGAAGCGGCGCAGGAACCCCGCGGCGAGCGCCGCGTTGACCTGGCGGTTCACCGTCGACTGCTCGAGCCGCAGGGCGTCGGCGATCTCCCGCAGCGTGCGGGGGCGACCGTCGGAGAGGAGCCACAGCAGCCGCCCGTCGGCCGTGCCGAGCTCGCTGTGGTGCTCCGCGATCCGGCGGTTGACGTCGAGGCGCACGAGGAGCGACGCCACGCGGCGGTCGGCGGGCAGGTCGGGGCCCGTGCCGAACGGCGCGGACGCGGTCATGGGACGGGTCGCGGCGGGGCCGCGGGCTGATGTCGACGACGCGGACGACGGTGTCTCGGACGGCATCGGGATCCCTCCAGGGTTGACGCGGGGAGATATGTAGGTAGCATACACATGGTCTTATGTAACTTACACATCCCGAGGTGTGCCGTGAGCTCGTCCCCCTCCCCCGACGCCCCGCCGGCGTCACGGTCGTCCGCCCGCGCGGTCGCCGTCATCGTCGTCCTCGCGTTCAGCAGCCTGTGCGCGGCCCTCATGCAGTCCCTGGTGATCCCGATCCAGAGCGAGCTGCCCGACCTGCTCGGCACCACCGCCAGCAACACGTCGTGGGTCGTCACGGCCACGCTCCTCGGCGGCGGCGTCGCCATGCCGGTCACCGGCCGCCTCGCCGACCTGTACGGCAAGAAGCCGGTCCTCGTCGTGTCGGCCGCGATCCTCGTGGTCGGCTCCGTCGTCTGCGCCCTGTCCGACTCCGTGGGCCCGATGATCGTGGGCCGCGTGCTGCAGGGCGTCGCCATGGGCTACATCCCCGTCGCGATCAGCATGGTCCGCGAGACCGCCCCCGCGCACCTGCGCAACACCGCCGTCGCCGGCATCAGCGCCACGCTCGGCGTCGGCGGCGCGCTCGGCCTCCCCCTGGCCGCGTGGATCGCCCAGGACTTCGACTGGCACGTCCTGTTCTGGGTCTCGGCCGGCCTCGCCGCCGTCATGACGGTGGCCACCCTCGTCGTCGTGCCGCACGTGCGCGACGCCCACCCCGGCCGGCTCGACGTCGTCGGCGCCATCGGCCTGGCGATCGGCCTCGTCGGCGTGCTCGTCGGCGTGTCCAAGGGCAACGACTGGGGCTGGGACCAGGCCAGCACGCTCGGCATGATCGTGGGAGGCGTCCTCGTGCTGCTCCTGTGGGGCTGGTACGAGCTGCGCCACCACGACCCGCTGGTCGACCTGCGCACCACGGCCCGCCGGCCGGTGCTGCTCACCAACATCGCCGCCGTGCTCATCGGCTTCGGCATGATGGCGCAGTCCATCGTCGTGCCGCAGCTCCTGCAGATGCCGGAGGCCACGGGCTACGGCCTGGGCCAGACGATCCTCGAGGCCGGGCTGTGGATGGCCCCGGCCGGGCTGATGATGATGGCGTTCACGCCGGTCTCGTCCCACCTCCTGACCCGCCTCGGCGGGCGCAGCACGATGGCGATCGGCGCGACCGTCCTGGCCCTCGGCTACGTGGTGGCCGTGTTCCTCATGGACGCGCCGTGGCAGCTCATGCTCGCGTCCTGCGTGGCGTCGGCCGGCGTCGGCATCGGGTACGCCGCGATGCCCACGCTGATCCTCACCAACGTGCCGGCCACGGAGTCCGCCGCGAGCGTCGGCCTCAACAGCCTCATGCGCTCCATCGGCACCACGGTGGCCGGCGCCGTCATGGCGATCGTCCTGACCAGCCAGACCACCGTCCTGGCCCCGGGCACCCCCGCCATCCCGACGGGCGGGGCGTTCCAGCTCTGCTTCGTCATCGGCGCCGTCGCAGCGGCCGTCGGCGCGGTGATCGTGCTGTTCATCCCGCGGCCGCGCGGCAGCCGGCCCGACGAGGGCCGGCACCTCCAGGCCGTGCCCGACGCCGAGGGCGACGCCGTCCTGGTCGGCTGAGGCCCCTTCCTCGCCGTCCCCGGGCCTACCGCCCGGTGACGGCGAGGAACGTCACCAGCGCCGTGACGAGGACGACGCCGACGGCCGCCACGACGTGCACCGCCGGGCGGCGCCGCAGCACCGCGACGAACTCGCGCAGGTACGCGCTGGGGAAGAAGTAGCCGGCCGTCGGTGCGCCCACCGCGTGCACGTCGAGGCCCAGGTCCATCGCCTCGAGCGCGGCGCGGGGGGCGTGGAAGTTGTTCGTCGCGACGAGGTACGGCCCCGGGGCGCCGTGCTCGCGCAGCAGCGCGACGCCGAGCGTGAGGTTCTCCCGGGTGGTGCGCGCGCGGTCCTCGACGAGCACGCGGTCGGCGGGCACGCCGTGGTCGGTGAGCCACTCCCCCATGGCGACGCCCTCGGGCCGGTCCTCGTCCGCGCCCTGCCCGCCCGACGGCACGATCGGCACGGGCCCGCCGTCGGCCCCCAGCCGCTCGGCCGCCTCGACGCCGGCCCGGAGCCGCGCCGCCAGCAGCGGCGGCACCCGGCCGCCGACCACCTTGGAGCCCAGCACGATCACGCCGTGCGCGGGCACCCGCGCCGCGAAGCGCCGGTAGAGCAGCGTCTGCGCCACGAAGCCCAGGAAGACGAACCCGAGCCAGGCCGTGCCCAGCATCAGCCCGACCACCAGCCCGAGGGTCCAGGGGACGTCGAGCACGAACGGCGCGACGACGACGAACGGCGCCGCCAGCATCGCCAGCCCCAGCAGCAGCGACATCAGGTTGCCCAGGCTGCGGCGCTCCCGGCGCACCATCGTCAGCCCGTTGACCACGAGGAACACCGGCAGCACCAGGACGCCCAGCGCGAGGAGGCCGACCACCAGGAACGAGGCCACCCCCATGACGGTCTCGCCGCCGGGCGCCAGGGCCACCAGCTGCCCGACCAACGCCGTCGCCGTGTACACGACGGCGAGCGCGAGGAAGCCGTTGCGCAGCCGGCGCGGGTCGACGCGCACGGAGTGCGCGAGCCACACCGCCCAGAACGCGCAGGCCGCCACCGACAGGGCGACCGACCAGAGGGTGGCTTCGACGTCGGCCATGCCGGGGGACTCCAGGGGTGAGGTGCGGGGACTGAACGCAGGATAGGGGGACGCGCGGCGATATGGCCTGGGGAGCCGGGGCGATGACGTGCTCTGATACCCCGCATGACCTCACGCATCTCGCACACGACCTTCGACGCCCGCGACGCCTACGCCCAGTCCCAGTGGTGGAACCAGGTGCTCGGCTACACGGACGTGCCGGGCGACCCCAACCTGCCCGGCCACGAGGAGTGCATGATCGTGCCGCCCGCCGACCACGACGCCCCGGCGGAGAGCCACGGCCACGTCCTCTTCATCGAGGTCCCGGAGCCCAAGGAGATCAAGAACCGCCTGCACCTCGACCTGCGCGCCACCGACCGCACGCGCGACGAGGAGCTGGAGCGCCTGCTCTCCCTCGGCGCGACGGTCGTCGCCGACCGCCGCACGCCCGACGGCGGCGGCTGGGTCGTGCTGGCCGACCCCGAGGGCAACGAGTTCTGCATCCTGCGCAGCGCCGCCGAGCTGCAGGCCGCCGGCCTGGCCTGACGGTCCGGCCCGGCTCAGGCCCGGGTGATCCGCGCGACGGCGTCGGCGAGGAGGGCCGCGTCGTACGGGCCCTGGCCCTCCGGCCGGTCGAGCGTCCGGTGCACGGCCAGGCCCTCGATCAGCGCGTCGAGCATGCGCGCCGTCGTCGGGTCGAAGTGCCGCTCCAGCGCGCGGCGTGAGCGCGCCATCCACGCGGTGGTGAGGTCGCGGAACGCGGGCTCCCGCGCGGCCAGCGTGTAGAGCTCGTGCGTGAGGACGAGGTCGCGCCGGGTGCCGGCCACGTCGGAGACGAGGCCGACGACGGCCGCGCGGGCGTCGTCGGCGTCGGCCGCGGCGCCGAGGCGGCGCTCGAACTCGTCGCTCACCGTGCGAGCGAACCGCCCGAAGGCCTCGCGCAGCAGCTCGTCCATGCCGGCGAAGTGGTAGGTCATCGACCCGAGCGGCACGTCCGCCGCCTCGGCGACGCGGCGGTGCGACGTGCCGGCGACGCCGTGCGCGACGACGACGTCGAGGCACGCGTCGACGATGCGGTCGCGCCGCCCCGGGTCGGTACGGCGAGGGCGGCGGTCAGGCACCGGCGCCGCCGTCGTCCTCCGCGATGCCGCGCACGACGCGCGCGGGGTTGCCCACCGCGACGACGTTCGCCGGGACGTCGCGCGTGACGACCGCGCCGGCCCCGATCACCGAGTTGTCCCCGATGGTCACGCCGGGGCACACGATCACGCCGCCGCCGAGCCACACGTTGTCGCCGAGGGTGATGGGCCGCGCCGCCTCGAGCTTGTCCCGGCGCGGGGTGGGCTCCACGGGGTGCGTCGGGGTGAGCAGCTGCACGTTCGGGCCGATCTGGCAGTCCTCGCCGATGACGATCGGCGCGACGTCGAGGGCGGTGAGGTGGTAGTTGACGAAGGTCCGCGCGCCCACGTGGAGGTTCTCGCCGTAGTCGACGTACAGCGGCGGCCGCACCACGGCGTCCTCCCCCAGCGTGCCGAGCAGCTCGGCGAGCACCGGGCGGGCGCCGTCGGGGTCGGCGGGTGCGGTCCGCGCGTACTCGTCCTGGAGGCGGGCGGCGCGCCGGGCGCGGCGCTCGATCTCCGGGTCGTCCGCGACGTAGAGGTCGCCGGCGAGCATGCGGTCGTGGTTGCTGCGGGGGTCGCCGGCGAAGTGGTCGGTCGTCATGCGCGGCAGCCTACCCGCGATATGTACGACCGTACATATCGTGGACGAGGGCCGGCGGGGCGGGCACCGCGCCCTCCGCGCGCGGCGGGGCCGCGCCGCGTCTACCGTGCCCGCAGGGGCGACCGCCCCGGTCGGCGCGAGCGGCATGGAGGCGGCATGGTCGACGGGACGGGCGACACCTCGCCGTGGCAGGGCTTCTGGGAGCGCGGCGGGCTGTGGCGCGCCGTCCTCGCCGCCGCCGCGTACCTCGCGCTCTACCTCGGCGCGAGCCGCGTGATCGGCGTGTGGTTCGCCCACTCGGTGGACCCCGACGACCTCTTCGCGACCCCCACGGGCGTCTTCGTCGCCCTCGCCCTCCCGCTGCTCGTCGGGGCCGTGGTGCTCGTCCTCTTCGTCGCGTCGCTGCGGTGGTTCCCCGTGCTGTTCGGGCCCCAGCCCGCGGGCCGCGGCTGGATGTGGGTGGCGCCCGCCATCGTGCTCGTGCCCGTGCTGCTGCGCGCGGCCGGCGTGGACTACGGCTCGTACGCGGCCGGCGTCGTCGTGACCACGCTGTTCGCCGGGCTGCTCGTCGGGTTCGTCGAGGAGGTGCTGTGCCGCGGCGTCGTCGTGACGCTGCTGCGCCGCGGCGGCTCCACGGAGTGGGTCGTCATGGTGGTGTCGTCGCTCGTGTTCGCGCTGCTGCACTCGGCGAACGCCCTGTCCGGGATGGCGCCCGCCACCGTCGCGCTCACGGTGGTCTACACGTTCGGCTTCGGCGTCGCCATGTACCTGACGCTGCGCGTCACCGGGAACCTCGTCTGGCCGATCCTGCTGCACGGCGCCTTCGACCCGATGCTGTTCCTCGCCACCGGCGGGATCGACGAGACGACGACCCTCGCGCCCGTGAGCCCCCTGCTCGCCCTCGCCACCCCCACGAACTTCCTGTTCATCGCGCTCGGCCTGGTCTCGCTGTTCCTCGCGCGCGCCGTGAACGGTCGCGCCAAGGGGCACGACACGCCCCGCCCGGCCGCGGCCTGACGCCCCTCGCCTCCGCTAGGTTCGCCGGCATGTCCCCCACGTTCGTGCTGGTCCACGGCGCTTTCGCCAACTCGTTCTCGTTCGCGCCGCTGCAGGCCGAGCTGGCCCTGCGCGGCCTCCGCTCGCTCGCCGTCGACCTGCCCGGGCACGGCTTCGAGGCCACCTTCCCGGCCGCCTACCAGGCGCCGCAGGACCCGGCCGCGCTCGCGACGGCGCCCGGCGCGATCCAGGGCGTCACCCTCGCGGACAACGCCGCCCACGTCGTCGGCGTCCTGGAGCGGGTGCGGGAGCACGGGCCCGTGGTCCTCGTCGGGCACAGCCGCGGCGGCGCCACCGTGACCGCGGTCGCGAACGCGCGACCCGACCTCGTCGACCGCCTCGTATACGTCTCCGCGTGGGCGCCCGTGGACCTCGACGCCGCCGCGTACAACGCCGAGCCGGAGATGGCGACGGTGGACGCCGCGGCGCTCGCGGGCGCGCTCGCCGCTCACCCGGCCGACGTCGGGCTGCTGCGCTGCAACTTCCGCACCGCCGACCCGGACGTGCTCTCCGGCCTCAAGGCCCTCTTCCTCGCCGACGGCACCGACGACGAGTTCCGCACCTTCCTCACCACGTTCCAGCCCGACGAGAACCTCGACGTCGGCACCTCCGACGACCGCGCCCAGGCCGCGACGTGGGGCACCGTGCCGCGCACCTTCGTGCGCCTCAGCGAGGACGCCAGCATGCCGCTCGCGATGCAGGACCGGCTGATCCGCGAGGCCGACGCGCTCACCCCGGACAACCCCTACGACGTGCGGACGCTGCGCGCCAGCCACCTCAGCTGGCTGGTGCACCCCGCTCCGGCCGCCGACCTGCTCGCGGAGCTCGCGGCTCGCTGAGCGGGGGGTGCAGCACCAGCACCACGACGATCAGCACCATGATCACGGCGGTGAGGGTGACGGGCACCGGGATCACCGGGTCCAGCAGCACCAGGACGGCGCCCACCGGCACCACCGCGTTGACGACGCGGTCGGCGTTGTCGCGGATCGCGATCCACCAGATGCCCAGCACGAACACGGCGATGGGGATCGTCACCGTGAACGACGCGGCCACGTCGGACAGCGCGGTGTGCCCGGTGAGCGCGTCGATCTCCACCTCGATGCCCGCGGAGAACGCGCCGGCCGCGGCGAACACGAAGTAGTGCACGTAGCCGTAGCGCAGCGACCGCGACAGCCGGGCCTCGCCGAGGGCGCGGTGGTGCGGCGGCCAGAAGTAGATCCACCACAGCGCGGCGGTGACCACCACCGTCAGCACGGCGATCGAGACCAGCGAGGCCAGGTCCTGCTCGTCGTGCAGCGCCTCGATGATGGCGTTCGACGACGCCAGCAGGCTCTCGCCGAGCAGGATGAGCGTGAACAGGCCGTACCGCTCGGTGATGTGGTGCGGGTGCCACGGCGTCCGGCCGCGGGTCTCCGCGACCACCGGTACCGCGACCTCCGCGACGATCAGGAGGAGCACCACGGGCGTCTGCGCCGCCTCCGGCAGCAGGAGCATGCCCAGCCAGCAGACCTGCACCACCGCGATGCCCAGGGCGTACGCCCGCGTCGCCCCGCGGGTGGGGCCCGCCGTCCGCGACGCCCGCAGCCACTGCGCGATCATCGCCGCGCGCATGACCACGTAGGCGAGCACGACGACGGTGAGGTCGCCGTCGACGAAGACCGGCTCGATCCCCGCGGCGAGCACCAGCACGCCCGACATCTGCACGATCGTGAGCACGCGGTAGAGCCAGTCGTCCGTGTCGAACGACGTGGCGAACCACGTGAAGTTCATCCACGCCCACCAGATGCCGAAGAAGACGATGCCGTAGGACGCCAGGCCGCCCGCGACGTCGCCGTCCGTGAGCGCGTGGTGCAGCTGTACCGACGCCACGCTCACCGCGACCACGAACACGAGGTCGAAGAAGAGCTCGAGCGTGCTCGCGGTGCGGCCCGGCTCGTGCGGGTCGCGTGCGCCCATCCGCACCAGGCGGGAGCGGGCGGGGGTCTCTGGCGTGCTCACGCGAGACATCGTGCACCCGGCGGGGGCGACGGGCCACGCGCCCGGCCCGCGGTTACGCTGCCGGGGATGTTCTCGGACCGCAGGCGCCGGCGCGCAGCCCGGCGGGTGAAGCCCGGCGACGGGCACGCCCTGCAGCGGTTCCGCTGGTGGCAGCCGCTGTCCCGCGCGCTGTTCCACCTGCGCGTCGCGGGCCCCGAGGGTCGGCCCGAGACCTGGTCGGTGGACGTGCGGCTCTGGGGCGACTCCGACGACGGCGAGGTGCGGTCCCGGCTCTACCTCGACGGCGCGCACCAGGCGACGTCGAAGCTCCCCGCCGAGTTCCCGGTCACCGGCGGCACCGTGCAGGTCGAGACGAGCGGCTACGGGCTGCGCCGCTGCCACTACGTGACGCCCGACGGGCGCGAGCGGCAGCTGGTGCCCGACCCCGCCTCCGCCGAGGGCCGCCGGGCCCGCCTCGACCGCGAGCGCCCGGGCCTGAGCCGCGGCATCGGGGCCCTCACGTGGGTCGTCCTCGCGGTCGCCCTCGTGCTCGGCGTCCCGCAGCTCGTCGAGGAGATCTCGCAGATCCCGCCCGTCGCCGAGCGGTTCGGCACGTTCACCTCGCCGGTCCGGCTCCCCGGGAGCCTCAACGTCGCGCTCCTGGTCGCCACCCTCCTGGCCAGCACCGAGCGCGCGCTGCGCCTGCGCTATCACTGGCTGCTGGACGGCGGGCTGTTCGACGGCGACGGCTAGCCGTCGGAGGAGATGCTGCGAAGAACCTGCAAAGCGATCGATATCTATTGACTTTCGATAGGTGTGGACGCCAGGCTCGGCCGCATGTCACGCACCCAGCGCCTCGTCGGGCCCCTGCGCGCCCTGCTCGTCGCGGTCTTCGCCGCCCTCCTCGCCGCCCAGGTCGCCGTGCTGCCCGCGGCCTTCGCGCGGATGGCCGTCGAGTCGCCCGACCTGGCCCCCCTGCGCTGGCCGCTGCTGGTGCTCGCCGTCGTGGGCCTCGCGTGCGTGCAGGCCGTCATCGTGTGCACGTGGCGGCTGCTGACGATGGTCCGCGACGACCGGATCTTCTCCGAACACGCCCTCGTCTGGGTGAACGGCATCGTCACGGCGGCGGCTTCCGCGTGGGTGCTGGTGCTGGCCGCGTTCGCCCTCCTCGTGGCCGCCGAGGGGCTGGCCGGTCTCGCCGCCCTGCTCCTGCTGGTGCTCCTGGTGGGCGCCGCCGTCGGGCTGCTCATGGTGGTGCTGCGGGCGCTGCTGCGGCAGGCCACGGAGCTGCGCACCGACCTCGACGGGGTGATCTGATGGCGATCGTCGTCCGCCTCGACGTGGAGCTCGCGCGCCGCAAGATGAGCGTCGGCGAGTTCGCCGAGCGCGTCGGCCTCACGCCCGCCAACGTCGCCGTCCTCAAGAACGGGCGGGCCAAGGCGGTGCGGTTCGCGACGCTCGACGCGATGTGCCGGGTGCTCGGGTGCCAGCCGGGCGACCTCCTGGAGCGGGTCGACGACGACGAGACCGTCGACGAGACGGTCGACGAGGGCGGCGACGATGCCTGACGTCCTCGTGGTCGGCGCCGGCCTGGCGGGGCTGTGGACGGCCACCGAGCTCGCCCGGCGGGGACACGACGTCGTCCTCGCCGACCGGCGCACCAGGCTCGACGCCTCCGTGCGCACCACCGGCATCTTCGTGCGCCGCACGCTGGAGGACTTCGACCTCCCGCCGGAGCACCTCGGCCCGGCGGTGCGGCGCATGGTGCTCTACCCGCCGTCGCACCGGCGGCCCGTCACCCTCGACAGCGCCCACGACGAGTTCCGCGTGGGCGACATGGCCGCCCTCTACCTGACGCTCGCGGAGCGGGCGGTCGCGGCGGGCGTGCGGCTCGAGCTCGGCACCCGGTACCTCGGGCGGCGCGGGGACGCCCACCTGCTGCACGGCCCGCGCGGCCCGCAGGAGGTGTCCGCGACGTTCGTCGTGGGGGCCGACGGGGCGCGCTCCGCCGTCGCGCGGGAGCTCGGCCTCGACCGCAACCGCGAGCTGCTGGTCGGCGCGGAGGAGGTGTACGCCCTGCCGCCCCGCGACGCCCGGCCCGGAGTCGTGCCCGCCTTCCACTGCGTGCTCGACCCGCGCCTCGCTCCCGGGTACCTCGCGTGGGTGCTGGACGACGGCCGGCACGCGCACGTGGGCGTCGCCGGGTACGCCGACCGGTACCCGCACGGGCTGCGCGACGCGCTGCGGCGCTTCGCCGCGAGCGCGCCGGGCCTCGCGGGCACGGGCCGGCCGGAGGCGGTCGAGCGGCGGGCCGGGCCGATCCCCGTCGGAGGGTTGCTGCGCCGTATCGCCGGGCCGCACGGGCTCCTGGTCGGCGACGCGGCGGGCGCCGTCTCGCCGCTCACGGCCGGCGGTCTCGACCCGTGCCTGCGGCTGTCCGAGCATGCGGCCGACGTCCTCGACCGGGCCCTGCGCACCGGCGACCGGCGGGAGCTGGCGCGGTACGACGGCGCCGCGCTGCGCGCCCGCTTCCGCGGGCGGCTCACCCTGCGCCGCGGGCTGTCCCTGGTGCGCACGCCCGCGGCGGCGGGGGCCGGGGTCGCGCTGCTGCGCACGCCCCCGGGCCGCGCCGCCGCGCGCCGCATCCTCTTCGGGCACGGGTCGTTCCCCGACCCCCGGCCGGCGCCCGCCGTCCCGCGCGAGATCGCCCTCGCCACGCCGGGCGCGCGGGGCTAGATTCCCCCTGTGCCGCCCGTCGAGTCGCTCCTCGCCTTCGCGCTGGCCTCGGTCGTGCTCATCGCGATCCCGGGGCCCAGCGTGCTCTTCGTGGTCGGCCGCTCGCTGTCGCTCGGCCGGCGCAGCGGCATGGTGAGCGTGCTCGGCAACGAGCTCGGCGCGCTCGTCCCGGTCACCGCGGTGGCGCTGGGGGTGGGCACCCTGGTCGCGCAGTCGATCGCGCTGTTCACGGTGCTCAAGCTGCTCGGCGCCGCCTACCTGGCGTACCTCGGCGTCCAGGCGATCCGGCACCGGCGGGAGGGCACCGACGTCGGGGCGGACCCGCGCGCGCGGCCCGCGTCGTCGTGGACGGTGCTGCGCCAGGGGTTCGTGGTCGGGGCGACCAACCCCAAGACGATCGTGTTCTTCGTGGCCGCGCTCCCCCAGTTCGTCGACTTCCACGGCGAGGCCGTGCCCCTGCAGATGCTGGTGCTGGGCCTCGAGTTCACGCTGATCGCGCTCGTGCTCGACGGCACGTGGGCGTTCCTCGCCGGCACGGCCCGCGCCTGGTTCGCCCGGTCGCCGCGGCGCCTCGCGGCGATCCGCGGCACCGGCGGCGGGATGATGCTGGGCCTCGCCGGCGCGCTGGCGCTCACGCCGGCGAAGTCCTGACCTCAGACGGTCAGCAGCACCTTCGTCGCCCGGCGCTCGTCCATCGCGGCGTAACCCTCGGCCGCCCGCTCGAGGGGCAGCGCGAGGTCGAAGACCTGTCCCGGGTCGATCACCCGGTCCCAGATCAGCCGGACCAGCTCGGGCAGGAACCGGCGCACCGGCGCAGGGCCGCCGTGCAGGTGGATGCCGGCCATGAACATGTCGTCCCCGGGCAGCGCGACGTCGTGCGAGACGCCGACGAAGCCCATGTGGCCGCCGGGGCGGGTGGAGTGCACGGCCTGCATCATCGACTCCTGCGTGCCGACGGCCTCGATCACCGAGTGCGCGCCGAGCCCGTCCGTCAGCTCCTTGACGCGAGCCACGCCCGCGTCCCCGCGCTCGGTCACGATGTCCGTGGCCCCGAACCGGCGGGCCAGGGCCTGCCGGTCGGCGTGCCGGGACATGGCGATGATGCGCTCGGCGCCGAGCTGCTTCGCGGCGAGCACGCCGAGCAGCCCGACCGCGCCGTCGCCCACCACGGCGACGGTCTTGCCGGGGCCCGCCTCGGCGGCCACGGCGGCGAACCAGCCGGTGCCGAGCACGTCGGAGGCGGCGAGCAGCGAGGGCACGAGGTCGTCGTCGGGCATCCCTGGCGTCGCGACGAGAGTGCCGTCCGCCAGGGGGATGCGCGCCCGCTCGGACTGCGTGCCGAGGGTTCCCATGAGCACCCGGTGCACGCAGTAGGCCTGGTAGCCGGAGCGGCAGATCTCGCACGTGTTGTCGGACGCCCAGAACGAGCCGACGACGAAGTCGCCGACCTTGACGGTCCGCACGTCGTCGCCGACCTCCTCGACGACGCCGACGTACTCGTGGCCCATCACGGCGTCGTGCACGTCGTCCGCACCGCGGTAGGGCCACAGGTCGGACCCGCAGATGCAGGTGGCGGTGACGCGGATGACCGCGTCGGTGGGCTCGAGGATCCTCGGGTCGTCACGCTCGACGACGCGCACGTCGCCGGGGGCGTGCAGGATGACTCCGCGCATGGTGGTGCTCCGTTCTGAGGGGTTGTTCAGGAGTGGACGGTGTCCGCGTCGAGGGCGACGCGGTGGACGGAGGGCGCGCCCGCGCCGGCGCGGGCGCCAGGCGCCAGCAGGGCGACGGTGGCGAGCGAGACGGCGGTGACGGTGACGAGGCCGAGCGGCAGGATCGCCGCTGCCCCGCCGAGGCCGACCAGCGGCGCGGCCACCCCGCCGAAGCCGAACCGCACCATGCCCAGCAGGGACGACGCCGTGCCGGCGAGCCGCGGGTAGCCGACCAGCGCGAGCGTCGTCGCGGGCGGTGAGGTCGTGGCGACACCGCTCGCGAGCGCCAGCAGCGCCACGACCACCACCCACACGGGCATCGTGGTGGTCCCAGCCAGCAGCAGCCCGAGGGCGCCGAGTCCCGCGAGGCCGGTGCCGACGGCGAGCGTGCCCGGGACGCTCCAGCGCTCCGCGGCGCGACCCGCGAGGAACCCGCAGGTCATGAACCCGGCGGAGTTGAGGCCGAAGGCGAGCGCGTACCCCTGAGGGGACAGCCCGTAGACCCCTTGCAGCACGAAGGTCGCACCGGCCAGGTAGGCGAACAGCGCGGCGTACGCGAAGCCTTGGTGCAGCACCGCGGCCACGAAGACCCGGTCGGACAGCAGCACGCGGAAGTCGCGCCCGGTCCGGCCGAAGCCGCCGGCGATGCGCCGGTCGGCGGGCAGCGTCTCCGGGAAGGCGACGACCACCGCACCGAGGACGACGACACCGACGGCCGCGAGGAAGACGAACAGACCGCGCCAGTCGGTGACCGTGGTCAGCTGCCCGCCGAGCAGCGGCCCGACGACCGCCGCCAGGCCGCCCGCCACCGTGAGGCGGCCGTAGAAGCGGATCAGCGCGCCGCCGTCGTAGACGTCGCGACCCGCGGCCTGCGCGACGACGATGCCGACGCCGCCGGCCAGCCCCTGCACGAGCCTCGCGACGACCAGCAGCTCCACGGTGGGGCTGGCCGCGCAGAGCGCGGAGGTGACGACGTACGCGACCACGCCGACGAGCAGCACCCCGCGCCGCCCGAGCCGGTCGGAGAGCGGCCCCGCCACGAGCTGTCCGGCGGCGAGGCCCACGAGGCAGGCGGTCACCGTGAGCTGCGCGACCGAGGTCGTCGCACCGAGGTCCGCCGTCAGGGCCGGGAGGGCCGGGAGGTACAGGTCCATGGAGATCGGCCCGAACACGGTGAGCAGGAGCAGCAGCGCGGGCAGCGTCCGGGCGAACCGGTGCTGCGGCGCGGCGGGCTGGACGGGTGCGGGCATGTCCACCAGCGTGCGTCGTCCGACCGGCGCGCGGGAGTCACTGACGAGACGTGTACCGCCAGGGCACCCCTCGCGCCCGTCGCCGTCGACGGTCCGCACCTAGCCTGGCGACATGGACAACCGGGCCGAGGTGCGCGAGTTCCTCATGTCGCGCCGCGCCAAGGTGACTCCCGAGGAGGCGGGCCTGCCGGCGGGTTCGCACCGCCGGGTGCCGGGCCTGCGGCGCGGCGAGGTCGCCATGCTGGCCGGCGTGAGTGTCGAGTACTACGCACGGCTCGAGCGCGGCGCGGTGGCCGGCGCCTCGGCGTCGGTCCTCGACGCTGTGGCTCGAGCCCTCCGGCTGGACGACGCCGAGCACGCCCACCTGCTCGATCTCGCGCGCGCCGCGGACGGCGTCCCGACGTCGGGGCGTGCCCGGGGTCGCGCGACCCGGCCCGGCGTTCCGCGGCCGAGCCTGCAGTGGGCCCTGGACGCCATCACCGACGCGGTCGCGTTCGTCCGCGACCCGCGGCAGAACCTGCTCGCGACCAACTCCTTGGGCCGCGCGTTCTACTCCCCCGTCATCGGCGACGGCGGCCGGGTGCCCAACCTGGCGCGGTTCCAGTTCCTCGACCCGGCGGCGCCCGACTTCTACCCCGACTGGGACGTCATGGCCGAGATGTGCGTGGCGGTCATGCGCGCGGAGGCCGGCCGGAACCCGCACGACCGGGCCCTCCAGGACCTGGTCGGCGAGCTCTCCACGCGGAACGAGGTCTTTCGTACCCTCTGGGCCGCACACGACGTCCGCATCCACGGCGCAGGCACCAAGCGGTTCCGGCACCCCGTCGTCGGCGACCTCACGCTCGCCTACGAGGAGCTGGGGGTGACGGCCGAGCCCGGCCAGGTGCTCCTCGTCTACACGGCCGAGCCCGGATCGCCGTCCGCCGAGCGTCTCCGGCTGCTCGCGTCGTGGGGCGCCGACGCCCGCGGCGCCGTTGGGCGGGCCGGATGACGGCCCGCGTCACCCGGGACGACGTCGTCGCGTTCCGCCTCGCCGCGCACGGCCTGGCCGCGCGGGCCCCGGCCGGCGACCTCGCCGTCGTCGCGGGCCGCTGCGGGGTGCAGGACAGCCCGCCCGGGTCGGCGCTGCTCGCACTGCACGCGCGGGCGGAGGAGGTCACGCGCGAGGGCGTCGACGCCGCGCTCGGCGAGGAGAGGTCGCTGCTGCGCACGTGGGCGATGCGCGGGGCGCCGTTCGTCGTGCCGACCGCCGACGCCGCCGCCTTCACGGCCGGGGTGCTGCCGCCCGCCGAGGAGGCCCGTCGGCATCTGCTGCTGGGCGTCGGGCCGTCGCTGGACAGGCTCGGGCTGAGCCTGACCGATGCGGTCGACCTCACACGCGCGGAGCTCCGGGGCGTGCTGGCCGGTCGTCGGCTCGCGATCGGCGAGCTCGGCGCGGAGCTGGCCGCGCGCGTCGCCCCCGGCCTGCCGTCCGCCCGCCGGGCCGTGTGGGAGGCGGAGGGCCCGTACGCCGCCGGACAGCCCCTCGGGGAGGGCGTCGTGCACTTCTGCCTGCGCGTCCTCACGCTCGAGGGCGTGCTCTGCTTCGCCCCTCGCGACGGCAACCAGGCCCCGTTCGTGCTGGTCGACGAGTGGCTCGGCCACCCGCTCCCCGAGGTCGACCCGGCCGCGGCGCGCGCGGAGCTGCTGCGGCGCTACCTGCACTGCTACGGCCCGACCACCCGGGCGGCCTTCGCCACGTGGGCCGGCGTCCGCGCGGGCGACGTCGGCCCCTGGTGGGACGAGGTCGCCGACGAGCTCGCTCCGGTCGAGGTGGCGCCCGCCGCCGGCGGGCGAGCCTCCCGGGGGTGGCTCCTCGCCGACGACGTCGACGCCCTGGCCTCCGCCACGATGCCGACAGGCGTGCGCCTCCTGCCGCCCCGCGACCCATACACCCAGCTCCGCGACCGCGCGACGATCGTCGCGAAGGAGCACCACCGCGCCGTGTGGGCGCCCGTCGGCGACCCCGGCACCGTGCTGGTCGACGGCGAGGTCGCCGGCACCTGGCGGCCCCGCGCGAAGGGGTCCCGGCTGACCCTCGCCGTGACGACGTTCGGACGGCTCCCTGACCGCGCGACCGCCCTGCTGAACGACGAAGCCGTGCAGGTCGCGGCGCTGCGCGGCTCGTCCACCGTGGACGTCGAGCTCACGACAGCCTGACGACGACCCACACCCCCTTTTCACCCGGGCCGCCACGACGCTGCGGGGTACTTTCCCGGCATGCGCATGAACGACCTCTCGGCGGAGCCCGTGCTGATCCCGGTGCGCGGGCGCGCCGTGGGCCCCGTGGCGTGGACGCTGGCCTGGTCGTTCGCCCCGGCGCGCGGCCGGCGGGCGTGGGCGGCTGTGACCTGGCCGGTGTGGGTCGCGCTCGTCGTGGTGCTCGGCGGGTTCGCCCACCGGGACGCCGAGGTCGTGGCGCGGGTGACGTACCGGCGGTCGTGGCCCTCCCCCCGCGCCGTCGGGAGCGTGCTGGCGATCTCGGTCTCGACCGGCGCGGCGTTGGGCATCGTCTCCGGCCTGGCGGCGGGGATCGGCCCGGCCGCCGACGCTCTCGTCACCGCGGCGGTCCTTGCCTGGCCGGCGACCGCGCTGCTCCTCCTGGTCGTGGCGGCAGGCCGCGCGGGCGTGGCGATCGCGAGGGCCCAGCGCCCTGCGCGGCTCGCCGCCTCGCGGGAGCAGCGCCGCGCCGACGTCGCGGCGATCCGTGCGGCGAACTGGACGGTCGACTACGCCGCGTCCCGGGGACCTGGCGGCGGGATCGCCCTGATCGCCCGCCACGTCGGCGAGGTGGTCCCGCCGGGCGAGACGGTGCGGACCCTCGCCGCCTCGGCCCGGCACGCCGCCGTCTACCGGCGCTTCGGCCTCGAGCCGCTGCCCAGCCGGCCCCTGCTGCTGGTGGGGACGGTGCCGTCCACGCACTGAGGCGAAGGACGCCGCCGTGCCCTGGCAGGATGGCCGTCACTCCCCACGAAGGACGGACACCCATGGCCTACTTCCGCCGCACCGGCGCGACGACGTTCCAGCCCACCGAGCACGTCGGAGGGGCGTGGAGGACGGACGAGCAGCACGTGGCGCCGACGCTCGGGCTGCTCGCGCACCTGGTGGAGGCCGACCGGGAGAAGCGCGGCCGCGACGACCTGGCCGCCACGCGGCTGACGTTCGACATCCTCGGCCCGTACCGCCTCGAGGAGATGACCACGGACGTGCGGGTGCTGCGCCCGGGCCGCGGCGTCGAGCTGGTGCAGGCCGACGTGGCGTGCGGCGGCCGCCCGGTCGTGACGCTGCGCGCGTGGCTCACCGCCGTCGGCGACACGCGGGACCTCGCGGCCGGCGCGCCCGCGCCGCTCCCCCGCCCCGACGACACCCCGGTGTGGGACCCGACCACGGACTGGCCCGGCGCGTTCGTCGCGTCGATCGACGTGCGCCGCACGCTCGCCGAGCCCGGGCGCGGCACGGTGTGGGTGCGCACCGACCACGACCTCGTCGAGGCCGAGGAGGTGGGGACGCTCGCCCGCACCGTCGGCCTGTTCGACGTCGCCAACGGGATGTCCGTGCGCGCCGACCCCCGGAAGGTCGCCTTCCCCAACGTCGACCTCTCGGCGCACCTGCACCGCGCCCCCGCGGGCGGGTGGCTCGGGTTCGACACGTCCGTGGTCTTCGGAGCCGGCGGCGCGGGCCTCACGTCCAGCGTGCTGCACGACGAGCACGGGGCGTTCGGCACCCTCGCGCAGGGCCTGGTGGTCCGCGCGCTCGACGCGTGACCGCCCGGGCGCGTCGGCGACCTGAGGACGTTGTCGTTTTCTGCTCGGTCGGCAGGGCGGGAGCCGTGCCCCCTCAGCCGGCGCGACCCCAGGCGAGCGGGAAGACCCCGCTGAGGCGCAAGGGGTGCGGCCCAGCGGGCGCCCCTCCTGTTCTCCCGACGGAGCAGAGAACCACACCGTGCTCCGAGCGACGACTCGCCGTGCGGCGCGCGGCCGTCAGGCCGAGGCTTCGGCCTCGCGCGCGTCCTCGACCTTGCGGCGCACCAGCTCGACGATGCGGCCGAGGTTGAGCGTCCACCCGACGCCGAAGACGTGCGGGCTGAGCAGGTGCTCGCCCTCCGGGTCCCAGACCCGCTCACGGACGCGCGCGAGGGTGGGGACGCGGAACTCGTAGGGGACGAACCCGGCGACGGTGCCGTGCCAGGTGCGGTCCTCCTTGTCCTTCTGCAGCTCCTTGGTGATCGCCGCGACCACCAGCGCGACCATGATGAGCTGGAACAGGTTGGGGCCGCCCCGCTTCCTGCCGTGCTGCTTGTCGAGGTGCTGCTTGCCGTGCTGGATCTCCTGCTTCTTGCCCATCTCGGCCTCCGCTCGTCGTGGTGCTCGTCGTGCTGCTCGTCGTGGTCCTCTCCCATCGTGCACCAGGAGACGCGCCTGGTCAGCGCGGGGGGCGGGTGAGCACGACGGCGACGGCCGCGACGACGCACACCGCCGCCGTGGTCAGCAGGCCCACGGAGAAGCTGGTGCCCGCCGCGATGAAGCCGACGACCAGCGAGCCGAGCCCCGTGCCGGCGTCGAACCCGATGTTCCACACGGCGCTGGCGGTGCTGTGCTGCCGCGCCGGCACGGCGGCGAAGGCGGCGACGAGCGTGAGGTTCTGCAGGCTGCCGTAGGAGACGCCCACCACCGTCATGCCGAGCACGAGCAGCGCCGGGCGGGCGCCGCCGTCCGCGATCGCGGCGGCGCACAGCGCGAGTCCGCCCGCGCAGACGAGGAGCAGCGGCGCGAGGAAGACGCGCGGCCCGAAGCGGTCGGCGAACCCGCCCACGCCCCAGCGCGCGAGGGCCGTCGCGGCCGTGAAGCCGAGCAGCCCCGCCACCGCCGCGCCCGCGCCGCCCGCGAACTGCGGGGCGAACGTCAGCAGCGCGCCGCCCGGCGTCGTCACCGCGAGGAGCACCAGCGACGGCATCAGCAGGGCGAGCAGCGTGCGGCCCCGGCCCGTCGCGGCGACCGTGTCGGGCGCGGCGCCGGTCGTCGCGTCCGCCGCCGCGGCGTCGAGCCGCCGGCCGAGCCGCGCCGCGAACGGCGCCGCGAGCACGGGCAGCGCCCCGAGGGCGAAGACGACGCGGAAGTCGAGGGTCTCCGCCACCCACGCCGAGCTCGGCACCAGCACCAGCTGCGGGAACGCGATCGACAGCCCGTACAGGCCGATCGCGCGGCCGTGCCGCGGCCCGTCCACGAGGGCGGCGACCGCCGTCGACCCGCACACCGTCAGCACCGCGAACCCGGTGCCACGGACGGCCGACAGGGCGAGCAGCCAGCCGAGCTGGTCGGTGGCCATGAACAGCAGCGACGGCGCGCCCAGCAGCACGACGCCCACCACCATCGTCAGGCGCCACCCCACCCGGTGCAGCAGCCACGGCACGGTGGTCTGCGTGAGCACCGTGGCCAGCATGAGCACCGCGTTGACGAGGCCGGCGCCGCCCTCGGTCGCGCCGCCGCGCACCGCCCACAGGGGCGCGGCCGGCAGCAGCAGCGCGTACCCCGAGAAGCCCAGCGCCGACATCGCCAGCAGCGGCCGGAACCCGGGGACGCGGGCGACGGACGACGACGAGCGGGGGGCGGGACGACGCATCGGGCGAACCTACCGCGGGCCGGGTGTCACGCCCCGACGAGCGCCTCCCCGAGCGGGGTGCGCACGTGCAGCACCCGCGGACCCTCCCGGCGCGAGTCGACCAGGCGGGCGGCGCGCAGCAGCGTGAGGTGGTGCGACGCCGTCGAGACGGCGAGGCCGCCGGCGGCCGCCACCTCGGTCGTCGACAGCGGGCCCGTGAGGGCGAGCAGGACGCCCGCGCGGCCGGCGCCGAGCAGGTCGGCGAGCGCCCCGGACGTGTCGGGGGCGTCGTCGGCCCAGCGCTCGGAGATCCCCAGCGCGGGGTAGAACAGCGTGGGCTGCGCGGGCGGCTCCGTGACCACCGAGCACCGCGGCGCCATGACCGACGGCACCAGCACCAGGCCGCTGCCCGCGCAGTCGAGCACCTCGCCGTGCATCCGCAGCCGCACCTGCACGGCGTCGGGCGCCCAGGTCACCGCCTCGTGCAGCGTGTCGACCATGGCGCCGAGGCCGAGGGTGGTCACCCGGCGCGACCGCGCGCCGATGTCGGCGCGCAGCAGGCGCTCGAGCTGCGGCCACGTCGGCGCGAGGACGGCGTCCCACACCTGCACCCAGGCGTCCGCCGCCAGCGCGCGGGCCCGCTCCGGGTCGTCGGCGAGGGCCCGCAGCACGCGCTGCTCGGCGCCCTCGGTGCGGTCCACCCGCTTGAGGAGGTCGACCCGCACCGACGCGAGGTCCGCCTCCCGCATCCTCGCCACCTCCTCGTCGGGGCCGAGGTCCCAGCCGGGCGTGGAGGTGAGGAAGTCCGGCAGGTACCCGTCCGGGCCCACGAGCAGGCGCAGCAGGTCGAACGCGCGGGCGGGGGCCCGGCCGCGAGCCCGCCGCAGCCACCCCCACTGCAGCGGGTGGTACTGCGGCCGCCCCAGCACGCGCACCGCGTGCGCGAGCTCGTGGCCGGGCGAGACGCCGAACCGGATCGCCGAGACGTCGTCGGGGGCGAGACGGAGCTCGACGACGTTCCGGCGCTGCTGGCTGGGCACGGCGTCACCGTAGCCTCACTTCAGCAGGCCGTTGATCCGGTCGTTCACCTCCGTGAGCGTGGAGACGTCGCGGTCGCCGATGTAGATCTCGTCCATGATCGGCGTCATCATCGAGTCGATCGCGCCGAACTGCTCCGTCACCGGGAAGAAGAGCGTCTGCTTCTTCTCCACCAGGTCCGTGAACACCGAGACGTCCAGGCCGCGGTCCGCGAACGCGTCGATCGCGGCCGCGGTGCCGGCGGGCCGGGCCGGGAACACCACCCCGGCCTCCCCCACGAGGCGCTGGCAGTCGTCCGAGCCGAGGAACTCCACCCAGCGGGCGGCCTCCTCGGGGTTCGGGGACTGGGCGCTGATCGAGTCGGCGAGGCCGTTGTACATGGAGACCGGGTGGCCGACCGGGCCGCTCGGCAGGCTCGCGATGCCCAGGTCGACGCCGTCGAGGTTGGCGTACGTGCCGAGCATCCACGACCCGTTCGCGGAGATCACGGCGCGCCCCGAGCCGAGGGCCTGCTGCGGGTTGGGCTCCGTGCCGACCTCCTCGTACGGCGCCATGAACCCCTTGTCGACCAGGCCGAACAGCCACTTCAGCGAGGACTGCACGCGCGGGTCGTCGAAGTGGTACTCCGTGCCCCACACGTCCGCGTCGGTGAACTTCCAGCCCGTCGCCCCGGCCAACCACGACCACGTCGTCTGACCGGAGGTGCCGCCCGACCCGTTCGAGGCCATGCCGTACACGGCGACGTTCTTCGGGTCGAAGCCCTCCTCGTCGCCGCGCACCCCGTTCTGGTCGACGCTGAGGTGGGCGAGGACCTTCTCGAAGCTGCCGCCGTCCTCGGGGTTCCAGTCGAGGCCCTCGAGGTCCGCCGGGCCCAGACCGGCGTCGGACAGGACCTTCGTGTCGTAGAACAGCGCGACCGTGTCGAAGTCCTTCGGCATGCCGTACTGGGCGCCGTCCTGCCCCACCCACAGGTCCGCGAGGCCCTCCTGGAACCCGCCGTAGTCGACGTCGCGCGTCGCCCCGAGGGTGTTGAGGTCCAGCAGCAGCCCCTTCTGCGCGAAGCCGGGGTACTGGGTGAGGTGGTCGGTGAAGACGTCCGGGCCGGCCCCCGCCACGAAGCCGGCGGTGAGCTTGCGCCAGTAGTCGCCCCAGCCGTACTGGCTGATCCGGACCTCGAGGTCCGGGTTCTCCTCCTCGAAGGCGTCCGCGCAGCGCTGGTAGGCGGGCAGCTGGTTGGCGTCCCACAGCCAGTAGTCGACGACGACGGAGTCGTCCGCCGCGCCGGGTGCCGCGCACCCCGCGAGGGCCAGGGTGCCGGCGGTCAGTGCCGCGGCCAGGGACGCCGCGGTTCGACGTGTACGCACGATGGGCCGCCTCACTTGATCCCGTTGAAGCCGATGGAGTTGACGATCCGTCTCGCGAACGCGAGGAAGAGCAGGATCATCGGCAGCGCGGCCACCAGGGTCGCGGCCATCAGCCCGGCCCAGTCCGGCCCCGTCTGCGGGGTCTGCGCGTTGAAGTTGCCGAGCGCCACGGTGAGCACCCGGGAGTCGTCGGTGTAGGAGACCATCAGCGGCCAGAAGTAGTCGTTCCACGACCCGATGTAGGTGAGGATCGCGATGGTCGCGATCGGCCCCACGGACATCGGGATGATGATCGCGAAGAAGACCCGGACCTTGCTGGCGCCGTCGATGAGCGCCGCCTCCTCCACCTCCGTGGAGACGTTCATGAAGAACTGCCGCAGGAAGAAGATCGCGAACGGCGTCATGAACAGCCCCGGCAGCATGATGCCGAGCAGCGTGTCGATCAGCCCCAGCTCCCGGACCAGGATGAAGTTCGGCAGCAGCGTGAAGATCACCGGCACCATCAGCGACAGCAGGAACACGGCGAACACCGCGTTGCGGCCCCGCCAGTGCAGGCGGGAGAACGCGTACGCCGCCATCGCGGAGAAGAACACCTGGCAGACGGTGACCACGGTGGCCACCACCACCGAGTTGCGCAGGTAGAGCCAGAAGTCGATGGACGCCCCGGAGCCGCCCTGCGCGATGGCCTCCTCCGTGGACTGCAGCCCGAAGACGCGCTCGAAGCCGCCCCAGCTGAAGTCGACCGGCAGCAACGAGGTCGCGTTGGCGTACAGGGCCCCGTTGCTGGACAGCGCCGTGCGCAGCATCCAGTAGAAGGGGAACAGGGTGATGAGCAGCAGCAGGCCCATCACCACCCAGGCCACCACCTTGCCGATGCTGGGCGGGCGGCGGCGGCGCGGGGCCGGCACGTCCTGCGAGGTGGGTGCCGCGGAGGTCGCGGGTGCGGCCGGAGCCGTCGTGGTCTCGGTCATGGTCGCCCGCTCCCTAGTTCAGGTCCGTCTGGCCGGCCCGCGTCATGCGGTACTGGAAGAAGGTGACGACCACCAGGATCAGCAGCATGGCCACGCTCAGCGCCGACGCGTAGCCGAAGTCGAACTGCGCGAACGCCTTGTCGTAGATGTAGAGCTGCAGCACCCGGCTGGCGTCCACGGGGCCGCCGTTGGTCGTGACCGCCACGGTGTCGAACACCTGGAACGAGCCGATCACCGAGATGATCAGGACGAGGCCGAGGATCGGCCGCAGCAGGGGCAGGGTGATGCCGAAGAAGGTGCGCGTCTCGGAGGCACCGTCCACGCGGGCCGCCTCGTACGTGGTGTGCGGGATGGTCTGCAGGCCGGCGAAGATCAGCAGCGCCGTGTAGCCCATGTGCCGCCAGACGTTCACCACGGCGATGGTCGGGATGGCCCACTCCTCCGAGGTGAAGAAGCCGATGCGGTCCAGGCCCATCCACTCCAGCACCTGGTTCCCGATGCCGAGCTGGTAGTCGAGGATCCACAGGAACACCAGCGCGGCGACCACGTTCGAGACGAGGTAGGGGGCCAGCACCAGCGAGCGCAGCAGCGTGGAGCGGCTCAGGCGCTGCATCAGCATCGCGAGCAGCAGGGCCACCACGGTCTGGAGCACGATGTTGATCACGACGTACTCGAGCGTGACCCGGACGGCGTTCCAGAACACCGGGTCCGCGACCATCTCCCGGTAGTTGTCCAGGCCCACGAACCGGGCCGGGCTGAGCAGGTCCCAGGACGTGAAGCTCAGCCAGATCCCGCGGACCAGCGGCCAGAAGTAGAAGACCACCAGGCCGATGGTGGCCGGCAGGATGAACGCGAGGGCGAGCCGGGTGTCGTCCCGGCGGCGCCCCACCCGTTCTCCTCGGACGGTCGGTGCGGACGGTGCAGCCATCGATGTACCTCCTTGCGTCGTTGCAGGCGGTGCTCGGGGAACGGCCCGGCGTCGCCGATGACGCCGGGCCGGTGGTGCGCGCTCAGTCGCGGGCGGGGCGGCTCCCGAAGTCGGGGATGGGCAGCCGGTGGCCGCCCGCGAGGGCGGACTCGTGCGCCACGATGCCGGGCGCGGTGAACGCCGCGGACCGCCAGGCGTCGACCGGCGGGTGCTCCCCGGTGACCACGCCGCGCACGAAGTCGTCGGCGAGGAAGTGGTGCGAGCCCTCGTGCCCGTTGGGGGCCTCGGCGTACGCGGCGGGCAGCCGGGTGCGGTCGTGCACGGGCGCGGACCCGGACGTGAACGCCTCCCGCAGGGCCGGGTCCACGTCGGCGAGGTCGGCGTCGTCGCCGTCCCCGCGGACCGGGACGAAGTCGGCCGAGACGTCCGTGGACGTCTCCTTGTCGTTCCACACGCTCTGGTGCGCGAGCTGCTCGAAGCTCGCCTCCGTGCCGAAGAAGCGGAACCGCGACTCGCGGATGTGCGACGGGTAGCCCACGCGGCGCATCTCGTTGGTGCGCATCGCGCCGCCGTCGGACAGCTCGAAGAGCGCCGTCGCGTTGGAGAAGCTGTTGCCGAACTGGCTGACCTCCCGGTCGAAGACGCCGTCCCCGCGCTGGTCCTCCACGCCGATGCAGCTCACGCTGACGGCGCGCGTCGGCAGGGCGCCGAGGACGCCGCCGATCGCGTGGGTCGGGTAGAGCATGGGCGGGTAGCTGGCGGTGGCCTTCCAGTTCTCCCCGCCGCTGTACTGGTAGGCGGCGTAGAACCCGAGGTCCATGTCGTGGACGTAGTCGCCCTCGGCGTAGAAGACCCGGCCGAGCGCGCCCTCCCGCACCTTCTCCCGGACGAAGACCGTGGCCGGGTTGTAGTAGCTCGTCTCGCCCATCATGTAGGTGAGGCCGGTGCGCTCGACGGCGTCGATGATCGCCTCGATGTCGGTGAGCTCGGTGGCCATCGGCACGGCCGAGTACACGTGCTTGCCCGCCTCCAGCGCGGCCAGCACCAGCGGCGCGTGCGTCCACCGCTGCGTGAAGATCGCGACGGCGTCGACGTCGGAGTCGAGCATCTCCTCGAAGCTGTCGACGACGGTCGCCCGGTCGTAACGGTCGGCCAGCGCCTTGGCGCGCTCGGGGACGAGGTCGGTGATGGTGAGCCGGTCGACGTTCGGGTGCAGGTCCCAGAGCGTCGCGAAGCTCCGGGAGAACTGCCCGGCGCCGACGATGCCGATGCTGATCGAGCCGGCGTCCTCGGCGAGCGGGACGGTCGGGTCGAGGGGAAGTGCGGACAACGGTGCCTCCTGCGTGGGTCGGGTCATGCCGGTGCGGTGTGGTGGAGCGGGGGGTCGACGAGCATCCACTGGCAGGCCACGACGGCGGCGCCGCGGGCCCACTCGTCGAAGCCGGAGGAGAAGGCGACCACGGTCGGCGCGGTCGCGTTCGGGTCGAGGTGGTCGGCGATCGCGGCGTCCATGCGCCGCCGGGCGTGGGCGATCATTCCCAGCCCGTCGCCGGCGAGGATCACCGCGGGCAGCCCGAGCATGTTCGCGAGCTCCGCGACGAGGACGCCCAGGGCGTGGCCGGCGTCCTCGAAGACGCGCAGGGCGGCGGCGTCGCCCGCCTCGGCGAGCCCGAGCGCCTCCTCCAGCCCGAGGTCGGCGCGGCCGTGCGGCACGCCGATGCCCCGGGTGATGGAGGCGGTGGTGAGGAAGGCCGAGGCGCAGCCGCGGTGCCCGTGCGTGCAGACCGGGCCGGAATCGGCGACGCGGGTGTGCCCGATCCGGCCGACCTTGCCCGTCGGGCCCGCGAGCACGCGGTCCTCGATGACGATGCCCAGCCCGACGCCGACGCCGACGGTCAGGACGGCGAAGTCGCTCATCCCGCGGCCGGGCCCGGACCAGTGGACGCCGGCGGTCAGCGCGCGGGCGTCCTCGCTGAGGACGGTGGGGATGCCGGTGGCCTCCTCCAGGATCCGCGCCAGGGGGACCTGGTCCCAGCCGAGGAAGGCGTTGGCGCGCACGGTGTCGTCGAACCGGGACATCTGGCCGGCGAGGCCGACCCCGAGCGCCTGGATCTCCCCGGGGCCCGCGAGTTCGTTCACCAGTTCAATGATCTCGGCCACGACGGTGGCCTGCTCGACGTCGGCCAGGGGGCGGTGGGCGAAGGCCTGCACGCTCCCGGCGGCGTCCGTCCGGACCGCGTACGCCTCGTCCGC
The DNA here is from genome assembly GCF_042801555.1 of Isoptericola sp. NPDC057559. NCBI lineage: Bacteria > Bacillati > Actinomycetota > Actinomycetes > Micrococcales > Promicromonosporaceae > Isoptericola > Isoptericola sp. NPDC057559. Next base: position 339,289 of record NZ_JBHVFQ010000001.1, read on the forward strand.
GGTCACCTTGACGCCGAGGAACCGGTGGTGGTCCGCCCGCAGCGCCAGCGGCGCGCCCGGGCGCCCCGGGCTCTCGGCGGCCGTCAGGGCCGTGACCTCGCCGATCAGGCCGGCGGCGAGGAGGGGCTGCGTGATCTTCGTGATGCTCGCCGGCGACCGCTCGAGGCGCCGCGCGAGCTCCGCCCGCGAGAGCGGCCCGGCCAGCAGCAGGGCGCGCACCACCGCCCGGGCGGAGGGCCCGAGCGAGCCGAGGCGAGGAAGGTCTGCGCGGCGCTGCACCCCCACACCCTGGCGCCTATTCCTTCACCGTGTCAATGAATTGGTCCGGATCCGTGTCCCGGGCGCCGTCACGCGCGCGTCGGGCTCACGATGCGCGGACGTCCGGCCGGGCCGCGAACTCCGCCAGCAGCCGCGCGAAGAGCTCCGGCTGGTCCTCCCCGAGCAGCGTCGACGAGCCCTCCACCACCTCGAGCCGCGCGTCCGGGTAGAGCGCCGCGAGCCGCGGCCCGTGGTCGGCCGGCATGAGCCGGTCCTGCGCCGCCCACACCACGAGCACCGGCCGGGTGAACGCGCCCCACCCGGCGGCGAGACGCAGCAGCTCGTCGCGGGGCGGGGCGCCCCGCGCGAACCTGGCGAAGTCGCGCCGCACGCGCCGGTCGCGGGTCGCCGGGCGGAACCAGTCCACGAGGAGGTCGTCGGGGATGCCGGCGACCGACATCCCGCCGTACCCGCCGGGCATCCGGCGGAACGCCCGTAGGCGGAACAGCTGGAGCAGGAGCCACATGCCGCCGGGCACCCGCGCGACGACCCCGAGCGCCTTCGCCGGCCCGGGCGGGAAGTTGTCGAACGCCTCGCAGGCCGCCAGCACGAGGCGCCCGACCCGCTCGGTGCGGCCCTCGTTGATGAGGAACTGGCCCCCGCCCCAGTCGTTGAGGACCAGGGTCACGTCGGTGAGGTCGAGCGCGTCGAGGAAGTCGCCGAGCAGGCGCGCGGTGCCCCGCTGGGTGAGGTCCGCGTCCGGCCGCAGGGGCATGCGGTGCCCGCCGAGCGGCAGGGTCGGGGTGATGACCCGGAAACCCGGGAGCAGCGGCACCACCTTGCGCCAGACCCGCGAGTCCATCGGCGGCCCGTGCCCCAGCACGACCACCGGGCCCGGGCCTCCCGTGTCCTCGTACGCGACGGGTCCCGCCGCCAGCTCCACGACCGCCATGTCGCGCCTCCCGGCCTCGATTTGATAGATCGTTCTAGTCATCGCCACCGTAGGCTGGTGCCATGACCGCGGCAACCCCCACGCCCCCGATCCCGCTCCTCGGGCCCGCACCCGACGGCGCCGGGACGCGCACCCGGATCCGGCACGCGGCGGCGCGGCTCTTCGCCCGCCAGGGCTACGCCGGCACCGGCCTGAAGCAGGTCGCCACCGAGGCCGCCGCGCCCTTCGGCTCGATCTACCACTTCTTCCCGGGCGGCAAGGACGCGCTGGCGGAGGACATGATCCGCACCACCGGGCCCGAGTTCATGGCGCTCGTGCTCGGGCTCCTCGACGAGCGGGACGACCCGGTCGACGCCGTCCTGCACGCCTTCGACTCCGCCGCCCGCGACCTCGTGGCGGGCGACTACGCCGACGGCTGCCCCGTCGCCACCATGGCCCTCGACGTCGTCGACACCCGCCCCGCGCTGCGGGCCGCCGCCGCCGACGTGTTCGCGGACTGGCTGGCGGGCGGCACCGCCTGGTTCGCCCGGCACGTCGACGCCGACCGGGCGCGCGACCTCGCGCTCGCCATGGTCATGCTCACCGAGGGGGCGTTCCTGCTGGCCCGCACGACACGCGACCCCGAGCCGCTGCGCGCGGCCGGCCGCAGCACCGCTGCCCTGCTCGAGGCCGCGCGGGCGGCGTCCGGGCGGCCGTCCGGGAGCTGACCGGGGAGCGACCTTTCGACCGACGTCGAAACGCTCGTGCGGCGCTGCGGTCGTCACGAGGCTGGGGACACGTCGCGGGCACCGGCCCGACGACGGCCCGCCCTCGCGAAGGAGGACACACCATGACCTCGGTGGTCACCGCCGACACGATCCGCATCCCCGGCTCGCGCACGCTGCGCTTCGAGGGTCGCGACCACGGCTCGGGCGTCTCGTTCTTCCTCGTGACGAACGACCCGGGCCAGGGCCCTGACCTGCACCGCCACCCGTACACGGAGACGTGGTCGGTGCTGGAGGGCGAGGCGACGATCGGCATCGGCGACGCGAGCGTCGTCGCTCACGCCGGCGACACCGCCGTCGTAGGGCCGGACGTGTGGCACGGCTTCACCAACACCGGCACCGGCGTGCTGCGCATGATGTGCATCCACGCGTCGGCGACGATGATCCAGCAGTTCCGGCAGGACGAGACCCAGGACGACACCAAGGAGACCGACTGATGTCCTTCCAGGCGTACCTCGACAACGTCGAGACCACGACCGGCCTCACCCCGCGGGAGCTGGTGGCCGCCGCCGCCGAGCAGGGGTTCGGCCCGGACAGCAGGACCACCCCCGTCGTCGCCTGGCTCAAGGAGACGTACGGGATCGGGCACGGCCACGCCCAGGCCGTCGCGCACGTCATCGTCAAGGGCGACCGCATCAGCTCCAAGCACGTCGGGTCGGACGGGTCGCACCGCGACGCGAGCGACCGGCTCTGGCTCGACGGCAAGGACTCCCGGCCGGCGGACTGGTGACGGCCGGGCGACGCGTCAGTCGCCCGGCCACTCCCCCGTCCACCGCTCGAACGCGCGCGCCCCGCCGCGGTCGATGATTGCCTTCACGACGGCGAAGATCGCGCCCTGCAGCAGCGAGGCCAGCAGGATCTCCCGCAGGCGGTACTCGGACTGCAGCGGGGTGGGCGCGTCGTCGGGATGGCCGGGCGCGACCCGCTTGTAGACCTGCTTGAAGACCTGTGCGGCCACGATCCCGCCGACGATCGAGCTCACGATGCCGACGGGCCGGTACAGGATCTTCGCGGCCTTGCCGCCGCTCTTCTCGGTGCGGACGTCGTCGATGTCCTCGCTCATGCCTCGACGCTAGGCCCGGCACGCCCGTCCCGCACGGGACGTCGGCCGCCGCCGACGTTCGTTACAGTGCCAGGGTCGCCGCGGCCCCGCCCGTGGCCGACCCCAGGACCGACCGCCGAGGAGGACGCATGATCCGCACCGTGCGTCCCCTGCTCACCGGGCGGCACGGCCGGCTCGCCGGCGTCCTCCTCGTGCTCACGCTGATCGCCGGCGTCGTCGTCATGCACGCCATGAGCGGCTCCGCGACGCGGCACGGCGCCCCCCACACGGTCGCCGTCGCCGCGGAGCAGCACGTCGCCGCGCAGGCCGGCGCGTCGCCCGGAACCACCGTGACGCCCGCCGCCCCGACCGTCGCCGGCGACTCCGAGCGCCCCGCCGGGTGCGGCGACGGCGGCTGCGGCAGCCACGACATGGTCACGGCGATGTGCCTCATGATCCTGGCCGTGCTGCTGGTGCTCGTCGGCCCCGGCGCCCGCTCCCTGCTGCGCGCTGAGGGGCCTCGGACGGGGCCCTGGCACCCGCTCGCCGCCGCCTCCCGGCCGGTGGCCGGCCCCTCGCTGCACGCCCTCGGGATCTCTCGGACGTAGGCCCGCCCGTCCGCGGCGCCGTCGCGCCCGGACACCGGGGCCCGCACGGGCCCGGCAAGCGGAAGCCCACCGAGAGAGGTACCACCCCCATGAAGCACACCTTCCTGGCGCGCGCCCGCGTGCCCGCGCTCGCGCTCGTCGTCGCCGTCTCCCTCGCCGCGTGCACCGGCGGCGGCAGCGACGACGGGAGCGGCCACGACATGGCCGGGATGTCCGGCGCGTCGCCGTCGACGGAGGACCCGTCCGGCTCGGCGTCCGAGGCCGGCGCGGCCGACGTGATGTTCGCGCAGATGATGGTCCCCCACCACGAGCAGGCGATCGAGATGGCCGACGCCCTGCTCGCCAAGGACGGGACCAGCCCGGAGCTCGTCGACCTGGCGGAGCGGATCAAGGCCGCCCAGGGCCCCGAGATCGAGACCCTGACCGGCTGGCTCGAGGCCTGGAACGCCGAGCCCGCGGCCGACGGGCACGCCGGCATGGGCGACGGGATGATGACGGCCGACGACATGCAGGCGCTCGACGACGCGCAGGGCGCCGACGCGGAGCGGCTCTTCCTCGAGCAGATGGTGGTGCACCACGAGGGAGCGGTCGAGATGGCGCAGGCCGAGGTCTCCGACGGCGAGGACGCGGACGCGGTCGCGATGGCGCAGGCCATCGTCGACACGCAGACCGACGAGATCCAGCAGATGAAGGAGCTCCTCGCGTCCCGGTGACCGCCGGCGGTGCGTCGGCCCTCGGGTCGGCGCACCGCCCGCGGTCGCCCCGGCGGCGGGCACCCCCTGCCGTGATCGTTTCGTGACTTTTGACCGGCCGGTGCGATACCTTCTGCCCGGCGGTCCAGGCACTGAGAGAGGTCGCATGACACCCCACGTTCTTCGGGACACCGCACGACGCGGCGCCCCCGGCTCCACCTGCGCTGCCGCACGGTCCGCGCGATGACGACCACAGAGGCCGCCCCGGCCCCCGCACGGGCGTACCCGAGCCGGCGCGACCCCGGCCGCGGTGGCCGCCCCCGCCCCGTCGCCGCCGAGCGGCCGCACACCCCGGCACCCCTCGTCGTCGAGCCGGTCCGCGTCGCCGAGCCGGTCCGCGTCGCCGAGCCCGTCCGCGTCGCCGCATCGCTCCGGGAGGCCGCGCCGGTCCGCGAGGCCCGCATCCCGCGGCCCGTGCAGACCGCGGCACCCGCCCGCGTCGCCGAGCCCGTCCGCGTCGCCCAGCCGACTCCCGAGCCGCCGCCCGCGTTCCCGCACGTCCACGTCTTCGGCCCGACGCACGTCGCCACGCCCGGGCGGGCCCCGTCGCACGTGCCGAGCCGCGTGCCGGCCCGCAAGCCGCGCAAGGGCCGGGGGCCGAGCCGCTGGACGAGCCTCGGCGTCGGGCTCACGGTCGCCGTCGCCACCACGACGACGCTCACCGCCATCGCGCCGCAGGCCATGGCGCCCGAGGGCGACGACCAGCCCACGACCGGCGCGCTGGAGTCGATCACCGCCGCGGCCGCGGCGGCGGTGGACGACCGCGACGGCGCGGCCTCCCGCAGCGGGGCGCGCTCCGACGCCAAGGCGGGGGCCAAGGCCGCCGCGCAGGGCGCGGCGAAGGCCAGCACCGTGCGCACCACCGCGGGGGGCGCCGCGCAGATCACGGTGTCCGACCAGGCGACGATGTCGGTCGAGACGCTCGACGGCGGCGAGATCGAGGCGGCCCCGCCCGTGCTGCCGGGCTGCGACGGGTTCGCGGCCGGCACGGGCACCAACGGGCAGATCCCGACCACCGAGCTCTGCACGCTGTGGGACGGCCGCTCCCAGATCCGAGCCGACGCGGCGGTCGCCCTCGCCAACCTCAACGAGGCGTACCAGGCCGCGTGGGGCGAGCCGATGTGCATCACCGACGGCTTCCGCAGCTACGCGCAGCAGGTCGCGACGAAGGCTGCCAAGGGCTACCTCGCCGCGCCGCCCGGCACGTCCAACCACGGCTGGGGCCTCGCCGTCGACATCTGCCCCGAGACGTACGCGGGCGCGCGGTGGGCCTGGCTCGCCGCGAACGCCCCCGCCTTCGGGTGGGACAACCCCGACTGGGCCCGCCCCGGCGGCTCCAAGTACGAGCCGTGGCACTGGGAGTTCACGGACGCCGTCGCGCGGATGGGCTGAGCCCTGTCGGGCTCCTGACAGGCCAGAGGGCCTCCGGCCCGGGGACGTGGGACGTCCCCGGGCCGGAGGCCCTCTCGCGCGTGGTGCGAGGCGTCAGATCTTCGGGGTCGCCGTGGTCGTGCCCCCGGCGATCTTCGTCGTCGGCGCGATCGAGATGCGGTACTTGTACTTGTGCGAGGCCGTGAACTTGTAGGTCCGCAGGCCCGACTTGTCCAGCGTGATCGTCTTGCGCGTGTGCCAGCCGGTGGAGTTCTTGTACTGGACCTTCACCTTGGCGTACGAGTACGAGTGCCAGCCGGAGGTCGTGAACTTCTTCAGGCCGACCTTCACGGTCTTGTGGCTGCCGCTCGAGGTCACCCGGATGACGTTGCCGTACTTGAGCTTGCCGTCGATGTCCGAGCGCATCTTGAACGTGCCGCCCGAGTACTTCCCGTCCTTGAGCGTGATGCTCGGGGTCGACGTGTCGTAGTCGTGGTCGATCACGACGCGGACGTTCTTGAGCTTGAAGTCGCCGCGCCCCCACCAGTTCTTCGCCTCGAGGTACTGGTCGAGGCTCTTGTAGTTCTGCGAGGCGACGACCCCGAGCTTCGCCTTGGACGCCACGCGCTGCGAGCCCTTGTAGACGTCGGCGTAGATGTCCGCCCACCAGTACTTGCCGAAGCCGCTGAGGTCACCGACCTTGACCGTGGTGCGGACGTCGTAGCCCTTGGTCTTGTAGTTGATCGCGTACCGGCCGTTGGACGGCGTGACCTTCACGGAGGTCACGTCGATCGCGGGGCCGGTCGCGGCGGTCGCGGTCGCGGGCGCGACGGCGGTGCCGAGCAGGAGCGACGCCGCCGCCACCGTGGTGACCGCGAGCTTGGACAGGATGCGCATGGGGACCCTTTCGAGGGGAGAGGTGAGCCGCGCGGATCTTATTCAGGCGCCCGTGATATGTGCCTGCTGAAACCGCCTCCCGGACCGCCCGGGACCGGCGGTACCGGGAACCGGCGCCCGGCGTCGTCGCCGGGGGCGTCGGGGGCGCGGAAGCCCGGGATGCCGGGGCTCGCGGGGCCCGCCCGGTCGCCGTCGAGCCCCCGACCCGCCGTCCCGCGGTGCGCGGCGTCGGCGTCCGGCGCGCGAAAACTTCACCCGCTCAGCAGTCTCTCAGCCGCTTCCCGGGCCCACGCGCACCCTGCGCAAGGCCGTCCGATCTTTCCTTACCGATCGGTAGGCATAGCGTGCGGGCTCGTCTATGCTCGCGGGGTACCCCCTCGCCGACGAGGGACCGGGCGCGCCTCTGGAAGCGCTCCCATCCCTGGTCGCGCGACGCCGCCGCACCCCCCCGAGGACGAGGACCGATGGAGAGCGTCACCAAGAACCGCCAGCCCACGGCGACCCTGCGCGCGATGATCGAGCGCGCCTACGGAGCCGACCTCGTGCCCGAGGGCGACGACTTCGCCACCGAGCTGACGTACGGCTTCTTCAACGCCCTGTACCGGCTGGAGCTGCGCGACGGGCGCCGCGTCGTGCTGAAGATCGCCCCGCCCGCGCACGTCGAGGTGCTCACCCACGAACGCGGCATGATGCGCAACGAGCTCGCGGCGATGGCGCTGGTCGAGCGGGAGTCCGCCGTGCCCGTGCCGCGCGTCGACCACGCCGACCTCTCGCACGACCTCGTCGACGCGGACTGGTTCGTCATGGAGCACGTGGACGCCCTGTGCCTCGGCATCGCCGCCGAGACCGGCGAGCTCACGCCCGCGGAGGTCGAGGTCGGCTTCGAGCGCCTCGGCGAGGCCAACCGGGCGCTCAACGCGATCGTCGGACCACACTTCGGGCCGCTCCAGGGTCCCGGCTTCACGACCTGGCGCGAGGCGTCGACCGCCACGTTCCACGGCGTGCTCGCGGACGGCGAGCGCGCCGGCGTCGAGCTGGGCTGGGACCCGGACGTCGTGCGCGCGACGTGGGCCGCGCACGCCGACGTGCTCGACGAGGTGACGGAGCCCCGGCTCGTCGAGATCGACCTGTGGATGAAGAACTCGATGATCCGGGACGGCCGCATCGTCGCCGTCATCGACCACGAGCGCGCCATGTTCGGCGACCCGCTCATCGAGGCAGGGCTGACCGGCCTCGACCTGCCCGTCTTCCCCGACCCGGCGCCGTTCCAGCGCGGGTTCGGGCTCACCGAGCTCACCGACGGGCAGCGCACGCGGCGCCGCCTGTACACGCTGTGGCTGGCCGTCGTGATGCTCGTGGAGACCACCTACCGGCAGCAGACCCCCGAGCAGTACCGCTGGGCCCGCGAGCAGCTCGACGTCGCGATGGCCCTCCTCGGGCGCGCCCGGTCGCAGGCGGCGTGACCACCGCGGCCGCCGCCGACACCCTCGGCACCCGCCCGGTCGGGCGGCTGCTGTGGCACGCGTGCACCCAGACCACCCTGTCCGTGGGGGTCTACGGCGTCTACGCGCTCACCAACGCGTGGTTCGTCGCCCGCGGCGTCGGCCCGACGGCGATGGCGGCCGTCAACCTGGTCGCGCCCGTCCTGCTCGCGCTGGGCGCGGTCTCCACGACGGTCGGGATCGGCGGCGCGTCCCTCGTCTCGCGCAGCCTCGGCGCGGGCGACCCGGCCCGCGCCGCCCGTGCCGCGGGGAACGCGTTCGTCGTGTTCTGGGGCGCGGCGGTCGTGACCACGGTGGCCGGCCTGGCGCTGCTCGGACCGCTGCTCACCGGCCTCGGCGCGACCGGCGCCACGCGCGGCTACGCGCGCGACTACGCGGTGGTCATCCTGGCGGGCGCGATCGTGTCCACCGGCTTCTCCGCCCTCGTGCGCGCCGAGGGTCGGATGCTGTTCTCCACGCTGCTCTGGCTGGTGCCGGTGCTGGTCCAGATCGCCCTGGACCCGCTGCTGATCTTCGGCCTCGACATGGGCGTGCGCGGGGCGGCGCTCGGCACGGTCGGTGGCCAGGCGGTGTCCGCGGGGATGAGCGTCTGGTTCTTCTTCCTCCAGCGGTGCCGGCCGTACCGGGTCCGGTGGCGCGACCTGCGCCCGCACGGCCCCACCCTGCGCGCCGTCCTCGGGGTCGGCGCGCCGTCGTTCCTCGCCGGCCTCGGCACCACGCTGCTCACCGTGCTCGTCAACCTCTCGCTCGCGCGCGACGGCGCGGCGGGCGGCGCCGTCGCGCTGGCCGCGTTCGCGCTGTGCGCCCGCATCCAGACGTTCGTCACCATGCCGCAGACCGGCATCAGCCAGGGCCTGCAGCCGATCGTCGGGTACAACGCCGGGGCGCGGCTCGGCGCCCGCGTCGCCCGCGCCCGCAGGCTCGCGCTGCGCGCGACCGTGATCTACGGCGCCGGCGCGGCGGTCGCCGTCGCGCTGCTGGCCGAGCCGCTCGTGCGGCTGTTCGTCGACGAGCAGGACGTCGTGGACGTCGCGACCGGCGCGCTGCGCACCCTCGCCGTCGGGTTCGCCGTGGCCGGGGTGACGCCGCTGGTCTCCGCCTACTTCCAGGCGCTCGGCCGCGCCCGCCCCTCCTACGTGCTGTCGATCGGCACCCTGCTGGTGGTGCGGATCCCGCTGGTGCTGGTGCTCGGCGGCCACGGCCCGGCCGCCACCTGGGCGGCCCTCGCCGCCGGCGAGGTGCTGTCCGCGGCCTGCGCGTGGGTGGTCCTGCGGCGCGTCCGCGGCGCGGACCGGACGGCCCACGAGCTGCCCGTCGTCGACCTCCCGCGGCGCTGACCGCGGCGCGCGACCCCCGGCCGGCGCGGGATCTCAGAGCAGCGCGAGCGCCCGGTCGAGGTCGTCGAGCTGCGCGTCGGCGCCCTCGAGCCCGACGGACAGCCGGACGAGGCCGGTCGAGAGCCCGTCGGCCCGCAGCCGGTCGGCGTTGTCCGCCCGCACGGGCGAGCTGACCAGGCTCTCGTAGCCGCCCCAGCTCACGCCGATGCGGAACACCCGCAGGGCGTCGACGAAGCGTTCGACCGTCGCGAACGTGCCGCCACCCAGCTCGAGGCTGAGCAGCCCGGAGAAGCCCGTGAGCTGCGACCGGACCAGGGCGTCGCCCGGCCCGGGGTCGGCGTACGGGTGGTGGACGGCGGCCACCGCGTCCTGCCGCTGCAGGTGCTCGACGACGCGCAGCGCGTTCGCCTGGTGCCGCTCCATCCGCACCGGCAGCGTGCGCAGCCCGCGCAGCACCAGCGACGCCTCCATCGCCGACATCACGGCGCCGAAGAGCTGGTGCCCGCGGTAGAACACCTCGCGGAGCAGCTCGGCCGAGCCGATCACCGCGCCGCCGGTCACGTCGCTGTGCCCGCCCACGTACTTGGTGAGCGAGTGGATCACGAGGTCCACGCCCAGCTCGAGCGGCTTCTGGAACAGCGGCGTCGCCCACGTGTTGTCGATCGCGGTGCGGATCCCCCGGCCGCGGGCGAGCGCCGTCAGCGCGCGGAGGTCCACGACCCGCATGAGCATCGTGCCCGGGCTCTCCACGTACACCAGGGCGGTGTTGTCGCGGAGGTGCTCCTCGAGGTCGGCGTGCGGGTCGGTCACGACCGTGTGCTCGACGCCGAACCGCTCCAGGTGGCGGGCGAGCTCCAGGGTGGGCCCGTAGACGTTGTTGACGAACAGCACGTGGTCGCCGCTGCGCAGCAGCCCGCCCAGCACGGCCCCGATCGCGCCCATGCCCGAGCCGAAGCACTTCGCCGCCTCCCCCCGCTCCAGGAGGGCGAGCTGCCGCTCGAGGAACGCGACGGTCGGGTTGGTGCCCCGGCTGTAGACGAAGTTCTCGTGCTCGGCCGCCTGCTGCCGGACGAACTCGCCGAACGTGGGCTTGGTGAAGAGGCTCGTCTGGAAGACCGGCGGCGCGACGGCGCCGGGCTCGCCGCCGGGGCCGACCCACGGCCCGGCGCAGATCTCCCGGTCGAGCTCGCCGACCGTCACCGCTCGCCCGTCACGGCGCGACGGATCCGCTCCACCGGCACCTTGGGCTCGCGGTCGGCGGTGAGCAGGCCGTTGGTCTCCTGCATGGTGTCCGTGAGCTGCGTCCAGCAGGAGCCGGCGAGGAAGCCGCTCGCGCGCACGGCGTCGTACAGCGCCGTGACCCGCGCGACCCAGTCGTCGCCGTCCTGCGCGGCCGTGTACCCCCAGCCGTCGGCGCGCTGGTCCCCGGGCTGGTAGTTCACCCCGCCGAACTCGGTGAGCATGACCGGCTGCCCGGCGTCGGACCACCCGCCCACCAGCTGCCGGCGGCCCGACGGCGCGATGCCCCCGACGACGCGCGCCCGGGCGTCGTCGTCGGCGTACCGCCGGGCGAGCACGGCGCCGTCGCCCTCGTAGTCGTGCACGGTGAGGATGTCGGTGTTCTGCTGCTCCCACCCGTCGTTGGAGATCACGGGCCGCGACGGGTCGAGCGCGCGCGTCAGGTCGGTCAGCGCGCGCGAGTACGCCTGCTGGGCCGGGTCGTCCGCGACGTGCTGGATGCCCCACGACTCGTTGAACGGCACCCAGGTGACGATCGACGGGTGCGAGACGTCGCGGTCGACCGCCTCCATCCACTCGCGGGTCAGGCGCTGCACCGCGACGGGCGAGAACTCGTACGCGCCCGGGGTCTCGCCCCACACGAGGATGCCGAGGCGGTCCGCCCAGTACAGGAAGCGCGGGTCCTCGATCTTCTGGTGGATGCGGCACGCGTTGAACCCGAGCTCCTTGATCAGCTCGGCCTCGCGGCGCAGGGCGGCGGCGGACGGCGCCGCGAGGTGGCTCTCGGGCCAGTAGCCCTGGTTGAGCACGGACCGCACGTCGTACGGGTACCCGTTGAGCAGGAAGGCGCCGTCGCCCACCCCGAGGCTCCGCACGCCCAGGTAGGACGAGACGGCGTCGAGCGTCGCGCCGTCCGCGTCGTGCAGCGACACGACGGCGTCCACCAGGCGGGGCCTCTCGGGCGACCAGGTCAGCTCGTCCTCCGCCTGGCCGTTGCGCTGCCGGGCGAGCGGCACGCTGACGTCCACGGCGGACGTCGTGCGGACGGTCGTGACCTCGACGGTGCCGAGGTCCTCGTCGCGCTCGTCGAACCGGAGCGCGACGCGCACCCGCGTCCCCGCGGCCACGGGCCCGCGCAGCCGGACGGTCAGGTCGACGGCGGCCGGGCCGGCGGGCAGCCAGCGCAGGTGCTCGACGCTCGTGGCGGGCACGGCCTCCAGCCAGACCGTCTGCCAGATGCCGGTGGTGCGGCGGTACCAGATGGCGTGCGCGTCCTCGTGCCAGTCCTGCTTGCCGCGGGGCTGGGTGAGGTCGTGCGGGTCGTCCTCGGCCCGCACCACGAGCAGGTGCTCGGCGTCGTCGGCGAGGTGCGCGGTGACGTCGAGGGTGAAGGGCGTGTGGCCGCCCTCGTGCTCGCCGACGAACGCCCCGTCGACCCACACGGACGCGCGGTGGTCGACCGCCCCGAGGTGGAGGAGGACGCGCGGGGCCGCGGCGGACCGGCCGGCCGCCTCGAGGTCGGCCTGGCGGATCGTGCGCGCGTACCAGACCACCGGGTGGAACCCGGGCTCGGCGACGCCCGACGCGGCCGACTCCGGCGGGAACGGCACGGTGATGTCGCGGCTCTCGCCGAGGCCCGACGCCCAGCCCGCGGCGAGGCCCGCGTCGGCGTCGTCGTGGCGGAAGTCCCACGTGCCGTCGAGCGAGGCCCACCCGGCCCGCATCAGCTGCGGCCGCGGGTACGTGCCGTCCTGGCGGGAGGCGAGCGGGAGGTGGTCGAGCGCGTGGCCGGCAGTCGTCGCCGCGGTGGTCGTCGTCGTCACGACCGCGACTATACAGCGCTGTAAACGGGTCGTGCCGACGCTACGGTGAACCCCGTGAAGAGAGTGACGCTCCAGGACGTCGCGACGCACGCGGGCGTGTCGATGAAGACCGTCTCCAACGTCGTCCGCGACTACCAGCACGTCAGCCCGGCGATGCGCGAGCGGGTGCGGGCCGCGATCGACGAGCTCGGCTACCGGCCCGACGTCCGCGGGCGCAGCCTCGCCACCGGCCGCTCGAACATGCTCGCGCTCGCCTTCCCCGACCTGCGCTGGCCGTACTTCGCCGAGCTCGCGCACCTGTTCGCCCGCGCGTGCGCCCAGCGCGGGTACCGGCTGCTGCTCGAGGAGACCGGGGGCAGCCGCGACGGCGAGCTGGCCGTGCTGCGCGACCGCGACGCCGGCATCGTCGACGGCATCGTGCTGCACCCCCAGGCGCTGTCCGCCGGGGAGCTGGCGGAGCACGGCCGGGGCACCCCGATGGTCCTGCTCGGCGAGGCCCCGCGGGCCGCGGGGGTCGACCAGGTCACCATCGACAACGTCGCCGCCGCGGGCGAGGCGGTCGCGCACCTCGTCCGCTCGGGGTGCCGCAGGATCGGCTTCCTCGGCCACGAGACCGGCGAGCTGTCGCACACCTCCCGCCTCCGGATCGAGGGCTACCGCCGGGGCCTCGAGCAGGCCGGGCTCGCCGTCGACGACGCGCTCCTCGTCCCCCGGCCCGCCGGCGACGCGCTGGGCGCGGAGGACGCCCTCGGGGCCGCCCTCGACCGCGGCCTGCCGGTGGACGCCCTGCTGTGCCGCGACGACCACGCCGCCATCGGCGCGCTGCGCGCGCTGCACCTGCGCGGCCGCGACGTGCCCGGCGACGTCGCGATCGTCGGCTGGGACGCCACGGTCCTCACCGCGAGCACCACCCCCAGCATCACGAGCATCGCCCCGGACACGACCGCGCTCGCCGCGCGGACGCTCGACCTGCTCCTGGAGCGCGTCGACGGCACCGACGCGCCCGGCCGGCACGTGACCGTCGGGCACAGCCTGCTCGTGCGCGAGAGCGCCCCGGGGCCGGGCGCCGCGCCCGGCCTTCGCTGAGGCGTACCCCTCCGCGAAGGCCGGGCCGTCAGGTCACGCCGGGGCGTCCACCACGGTCGCGAGGAGCTCGACGACGGCGGTGCGGACGTCGTCGGGCAGGCCCACGCCCTCGAGCTCCGCGACCCGCTCGACCGTCGGCCTGCCGCTGGCCACGACCTCCCAGGCCGCGAGCTTCTCCGGGTTGCCCGTCTGGGCGCGCTCCAGCACCGCGCGCACGGCCTCGGCGGGGTCGGCCCCCACCCGGAGCGGCGCGCCCACCCGGACCACCGCGCCGGCACCGGCCGCGGCGGTGAACGTGACGCTCCAGCGGCCGTCCTCGCCCGTCACCGGCACCACGGCGCCGTCCACGGTCACCTCGCCGGCGGGCAGCAGCGCGAGGAACGTGACCGTCCACTCGCGCTCGGCGGGCACCACGTCGCCGCGCCCGGTGACGGCGCCGACGGTCAGCTCGCGCCGGTCGCGGTCCCAGGCGAGCGGCGTCCTGGCCGCAGGGCCGGCGCCGTCGCCCGGGCCCGCGGCGTCGTCCTCGGCGTCCTCGGCCAGGTCCAGGTGCCCGGAGGCGCCCGGGGCGACCAGCACCTCGAGGGCGGTGGGGTTGCGGGTCGCGTCCCGCTCGGACGGCGCCGCCAGCGGCAGGATCCCGCCGTCGCGCAGCAGCACCGGCACGGACTCGATCGGACGGTGCAGGTCGACGTGGCGGTCGCCCCCGTAGACGGCGCCCGTGACGACGTCCGTCCAGCGGCCGGCCGGCAGCCAGGCCCGCGTGCGGCTCAGCAGCGACTCCCGGCTGCGCGGCGTCACCACCGGCGCGACCAGCAGCTCGGAGCCGAAGGCGTACTCGTTCGGCACGCCGTACGCCTCCTGCCGGTGCGGCTCGAGGTGGTACATCGGCCGCACCAGGGGCGTGCCCGCGGCCGCGCGGTGGTTCATGGTGTGCAGGTACGGCACGAGGCGGTGCCGCAGGCGCAGCGCGTCGCCCATCGCCCGGCGGTGCTCGGCGGGGAACGCCCACGGCTCCTTGCGGATGAAGGGGTTGTTCGCCGAGTGCAGCCGCAGGACCGGCGAGAACACGCCGTACTGCACCCACCGCGTCGCCAGCTCGTCGTCGCGCACGCCGCGGGTGTGGCCGCCGATGTCGTGGCTCCACCAGCAGTACCCGATGTTCGACGCCGTGGCCGTGAACTCCGGCTGGAACGCGAGCGACTCCCAGGACACGACCGCGTCGCCGGAGAACCCGACCGCGTACCGGTGGCTGCCCGGCCCCGCGTACCGCGAGAACGTCATCCCCGGGCCGCCGTGGCGCGCGGCGTCGAGGTGGTGGAAGTGGTTGAGCAGCCACAGCGGGTCGACGCCCGGCAGGGAGGACGTGCCGCCCTGCTGCCAGTCGATCCACCAGAAGTCCACGCCCTGCTCCTCGAGCGGGTGGTGCAGCAGCTCGAAGTAGGCGCGCAGGAATGCCGGGTCGGTGAGGTCGTGGGGCACGGGCGTCTCGGACGCCGGGTCGATCCCCACCGCCTCGGCCACCGCGGGGTAGGCGTCCTCGAACGCGCGGACGCCGTCGGCGGGGTGCAGGTTGAGCGTGGTGCGCATGCCCCGGGCGTGCAGCGCCCCGAGGAACGCCTCCGGGTCGGGGAACAGCGTGGGCTCCCACGAGTACCCGGTCCAGCCGTTGCCGAACCGCTCCGGCACCGACCCCACGCGGTGCCAGTCCATGTCGATGACCGCGACGGAGAAGGGGACCCCCTCCTCGTCGAACCGGTCCATCAGCTCCAGGTACGACTCGGCGGAGTACGGGTGGTACCGGCTCCACCAGTTCCCCAGCGCCCAGCGCGGCAGGCGGGTCGGCGCGCCGGACACGGCGTACAGCTCGCGGACCGCGCGGGCGTAGTCGCGGCCGTGGGCGAAGACGTAGAGGTCCCGGCCGCCCTCGGGCCGCGTGCCGATCCAGCCGTCGTCGGTGAACAGGAACGACGCGGAGTCGTCGACGACGCCGATCCCGTTCGGCGACACCACGCCGGGCTCGAGCGGGAGGCGGCCGTCCGCGTCGTCGAGGGTGCGCGCCGTGCCCCCCAGGTCGTGGGTCGGCTCGCCGAAGCGCCAGCGGCCCGAGTCCGCGCCGCGGAGCTCGACGACGAGACCGTGGGCCGAGGGCTCCCGGCCGTCGTAGCGGAGCCACGCCCGCGCGGTCGTGATCTCGACGCCGTCCCCGACGGGCCGCGCGGAGAACTCCGCCGCCCCGAGGTCGCGCCGCACGGCGAAGGTCGAGGCGCGGTCCTCGACGGCGCCGTCGGGCGACCACTCGACGCGGAACAGGCTGTCGGTCAGGACGGTGACGCGCCAGCCGTCGCCGCGCACCTCCTGGTCCGCGCGGCCCCGCGGGGCGGACCCGGGCAGCGGGCGGACGGTGGGCAGGGCCGGCGTGGTGTCGAGGGTGTCGACGGTGTCGGTCACGGGAGCTCCTCGGGTGGTGCGTGCTGGTGGTCGTGCCGGTCCGGTCAGCTCTTGACCGCGCCCTGGGTGATGCCGCTGATCACCCAGCGCTGGGCGAACAGGTACACGACGATCGTCGGCGCCATCGCCATGAGGTACGACGCGAACGCCACGTTGTAGTTGGTGCCGAACTGGCTCTGGAAGATGTTCTGCACCACGGGCAGCACCTGCATCGTCGGGTCGGAGACGATCATCGACGGCAGCATGAAGTCGTTCCACGAGGCGAGGAAGGCGAAGATGCCGACCGTGGCGATCATCGGGCCCAGCAGCGGCAGGACGATGCGCCAGAAGACCTGCCACGTCGTCGCGCCGTCGATGCGGGCGCTCTCCTCCAGCTCGACCGGGATCGAGCGCAGGTACGCCGAGAACAGCAGCACGCTGAAGGCGAGCTGGAACATGGCGTGCAGGATGGCGACGCCGAGCGGGTTGTCGAGGCCGGTGAGCGCGGTGAGCTTGATCTCCGTCAGCGCGATCACGGGGAACGGCAGGAACATCGACGCCAGCAGGTACACGAACGACCACCGGAAGAAGCGGTGCGACCAGTATCGGACGATCGCGTAGGACGCCAGGGAGCTCAGCAGCAGCGTCAGGGCGACCGTGAGCGCCGCGACGCCGACCGAGATGCCGAACGACACCGGGAACCGGGTCAGCTGCCACGCCTCGGCGAAGCTCTGCGGGTTGAACGGCGCCGGCAGGGCGAACGCGTTCCCGTCCACCGACTGGCCGCTGGTCTTGAACGCCATCGTGACGGTGACGTACAGGGGCGCGAGCACCGTGAGGGAGCACAGCGCGAGCGCGACGGTCAGGGGCCAGCTCGTGCGCCGGGACCGGGCGGAGGCGGGGCGGCGGCGCGGCGGGCGGCCGGGCGACGCCGGGGAGCGGCGCTCGCTCGTCGTGGCGATGGCGGTCACAGGCGGATGTTCCTTCCACGGGAGACGACGAGCTGCAGCACGGAGATGAGCACCGTGATCACGAAGAAGACCGTCGCGTTGGCCATCTGGTAGGCGTAGTCGCCGCCGGTGAAGCCGCCGAAGATCGTCATCGCGACGCTGCTCGTCGCGTTGCCCGGCCCGCCGCCGGTGAGGCCGACGATGACGTCGTAGACGCCGAGATATCCCTTGATGCCCAGGATCGTGTTGATGAGGACGAACCCGGCGATGAGCGGGAGCGTGATGGAGCGGAACTGCCGCCAGGGGCCCGCGCCGTCCAGCGAGCTGGCCTCGTACAGGTCGCCCGGGATCGACGTGAGCCCGGCCGTGTAGACGAGCAGCGCGCCCGGGATCGTCTGCCAGGCGGAGACGACGACGATCGCGAGCCAGGCCAGGTCGGGGTTGCCGAGGATGCTGTCGGTCAGCGGGTCGAGGCCCACCGCCGTGGCGAACGCGGGCAGCGTGTTCGAGAACAGGTAGTTGAAGACGTAGGCGACGACGATCCCGGAGACGACCATCGGGATGACGAAGATCGCCCGCAGCCCCGCCGCGAACCGGATCCGCTTGGACAGGCCGATGGCGAGGACGAGCGCGATCACCTGCGCCAGGACCACCGTCACGAGCGCGAAGCCCAGGGTGAACCCGTACGCGCTGCGGATGCCCGGGTCCCCGAGCAGCGCCACGTAGTTGCGCACGCCGAGGAACGACCAGCCCCCGAAGCCGACGTAGTCGGTGAAGCTGTAGAAGATGCCGACCAGCGCGGGCCCCACCACGAAGACGGTGAACACCACCAGCGCGGGGACGAGGAACAGGTAGGCGATCGGCTCGGGCCGCCCGCGGCGCCGGCGGACGCGGCCGCGCGGGGCGCTCGGTGCCGGCGCGGCGACGCGCGCCGCCGTGGTCTGGGTGGTCACGCTCGGTCCTCTCGATCGCGGGGGTGGGCGGGGCGGGTCATACCGTCGCCGCCCGTCCGGCCAGGCGGCGCCAGTCGGCGTCGAGCTGCGCGAGCATCCCGTCGAAGTTGCCCGTGCGGATCGCCGTCTGCAGGTAGTTGCCCAGCGGGATCGACGTCGGGACGAAGGTGCCGGCGCCCTGGTAGAACGCGGCGTCGTCGACGTAGGACTGGAGCCCGGCGAGGCGGTCGTCCTGCTGCGCCGGGGCGTCCGTCAGCGTCGAGTACGCGAGGTTGTCCGCGTTGTACGCGTTGATGATCTCGGGCTGCATGAGGAACTCGACGAGCTGCTCGGCCTCGGCCCGGTGCGGCGTGGCGGCGGGGATGTACAGGCCGAGGTCGATGTTGACGCGCACCTGGCGCTCGTCGGGGTCGTCGCTCACCGGGAGCGCGAAGGTGCCGACGTCGAGGGAGTCGTCCACCATCGCGATCTGGCTCAGCGCCCACGGGCCCTGGAGGTACATCGCCGCCTGGCCCTTGCCGAACGCGAGGTTGCCGTCGGCGTACGAGCGCACGGCGTGGTCGGGGTTGAAGAACGTCGAGATCGTCCTGGCCCGCTCCATCGGCACGGCCAGGGTCGTCGAGAACGACACGTCGGAGTCCGGCCCGACGTCGGTGCCGAGCTCGTTCATCCGGCCGAAGAACGCACCGGTGTCGACCAGGCTGCCCACCGAGTAGTCGAACAGGCCCTGCCAGAGGGTCCAGGTGTCCCGGTCGGTGGCGTAGACCGGCGTGATCCCCGCCTTCTGCAGCGCGGTGCAGACCTCCACGAACTCGGTCCACGTCGTGGGGACCGGCAGCTCGTGCTTCGCGAAGATCGCCTTGTTGTAGATGACGCCGGCGGCGGCCAGCGAGTACGGCAGCACGCTGGTGCGGCCGGGGTACGTCGCGTACTGGTCGGTGAGCCCGCTGATGTCCGTGCGCACGCGGGCCGCGGAGGGCAGCCCGGAGAGGTCGCCCATCTGTCCGCGGGAGATGTACCGGGCGAGCTCCAGGTTGTCGTTGAAGCAGCCGACGTCGCCCGGCTCGCCGCGCACGAACTGCGGCGCGATGGCGGTGGTCGAGTCGTGCACGACCCGGATCCCCGGGTGCTCACCCTCGAAGCGCCGCAGCAGGTCGTCGAAGTAGGCGATGACCTCCTGCTTCTGCTCGTAGAAGGTGATCTCCGTGCGCTTCGCCCCGCTGCCTCCGGGCGCGGCGCACGCCGCCAGCGGGACGGCCGCCAGCACCCCGGCGGCCCCCGCCAGGAACGAGCGCCGGCTCACCCTCGGCGGAGGGCCGGCAGTCGTCTTCGATCCCACGTGACGTCTCCTTCGACCACGGTCATACCCGTCTCGGCGACGGGCCGGAGCGAACATACAGCGCTGTAAATTTGAGAGTCAAACGTGACCGGGACAACCACCGCGCCGCCGCAGGTCGGGAGACCGGAGGGGCTTCGCGCGGGTCACGGGGGAGGCGCCGGCGGGATGACCGCACGGCGGGTCGGCCGATGGACGGGATAGCCGAGCGGCGATAGCATCGCCGTATGACGATGCAGATTCCGGGGGCGAGGCCGGCGATCGACCGGGTGGCCACCGGCGCGTTCGCCGACCTCTTCCACGCGCTGTCCGACTCGACCAGGCTCGCGCTGCTGCAGCACCTCGCCTTCGGGGAGCACCGCGTGCGCGACCTGGTCGAGCACCTCGACCTCGCGCAGTCCACCGTGAGCAAGCACCTCGCCTGCCTGCGGGAGTGCGGCCTGGTCACGGTGCGCACGGAGGGCCGCGCGTCATGGTTCTCGCTCGCCGAGCCCGACCTGCTGGCCGGGCTCCTGGCGGGCGCCGAGCGCCTGCTCGACGCCACCGGCGACCAGGTGACCCTCTGCTCGCACCTCATGCACCCGCACGAGCACGAGCACACCTCGGTGGAGGCCTCCTGATGGGTGCCGGGCACAGCCACGGCCCCGCGGGCGACGCCGCCGTCGCGCCCGCGCACCGCCGCCGGCTCGCGATCGCGTTCGGCATCACCGCGACGATCGTCGTCGCGCAGGCCGTCGGGGCGGCGGTCACCGGCAGCCTCGCCCTGCTCACCGACACCGCGCACGCGCTCACCGACGCGGTGGGGCTGCTGGTGGCCCTCGTCGCCGCGACGCTCATGCAGCGGCCCGCCGACAAGCGGCGCACGTGGGGCTTCCGGCGCATCGAGGTCATCGCCGCGCTCGGCCAGGCGACGCTGCTCGTCGCGGTCGGCACCTACGCCGCGGTCGAGGGCGTGCGCCGGCTCGTCGCGCCGCCCGACGTGCCGTCCACGGAGCTGCTCGTCTTCGGCGTCGTGGGCCTCGTCGCGAACGTCGTGGGGATCGCGATCCTGTCGTCGAGCCGCGGCGCGAACCTCAACATGCGGGCCGCGTTCCTCGAGGTCCTCAACGACGCGCTCGGCTCGCTCGGCGTCATCGTCGCCGCCGTCGTCATCGCGACCACCGGCTACCAGCGGGCCGACGCCATCGCCGGCCTGTTCATCGCGCTGCTCATCGTGCCGCGGGCGTTCGCGATCATGCGCCAGACGTTCCGGGTGCTCATGGAGTACACCCCCGAGGGGCTGGACCTCGACGAGGTCCGCGCGCACATGCTGTCGCTCGACCACGTGCGCGACGTGCACGACGTGCACGCCTCGACCGTCGCCACCGGGCTGCCCGTCATCTCCGCGCACGTGGTGGTCGACGACGCGTGCTTCGCCGACGGGCACGCACCCGCCATCCTGCAGCGCATCCGCACCTGCGTCGCCGAGCACTTCCCCGTCTCCGTCGAGCACTCCACGATCCAGCTGGAGACGGCCGCCCTGCGCGAGCGCGAGCACGCCACCGCCGGCCACGCCTGACCGCCGCCCCCGGGACTCCATCGAGCGTGCTGGATTGATCCTCATCGGGATGTGTGAGGAGCAATCCAGCACGCTCGATCCGTCCGGACGGTCTGCGGGTGCCGGTCAGACCGCAAACCGGGCGACGACCTTTCACCCCGTCGGGGCTCGTTCCCTCCCGCGCGGTTCCGCCAGGATGTGACGGCGTCACGCGAGAGGAGGGGCCGTGGGTCACGGAGTGGTGCTGCCGGCCCGGCGCGCGGTCTGCCTCCGCCTTGTCGTCCGCGGGGCGCTCCTGTGGCTGCTCGTCGCCGCTCTCGTGGTTCCGGGGCTGTGGCCCGGCGCCTGGGCGGCGCTCCAGCTGCTCATGCTGGGTTCCGTGGACGGCGTGTCGCGCGGCCTCTCGGGGGTGCTGGTCCCGCTGCGGCCGGTGCGGGTCGTCGTCGGCGCCGGGGGCGCCCCCGCGACGGTCGTGGTGACGGGACGCGGGGCGTCGTCGCGCGCTCTGCACCGCTACCTGAGGGACCGCGACGTGCCCCGCGCGGTGCGGGGCACGCTCCGGCTGGCCGGGTTCGAGCTGGACGTGGAGCCGCACCGGGTCGCGCCGCTCGTCCGGAAGCTCAGCCTCCTCGGCTGCGAGCCGAGCCGCAGACCGCTCGCCCGCGACGGCGCCTCGACGGACCGACCTGGCTAGAGCAGGAGCAGGATCAGGGCCGCGACCGCCACGAGCACGGTGACGAGGCGCTCGAAGAGGCGCTGGTCCACGCGCCCGATGACCTTGCGCCCGGCCCACGTGCCCACCAGCACGAGCGGCACGAGCACCGCCCACAGGGCCACCGTCTCGGCGCGCACGATCCCGACGCCGACGGCGACGGGCAGCTTGATGACGTTGACCGTGAAGAAGTACCACGCCGACGTGCCGAGGAAGCGCCACTTCTCGTACCCGGCGGCGAGGAGGTAGAGGCTCATCGGCGGGCCGCCGGCGTTGGCCACCATCGTGGTGAACCCGGCGAGGCCGCCGTACCCGACGGTGGCGGCGCGGGACTCGACGGACAGCCGGTCGCGCCACAGGGAGAGCACCAGGAGGCCGAGCAGGATCGCACCGATCGTGCGGCGCATGACCTCGTCGTCGACCAGCCGCAGGAAGACGGCGCCCAGGGCCACGCCGACGAGCACCGGCGCGAGGAGGCGCCCGATGACGCGGAAGTCGGCGTGGCGGCGGTACGCCCAGATGGCGACGACGTCGCCGGTCACCAGCAGCAGGAGCACGGCGCCCGTCGAGTCCTTGGCGGGGATCACCAGGGCCATGAGCGCCGCGGCGATCATCCCCAGTCCGCCCAGCGCCGTCTTCGAGAAGCCGACCAGGAGGGCGACCAGGGCGGCGACGGCCCACCCGGTCCACGGGAGCCCGGCGATCAGCGGGGCGGGTTCGAGCACCGGGGCAGCGTAGGCGCGGGCGGGCCGTCGTGGGGCGTCAGCTCGAGGCGCGGAAGCTGCGGCCGTCGAACCCGGCGAAGCTGTGGATGTCGGCGGTCGGGAAGTGCAGCGCGGGGCCGCTGCAGTCCGTCGTCGCGTACACGTCGATCCCGGACGCGCTCTCGTTGAGCTCCGCGTGGGCGACGAACGGCAGCGCCGTGCAGCCGTCGGCCGCCGGGAGCGTGACCGAGGTGCCGGTGAACGACGCGCTCGCCCAGAAGGTGACGCCGCCCTGGGCCGCGGCGGCGGCCGACGTCGCCGTGGCGACGAGCCCCGCGCCGAGTCCCAGCCCGACGACGGCGGTGAGGATCTTCCTGGTGACGACCATGTGCGGTGCTCCCCCTCGAGTCCTGGGCACGGCGGACGGTTGCGTCGGGCACCGTGTGCGGCGAACCTACCTCAGCGGGACACCGAGCACCCCTCGCCCACGGCCGCGGCGATGAGTCCGCCCGTCCACCGGGGTCTACGGTGCGTCCACCTCGACCCCCCGGGAGGCATCGTGCGGCTCCTGCTCACCTCCGCCGGCGTGCGGAACGCGACCATCCACGACGCACTGCTCCGGCTCCTGGGACGACCCGTCGCCGACTGCACCGCGCTGTGCATCCCGACCGCCCTGTACGGGCACCCGGCCGTCGGCCCGGGCCCGAACGTGTGGGGCTTCGTCTCCGGCGCCACCGACCACATGACCGGGCTGGGGTGGAGGTCGGTCGGCGTGCTCGAGCTGACCGCGCTGCCCTCCATCGACGAGGACCTGTGGGTGCCGCGCGTCCGGGACGCCGACGTCCTCCTCGTGTCGGGCGGCGACTCCCTGTACCTGCACCACTGGATGCGGGAGTCCGGGTTCGCGGACCTCCTGCCCTCACTGACGGACACGGTCTACGTGGGGATGAGCGCGGGCAGCATGGTGACGACCCCGCGCATCGGGCAGTACTTCGTCCAGTGGACCCCGCCGTCGGGCGACGACGCCACGCTGGGCCTGGTCGACTTCTCGCTCTTCCCGCACCTCGACCACCCGATGCTGCCGTCCAACACCCTCCCCGCGGCCGAGCGGTGGGCGGCGGGCCTCGGCAACCCCGCGTACGCCATCGACGACGAGACCGCGATCACCGTCGTCGACGGCGACGTGGAGGTCGTCTCCGAGGGGCACTGGACGTCCCTCGGCGGCTGACCCGCCGGACGGCTCGCCGTCACGCGGTCTCCCCGGCCGGGCGGCCGCGCACCGTCGCGTCGGCGAGCAGGGCGCCGATCTTCACGCCCAGGCAGAGGCTGACGAACGTCATCAGCGACGACTCCAGCGAGCCCAGGTCCGTGGACGCCAGCGCGACCAGGCCCACCGTGCCCGGGACCAGCAGCAGGAACGCCGGCTGGAACGTGGCCGCGCTGGGCAGGGCGACCATCCCCTGCTCGATGAGCCGGGCCGCGACGAAGAGCAGCGCCGCCGTCACGCCCGCCGCGACCTCCGGCCCGATCCACGGCGACAGGACGGACAGGAGACCGAAGGTGCAGGTCATGACGCCCACGTTGAGCACGGTGAGGCGCCGGCCCGACCCGAACGCGAGGCCGACCCCGATCGCGAGCACCACCACCCCCGCCCAGGACGCCCACTGCGGCGGGATCGCCAGCCACCCGCCGGCGTCCGCCGTCGTCGACCGGACGTCCCCGACCAGCGCGGCCGACGACGGGTCGAGCGTGAGCCCCGTGAGCGCGGAGCCGGCGGAGATCCCGACCGCCATCATGCCGAGCACGATGACGCCGTAGGCGAGGCGCCCCGCGCCCGTCACGATGTCGGACGCCGTGAGCTCCAGGAGCGCGTTCGTCACCAGCGCCCCCGGGACGAGGACGGCGACCGGGGCGCACACCGCGAACAGCGGCACCGGCCCGAGGTCCAGCGCGGACGCCACCGCGCCCACCGCCGTCGTCGACACGAGCGCCACGAGGAACGGGACGACGGCGGTCGCGCCGTCGAGCCGCCGCAGCAGCAGCGAGAGGATCCCGACGAGGGCGCCCGCGAGCACGCTGACCACCACGGCCCACCAGGGGCACCGGAACACGATGGCGAGCCCGGCCGCCACGGCGGCGCTGCCGAGCACCCACCCGGCCGACGCGTGCGGGCGCGCGAGCCGCCGGATCGCTTCGATCCGGTGGGCTGCCGCGGCGACGGGCACCGCGCCCGACTCGACCTCGCGCGCGAGGCGCCCGGCGTGCGCCGCCTGCCGGAACGACAGGTCGTCGCCCTTCGCCCCCACGAGCGTCACCTCGCCCGTGGCGTCCCGGCTGACGAGGACGACGTCGGGCAGGACGTCGAACCGCAGCCGCTCGTGGGTCGCGCCTGCCGGCTCGCGGGCGGACCGCGCCATGCCGTGCCGCAAGGACCGTTCCAGGGAGAGGCGCACGTCGGTGACCGAGAGCCCCGCGTCGAGCAGGAGCGCACCCAGCTGCCCGAACGCGTGCGCGCCCCCGGCGTCCCGAGTGCCCTGACCTTCAGAGTGCAAGGAGCCGTCCACTTCCTCGTCCCGCCACGTTGCGTGCCCTTCCTACCCGGTCCGGCCGAGCGTGTCTCGCCGAGTCCGGGCACCCCGGAAGGTACCCGACCGTGCGAGCTCCGACGAGCGGCCCGGCGCGGCCACTGGGAGCGGTCCCGGCGACGGGCGCGGCGTCGCTAGGCTCGGAGGATGTCCCGCGCCGACCTCCGCGCAGTGCTCGACCCGTCGCCGCCCCAGCTCGCCCTCATGACCGCCACGGAGCGGCTCGTCGCACGGTACGGGCTCGAGGGCGCCAGCTCGCGGGCGATCGTCCGCGAGGCGGGGCACCGGAACAACTCCGCGGTGACGTACCACTTCGGCTCGCGCCAGACGATGCTCGACGCGATCTTCCACTGGCGCACGAAGCCGATCAACGAGCACCGGGCGCGGCTGGTCGCCGAGCTGGTCGCGGCCGGGGACGAGCGCGACGCCGAGGCGCTGGTCCGCGCGTACGTGATCCCGTTCGTCGACGCCGTGGACGGCATGCGACCCAGCGCGTGGGCGCGGTACCTCGCCGCCGTGCTGCAGCAGCGGCCGCTGATCTACATGGACTGGGTGCGGCGCGACGTGAAGCGGTACGAGGGCGTGGAGGTCCCGCTCGTCACGACGCTCGACCTCACCGACCTGATGCGTGCGGTGGCGTGCGACGGCATCGAGCCGCTGGCGGGGCTCCGCGTCGCGATGGTGTCCCGCATGGTGGTCGCCACCCTCGCGTCGTGGGAGGCCGACGACGAGCACGGCGACCTCGACACCCCGCCGCTCGGTGTGCTCAAGGAGCAGCTGGTGCGTACGGCGACGGGGATGCTCACCGCCTGACCACGCGGCCGGGAGACCGCGTCGTGGCCAGGCGGCGAACGGTGACGCCGCCCCCCGGACGGCGTCAGCCCTCGGCCCGCGCCCGTCGCCGTGACGCGCGCAGCGCCAGCCCGCCCGCGGTGACGAGGAGCAGCGCGCCCAGCGCGGCGCCGCCCACCGCGGCGCCCGTCACCGGCAGGGCACCGAGGCCGCCGGGACCGCCCGCGGTGCCACCGCCCGGGTCCACCGGCGTGGCCGACGACGGGGTGGGAGCGGGCGACGACGGGTCCGGCGACGGCGTCGGGCTCGCCTCCTCCGCGGCGAGCACGAAGTCCAGCCCGGTCACGCCCGCGTCGTCGACCGTGAACTCCACCGCGGCGTCGCCGTCGACCACGTACCCCTCGGGCGGCGTCACGGTGGCGGTGTACTCACCGGCGGGCAGCTCGGCGGTCCAGCTCCCCTCGTCGTCGGTGGTGGCACTCGCGGCCTCCTGACCGTCGGCGTCGGTCACGACCACCTCCGCGCCCGCGACGGGTTCCCCGTCGGAGTCCGACACGGCACCGCTCACCGGGTGCACGGTGGGCTCGACGGGCTCCGCCACGAGCCCGAAGTCCTCCGCCAGGAAGCTCTCCCCCGCCGCCGTGACGGTGACCCGCCGCTCGGTCGCGTCCGCCGTGTAGCCGTCGGGCACGGTGAGGGTGATCGTGTGGTCGCCCGGCGGGAGGTCGTCCAGGAAGTAGTCGCCCGCCCCGTCCGTGGTCAGCACGACGGGGCCGTCGGGTCCCTCGACCGTGACGGTGGCCCCTGCCACCGGGTCGCCGGCGTCGTCCGTCACCGTGCCGCCGACCGCCCCGGGCCTCGCCAGGGCGAAGTCGACCCCCGCGACGTCGTCGGTGCCCACGGTCACGGCGCGCTCGCCGGGGCCGTCCGGCGCGTAGCCGTCCGGGGCCTCGACGCTCACGGTGCGCGCCCCGGCGGTGACGCCCGCGAACGCGTACGTGCCGTCCGCCGCCGTGGTGGTGCGCACGGGCCCGTCCGGGCCGTCGATCGTCACGACCACCCCCGCGACGGGCTCGCCGCCCGCCGTCACCGTGCCGGACACGGACGCCGGGCCCTGCAGCACGACGTCGTTGCCCGTGCTCGGGGTCGTGTCGTCCACCCCGACCGTGATCGGGTCGGGCGTGCCGGTCACCGTGTACCCGGCGGGCACGTCGGTCACGGCGAAGGTGTACTCCAGCGGCTGGTCGTCGTCGGGGTCCGCCGGGTCGCCCACGTCCCACGGCACGTCGTCCACGAGGTAGCGGCCCTCCGAGTTCGTCACGGCGGTGAAGGGGGTGCCGCCGCCGGCCGGGGTGAGCGTCACGGTCACCCCGGGCACGGGGTTGCCGTCGTCGTCGAGCACCCGGCCGCTGACGGCGATCGGCTCGATGTCGCGGGCCGTGAAGTCCACCCCGGTGGCGTCGTCGGAGCCGAGGTCGAGGTCGCCGATCGTCGTCGGGCCCTGCGCGACGAGCCCGAAGGGATGCTCGTCGGACGCCTCGGGAAGCGTGGTCAGCTCCACGCGGTATCCGGGCGCGGCCGTGTAGCCCGCGAAGCCGTAGCCGCCGTCGGCGCCCGAGGTCGTGGTGGCCAGGGCCGTGCCGTCCGGGCCGAAGAGGGTGAGCGTCGCGCCCGCGAGGGGACCGCCGTCGTCGAGGACGACCGTGCCCGCGACGTCACGGGCGAGCGAGGCGAACCACGTCTGGTAGACGGGGAAGCCCGACCGCCAGGAGAACGCGATCGTGAGGCTCGTGACCGGCACGGTGGGCCGGAACCAGCCGCTCGCGCCGTTCGTGTCCGTCGCCGTCGCGTTCCCGGTGAGGGTCGTAGTGGCCGGGTTCCAGGTGGGCACCTCGGTGTCGGTGCACGACGGCGTCCCCGCACCCTGGCAGTAGTTGAACGCGCCCTGCCAGCCGAGCTCCTCGCTCGTGAGCGGCTCGCCGTCCGCACCGAGCGCGCGGACCGTGGCGCTGTCGGCGTCGATGTCCCCGAGCACGAACGCCCAGCCGCCGCCGGGCGTCGGTCGCTCGAAGGTGTAGGTGGTGACGGACGGCGACCCCGTGCGGTCCGCCTGCGGCCGCAGGTTGACGTACGCCTGGTCGCGGCTCGAGCCGAAGACCGCACCCGGCGGGGTCGACCCGGCCAACCACGTCGACGCCCCGGAGACCACGCCGACGCCCCCGCGCGAGTCCGACGTCATGGCGGCCGCGGGGAAGCCGGCCGCCGGCAGCCGCATCGTGGTCGACCAGCCCCCGGCCGATCCGGTGAGCGGGTCCCACGCCCCCCAGCCGGCGGTGGTCGCCGCGGCCCCGGACGACGCCGGCGCCACGACGGCGGCGCCCGCGAGCGCCGTCACCGCCAGAACGTGCAGGATCCCCCTGGCTCGCTTCACGAGGAAAAGAGTATGAGGCAGCTGCCTTAACCGCGCGGGATGCTGCGCACCCCAGGGAACTCGCCCCAGCAGGCGGCACCGCCCCCGTCGGCTGCGAGCGGTCCACCTCGCTGGGCGCGACGAGCGGCGGTCTCGGTGGTGCGCCGGTCGTCCTAGGAGTCCCGCATCCGGGACCGGAGCACGTCGAGCTCACACCCCGGCGCGTCCGGGTCGAAGCCGTGCTCGATCAGCCACCGCGACGCCACCAGGCTGCGCAGCGACCACCAGGCGCGGATCACGGCCCGGTCCGCGCCGGCGCCGTAGCCGGCCAGGACGTCGTCCAGGCGTTCCTCGTGCCCGAGCGTCAGGATCGCGAGGTCGAACATGGCGTCGCCGGGGGCGGCCTCGGACCAGTCGATGATGCCGGTGACCTCGTCGCCGTCGACGAACACGTGGGTGATCTGCAGGTCACCGTGGATGAACGCCGGCGTCCACGGCCGGAGCGCGACCTCCGCGATCGCGCGGTTCTTCCGGACCACCTCGGCGGGCACGACGCCGCTGGCGAGCAACCACGCGCACTCGCGGTCGAGCTCCGCCGCCACGTCGTCGAGCCTGCGTCCCGTCCACGGCGGCAACGGCGCGTCGTGCAGCGTCCGGACGGCGGCACCCGCCGCCGCCCACGCCGCCGGGGACGCCGCCGACGGCTCGCCGAGGACACCGAGCGCCGTGCCCGGCACGGCGGCGATCGCGAGCACGGGCGGCTCCCGCCAGAGGACCTCCGGCGTCGGGACCGGCGCCATGGCCATCGCGCGCGCCTCGACCTCGGAGTGCGCCGGGTCGCCGTCGACCTTCAGGAACACGTCGCCGACGCGCAGCGTCGCGCGCTGGCTGTGGGCCACGACGACCTCGACCTCGTCCATACCGACCATCTTGGCGAGAACTGCCGCGATGTCGCCTGGATTTTGGCACCGGGGCGCCGCGGGCGGTGCCGGCGGAAGGAGGTCGCCCGCAGGATCACAGGGCCAGAGTCGGCTCCACGGAGCTGACGAGCTTGCCCCGCTCCCGTGCGTACGCGATCTCGCGGCGCGTCGAGGCCCCCACGTAGCCGCCCTCGCTCACCACGCGGACCTCGTCCGCCAGGTCGATCCGCCTCAGGTGCAGCTCACCCAGAGCCGCACGCCTGGAGGGCGTCAGCTCCTCGTCGGTCGCCTCGGGACCGAGCACGATCACGCCGCGGGCGGTCAGGCGGCGCCGATCCGACGCGAAGAGGTCCTCAAAGCGCAGCGAGCCGCACAGGCAGACCACCCGGGGTCGTTCGACGGCGCCCACCTCGCGTCGCTGGGACTCGTCGTTCATCAGGTCGCCGGATGGAAACGCACGAGCACGGGACGACTGTCGACGTGCAGCGCAGATTGCGCGGACACGCCGCTCTGCTTCGCATGAACTCGGGCGTGTCGCATGGGTCGCGAAAAGTAGGCTGCACGTCGTCCGCGGGGGCGGCGTCACCACAAACGCCTGCGGACCCGCAGACAGGCCGGTCACGCCATCATTGGAGTCGGCGCCGGGTGACTCGGTGCGTCCTGCCATTCCAAGGTGTACCCACCGCGATCGGAGACCGTCGTGAAGAACAGCGTGCTGTGGCGAGTCGTCGACAACGGCAGTGGTGCCGAGTCCATCGTCAGTACGCCCGCCGAAGCGGTCGCGTTCATTAACAGCCGGTTCGACACCGATGAGCACGACTCCCCGTTCAGCGTCAGGGAGGTCGGCCCGTTCGTCCCAAAGCCCCTCGGCGTCATCACCGCGTGGGCGGCCAAACAGGACGACGAGCGGACCGACGGGAGAACAGCACCAATCACGATCAGGCCGATCGTGGCGGACGGCGCCATCGACCAGTGCGACGACGTCGTCCTCTGGGGCGACGTACACGTCACATGGGACCACGACGTCTACACCGTCACCGGAGCCGACGGCTTCGAGTACGACGAGGCCGACAGCGCCGCCGAGTTGAGCAGGATCCTTGACGAGTACGCCACCGACTACGAGTACGCGGAACCTGAAGCGTCCGACCGCCACGCGGGACCGAACCAGGAAGAGTTAATCCGGTACGGCGCCCAGGAGTGCGCCCGTCGGTTCGGGCACCTCGACGACGACGCACTGCTGTGGCTCGCAGCCACCCACATCACCCTTGCCCTTTGGCGCAACACGCCCGTCGAGGACTGGCACGCTGGGACGAGCCCGCTGCCCGACGGCACGATGATGCGGATCAACGCGGCCACGACCCGTCTCGTGCGCTCGATGCTGTCGTTCGACCACATCGACTGGGTCGCCGTCGGCCTCGCGATCGTCAACCCGTCGCGGGGTCTGCCGACCGGACAGTCCGTGCTCGAGCTCGGGTTGGCCTGCCACAACCCCGACGACCCGGTGCACGAGGACGATCCGCGCGACGACGTCGCGGAGATGGCACAGGACGCAATCGCCTGGGGCCGCGCGTGCCGTCTCCACGAGCACGAATTCGGCCTGCGAACCGTGATCGAGTGCCTATGCGCGTTCGACAACGGCTGGTTCGGCGCACCTGCCTGGGGGCGCATCGTCGATCGGTTCGTGGCTGCTGCGGACGACCGGGAGCACGTCCACTGGCGCGCGCACCGGGACAAGCCTTGGTTCGACGAGTGGTTCACCAACCGTCCGGCCGAAATCGCGGACACCACCGAGCTGCGTCGGCTGCTGCTCGCTGGGCCCGACCTGCTATCTGACGACGCTGCCGAATGGTGCGTGGACGGTGCCATCGGGTACGTCTGCCGGGACAACCACGCGGACGGATGCTCTCGCTGCGACATCCCGTCGGCGACGGCGTCCCCGGAGGTGTGACCGCGCGCATCGGAGCCTCTAGGGCACGCCAACGCTGACTCGGACATGCACGACTCTTCACCGGTGATGGTGTCGTGGTGTCCACGCCGTCGTGGGCCATGCTCAACAATGTGTGGATGCCGTTCGCCAAGCAGGTATTCGAAGTGCGCGCCCGCCGGTTCGAGGCACTCGACGTCACGTCGCTCTCACCAGACGAGCTCTATGCAGAACTGATGTGGGTGGTAGCGACATCGTCCGCGCGGCCGGGCGACCCCTATCACGTGTCGTTACCGATGCTGACCCTCCGGCCGCCCGCCGGAACGATCCTGTGGAGGGCGCGCGCTCTCGCCCCTGACGACCACACGCTGCCACTCAGGGGGATGCACCACGTTGCGGACGCGTGGGAGCCACCCGCTCAGTTCATCAGGGCTGCTGGCCGGCTCAACAAGCCGAACGAGTCGCTCCTCTACACCTGCATCGGGAGCCCGATGGCGGCGCCTCGAGAGATTCGTGCTGAGGACGGTGCACGGTTCAGCCTGATGAAGTTCGAGGCAACCGAGGACTTGTCACTGACCGGCGTGGGCCTGCCGGCTGCCCCGGACGCAACGGAGCTGCACATGGACGAGAGCAGTCGCCTCATTTCGGAGTTCTTCGCTCGGCAGTTCCTGCGACCAGCGCGCGACGCGAACGGCTCGGAGTACTACCTCTCCGAACTCGTAGCCAAGCTCAACTATGACCTTCCTCCGGCGGTTCACGACGGCTGGACCTATCCATCCACACAGACAGCGGGCGCAATCAACGCAACCTTCTACCCCAAGGCTGCACACCAGAAGCTCGCGCTCCGAGGTGTCGCCGTATGCACCTTCGACTCCGCTTCGGACTCATTGCAGGCGTGGTGCTATTCAGATGCAGACGGGGGCTCGGCCGAGTTGACCTGGCACACGCAGGGCAGCCCGGTCCAGCTCACGGCCTTTCCGGAGTTCTCGACGCCCTCTCGGTAGCCGAGCCAAGTTGACACCAGTACGCCGACCCAGGGCTGACCCGTCAGCGACATCGCCAGGGAGGACGTCGGTCTCGTTTGCGTAGCCATTGCCGACAGACGGGCCGCCACCAACCGGCTCGGCTCTACGATTCAGGATTCCCGAACCAGGGCGAGGATCTCCCGGACAGGCATTGGGCATGCCTTCGCTGTGCCGACGGCTACGACCTCCACCAGCTTGAGGCCGTAGCCACCGTCGACCACGAGGACGGCAACCTTCTCGGTTGCCGACGTACCAATGAGGCTGTGGGCGGCGCGGGCAACGTCCTCCGACGTGGCCAAACGAACCTCATCGGTCTCCCGCGATCGCCGGCTGCCGACGGCGAACGCCGCGGCTATCCGCGCAGCCTTCGCAGGGCCCACGCCCGCTTCCCTGGCCAGCTCCTCTGGGCGCGCCGTCGCGAGCCCAGCGACTCCACCCCACGCAGCCAGGAGCTTCTGCGCGAGAGTCTCTGGACCGGCGCCGCGCTCGGCTTTCACCCGCCCGTCGTAGGGCCAGCCGGCTTCGATTGTCGGCGGGTCATGGTTGGCTCCTGCCAGGTTAACGGAGGCACCTATGACATCGAGCCCGAAGACAGGACCCAACGTCGCGGTCGACCCCGACGGCGCGACGCGCACCATCCCCGAGCGGGTGGCCCGCCGGGTCTGGGTCGTGGCAGGCGGGCGGTGCACCTTCTGCAACCGCTACCTGCTGAGCGAGGAGCACACGGGACAACCGGTCGCAGTGGGACAGCTGGCACACATCGTGGGCTGGACTACCAAGGACGGGTCCCCTCGCGGCAGCGACCCTCTCCCCCTCGAAGACCGCAACCTCGAGGACAACCTCATACTCATGTGCCACGACCAGCACCGCGTGATCGACAACCGATCTCTGTGGGACACCTACGACGCCGAGACGCTGCGGATGTTCAAGCACGCCCACGAACGACGCATCAAGCAGCTCACCGGACTGACCGAGGAAGACCGCAGCACCGTCCTGCGCGTAGTCGCCCACGTGCACGGCGCCGCAGCAGCGCTCAGTACGTCCGCCGTAGCCAGGACCTTGCTGGCCGACGGCCGCTTCCCCGACTACGCCCTGGCCGGGATCGACGAGTTCGAGGTCGACCTGCGGAGGATCCCGGGAGAAGACATCCCGGGTCAGGGCTACTGGACCTCCGCGACTGCCCACCTGCGCGACAGCGTGCACCGGCTGACAGCGCACGTCGCCAGGGAGAAGATTCACCACGTCTCACTCTTCCCCCTGGCCCGCGTGCCGCTCCTCGTGGCCCTCGGCACAATGCTCGACGACACCGTCCCCACCGAGATCTACCCCAAGTGCCGCGGACGGGATGAACGATGGGGGTGGACGAACGGCGCACCCACGATCGACTTCACCCACCGGGCCGTGGACGCCCCAACCGGCGCCACCAACGTGCAGGTGCTGTTCTGCGTGTCCGGCACCGTCGACCCGGGACGGCTGCCCACCGCGCCAGCACCCGCGGCACGGTATGAGATCCGCCCAGTGTCCGCGGCACCCGGGCCGGAGCTGATCGCCTCACGGGGATCACTGGACGCGTTCGCCAGCGCCTGGCGCACCCTGCTGGCCGAGCTCGAGCACACCCACCCCGGGCTCGAGAGCATCGACGTGTTCGCCGCGGTGCCCCTGACCGCTGCGGTCGCGATCGGGCGCGTCCCGATGCGCGCCATCCACCCGCGCCTGCGCGTGTTTGACCGAGACACCACCAGCGGTACCTACCAGTTCGCGCTCGAGGTCGGTCGGTGAAGCTCACCACACACTTCGCGCACTTCCTCACCTCGTGCGTCAACCTCAACGACAACCGGATCGCGCGCCTGAACGCCCGGGTGGACTCGATCACCTCGTTCCTGAAGTCCCACCCGGTCTTCGAGGAGCACTTCCTGGACGTCATACCCCAGGGGTCCTACGCCCAGCGCACCATCATCAAGCCCGTAGGTGGCCGCGAGTTCGACGCCGATGTGCTCCTGGCCCTCACCGAGCATCCCGACTGGACCCCTGCCCAGTACACGGCGGAGCTGAAGAGGGCGTTCGAGCACAGCACCACCTACCAGGGCAAGGCGCACAAGCGCACTCGCTGCGTCTACATCGACTACGCCGACGACTTCCACATCGACATCGTCCCCTACGTCGAGTCCCGCAAGAGCATCACCCACAACAAGGACGACGCCTGGGTGCACACCGACCCGGAAGCGTTCACCGCATGGTTCG
Organism: Isoptericola sp. NPDC057559; assembly: GCF_042801555.1. NCBI lineage: Bacteria > Bacillati > Actinomycetota > Actinomycetes > Micrococcales > Promicromonosporaceae > Isoptericola > Isoptericola sp. NPDC057559. Next base: position 373,439 of record NZ_JBHVFQ010000001.1, read on the forward strand.
AGGCCAAGAGCCGGGTCGTGGGCGCAGGGCGCCTCGAAGCAGCGCTGCGACTGATGAAGTACCTGCGCGACACCAAGACGACGTTCTCCATCAAGTCCGTACTGCTGACCATCCTCGCCGCAGACCAGGTCGACTCCTGGCGCACCACCATCGACACGAAGTACTACGCCGACCTGCCCACCGTGTTCGTGCACGTCCTGGAAGACCTGGACACCTACCTGCAGGCCAACCCCACCATGCCCGACATCTGGGACCCCGCCGGCACCGGGCAGAACTTCAAGGAACGCTGGACCCCCGACGGCTACGCGACGTTCCGGACCAAGATCCACGATTACGCCATCAAGGCCCGCGCCGCATACGACGACCCGAACAAGGTCACCAGCCTCGCGACGTGGCAGGAGATCTTCGGCCCGGAGTTCACCGCACCCCCGGTCCAAGAGAGCGCGGCCACCCTGCGCGCCTCTGCAGCCAGCGACCCCGGCGAAGAGTTCCTCGACACCGACCGCCAGGTCCCGATCCGGTTGACCCAAACCGTCAAGCTGATCGGCCGTGTTCGCAAGGCCGGCATCATGCGGCCCTACGACCTGCCCACCCGCGGAGATCGCGTAGCAAAGAACCGCGACATCGACTTCCGCCTCGAACACTGCACCGCACCCAAGCCCTACACCGTCATGTGGAAGGTCAAGAACACCGGCACCGAAGCGCACGACGCCCGCCAGCTTCGGGGAACGATCGAACACGGAGACACCGGCCGTCACGAGCACACCAGCTACGCCGGCAGCCACTACGTCGAGGTCTACATCATCAAGGACGGCGTGTGCGTCGCCACAGATCGCCAGCCCGTGATCGTCCTTCAACGTCACCCGCGCCCCTGAGACATCCCCGAGTTCGGCCAACCCCGGCATTCTCATGCGGGCACCCTTGCTGTGGGGATCGCGGACACGACGGGGGGACTGCTGCACGGACAGGTGGCACCCGACGTCTGGTGTCGAGTTGACGCGATATCGAGGGACCGTACGTGACTCGCTGAGCAGGTGTTCATCAGGGATGCTCAACGCACTTCCGATCTTGGCGGGTCGGACGTTGGAGCCTTAAGCACCTCGCGCAGCGTCCGAAGGCGCGCCAAGACCTCGTCATAGCCCAGAATGCTGACCGACGACAGGCCTGCCCGGTACCGCAGGAACGACTCGCGCTTCTCGGGCGAGAGCCGCGAAACCTGTCCGACAATCACTGCGCCGCGGACCTCATTCCATGGGTCTAGTTCGACATCCGGCGTCTCCCGAAGTCGCCCGGCGAGATCCCTCGGCACGGAGGCCAGCTGGGATTGCAGCTGGCTGACTGCGCCGCTCAGGTCTCGATGCGGTGCGTATACCGCCGCAGTACCCTTGCCTCGATACTCACGCCTGTCCATCAGTTCGGTCTTCGGCGTCTTGATCTCTACAACAAATGCCGTGCGGGTCACCGTGTTGACGCACAAAAAGTCGGCGATCCGCGATCCTCGACCGTCGATGTCTGCCGGCTTCACATGTGCCTGCTGGCGTGCGACGACAATCGGCATCGAGAGGATCTGCTGCAGGGCGAACTCGTTCGTGCCGAAGAATCCCTGCCAGTGGGACTCGTTTCCCGAGTCACGCCCCTTCATGCCCTCCTCGAACTGCTCGATGAGAACCTCCAGCGATACCAGTTCGACACTCTGCCGCAAACGGCCGAATCGTTCTGGGTTCTCGTGTGCTGCGGCCGGCGCAGCTCGCGTGGCGTGCTCGACCAGCGCTGCCCGGTCGCCGGCATCCACGACGTGACCTGTGAACGCCTCCTCTGTGATCGCGCGGATGACCTCATTTCTCCCGTACCGCGGCTCGACCCGTGCTTGGCCGAACAGGTCTGCAACTGCGTTATGACGCTCAGCGTCAATCACTCGCCTCACTGCGGTTTGGGCACGCGAGCGATCGCGGTCCACGGCTGCACGGAACTTGTCGAAGCGATCGAGCGAGACGCAGAATGTCACGCCGTCGTCGCTGACTCCTTCGTCGCCTGACAGCACAAACCTGATCACCGTGCACGCGGTGCGGGCCTCGATCTCGTCTACAAAACCGCGATAGTCGCGCTTTAGTCCCAGGCCGTACTCATATGTAGCACCGAACCCCTTCGGTAGCCCATTCGCGCAGAGCAATCCATAGCGCTCACCCTCAAACGAGTGGTCCGCTGCATCCCACGAAGGGCTCTCGACCTGGAGTTCTCGGACTCGATCGAACTGATCAGCCCAGTCGCCCATGCTGAGCGTCGTAGGGAAGATCCGCATGAGCCCTTGGCTGCGGACGAAGCGAAGCATCTCTCTCGCAGGGCGCACGTCTCCCCGCGACGTCCTCGTCAGTACTAGTTCGTCCCCGTCGATGCGCGGCTCGATCGCACCGAGCCGGTCTTCGAGGTCAAAATCTCCCACTTCGTCCGCATCACCGTGGACGTCCCAGCTGCTCACTCGCGCCTCCGTTGACCCGGTCGAAATCCGCTGTACCGATCCCGGGTCCATGCGACCTGGGAGCCGCGTCGTGCAATCCTCTATCCACCTACAGGCGTGCTACGCGCCATGGCGGAGGCGTCGGGCCTCGACATGCATGTTGACCGGCGTTGTCTCGAGTACGTGGTTGACCATTATCGCGAGGAAGGTCGCCGGGGAGAGGTTGGCCGGTGTCCGCGTGTGGTCGATCCGGACCCACGGGAGCTGTGCGAGCGTGCGGTCGATCTCCGACTCGGGCACCTCGACGGGCTCGTCCTCGTCGACCGAAGCAGAATCAATGCCAGCGGCCACCGCGCGGTCTTCATCGTCGCCTCCGGCGTCAGGCACGGGCGGGATGTCCTGGCCATACTCCATGAGGATCACGCATGTCGCGTGGTACGCGTCGTCCTCGCGGCCCAACTTGCCGAGGAGGTCGAGGAGCCACTCTGCGGTGAGTGGCTCCTTCTCGAACACGTCGTTGCGCAGGCCGAATGCGAACCCAAGCGCGGAGAGCGGGTGCCGCAGCCTCAAGTTCTTCGCGTCACCGTACGACTCCTCGACGCGGTTCGGCGCGTTCTTCCCGTACGAGGAGTCCATGCGTTTGGTCGAGATCATCAACTCCGGCCCCGTGGACCAGTCGGCCATGATGACGTCGACCTGCTTGCTGTAGTTCTTGCCGAGGATGCTCGCGCTCGATTGCGTGACGCCCCGGACGTTGCCCTCCTTGGCAAGCCGCTCACGCAGTTCGGCGGCTTGCCCCTTCGGCAGAGCCTCGAGCAACGCCGTGATCGTCGCGGGCATGATCCGCGGGTGCGTGGCGCGAGGCCAGACCGAGTCCGGCGCGAAGCCCGCGCGACGCAGCTCGTACGCGAGCCACACGTCGAGCGCCAAGGCCGGCACACCCGTCGTCGTCTCGGCCTTGAGGTGCAGCGGCACGCCGAGAAGCCGCTGCAGCGTTTCGTAGTCAGGCTGGTATCGCAGGGACCCGTCGCTCTCACGTACCCAGGGATTGAAGTACGTGCCCCACTCGCTCAGACCGTCGGCGACGATCCGGTCGAACAGAGGCCACGCGAGTGCCTTGGCCGACGGCTTCTTGGGCTTCTTCTCAACGGCCACTCTGGGATCTCACCATTCGTCTACGAGCCATCGCGGCCCGTGCGTCGCGTGCGTCGGCAAGCTGTTCGAGGTTCAGCCGGCCAGGGTCAACAAGAAGCGCTTCGTCGACCACGGCAACGGCTTCGAGCAGTCGGCCTGTTTGCAGCTTTCGAGCTACCTGTTCACGCACCGCGCGCAGCGAGTCAGCCCGCGCAGCTACCAGCGCAGGCGAGGGCATGGCCCACACGTCAGCCTCTCGCGGCTCGATCTTGAGGATGCCGCCGCCGTACGCCCGGCCGACCATCTCAGCGTTGAGCAGCGTGAGGGAGTTCAAGCTCGCAAGCGGCAGCAGTTCCCGCCCGAGCTCGCGGTGCTCGTCCGCGAGGTAGACGCCGTGCACTGAATTCAGGTGGTACGCGCGCGCTTGGTTGGTCGTCAGACGCGGAGTGTCGGCGTTCATGCACGTCAACAGCAGGTCGGCGGGGTTCACCAGCGGCACCTTGTGCCACGGCTTTCGGACCCGGCACTTGTATGCCTCGTTGACCCCGGTCTTCTCACCGGCCTGGATGTACGCCAGAGCCTCAGGCGACGGATGCTCGCCTGGGTAGAAGAGGTACGTCGCCTTGCCCTGGCTGCCGAGACTCGTGAGCATCTGTGAGGACAGCACGAGTCCACGCAGGTGAGAACTGCCAGGCGGCGAGAGCCGCAGCACCTCCTTGCGGGACAGACCGAGCTCAGCGACCCGTGCCGGGGAGAGCGTGAAGTAGTGATTGCCGCCCGTCACGATCCCTAGGGTCGTCTCGCCCCAGGTCTGCAAGTTCGTGAACGCGCCCGAGTCGAGCAGCGCACGCAGCGGCGCGGTGGCCTTGGGGCCCACCAGCGAGCCGGTCCACTTCCCTGCCGGGTCTAGCGGGGCCCACGGCTGTCCCGCGGCGAGATTCGACAGGTCCGCGCCGTTGCGGGCCTGTCGGATCACGGCGTGATCGGTCGGCCCTTGTCGGTAGCCCGACGCGAGGAGGAGCACGACGTCAGCCTCGGCCTCGGGGAAGACCTGCTCGTCGAAGAGGACGAGCTCGACCATGGCGAAGTGCTCGAACAGGAAGCTGCGCACGGGGGCCGCGTAGTTCACACTGAGCAGCTCCGCGGGAAGAACCAGACCCAGCCGGCCGCCATCCTTCAAGAACTGTGCGCTGTGCACGGTGAACGCGGCCCACGATGACGCCAGTCCGGTCAGCGCAACGCCGGCCCGCAGCGCGGCTTCACGCGATTTTGAACGCGCCTCGCCGGTCCAGCCCTGGTACCGCACGTACGGCGGGTTGCCGATCACGGCCGCGTACGTCGACTCTGGGACGACGTCGAAGAAATCACGTACGCGAACGTGTGCCCGACCACCTGCGTCGCGCACGCGCTCACGGCCGACGCGCGCCGAGTAGTCGTGAATCTCGACGCCGTCAACCTCGGGCACGGCGTCCGGGGCTGACGAGAGCTTGCGCAGCCGCTCGACTGCTGCCGTGAGGAACGCGGCGTCTCCGGCGGACGGCTCCAACACTCGATCGTCGGCCGACCTGATCGCCCACTCGGCGATGAACGAGGTGATCTCGTCGGGCGTGAAGAACGCCCCTCGCGCCTTGCGCAAGACGGGCGTGTCATCAGGAGCCAAAGCCTGGGCGAGCGGAGGGGACACCACGGACGCCATCATCGCGCATGGGACCGACGTACCCCGAACGACCCGCAGGTTGAAGAGCGATCCTGGCTGCGCGATCCCCGACGGGGTCCTTCAAGTATGGCAGCGACATCAATCACGGCTCAAGAGCGCGGGCACCACGCCGCCTAGACGGTCGCAACGCGCAGGAAGTCCAGCCGCAGACTGTGCTCCCCGAGATCTCCACTGATCTGCTCGCGACGCCAGGCCCGCGGTCAGAACCTTCCGGGGAATGGCCGAGGTCGCCCGGCGGCTTGAACCTCATTGGCGCGAGCGCGGTCGCACCACTGAGCGTCCACCATCGGCCACACCAGCTCCTCAGCTGCCCGTCCACGGCGTGACAGTGGCTTGTAACAAACGTGGACGATTTTGCAATGTAGGCCGCACGTCGACAGGCCGACTGTCGACGTGCAACGCAGATTGCGCGAACACGCCGCTGTACCCTGCACGAACCCGGGCGTGGCACGCTGGTCGCGCAGTCGCGCAAGATAGGCGTGCGCGCCGCTGTGTCCGTGTGGGTCTTTCCGCGCCGCCTGCCGCGCGTGCACGAACTGTTCAGAGTTCATCAGCGGTGTGCTGAGGTACCGCTCGCCGGGCATCACGGGGATCCACACCCAGGCGGCCAACACCCCGGTGGGCTCGGGCTCCGGCGTCGGCAGACGTGCCTGGAGAGCGAGGTGTATCCCTCCAGATTCAAGCCGGCGTGCAGCCGCGCCAGCTCGGACACCAGCGCACCCGGAGCACGGCAGCCACCTCGACCACCACCAGCTCGTCCTCGCCGATGACGGCGAACTCCGTGTGCACAACGAACGCCCCTCTCCCCCCGAGCGCGGCCACCACAGTGCGGTTGAGGTCCTGGGCGAGCCCGGCCAGGGGGCTGTCCTGCGCGACGGCCAATCCTCCGAGACGGCGCCCGCCGGGCCGGTCAAGCAGCGGTCCGAGGTAGCTGCCCGTCTGGACCGGAGTCGTGATGCCCTCGGGCACCAGGCTGTTCACGTGGTGGAAGGTACCGTCAAGGGACTCCTCGCCTGCCAGCCGGGCTCCCCCGAATGCTCGGACAGCCAGACCCGCAGCTCCACCTCGTGCGCAGGATGCTCACACCGCCGGAATTGGCCTCCCTGAGCGGCTTCGCCACCGCCGGCAGCCCCAGGCGCCAAGACTTCTCTAAACACCGCCTCGAACTCCCGCGCACCGTCGTCGGGCATGGCCAGGAACCGCGGGACGCGAATCCCGGCTGCCTCAAGAACCGGGAGGCCGACGGCTGGCGATCCCACTAGATTAAGCGCGTGCGCGACGAGGTCGATCCGAACCCGACAGCTCCTTGGTCACGTCGCTTGTCCGTGACGGCAGGTGATGGCGAGCGTGTCGAGCCATCCGACGGATATCGAGTCGTCGTCGTGGACACGGCTTCCAGCGGCGAGGTTCGCGATCTTGCGAGTTATCGTCGCGATCTAGAACTGGCGCGGGTTTACGCAACGGAGTCCGGCAGACACGACCCCGGCGAGTTCCCAGATGGCCACGATCCGCGGCTAGCCTTTTGGCTCGCAGCGATTGTCTGCTACGGCCGTGCTTTTAACTCTGGTGTGCGAAAGTACAGGATCGACACGGCCGACCTTGACGAGAGCAGGCTCGAGGCACATAAGTACTTCCTCGACCTGCGCAACAAGCACGCCGCTCATGCTGTGAACGACTTCGAACAAACGTTTGTGATCGCCTATCTTACTGACTCCGCCTTTGCAAGACGCGCCGTGACCCGCACAGGGCAAGCTCACATTGAATACCACACTGCCACCGAAAACGATCTAGCAACGCTCGTGCAACTATGCGACCATCTTGTCAAAGTGATAAATCGCCGACTCGAATCTCTGCAATCAAAAATCGGCCTGGAACTTGCACAGATGGGCGAAGAGGCCGTCTACGCTTTGCCAGACCTGGTAATGCCCAGCCCACAGCGGGAACGGGTCGCGAAGCGCCGGAGGTAGCCTCACCCACGATCCCGACCGGATCGACGAAGCGCCGATTGGCTCTTGCGGGGAGAGTCAGGCAAAGTGGGTAGATGACTTGGCTCGCTCCCGTTCTTGCCCTCTTCGGTGCTTTGGTTGGTAGCCTCGTGGCACCGTGGTTCACCCGTAGATTGGACTCGAAGACCGCGAATCGCGCACTGATCTATACAGCGATTGACGCAGTAACATCGGCCCAGGTGTGGCGCTGGAACGCGACCAGCGTGGGCGCGGCGATCCCCACTCTGTCCAGCGACGCTGCACAGCAACTACATGACGATCTGAACCGTGAGAGACTTAGCGGCTTCGTGGAGTCGATGAACTCCGCTCGCTTGAGTTTGTCAGTGGTCGCCGCGCGCCGACCGCTCCGGACTTGGCAGGCCGACACTGGTTGGGAGATCACCGAGGCCCAGGCGCCTGTGATCCTCGATGAATTGCGGGAGCTGCTCAAGGAGCGGCGGCCGCTGAGCTAGCCAGCCAGAATTCGCGCGACGGCATGCTGAGAGTCAAGCAACCTAGACGGAAGATTCGGCAATCTAGGCTGCATCTCGACAAGGAACTGCTCAACCAAGACGATCACGACTGCATGTCGACGAACCGCGAGTAGTGACCCTGGAACGCGACGGTGATGGTGTCGGTGGGGCCGTTACGGTGCTTGGCGACGATCAGGTCCGCCTCGCCGGCGCGGGGTGACTCCTTCTCGTAGGCGTCCTCGCGGTGCAGCAGGATCACCATGTCGGCGTCCTGCTCGATCGACCCCGACTCGCGAAGGTCGGACATCGCCGGCTTCTTGTCCTGGCGCTGCTCGGGACCACGGTTCAGCTGCGACAGCGCGATGACCGGGACGCCGATCTCCTTCGCCAGCAGCTTGAGCGCGCGGGAGAACTCGGAGACCTCCTGCTGTCGTGACTCGACCTTCTTGCCGGAGGTCATGAGCTGCAGGTAGTCGATGACGACGAGCTTGAGGTCGTGCTTCTGCTTCAGCCGGCGGCACTTGGCGCGGATCTCGGTGAGGGACATGTTCGGCGAGTCGTCGATGAACATCGGCGCCTCGGAGACCCGGCCCATCACCTTGGCGACCTTCTGCCAGTCGTCCTCGCCCATGGAACCGTTGCGCAGCTTCTGCAGGTGGACGCGTGCCTCCGCGGACAGCAGACGCATCGTGATCTCGTTGCGGCTCATCTCCAGCGAGAACACGACGGACGACTGCCCGTGCTTGATCGACGCCGCCCGCGCGATGTCGATGGCGAGCGTCGACTTGCCCATGGCGGGACGCGCGGCGATGACGATCATCTGCCCGGGGTGCAGGCCGTTGGTCAGCCGGTCGAGGTCGGCGAAGCCGGTGGGGACGCCCACCATGCCCTCGCCGCGGTTCCCGGCGGCCTCGATCTCGTCCATGGTGCCGCCGATGATCTCGGCGAGCGGCAGGTAGTCCTCGGAGGTCTTGCGCTCGGTGACCGCGTAGATCTCGGCCTGCGCGGTGTTGACGATGCCCTCGACGTCGCCGCCGTCCGTGGCGTAGCCGAGCTGCACGATCTTGGTGCCGGCCTCGACGAGGCGGCGCAGCACGGCGCGCTCCTGGACGATGCGCGCGTAGTAGCCGGCGTTGGCGGCGGTGGGGACGCCGGCCATGAGGTCGTGGATGTACGGGGCGCCGCCGACGCGGGTGAGCTCGCCCCGCTTGGTGAGCTCGGCGACGACGGTGATGGCGTCGGCGGGCTCGCCGCGCCCGTACAGGTCGATGATGGCGTCGTAGATCGCCTCGTGGGCCGGGCGGTAGAAGTCGTTGCCGCGGATCTGCTCGACGACGTCGGCGATGGCGTCCTTGGAGAGCAGCATGCCGCCGAGGACGCTCATCTCGGCGGCGACGTCCTGAGGAGGTGTGCGGTCGAAGGTGGCGCCGGAGGACGCCCCCTGATATCCCGCCTCGAGCTCCTCGATCGACATGCTCACCCTGCTCCCCCGCCGTCGCCGGCGTCCGGTCCGTCACCGGACTCCGACTCCCTGCTGTCAGGTCCACGTTCTACCGTGGGGCACTGACACCGCGGACGACGCTAGGCGCGCCCGCGACCCTGCGCAACGGCCGTTGTGGACACAGGTGTGGACCGACCTGTGGACAGGGTGGTCGAGCCTGTGCACGGGCGGTGGAAAGCCCTGTGCACAACTGGGGATATCGGCTGTGTACAACTTCTGGCGGGCCGCTGACCTGCGGCGTCGTTACCCTCAGGCTGTGGAGGAGAAGAAAGTTGGGTGACGTGCACCGCACCCCCGATCCGGACGCCGGACACCCCGGCGACACCCCTCCTTCACCGACGCCTCCCGACGGTCACACGCCGGACGCCGCGCCCCGCACGGTTGTCCACAGGGACGACCGACGGCGCATCGACCGCGACATCCTCGCCCTCGCCCTGCCCGCGCTGGGCGCCCTCGTCGCCGAGCCGCTGTTCGTCCTCGTCGACAGCGCGGTCGTCGGCCACCTCGGCACCGACCAGCTCGCCGGCCTGTCCGTCGCCTCGACGCTCCTCGTCACGCTCGTCGGGCTGTGCGTGTTCCTCGCCTACGCCACCACCGCCGCCGTGGCCCGGCTGGTCGGCGCGGGCCGCACCCGCGACGCGCTCCAGTCGGGCGTCGACGGCATGTGGCTCGCCCTCGGCCTGGGTGTCGTGCTCGCCGCGCTCCTCGCCGTCGGGGCGCACTGGGCCGTCGGGGCGATGGGCGCCGGCCAGGACATCGCGGGGTACGCGGCCACCTACCTGCGCTGGTCCGTGATCGGGCTGCCCGGGATGCTCGTCGTCCTGGCGTCGACGGGCGTGCTGCGCGGCCTGCAGGACACCCGGACGCCCCTGTGGGTCGCGTCCACGGGCGCGGTCGTCAACGCCGTCCTGTCCGTCACCCTCGTGTACGGCGCGGGCCTCGGCATCGCCGGCTCGGCGATCGGCACGGCGGCCACGCAGCTCGGCATGGCCGCCGTGCTCACGGTCGTCGTGGTCCGCGGCGCCCGCCGCCACCACGCGTCGCTGCGCCCGCACCACGCGGGGATCTGGGCGAACGCCCGGGCGGGCGCGCCGCTCTTCGTCCGCACGGCGTCCCTGCGGCTGGCGATCCTCGTGACGGTGGCGGTGGCGGCGAGCCTCGGCGCCACCGCCCTCGCCGGCTACCAGGTCGTCAACAGCCTGTGGGGGCTTGCGGCGTTCGCGCTCGACGCCCTCGCGATCGCCGGGCAGGCGCTGGTGGGCCACGGGCTCGGCTCGGGCGACGTCGGGCGGGTGCGCGCCGTCCTGCGCCGCTCGCTGCAGTGGGGCGTCGGCGCGGGCGTCGTCATCGGCGTCCTGTTCGCCGTCTCGGGATGGTGGGTCGCCCCGCTGTTCACCTCCGACCACGACGTGCGCGTCGCGATCACCGCCGGCCTCCTCGTCACGGGCGTGCTGATGCCGATGGCGGGCTGGGTGTTCGTGCTCGACGGCGTCCTCATCGGCGCCGGCGACGGCCGGTTCCTCGCGTGGGCGGGCATGGTGACCCTCGTCGTCTACGTGCCCTTCGCCCTCGCGGTGCGGGCCTGGGCGCCCGACGGTGCGGTCGGCCTGGCATGGCTGTGGGGCGCGTTCGCCGGCGTCTTCATGGCGGCCCGCGCCCTGACGACCGGGCTGCGGGCGCGCGGCGACCGGTGGATGGTCACGGGCGCGTGACGCCGGCGGACCGCCCCGTGAACGCGGTGTGACGGCAGCCGGTCAGCCGGGCACCCGCAGCCGGTACCCGATGCCGCGCACGGACATGACGCGCAGCTCCGGGACCACCCGCAGCCGCTTGCGGAGGCGCTTGACGGCCGACGTCACCGGGTCCGGGTCGCCCAGGTAGCCCGTGCGCCACACGGTGCGGGTGAGCTCGGCGAACGACCAGACCCGGTCCGGCGCGGAGGCCAGCGCCGCCAGCAGGTCGAACTCGCGCATCGACAGGTGCACGGACACCCCGCCCGCGGTGACCTCCCGGGCCGCCAGGTCCACCGCGAGCTTCCCCAGCACGATCCGGCGCGCCCGGTCCGCCTCGCCCGCGAGCGCCCCCGGCCCGCCGGCGCGCGGCCCGGCGCGGTCCGGGGCACCGCGGCCCCCGGCGGGCGGGCTCGGGACGAGGACGTCGCCGCCCTGGTCGTCGTGCGGGGCGAGGGCGACCACGTGCGACGTCGGCCGGTCCTCCGCGGACGCGACCGCGGGCGCGCGGGCGTGCACCTCCAGCGCGTGCGGCGACCCGTCGTCGGGCATCACCGCGACGGCGGGCGGGCCGAGGAGCATCCGCGCCCCGTCCGTGTCGGCGGTCGCGATCACGGCCACCTTCCCGCGCAGCAGGCGGGCCACCTCGCCGACCCGGTGCAGGGGCAGGCCGATGCACAGGACGTAGCCGCCGGCCGGCTCGACCGGGTTCTCGTGGGGCATCGCCGTTCTCCGTCCGACACGTGCTCCGAGTAGGTCGTGGACACCGTTTACCCAGGTGCCTATCAGAGTTCAGCCGGGATCGCCCGGCGACCGGTGCCCGGGGCCCGACCCGGAGCTGTCCCGGGACTGACCGGAAACTGGCCGCCGCCCGCCCTTGTCCGCCGGAGGATCCCCGGCTGACCTGGAGGGTGGGCCCCGACCGGGCGCCCGTCACGACGTCCCCACACCCGGGGACTCCCCCACCGGGAGGAAGCGTGCACTCATCAACTCGCACGAGGAGGGGGTGGGTCGCGACGAGCGCGGCCCTCGCCCTCCTCGCCACGTCCGCGGCCGGGGTGGCGCCGGCATTCGCCGCCACCGCCGATCCGCCCCTCGCACCGTCGGGCACCGTGCCCGACCCCGAGGACAAGATCGCGTCCGCCGTCGAGAAGGACCTCGACGCCGGCCCCGCGGACTTCTGGCTCGAGCTCACCGACACCGCCGACCTCGGCGCGGCGCAGGACATCGCCGACTGGGACGAGCGCGGGCAGTACGTCTACGACACCCTCACCGCCGTGGCCGACCGGTCGCAGGCGGACCTCGTGAAGGCCCTCGACGCCGCGGGCACCGACTACGAGACCTTCTGGATCTCCAACCGCATCCTGGTGCGCGACGGCAACGACGCCCTCGCCACCTCGCTCGCGCGGTCCCCGGAGGTCACGCGCATCACCGCGCCCACGAGCTTCGACCTCGTCGAGCCGGTGAAGCGGGACAAGTCCGGGGAGCACGCCAAGCAGTCCGTCGAGTGGGGCGTGCAGGCGATCAACGCGGACGACGCCTGGGGGCTCGGCTACACCGGCCAGGGCATCACCGTGGCCAACATCGACTCGGGCGTGGCGGGCGACCACCCGGCGCTCGCCCCCCACTACCGCGGCCTGCAGGCCGACGGCAGCGTCGTGAACGACTACAACTGGTTCGACTCGTCGAACGCCTGCGCCGGTGACTCCCCCTGTGACACCGACGGCCACGGCAGCCACACGATGGGCACCATGGTGGGCGACGACGGCGCCGGCAACCAGATCGGCGTCGCCCCCGGCGCGGACTGGATCGCGGCCAACGGCTGCTCCACCTGCTCGGACGCCGACCTGCTCGAGTCCGGCCAGTGGGTGCTCGCGCCCACCAAGGTGGACGGCAGCGACCCCGACCCGAGCAAGCGTCCCCAGGTGGTGAACAACTCGTGGGGCCTGGACGCGTCGGGCGCCATCGACGACTTCATGGCCGCGGAGATCGCCGCGTGGGAGGCCGCCGGCATCTTCGGCACCTGGTCGGCGGGCAACGAGGGGCCGGCGTGCCGGTCCACGTCGTCGCCGGGCGCGAACTCGGCCACCTACTCGGTGGGCGCGTTCGACTCGTCGGGCAACATCGCGGCGTTCTCGTCGCGCGGGCCCGGTGAGAGCTCCGGCGTCAAGCCGAACATCGCCGCGCCGGGCGCGAACGTCCGCTCCTCCCTGCCGGGCGGCAGCTACGGCTCGTACTCGGGCACGTCGATGGCGGCCCCGCACCTCGCGGGCGCGGTCGCGCTGCTGTGGAGCGCGGCACCGAGCCTCGTCGGCCAGATCGACGAGACGCAGGCCCTGCTCGACGGCGCCGCGGTCGACGTCGACGACACGACCTGCGGCGGCACCGCGGACGACAACAACGTCTGGGGCGAGGGCAAGCTCGACGTCATGGCGCTGCTCGACGCCGCCCCCGTGGGCGACACGGGCACCGTCGCGGGCACGGTCACGGACGCCGACGGCGCTCCCGTCGCCGGCGCCGAGGTGACGTTCGACGGCGCCCGGGACCGCACCGTCTCGACGGGCACGGACGGCGCGTTCGCCGCCGAGCTGCCCGTGGGCGGCTACGCGGTCAGCGCGAAGGCCTTCGGGTACGTCGCCTCGGCGTCGACGGACGTCACGGTCGCCGTCGACGAGACGGTCACCGTGCCGATCACGCTGCAGAGGGCGGCGACCCGCACGGTCTCCGGCACGGTCACGGAGAAGGACGGCTCGCCCACGGCGGGCGCGGTCGTCAAGCTCTCCGGTCCGCTCGACGCCGTCACGACCGGCGCCGACGGGAAGTACTCCGTCGCCGGCGTCCCCGACGGCACGTACACGCTGAGCGTCTCGGCGGGCACCTGCGCCGCGCCGTTCAGCACCGAGGTGGTCGTCGACGGCAACGAGACGGTCAACGCCACCCTCAAGCGGCTGCTCGACGGCTACGGCTACTACTGCACCACCGGTGACGCCGGCGTCGCGACCGGCGACACCCTGCTGGCTCTCACCGGGGACGACAAGGCCGCCCCGGTCGACCTGCCGTTCAGCTTCCCGTTCTACGGCGAGTCGTACGACAGCGCGTTCGTCTCGACCAACGGGTTCCTGAACTTCCTCGCGTCGTCGACGAGCCTCTCGAACGGTGCGCTCCCGAGCGCGGCCGCGCCGAACGGCGCGATCTACCCGTTCTGGGACGACCTGAACGTGGACGCGGAGTCGGCCGTCTACACCGGCAGCACGACCGTCGACGGCGTCGACGCGTTCGTCGTCGAATGGCGCAACGTCCGCAAGTACACGCCGGCGACCGACCGCGTGAACTTCTCGGCCACGCTCCTCGCCGACGGCCGGGTCGTGCTGGGCTACGGCGCGACGACGGACACCGACACCGCCCGCGGCAGCTCCGCGACGATCGGCATCGAGGACGCCCGGGGCGCGGTCGCGTCCCAGTTCTCGTACAACGCGCCGGCCGTGCGCGACGGGCTGTCCGTCACGTACGACGTCACCGGCATGGGCGCCGTGAACGGCACCGTGACCGACGGCAACACGAAGGCGCCGCTCGAGGGCGTCACCGTCACGATCACGTCGAAGGACGACGGGGACGAGACGGTCGTGACCACGGGCGCGGACGGCACCTACACCGCTCGGCTCCCGCTCGAGCGGTACGGGATCACCTACGCGAAGGACGCGTACGCGGGCGCCACCCGCAACGCGGCCCTCACGGAGGACGGCCAGGTCGTGACGCGGAACGTCGCGCTCGGCGCGGGCCGTCTCGAGGTGAACAAGGAGAGCATCTCCGCCGCCCTCGGGATGGGTGGCACGGCGTCCCGCGCGTTCCGCGTGACGAACACCGGCACCGAGCCGGTGGACGTCTCGCTGGGCACGGGCGGCGGCGGGTTCGAGATGCTCGGGGTCAAGGGGACCGAGGGCGCCGTGATCAACCACGTCACGGACGACGCCACCGTGCCCGCCTCGGCCGAGCCGGCGCGCGGCACGAACGGCTCCGGGTTCGGCACCGCGGACGGGAAGACGAAGGGTCTCGCGTCGTCCGGTGCGAAGTTCGGCACCGTGACGCCCGACCTGGCGGCCGTCCCGCTCGACGAGACCACCCTGACCCACTCCGCGTCGCAGGACATCGTCGCGAACAACTCGGCGGCCTGCACCAACCAGGTGACCACGGAGAACAACGCGTACCTGCGCACGTTCACCCTGAGCGACTTCGGCATCGACGGCGCGTTCGACGTGAAGAGCGTGTCGTTCGGCGTCGAGACCGTCCAGTCCGCCCAGCCGGTGACCGTGAACCTGTACACGCTGGACGGTGACCTCACGTACGCCAACATGACGAAGGTCGGCAGCGCCGACGCCACGGTCGGGACCGACGCCGGCGGCACCGTCGTGTCGGTGCCCGTCACGGGCGACGTGCCGAAGGGTGGCACGCTCGTCGTCGAGATCGACGTCCGGGCCACCGGGTTCTTCTTCATCGGGTCGAACGACGCGGGCCAGACCGCGCCGTCCTACCTGCGTGCGGAGGGCTGCGGGCTCACGGAGCCCACCGACGCCGTCGAGATCGGCTTCCCCGACATGCACATCGTCATGAACGTGTCGGGCGAGACCTCGGGCGGCGCCGGCGTCTCGTGGCTGGACGTCCAGCCGCCGACGCTGACGCTGGCACCGGGGGCGTCCGTGCAGGCCGCGGCGACCCTCACCGCCGCGGTGGAGCAGCCGGGTGCCTACTCGGCCACCATCACGGTGGGCGGGGACACCCCGTACACCGCTCCCACCGTCGCCGCCCTGATGACCGTCAAGGCGCCGGCCGGCTGGGGCAAGGTCACCGGCACGGTGACCGGCAGCGGTGCGCCGATCGACGGGGCCGTGGTGCTCCTCGACGGCAAGGCGTACGACACGACGCTCGTCACGGGCGCCGACGGGAGGTACGCGTACTGGATGCCCAAGGCGAACGGGCCGCTCCAGCTCGTCGTCGCGGCGAACGGCTTCGTGCCGGCCGTCCGGACGGCGCAGGTCGTCGCCGGCCAGACGACGGTCTACGACGTCGACCTGAAGCCGCTCAAGTGACGACCTGACGGGAGGAACGACGACGGCCCCGGCCCCCTCGAGAGGGGTTCGGGGCCGTCGTCATCGTGGCCTACCAGACGAGCCCGTCCAGATGGTTGTGGCCGGACAGCAGGCGTGCGACGCGAGCCTGCGCCGCGTCACGGGCGTCGGGCCACGGGTGGTGTGCGGACAGCGTGAGCTCTCCGTACATGTCGTAGAAGTTCAGCCGCTCACGCAGGTGCTCGCGCTCGAACAGCTCCGGGTACGCGCCGTGCAGCCAGCCGGGAACCTCCGCCAGCGTGGTCTCGTCGAGCCCTCGGTCGTCCGGCGTGGGGGGGAACTCGCGCGCTCGGGCGCACCAGCGGAGGAGGGTGTCGAGCTCGACGTCGGCCGGCTGGGCCACCGCCTCCGCGAAGTCGATGATGCCGGTGACGCGTCCGCGGTCGACGACGAGGTTCGATCCGTGGAGGTCGCCGTGGACGAGGACGGGCCGGTCGGCGGCGAACAGGTCCAGCCGCTCCCGGACCCACGCGTCGACGTCCGCGAGCAGGCGCGGGTCGTGCCCGGGCCGCCGCCGGGCAGCCTCGACCTGCTGGAGCGTCGCGCCCACCACGGGCGGGTGGAACGCCGGCCACGGGCCGCCGGCGAGCGCACCGGTCAGCCAGGGCGGCATCAGTCCGGCGGGGACGGGGACGCGGTGGAGCGCGCGCAGCGCGGCCCCGAGGCTCTCGATGATCGAGCGTCGCGTGCGCCGGTCCGCCGTCGGCCACGCGTCGTAGAGGGTCCGGCCGGGCAGCCGTCCGGAGACGTACCACGGCCCGTCCGGGCCGTCGCCGTGGGCGAGGCGCCGCGCGTGCGGGACCTCGCTGCCGGCGAGCAGGTCGACGACCCGCGCCTCGTGGCGGTACGCGTCGCGGAACCGTGCGTCGGCGTTCAGCCGGACGACGAAGGCGTCGCCGACCCACGCGGTGCTCACCCAGCCCGCCGTGCGGACGAAGCGCCCCGTGGCCGGCAGGCCGGCGGACGCCAGCGTCCGCAGCAGCGCCGGGTCGGTGGCCGGCTCGCCGGCGGGGGTGGTCGGTCGGGGGGTCATGGCTCCTCGGAACGGGGCGTCGGGCGGCGGCGTCGCGTGCAGGCGGGCGCCGGCCCGCGGGCACGACGGTCCCGCCGGCGAGGCGGCCGGCGGGAACCATCGGCACCCATCATCGACGTCAGGCGTACTGCGGGTCGTCCGGGTCGTCGCGGTCGGCCCAGCTCCCGACGACGGGGAACTCGGCCACGCGCAGGCGCGCGAGGCCGTAGGGCACGAGGGTCACGTCGTCCCCCGCGCCGCGCTCCAGCAGCGGGCTGGGCGGCGGGGGCGGCGCGTCGACGCCCTGCGCGCGCCACTCGGTGGCGCGGGCGCCCGGGGCGTGGACCTTCACCGGGGAGCCCTCCCCCGGCCGCGGCCCGCCGAGCCCCCACGGGACCTCCCGGACGGGGGCGCGCTCGACCTCCCACGACGCGGCGTGCGCGACGTCGGCGAGCGCCTTGTTCCACGACGTGCGGCGATGGACCTCCCACTCGCCGAGGCCGGGCGCGCCCGGCACCTCGACCCAGTTCTCGCCCAGCGGGTGCACCATCGACAGCGGTCCGAGGAACACGGCCGCCGCCTGGCGCGCCCGGCGCACGACCCGCGGGGCCATCGGCAGCACGAGACGCACGTCCGCGGCGTCGGCCCACGACCGTCGCAGCGTCACGTACCCGTCCACGGGCTCGGCGTCGACGGCCTCGCCGTCCACGGTGAGCTCGAACGACGACGCCCAGCCGGGCACCCGCAGCTGCAGGTCGAACGGCTCGGCGCGGTCGGTGACGACGTCGACGGCGATCGTCTCCTCGAACGGGTAGGCCGTGCGGACGGTCACCTCCACCGGGTCGCCCCCGACGTCGGTGCGCACCACGGCGGGCGCGTACGCGACGGCGCGCAGGCCGCCGTCGTCGGCCCGCATCCACAGGTTCCGGACGAACTTGGGCCAGCCCTGGTGGAAGTTCGCCGTGCAGCACCCGAAGTGCGGCTCGAGGCCGAACAGGTTCGCGTCGTCGGAGGAGAACGACCAGTCGCGGCGTGCCACCGACACCTCGAGCTGGGTGGCCTGCTGGTGGTACTGGTGCGCAAGCATGCGCGGGTCGCACGACGCGGGCAGCAGGTTGAAGGCCAGCGACTCCAGCCGGTCGCCGTGCACGCCGTCCCCGAACGTGGCGGCGAGCACGCCGCACGTGAACATCATCTCGACGACCTGGCACGTCTCGATGCCGGCCGCCGCCTCCGGGCCGCCGAGCCACTCGTCGCCGGAGAACCACCCGTGCGCCTGCCCGTGCCAGCGGTCGAGGTTCGCGAAGGAACGCTCCGTGGCGGCCCGGTGCGTGTCGTCGCCGTCGCGCACCCAGTCGACGGCGCCCTTCTTGAGGCCCATCGCGACGTTGGGCCCGTGGATGCGGTGCGAGAAGACGCGCGCGGCGCCGGTGATGAGGTCGCCGCCGAGGTAGTCGTCCCAGCGGATCGTCTGCGCGTCGAGGACGTCGACGAGGTCGAGGAGCCACTCCTCCCCCGTGCGGTGGTGCAGCCACCACACCGACAGGGCGTTGTCGGCGCCGCGCGCCCGCCCCCACGAGCGCAGCGGGCGCCCCGGCAGCTGCTCGAGCTGGTGCCGGAAGTACCGCTGGAGGAACGGCACGACGCGTTCGTCGCCCGTGGCGTCCGCGTGCTGGGTGAGCACCTTGAGGGCGACCATGCGCGGCCACCAGTCGTCGTTGGTCGCCGGCCCGAAGAAGCCGTCCTCGCGCTGGGAGGCGAGGATCGCCTCGACCCAGGGCTGCACCTGCGCGAGCAGCCCCTCGTCCTCGAGCACGTGCGCGAGGGGCAGCAGGCCGTCGAGGTAGTACGGGCCGCGCTCCCAGTCCTCGCCGTCGACACCGCCGCGCCAGGCGTTGGTCGGGCCGACGTCCGGCCAGATCTTCTCGAGCTGGCCCGTGAGGCCGTCGGCCTGGAGGCGCAGCTGGTCGCGCAGCCAGCCCCGCGGGGTGATCGCGCCGAGGGGCAGCTCGCGCCCGGCGGGTGCCCGCGACGTGGTGCCCGACGGCGTAGTGCCCGACGGCGTGGCAGGAGTGTTCACGGTGGAGCCTTTCACTTGATCGAACCCCCGATGAGGCCCTTGGTGTAGTAGCGCTGGAGCGCGAGGAAGAGGATGACGACGGGGACGGTGGCGACGCAGGCCGTCGCCGTGAGGAGCCCGGGGTCGACGATCTGCACGCCCGGGATCTTGAACGACGTCGTGATGTTCGTGAGCGCGAGGGGCAGCGTGTACTTGTCCTCGCTCGACAGGAACACCACGGAGCTGAGCAGGTCGTTCCAGCCCGCCATGAAGCCGAACAGGCCGACGGTGACGACGCCGGGCCACGCGAGGGGAACCATGACGGACCGCAGCAGCCGGCCGAGGCCGGCGCCGTCGAGCTGCGCCGCCTCCTCCAGCTCCACGGGGATGCCGTCCAGCGTGTTGCGCATGACGAACACGGAGAACGGCAGCTGGAGCGTGACCAGCACGAGGACGACGCCCGTGAGCGAGTCGAGCAGGCCGAGCTTGCCGAGCACGATCGACAGGGGGGTGAGGAGGCCCTGGTACGGCACCACCATCGGCCCGAGAAGGACGACGAAGACCAGCGCCGCGAGCGGGAAGCGCAGGCGGGAGAGCGCGTACCCCGCGAGCGTGGCGACGAGCCCGGTCAGCAGCGCCACGCTGATCGCGACGACGAACGAGTTGCGCACGTACGTCGTGATGCCGACGGACGGGTCGAAGATCCGCGCGTAGTTCGCGGCCGTGAGGTCGAGCAGCGACCCCCAGCCGATCCCGTCGGCGTCCGCGGACGGCGGCAGGAACGACCGGAGCGCGATGTACAGGACGGGCGCGAGGGACGCGAGCGCCAGGACGGTCCCCCCGACCACGTACGCGGCCGAGGACAGGGACCGGTGGCCGCCGTGCGCCCGCGGCTCGCGCCCGCGACGGACGGGGGCGGCGGCGCCCGGGACGGTCCGGGTGAGCGTGGTCATGACTGCGCCTCCCCGCCGCCCGCCCGCAGGGCGCGCAGCTGGATCACGGCGAGCGCGAGGATGATCGCCGTGATGATCATCGACAGCGCCGCCCCGTAGCCGAGGTTGTACCGCACGAACGACTGCGCGTACGTGTACATCACGGCCGTGGTGGTGGCGCCGCTCGGGCCGCCCTTGGTGAGCACGAAGAACTGGTCGAACACGAGCAGGGTGCCGGACACCGCGAGGATGAGGCACAGCGCGAACTGGCGGCGGATGAGCGGGAAGGTCACCGACGCCTCCCGGCGCCACCAGCCCGCGCCGTCGATCTTCGCGGCGTCGTACACCTCGCCCGGCACCGCCTGCATGCCGGCCATCAGCAGGATCATCGCGACGCCCATCCCCTTCCAGACCGTCAGCACGACGATGGCCCAGAACGCACGCGTCGGGTCGGTGAACCAGGCGGTCTGGCCGTCGGACAGGCCGAGCGAGCGGAACAGCACGTTGAGCACCCCGGTGCCCGGCATGAGCATCACCGACGCCATGTAGGCGGCCGCCGTGAAGCCGATGACGACGGGCACGAAGAACGCGGTGCGCACGAACGACACCACGCGCCCCTCGCCGCGCACCATGACCGCCGCGGCGTAGGAGACCAGCAGCGAGAGCGGCACGAGGGCGACGGTGAAGAGCACGGAGAACACGAGGGCGCGCGCGAAGGTGTCGTCGCCGAACGCCCGCGCGTAGTTCGCCAGGCCGGCGGGACGGACCTGGCCCAGCAGGGGCCAGTCGGCGAACGACATGACCACGAGCAGGACGAGCGGCACCACGAAGAAGACGAGGGAGAGCAGCAGCGCCGGGGAGACCAGCAGCAGACCGAGCGCCGCCCTGCGGCCCGCGGCCCGGCGGCGTCCGACGCCGGGCCGCGGGAGCGCGCGGGTCACGGGAGCGTGTGCGACGACCATGGGGACCGCCTCAGCCCACCTGGTTGTACGCGTCGGCGATGAGCTGGTCCGCCTGCTGCGTCGCCTTGTCGAGCGCGGTCGTCGGGTCGGCGCCCTGGAAGATCGCCGCCTGCGAGTTCTGCGCCCACGGGCCGTTCGGGTCGTTGATGGTCGCGAAGTAGGCGATCGACTTCGGCAGCCTGCCGACGGCGAGCGACCCGACCCGGTGGGTCGCCCACTCGTCCTCGGCCAGATCCTCGGCGAGCTTCAGGTCGGGGGCGATCCAGCCGGCCTCGCCGTTGATCGTCGCTGCCTCGCGGTCGGTGACGAGCCACTCGAGGAGCGTCCACGCCTCGTCCGGGTGCTCCGAGCCGAGCGGGATGGCGGCCTGGTTGCCGCCCAGGAAGGACGCGAGCTCGCCGTCCGTGCCGGGGATGCCCGCGGCGGAGCCGAACTCGTCCTCCTGGCCGGCGAACACGTTCGCACCGGTGAACATGATGCCGACCTTGCCCGCGAGGGCGTTCTGGCTGCCGACGTTGCCCGGGTCCTGGTTGGGCTCGTCGGTCGGCTGCATCAGCCCCGACTCCCACATGTCCTGGTACCAGGACACCATGCCGACCATCGCCGGGTCGTCGAAGGTGCTCGTCTGGTCCGGCCCCGCCTCGGTGAAGACGTCCCCGCCGTCGGCCCAGCCGCTGGGGAACCCGGTGAACGCCTGTCCGACGCCGCCGATGGTCGAGAAGCCCGTGACGTCGTCGCCGAGCGCCTGGATCTTCTCGGCGTACGCCTTGACCTGGGCGAGGTCCTTCGGCGGGGTGTCGGGGTCGAGCCCTGCCTCGGTGAAGAGCTTCTTGTTCCAGAACATCTGCGACCCCGTGAGGGCCACCGGCAGGGAGTACACGGCGTCGTCGAGCGTGCCGATGTCGACCCCCGCCTCCGCGACGTCGGCGAGGTTCGGCAGGGCGTCCGCCTTGTCGGTGATGTCGAGCAGCTGTCCCTGCGTCGCCAGGAGCGGCGCGTTGATGATGTCGAAGTCGATGAGGTCGGGCACCGAGCCGGCGCGGATGGAGTTCGCGAACTTCGTCAGGTACTGGTCGTTGTTGACCAGCGTGACGTCGACCGCGATGTCGGGGTGCGCCTTCTCGAACGCGGCCACCTGCTTGTCGAGGGAGTTGTCGCCGTCGCGGGCCCACACGTCGAGCGTGACGGGCCCGCCGTCGCCGGCACCGTCGTCCGCGCCGCAGGCGGCGAGCACGGGGGTGGCGGCCAGGGCGGTGACCACGAGCAGGGCCAGCCTGCGTCGCCGGAGGGAAGGCTTCATCGTCGATCTCCTTCGTCGGGAGACGCCCGGCAACTGTGCCGCGCGTTTGCGGCAAACTATTCCGTCCGTTGCCGCGCTGTCAACGGCACAGGCGGGCGAACCTGCCCTATGATGCGGAAACGTTGCCGTCACGAAGGTCGGCAGAGCGAGGGAAGGACGGGGCATGGCGCACGGACGCGTGACGTTGGCGCAGGTCGCCGAGTCCAGCGGCGTCTCGATCGGGACGGTCTCCAAGGCGCTCAACGGTCGCGGCCAGCTGAGCGACGAGACGCGCCGGCGGGTGCTCGACGCCGCCGCGGCGCTCGGCTTCGAGCCCAGCCCGGACGCGCGGGCGCAGGCGGAGGGGCGGTCGTTCATCGTCGGCGTGCTCTCGACCGACTCCTACGGCCGGTTCACCATCCCGATCCTCACCGGCGCGGAGGACACCTTCGGCGCCGGCGAGATCTCGATGCTCCTCGCCGAGAGCCGCGGCGACCCGATCCGCGAGCGGCACTACGTCCAGACGCTCCGGAGCCGTCACGTCGACGGCATCATCGTCGCCGGCCGCACCAGCGACGCCCGCACGTCGATCACGTCGCTCCTCGGCGTCCCCGCGGTGTACGCGCTCTCGCCGTCCCAGGACCCCGACGACGTCTCCGTGGTCCCGGACGACGCCGGCGGCGCCGCGCGGGCGATCGCGCACCTCGTGGGCACCGGCCGCCGCCGCATCGCCGTCGTCGTCGGCCCCCGGCGCCACACGGCGAGCAACCACCGCGTCGAGGGAGCGACCCGCGCCCTGGACGAGCTCGGCGCCGAGCTGGCGGGGGGCGAGGTCCTGTACGGGGAGTGGACCGAGCGGTGGGGCTACGAGGCGGCCCGTCGGCTCCTCGAGACCACCACCTTCGACGGGGTCTTCTGCGCCAACGACCAGATCGCGCGCGGCGTCCTCGAGTGTCTGCGCGAGAGCGGTGTCGCCGCGCCCGACGCCGTGGGTGTCGTCGGCGTCGACAACTGGGACGTCATCGTGGAGGCCGCCCGGCCCAGCATCACCTCGGTTGACCTCAACCTGCGGGCGGTGGGCCGCCGCGCGGCCGAGCTGCTCGTCCGCAAGATCGGCGGCGAGGACGTGCCCGGCGGCGTCGAGCTCGTCGACTGCATCCTCGTGCCCCGGCTGTCGACCTGAGCCGGCCGGGGCTCCCCCGCGCCGTCCCGGGAACGACGAAGGTCCCGGCCCCCTCGCGGGGACCGGGACCTTCGCGCGTCAGGCGTCAGGCGTTCAGCCGGCGACGACCTTGACGGAGATCTTCGCCGAGACCTCGGGGTGCAGGCGCACCGACACGGTGTACTCACCGGTCGTCTTGATCGGCTGGCCGATCTCGATCTTGCGCTTGTCGACCTGCGGGCCGTTGGCGGCCACGACCGCGTCGGCGATGTCACCGGTGGTGACGGCACCGAACAGACGGCCGGACTCGCCGGCGTGCGCCGAGACGACGACCGTCTTGGCGGCCAGCGAGTCGGCCACCGCCTTGGCCTCGTCCAGCGTGGCGATCTCGCGGGCCTTGCGGGCCTTGCGGATCGCGGAGACCTGGGACTCGGCGCCCTTGGTCCAGGGGGTGGCCAGACGACGCGGGATGAGGAAGTTCCGGGCGTA
Source organism: Isoptericola sp. NPDC057559 (assembly GCF_042801555.1). NCBI lineage: Bacteria > Bacillati > Actinomycetota > Actinomycetes > Micrococcales > Promicromonosporaceae > Isoptericola > Isoptericola sp. NPDC057559. Next base: position 397,452 of record NZ_JBHVFQ010000001.1, read on the forward strand.
CCCGTCCTTCACCTCGACGACGTCGCCAGGCTCACCGAGACCGGTGACCTCGTGGGTCAGGATCAGCTTCGACATGATTCAGTGATCCTTCCGGTCAGCGGGCCGAGGACGAGTACGGCAGCAGCGCCATCTCACGGGCGTTCTTCACCGCACGGGCGATCTGGCGCTGCTCCTGGACGGAGACGCCGGTCACGCGACGCGCGCGGATCTTGCCGCGGTCGGAGATGAACTTGCGCAGCAGCGCGGTGTCCTTGTAGTCGACGGACTCGATCTTGGCCGTCTTGAGCGGGTTGGCCTTCTTCTTGGGCTTGCGCACCACAGGCTTCGCCATGGTGTTGCTCCTTCTCAGGTGCAGTCCTCACGGCCGTCCGGCCACAGGGCCGGCGTCGGAGGACAGGATGATCTGGGGACTGGCGTCGATCAGAACGGGGGCTCGTCCGAGAACCCGCCACCAGAGGAGGCGGGACCGGCCGTGGCCCACGGGTCGTTGCTCTGACCGCCGCCGGAAGAACCGAAGCCTCCGCCGGGCTGGCCGCCACCCTGGGAGCCGCCGTAGCCGCCCCCCTGGTTGCCGCCGCCACCGCCGAAGCCGCCGCCGCCACCGGAGCGCTGGGCGCGGGTGACCTTCGCCGAGGCACTCCTCAGCGACGGGCCGACCTCGTCGACCTGCAGCTCCACGACGGTGCGCTTCTCCCCCTCGCGGGTCTCGTACGAGCGCTGCGTCAGACGGCCCTGCGCGATGACGCGCATGCCCTTCGTCAGCGACTCGGCGACGTTCTCGGCCGCGTCCCGCCAGATCGAGCAGCGCAGGAACAGCGTGTCGCCGTCCTTCCACTCGTTGGTCTGGCGGTCGAACAGGCGCGGCGTGGACGCGATCGTGAAGTTGGCGACGGCAGCACCTGACGGGGTGAAGCGCAGCTCCGGGTCCGCGGTCAGGTTTCCGATCACCGTGATGACGGTGTCACCAGCCATGCCAAGCTCCTTCGTTCGTCCGAGAGTCGTGAGGGGATCCCATCACGGGGCGCTGACATCCCGGAGGACGTCGCCCGCGACGGGGCAGAGTGTCGGTTCAGGTCTCAGCGGGCGTCGTTGCGCAGGATCTTGGTGCGCAGCACGGCCTCGTTCAGGCCGAGCTGGCGGTCCAGCTCCTTCGCGGTGTCCGGCGTCGAGGTGAAGTCGACGACGGCGTAGATGCCCTCGGAACGCTTGTTGATGTCGTACGCCATGCGGCGACGACCCCAGATGTCGACCTTGTCGACGGAGCCACCCTCGGTCGAGATGACCGACAGGTACTTCTCCAGCGACGGGGCCACGGTGCGCTCCTCGACCTCCGGGTCCAGGATCACCATCAGCTCGTACTGACGCATGTGTTCAACCCACCTCCTCTGGTCTCAGCGGTCACGGTCGTTCCGTGACAGGAGGGTTCATTCGTGCGTCGGCCGCGCCCCGCCCCGGAACGATCCGGGGTGGCGGGCACAGCCAGTCGACCAGGATACCCGCCCGTGCGGGTCTCCCGGAAATCGGTCAGTCGTCCTGCCCGACGCCGTCGAGGATGCCGCCCCCGTCGTCGGTGGGCGTCGGGTCGGGGCTGGGCGAGTTCCCGTTGCCGTTCCCGTTGCCGTTGCCGTTGCCGTCGTCCTTCGGCCCCTTCGACACGGTGATCGTCACCGGCGTCCCGGGGTCGACGCTGTTGCCGGAGCCGGGGTTCATGGCGATGACCACCCCGACCGGCTCGTCGCTGAACTCCTCGCGCACCTTCGGCTCCAGACTGTCCCCGCGCAGCATCTGCTCGGCGGACGTCCGGGGCTGGCCGACGACGTTCGGCACCACGACCTGCTCGGGCTGGTCGGGCTGTCCCGTCGAGACGACGATCGTGACGGTGGAGTTCTTCGGCACGTCCGTGCCCGCCCCCATGATCTGCAGCACGACGCCCTTGCGCTGGTCGCTGTTCTGCGCCTGGGTCCGGACGACGAGACCCAGCTTCTCCAGCTCGCTGGTCACCTTGGCCACGTCCTGGCCGGTGAGGTCCGGGACGGTGACCTTCTCCTCCTCGGTCTCCGTGGGCGTCGGCGTCGGCGTGAACGTGGGCTGCGCCGGCACGTACTCCGGGAAGGTCTCCTCGTCCATGCCCTCGGTCGCGACCTGCATGAAGTCGGTCCACGCGCGCACCGGCCACGAACCACCGGTGATGCCGAGCCCCTGTTGCTTCCACTCGCCGAACGGGTCGATCGTCGCCTCGCCGGCCAGGATGCCCTTCTCGAGGTCGACGTCCTTGTACTGGCGCAGCCCGACGACGGTGGTCAGCTGCGGCACGAAGCCGGCGAACCACGCCGACCGGTTCTTCTGCGACGTGCCCGTCTTCCCGGCCACCGGCCGGCCGAGCTCCAGCGCCGTCTTGCCGGAGCCCTTCTCGACGACCTGCGTCATGGCGTACGTCGCGGCCGTCATGTCGTCCGCGTCGAACTCCTTCTCCTGCTCGACCGGCCCGGCGTAGACGTCGGTGCCGTCCAGGGTCTGCACCTTCTCCACGAAGTGGGGCGTCGTGCGGTAGCCACCGGCCGCGATGGTCGAGTAGGCGCGGGCCATGTCGATCGGGTAGACCGACGCCGTGCCGAGCACGTTGGAGGGCACGGCCTGGATGTCGGTCGACTCGCGGATGCCCGCCTTGTGCGCGACCTCCGCGGTCTTCTTCGGGCCGATGTCCAGGTTGAGCTGCGCGAACGCCGAGTTCACGGAGTTGGCCGTCGCGTCCGCGAGGCTGATCGACGACCCGTAGTCGTAGTAGCCGAAGTTCTCGGGCTCCCACCGCTTGCCCGTGCTCTCGTCGACCACCGGTTGCCCCGTGTCGGGGTAGGTCGGGTGGCCCGGGGAGTTGCCGTCGAACCTGTCCTCGAGGGTGACGCCCTTCTCGAGGGCACCGATGAGGGTGAACGGCTTGAACGTGGAGCCGGCCTGCATGATGTCCTGGGTGGCGGTGTTCAGCGACTGCTTGACGTAGTCCGGCCCGCCGTAGATCGCCTTGACGGCCCCGGTCTGCGGGTCCATCGAGACGAGCGACATCCGCACGTTCTTGCTCGCGTCGTCGGGCAGCGACTTGGCGACGTCCACGGCCGCGTTCTGCAGCTTCTGGTCGATCGTCGTCGTGATCTTGAGGCCGCGGGTGTCGAGGTCCTGCTCCGTGAAGGGGCCGTCCGGGTTGGCGTCGGTGCGGATCAGCTCCTTGCGCACCGCGGCGAGCAGGTAGCCCTTCTGCCCGCCCCAGGTGTTGGTGGCTTCCTTCTTCTTCTGGAACTTGGGGAACTCCGCCTTCGAGTGCTCCTCCTTGGTGATGTACCCCTGCTCGTACATCCGCCGGATGCCGCGGTCGAAGCGGACCTTCGCCTGCTTCTCGTTGACCGACGGGTCCCAGTTGTTCGGCGACGGGATGATGCCGGCCAGCAGGGCCGCCTCGGAGGGCGTGAGGTCCTTCGCGTCCTTCTTGAAGTACTCCTGCGACGCCGCCTGGATCCCGTAGGTGTTGCGGCCCCAGTAGATGGTGTTGAGGTAGTTCTCGAGCACCTCTTCCTTGGACTGCGTCTGTCCGACCTTGAGCGCGATGATCGCCTCGCGGGCCTTGCCGGCGTAGGACTTCGTGGTGTCCATGTAGTACCGCTCGACGTACTGCTGCGTGAGCGTGGACGCACCCTGTGTGCCCCCGCTCGTGACGTTGCTGTAGGCGGCGCGGGCGATGCCCTTGATGTCGACGCCGCTGTTCGTCCAGAAGGTCTTGTCCTCCGACGCGACGACGGCGTTGCCGACGTACGGCGGCAGGTCCGCGAGCTTGACCAGCTCGCGCTTCTGCGCGCCGAACGTGCCCATGACCTTGCCGTTCGCCCAGTAGACGGTCGTCGCCTGGTCGTTCACCTGCTCGAGGTTGTCGGGGATCGTCGTCGTGCTCCACGCGGCCACGAACAGGCCGGCGCCGAGCGCCGTGCCGGTCAGGGCGGTGCCCACGACGATCCGCCACGAGGGCAGCCAACGCCGCACCGGGCCCTTGTTCGGGCGCGGGTAGTTCCAGAAGCGACGTCTCCTCGCCACGTCAAGCCTTTCGTCGTGCGGGACCGGCGGCGCTCTCGTACCGCGCTCGGCCGGCCTGCGGACCACAGGGAACACTAGGCGATGGCGAACGGCCGACGGGAGCCCCGTGCGCTCCGGGCGACGGTTTGCGCCGAGCGTCCCCATGCCTTTGGCCCGCGCTTCGCGGAACCTTCACATCTGGGCGGGCGTGCTGTCCGGACCTCTCCCGTTGCACGACCGTGTCGACGCGTCCTATTCTCACGATGTATCGACTCGATACGTCGTGACGACGGGTCGGCAGGGACGGGACATCGGACAGGGAGGGGAACCCTCGTGCGCAGCAGGTCTGTGGTGCTCGAGACGGCCATCCTCGGCCTGCTCAACTCCGCCCCGCTGCACGGGTACGAGCTGCGCAAGCGGCTCAACCTGCTGCTCGGCTCGTTCCGCGCGTTCTCCTACGGCACCCTCTACCCGGCGCTGAAGTCTCTCGTCGCCCGCGGCCTCATCGAGACCACCGAGCGCGAGGCCCCCGCGGCCGCGGTCCGGACGCCGGGGACCCGCCAGGCCGGTGCCAAGACCTCGGGCAAGGCACCCCTGACGGGCCGGCGCGGCAAGATCGTGTACCGGCTGACCGCGGACGGCAAGGAGCACCTCCAGACCGTCCTCGCGTCGTCCGGTCCGGCCGCCTGGGAGGACGAGAACTTCGACGTCCGCTTCGCGTTCTTCGCGCAGACGGACGCCGAGACCCGCATCCGCATCCTCGAGGGCCGGCGCACCCGGCTCACCGAGCGGCTGGAGGCGGTCCGGGAGTCCGCCGCACGCACCCGCGAGCGGCTCGACGAGTACACCCTCGAGCTGCAGCGCCACGGGCTCGAACAGGTCGAGCGCGAGGTGCGCTGGCTCGACGGACTCATCACCACGGAACGCGACCGTGCTCTCGGCCGCGACCGCGACCACAGCGCCGGGGTGCAGGATGCCCCGGCCCAGAGAAACAAGGAGCGAGGATGACCTCCGTCCGCGTTGCCATCGTCGGTGTCGGAAACTGCGCATCGTCCCTGATCCAGGGCGTGCACTACTACCGTGACGCCGACCCGACCGACACCGTCCCCGGCCTCATGCACGTGCAGCTCGGTGACTACCACGTGCGGGACCTGGAGTTCGTGGCGGCGTTCGACGTCGACGCGAAGAAGGTCGGCTTCGACCTCGCCGAGGCGATCCACGCCTCGGAGAACAACACCATCAAGTTCGCCGACGTGCCGCCGACGGGCGTCGTCGTCCAGCGTGGTCACACGCTCGACGGCCTCGGCGACTACTACTCCGCGACGATCGACGAGTCGGACGCCGAGCCCGTCGACGTCGTGCAGGCGCTCAAGGACGCGAAGGTCGACGTCCTCGTCTCCTACCTGCCCGTCGGCTCCGAGGCGGCGGACAAGTTCTACGCGCAGGCCGCGATCGACGCGAAGGTCGCCTTCGTCAACGCCCTGCCCGTGTTCATCGCCTCCGACCCCGAGTGGGCCAAGAAGTTCGAGGACGCCGGCGTGCCGATCGTCGGCGACGACATCAAGTCGCAGGTCGGCGCCACGATCACGCACCGCGTGCTCGCCAAGCTCTTCGAGGACCGCGGCGTCGTGCTGGACCGCACGTACCAGCTGAACGTCGGCGGCAACATGGACTTCAAGAACATGCTGCAGCGCGACCGCCTCGAGTCGAAGAAGGTCTCCAAGACGCAGGCGGTGACCTCGAACCTCACCGGCGCGCTCGGCGGCAAGAAGGAGGACCGCAACGTCCACATCGGCCCGTCGGACTACGTCGCGTGGCTCGACGACCGCAAGTGGGCGTACGTCCGCCTCGAGGGCCGCGCGTTCGGCGAGGTGCCCCTGAACCTGGAGTACAAGCTCGAGGTGTGGGACTCGCCCAACTCGGCCGGCATCATCATCGACGCCGTCCGCGCCGCGAAGATCGCCCTCGACCGCGGCGTGGGTGGCCCGATCCTGTCGGCGTCGACCTACTTCATGAAGTCCCCGCCCGTGCAGATGGAGGACACGGCCGGCCGCGCCCAGCTCGAGGCCTTCATCCGCGGCGACGTGGAGCGCTGAGCGCACTCCTCCCGCGTCCGACGACCGTCTGACGACGGCCTGACGACCGCGCACGACCGCGCACGACCGCGCACGACCGCGCACGACCGAGGCCGGGCACCGGGACACGGTGCCCGGCCTCGGTCGTGCCCACGACGCTCAGGCGTCGAGGCGCACCACGCTGCCGCCCTCGGCGACGGACCGTTGCGCCGCGACGACGGCGCGCAGCGTGCGCAGCCCCGTCCGGCCGTCGGGGCCGGGAGCGGCACCCGACCGCACGCACCCGAGGAAGTGCTCGAGCATCAGCGCGTCGAGGTTCTCGCCGAACCCGAGCCACGCCTGCCGGCCGCCGCCGGCCACGAGCCCGCCGACGTGCGCCCCGAACGGGTCGATCTCGACGGTGCCGCTCGTCCCCACGACCTGCAGCGTGAGCCCGCCCCAGGTGGCCGCGCCGTCGGGGACCGACCAGGAGCAGTCCACCGTCACCTCGGCGCCGCCCGCGTACGTGAGGCTCACCAGTCCGCCCGTCTCGGCGCGCACCCGCGGGTCGTCGCCGTGCAGCACGCGGTTGGTGACGGCCCGGACGGCCACGACCTCCTGGCCGAGCAGGGCGTCGAGCAGGTCGGCCACGTGCACGACGTGGTCGGCGAGCGCGCCGCCCCCGGCGAGCTCCGGGTCGGTGAACCACGCGCGCCCCGCCGGGACCTTCCCGTTGTTCGTGCCCGTGCCGCCCAGGACGGTGCCGAGGGCGCCGTCCTCCACGAGGCCGCGCAGGGTCGCGAACTCGGGGCTGAAGCGCACGGGGTAGGCGGTCATCAGGTGCACACCGGCGGCGTCGCAGGCCGCGACCATCGCCTCGGCGTCCTCGACCCGCGTGGCCAGGGGCTTCTCGCAGAGCACGTGCGCCCCGGCCCCCGCGGCGGCCAGGACGACGTCCCGGTGCCGCGCGTTCTCCGCGCACACGATCACCGCGTCCGGGCCCCAGGCGAGCGCCTCGGCGTAGGTGTCGACGTAGGGCGCGCCGTGCTGCGCGGCGAACTCCCGCCCGCGCAGCTCGTCGGCCGGCGCCGAGGCCGCGTCCGGGTCGGCGGTGAGCAGTTCCACCCCGGGCCGGTCGCGCAGGAGCGCGATGTACGACGCGGCGTGGACGTGGGCGAACGACAGGACGGCGACCCGCAGCGTGCGGGCGCCCCCTCCCGGCGTGGTGGTGTCGGTCATGCTCGGCTCCCGGTGGTGGCGAGGGTGGGGGTGGGCACCGGCGTGCTGCCGAGCTCGCGCGCGCGGGCGGCGGTGTCCACGGGGACGGGCGCCCCGGAGTCGATGGAGGCGAGGGCCGCCTCGGCGAGCTCGACGGCGACCACGCCGTCGACCGCGCTGACGCGGGGCGTGCGGGGGTCGTCGGGGGCCAGCGCCGTCGGTGACGCCGCGAAGGCCCGGGCGAACTCCCGGATCTCGGTGAGGTAGGGGCTCTCCCCCGCGGCCGGGGCGGGCCGGTCCTGCCCGCCCGTGGGCACGGGCGGCAGGTCGGACCGGACGCCCCTGGCCTCCGCCGAGTCGAAGCGCAGCACGCCGGCGTCTCCCGCCACGTGGAACGACGTCCGGAAGGTGGTGTGCGGCGCGCCCCACAGCCCGCGGACGTGGGTGATCGCCCCGCCGGCGTGGGTGAGCACCACGTGCGCCAGCGTGTGCGGCCGCCCGTCCTCCTCGAGGGACCGGCGGGTGGCGAAGACGCTCGTGACCTCGCCCGCGACCCATCGGGCCACGTCGATGTCGTGGATCATGAGGTCGAGGACGACGCCGCCCGACGCCGCGTCGTCGGCGAACCACGGCGACCAGACGGGGAACATCCCGCCGCGGGCGAAGCGCAGCACGGCCGGGCGGCCGATCTCCCCGTCCTGCACGGCGCCCCGCATGAGCGCGTACTCGGGGAAGAACCGCACCACGTGCCCCGGGTAGAGCTGGCGGTCGGCGGCGCGGGCCGCGTCGAGCATGGCCACGGCGTCGGCCGAGGTGCGCGCGAGGGGCTTCTCGCAGAGCACGTGCCGGCCGGCCGCGAGCGCCGCGGCGGCCACGTCGAGGTGCGTCGGCGTGGGGGTCACGACGTCGACGACGTCGACGGTGTCGAGCAGCTCGTCCAGGGTGGCGGCCGCGCGGCCGCCGTGCGCGGCGGCGAGCTCGGACGCGCCGGCGACGGAGTGGACGACGAGGTCGGCGCCGAGCGCGCGCCACGCGGGGGCGTGCGCCCGCGCGATGCCGCCCGCTCCGACGAGGCCGACCGTGAGGGTGGGGGAAGGCATGGTGCTCCCTACTTGAGTCCGGAATGGGCGAGGCCGTCGATCACACGGCGCTGCATGACGACGAAGAGCAGGAGGATGGGCGCCATCGCGAGCACGCTGGCCGCCATCATCACCGTGTAGTCGGTGGTGGTGCGACCCGCGAACGTCGCGATCCCGGCCGCCAGCGGCATGCTCTCGGCCCGGGTCGACACGACGAGCGGCCACAGGAGGTCGTTCCAGGACCACAGCACCGTGATGATCGTCAGCGCGCCGAGGCTGGGCCCGGCGAGCGGCAGCATCACCCGCCAGAAGACCTGGAACGGGTTGGCCCCGTCGAGCCGGGCCGCCTCCTCGAGCGAGTCGGGCACGCCCTTGAAGAACTGCATCATCAGGAAGGTGCCGAACGCGCTGAAGATGCCGGGCGCGGCGATGCCGGCCACGGTGTTCAGCCAGCCGAGCCCGTTGATGATCTGGTACTGCGGGATGAGGTACACCTGCGACGGCACCATGAGGATCGACAGGACCAGCGCGAGCAGCACGCCGCGCAGCGGGAACCGCATGCGGGCGAACGCGTAGCCGGCCATCGAGCACAGCACGAGCTGGCCCGCGGTCCGCACCACGGTGATGGAGACCGAGACCCAGAACTCCTGGAGGAACGGGAGCTTGGAGAACACCTCGGCGTAGTTGCCCCACTGGAGCTCCCCCGGCCAGAACACCGGGGGCACGCTCATCACCTGCGCGTTGGTGGACAGCGACGTGAGCAGCTGCCACACGAACGGGAACACCATGACCACGCCGCCGACGGCGAGCAGCACGTGCGCCCACGTGTTCGACCCGTGGCGCGACGTGCGGCGGCGGGGCGTCCCCGACCGTCCCGCGAGCAGCGGGCCGGTGGTCGTGAGGGTCGCGTCAGGCATAGGTGACCCACCTCCTCTGCATGCGGAACTGGAGCAGGGTGACGGCGCCGACGATCAGCAGGATCACCATGGCGATGGCCGCGGCGAAGCCCTTGTCGTTGCGCAGGAACGCCTCGTTGTAGAAGAGGTAGACGAGGGACTGCGTCTGCCGCATCGCGGGGTTGCCCTGCCCCATGAGGGCGTACAGCAGGTCGAACAGCTGGAAGCCGTTGATGACCGTGATGACGGTGACGAAGAAGACGCTCGGGGTGAGCAGCGGCGCGGTGACGGAGCGGAACTGCCGCCAGGCCGACGCGCCGTCGAGCGAGGCCGCCTCGTAGAGCTCCGGCGGGATGTTCTTCAGGCCGGCGGACAGGATGATGATGGCGAAGCCGAGCGACGTCCACAGGCCGACGACGGACACGGCGACCAGCGCGAACCCCGGCGTGGAGGTCCACGCGGGACCGTCCACGCCCACCAGCCCGAGCGCCCAGTTGAGGACGCCGAAGTCGCCGTTGAAGATGAGCCGCCACACCATCGCGACCGCCGTCGGCATCGCGACGTACGGCATGAAGTACAGCACCCGGTAGAACGCGGTGAACCGCATCCCGGGCCGGTTGAGCAGGCTCGCGACGAACATCGCGATCGGGATGCCGAGCAGCACGATCGCGGTGTAGACGAGGGTGTTGACGACGGCCGTCCCGAGGTCGGGGTCGCGGGCGAGGCGTTGGTAGTTCTCCACGCCCACCCACGTCTGGCCCCCGAAGGCGCCCCACTCGGTGAGGCTGAAGTAGCCGGTCTGGATGATCGGCCACAGGTAGAACAGGACGACGCCGAACATCGTCGGCAGCACGAAGAGGACGGGCCACCAGCCGTCGTACCCCTGCCGGGGCCCGCGTGGTGCGCGGGCCCCGGCCGAGGCCGGAGGGGTGGAGCCCCGGGCGGGCGCGGCGACGCCCGCCCGGGGGCTGCGGTCGACGGAGGTCATTCCTTCGCCAGCTCCTCGTTCATGGCGTCGGCGAGCTCCTTGGCGACCTCCTCGACGGGCCGGTCGCCCGAGAACGCCTGCGGGAGGAGCTCGTTCTCGAGCGCGTTCCACGCCGCCGTGTTCTTGGAGATCGGGTACGGGAAGGACATCTCGTCCGCGGACTGCAGGAAGACGTCGATCCCGAAGCTCGGCACGGAGTCGACGAACGCCTGCTGCGTGCCCGTGTAGGCGGGATTCGCGGCGCCCATCTCCGCCTGCGTGCGCTGCGCCTCCTCGGAGCCGAGGTAGGCGAGGAACGCGTTGGCGGCCTCCTTGTTCTCGCTGTCCGCGGCGACGACGTTCGCGAGGCCGTGGATGACGGTGGCGCGTCGCTCGGGGCCCTCCGGCAGCCGCACCGTGCCGAAGTCGTCCTTGTTCGGCGAGTCCTTCATCTCCGCGACCGACCAGTTGCCGGACCAGAACATGGCGGCCTTGCCGGAGCTGAACCAGACGTTCGGCTTGGTGTCGGACATCTGCTCGAGGGTCGGCGCGGACCCGTCCCCGACGAGGTCCGCCCAGAGCTGCAGCCCCTCGATCGACGCCGGGTCGTCGTACCCGGACGTCGTGCCGTCGTCCGAGATGACCTGGCCGCCGGCCTGCAGGATCGAGTCGTAGTAGCTGCTCTGCCCCGCGCTGTTGAGCTCGGTGACGACGCCGTAGACGCCCTGGTCGGCGAGCTCGTCGGAGATCGTGCCGGCCGCGGCGCTGAAGTCGTCCCACGTCCAGTCGTCGGTGGGGAGGTCGACACCGGCCTTCTCGAAGAGCGCCTTGTTGTACCAGAGCGCCACGGTGTCGAAGTCCTTGGGGAGCCCGTACTGGGCGTCCTCGAAGGTGTACAGCTGGTTGAGCGCGTCGGGGTACTTGGTCGGGTCCAGCTCGCCGGAGTCGACGAGCCCGGTGAGCGGCTCGAGCAGGTCGTTCGCCGCGTAGAGCTGGACGTTCGGGCCGTTCATCCAGAACACGTCGGGGAGGGTGCGCGACTCGCCCTGCGTCTGCAGCTTGGTGAAGTACTGCTGGTACGGGGTCAGGTCGACGGTGACCTTGATGTCCGGGTACTTCTTGTTGAAGTCCTTGATGTTCTGGTCGATCGCGGGCTTCTGGTTCTCGTCCCAGATCGAGTAGGTGATCTCGGCCTGGGCGTCGGTCGACGCGACCGCGCCGTCGGCCTCGGCGGCGTCGCCGCCGCTCGAGCAGGCGGTGAGCGTCAGTGCCACGGCAGCGACGCCCAGGAGGGCCGAGCTGCGGATGAGGTGCTTCATCAGGGTGCTCCTCCGGTGGGGTGGGTACCTCAGGACCCGGGCGTCCTCGCCTCGGGCTCGACGACGTCGTCGAAGTGCGCCGCGACCTCGGGGGCCACGGGTCGGACACGCTGCGGCGCCGAGCCGGCGCGCAGCGAGACGGTGGCGGCGATGCCGGTCGCGACCGCGTCGCGCGCCATCACCGGCGAGGTCGTGGTCGGCGTGCCGTCACGGGAGCCGCGGCGGTGGTCTGCGTCCGCGCCGCGGCGGCGAGCGCGTCGGCCAGGGACGCGGCCGGGTCGGCCACCCGCAGCGAGGGCGCCGCGATCTCGGCACTGCCGAACACCGCCTCGGAACCCACCTCGAGCGCGCGGACCAGCGCGCCCAGCGCGGCGCCGTCGGCGGCGAACGCCGACGTCACCAGCGGGGCGGCCGCCCGGGGGTGGACCAGGCGGTCGACCTCGGCCTGCAGGGGTGCGCGCAGCAGCTCGCCGGCGCGCGAGAGCCCGCCGCCGAGCACCACGCACTCCGGGTCGACGACCATCGCGAGCGTCGCGACCCCGGGGGCCACCCGCCGCACGTACTGCTCGAGCAGGTCGAGGGCCGTGCCGTCGCCCTGCTGGGCGCGGAGCGCGACCTGCTCGGCGCCGCCCGCCTGCTCGATCTCCCGGAGCAGGCTGCCCTCGTACCAGCCGTCCCAACCCGTCCACGAGAAGTCCCCGACCTCGCCCGCGGCGAAGCGGTTGCCGCGATAGAGCTGGCCCCCGAGCACGAGGGCGGCACCCACGCGGTAGCCGAGCTGCACCAGCACGACGTCGTCGGCGAGCCGCGCCGCGCCCAGCGCGTGCTCGGCGAGCGCCGCCATGTTGATGTCGTTCTCGATCACGACCGGGTGGTCGCCGCCCGTCGAGAGCCGCGCCGCGAGGTTCACGCCCGTCCAGTCGGCGATCGGCAGGGAGAGCCGCACCCGCTCGCCGTCGACGATGCCGGGCACCGCCGCGGCGACGGCGGCGAGCCGCGACCGCGGCGCGTCGACCTCGTCGAGCAGCTCGCGCTGGACGTCGCGCGCGACCTCGAGCCGTGCCACGCCGTCGACCGGTCCGTCCACCGTGCGCCGCACGACCGCGCGGACGTGACCGGCCAGGTCGGCCACCATCCCCGTCACCGAGTGGACGCCCAGGTCGAGCCCGACGACGTACCGCGCGTCGGCGGCGAACGCGAAGTGCCGCGCGGGGCGGCCGAGCGTGGCCTCCTCCCCGCCCGGCACCTCGCGGGCCAGCCCGCGCTCCACGAGCTCCGCGACGATCGACTCGACGGTGGGGCGGGAGAGGCCGGTGTCCTTCGCCAGGGCCGTCAGCGTGCTCGTGGGGCTGCCCCGCAGCACCTCGATGCAGCTGAGCGTGTTGCGCCGTCGCACGTCCATGACGTGCCGGTCCCCGCCGCTGCGGACCATGTGCCCTCCTGTCGGTGCGCGTCGCCAGGGTGTCCTGGGTCACATCCCTCGTCGCGACTTCTGGAAGGTATCTTCATAAGTCGGTGCGCACAAGGGAATCGACGAGGAATTTCTTCCACAGAGCACTTTCACAACTCCCGGGAGCCTCGACGCACGGACCGGGGGGACCGCCCCAGCGAGGCCCGCGGGGCCGACCGCCTAGGCTGAGCAGGTGGGAGCGATAAGCGAGACCTGGCACGAGCTGCGCGCGCTGCTACGGCTGGAGGGCTTCCGCAAGCTCTTCACCGTGCGCCTCGTCTCGCAGGCGGGCGACGGGATGTTCCAGGTCGGCCTGGCGTCGCTGCTGTTCTTCTCCCCCGAGTCGCAGGGCACGGCCGCCTCCATCGCCGGGGCGTTCGCCGTCATGCTCGCGCCGTTCACGATCGTCGGGCCGTTCGCCGGCGTGCTCCTGGACCGCTGGCAGCGGCGGCAGGTCCTGGTGTGGGGCAACGCCGTGCGCGTGGCGCTCACGCTCACGATGGCCGGCCTCATGCTCGCCGGCGGCGTCAGCGGCTGGATCTACGCGGTCGGGCTGGCCGCGCTCTCCGTCAACCGCTTCCTCCTCGCCGGCCTGTCCGCGGGCCTCCCCCGCGTGGTCGACGGACCGCTGCTGCTCACGGCCAACTCGCTGTCCCCCACGCTCGGCGCGGGCGCGGCGTTCGTGGGCGGCGGCATCGGCTTCGTGCTGGGCCTGATGTTCGAGCCCGGGCGCGTCAAGGACTCGTCCGCGCTCGTGTGCGCGGCCCTCGTCTTCGCCGTCGCGTCGCTGCTCGCGACCCGGCTGGGCCGCACGCAGCTCGGGCCGGAGGCCCCCGCCGAGACCGGTCTGCGCAGCGAGATCGCCAAGGTCGCCCGCGGCCTGGCCGACGGCGCCCGGTACCTCGTCGCACGCCGCACCCCCGGCCAGGCGCTCCTCGCCATGGCCGTGCACCGCTTCCTCTACGGCGTCGTCTTCATCGCGTCGATCCTCATCTCCCGCAACCTGCTCGACCCGGGCAGCCAGAGCGCCGGGATGGGCACGTTCGCCGTCGTCATCGGGCTCACCGGCGCGGGCGGCGCCGTCGCGATGGTGCTCACGCCCACGCTCTCGCGCCGCACCGGTCCGCAGGGCTGGATCGCGATCATGCTGCTCCTGGCCGCGGCCAGCCAGCTGCTCCTCGTCACGACGCCGGAACGGGCCGTCGTCTACGCCGGCGCCACCCTGCTGGGCCTGGCCGCGCAGGGCACCAAGATCGCGGTGGACACGATCGTGCAGCGCGACGCCGAGGACGAGTTCCGCGGCCGCGCGTTCGCCTTCTACGACGTCCTCTACAACGCGGCGTTCGTCGGCGCCGCCGCCCTGGCCGCGTTCACGCTGCCCGACACGGGCTGGTCGCGCGGGGTGTTCGTCGGCCTCGCCGTCGCGTACGTGGTCGCGGCGCTCCTCATGGCCACGCGCGGCGCGCGCACCGCGGCCGAGCTGCCCCCGCGGCTCCGCCGCGCGGGCGGCGCCGGTGGCGCCGAGGACGCGGCCGCCCACGCCTGACCCGGGCGCGGCCGGCCGTCGCCGGCGGAGGGTGCGGTCGCAAAAGACCCGTCCGCCGGGCACCGACGAGTTCGGTCGAGAAATCAGGTCGTCACGGGTGCGGGAATATCGCAGGATGGTTCGTGGTCGTACACAGTACGGTCTCGCCCTCCGGCGACCGCACCGAGGGTGACCGTCCCCCGGACCACGACCGACCACGACGACGTGCCGCGCCCACGGGCGTGGTTCTTGACCTGCCCTCCGCCGGGCTCACCCGGCACCGACGCGAGCGGAGCACCGCGTGCCAGCCCCCCGACCGACAGACACCACCGTCCCGTCCGACGCGAGCACCCCGGAGGCCACCCTGACCCCCGCCACCACCGACGCGGCCATGACGACCGGCATCGTCATCGACGAGGCCGTGCCGCAGCGCCTCACGCGGCAGCAGTTCACCGTCATCGCGCTGCTGCTGGGCTCCGCGTTCGTCGTCATCCTCAACGAGACGACGATGAGCGTCGCCCTGGCGCCGCTCATGACCGACCTCGGCATCACCGCCAGCACGGGCCAGTGGCTCACCACCGCCTTCATGCTGACGATGTCGGTGATCATCCCGGCCACCGGGTTCCTGCTGCAGCGTCTCGGCACCCGCGGCGCCTACCTGCTGGCGATGTCGCTGTTCAGCGCGGGCACCCTGCTCGCCGCCCTCTCCCCCGGCTTCGGCTGGCTGCTGGGCGGCCGCATCGTGCAGGCGTCGGGCACGGCCATCATGATGCCGCTGCTCATGACCACCATCATGACGGTGGTGCCCCCGGGCATCCGCGGCAAGGTGATGGGCAACATCTCGATCGTCATGGCGGCCGCGCCGGCGCTCGGGCCGGCGATCTCCGGCGTCATCCTCGACCTGCTGAGCTGGCGCTGGGTCTTCGGCATCGTGCTCCCGATCGCCGTCCTCGCCCTGGTCATGGGCTTCCTGTACATCCGTGACGTGGCCGACCGTACGCACTCGCGCCTCGACCCGCTGTCGCTGTTCCTCGCGGCCGTGGCGTTCGGCGGGCTCGTCTACGGCCTGTCGAGCATCGGCGAGGCCGCGCGCCACGCGCCGCCGGTCGCGCCGTGGATCCCGGTCGCCGTCGGCCTCCTCGTGCTCGGCCTGTTCATCTGGCGGCAGCTGGTGCTCGCCCGCGACGACCGCGCCCTCCTGGACCTGAGCGTCTTCCGGTTCCGGGGCTTCAGCCTCGGCCTCGGCATCATGGCCGTCGGCATGATCGCCATGTTCGGCTCCCTGATCCTGCTGCCGCTGTTCCTGCAGCAGGGCATGGGCCTCGAGCCGCTGGAGACCGGGCTCGTCGTGCTGCCCGGCGGCCTCCTCATGGGCCTCCTCGGCCCGACGGTCGGCCGGCTCTACGACAAGGTCGGCCCGCGCCCGCTCGTCACGCCCGGGCTGATCGTCGTGTCGATCGCGCTGGCGCTGTTCACGCAGGTGCACGCGGACTCGTCCCCCTGGTACGTGCTCGGGCTGCACGTGACGCTGAGCCTCGGCCTGGCGTTCATGTTCACGCCGCTGTTCACGTCGGCCCTGTCGTCGCTGACCCCGCCGCTGTACTCGCACGGTTCCGCCGCGATCGGCACCGTGCAGCAGCTCGCCGGCGCCGCCGGCACGGCGATGTTCGTGGCCGTCATGACCACGCGCTCCGTCGCGCTCGCCGCCGACGGCGCGTCGGCCCAGGTCGCGCTCTCCGAGGGCGTCGGCGACGCGTTCGTCTGGGGCACGGCGATCATGCTCGTCGCGGTGGGCCTGTCGTTCCTGCTGCGCCGGGTCCCGGACGGCGCCGACGGGGCGCCCGCGGCGCACTGAGCCGGCCGCCGGCCACGTCACGGGCCGGCCCCGGTCACGGGCGGCCACCGTCGTACGACGGTGGCCGCCCGTCGTCGTCCCGTCAGGCGGTGGACGTGGGGGCGTGCGCCGTGTCGCGGGCCGCGACGCGGAACGCGGGCGCCAGCACGACGACGCCCAGCGCCAGGAGCGCTGGCACGGCGAACGCGAGCCGCAGGCTCAGCAGCTCCGCCACACCACCGATGAGGCCGGCCCCGACGACGAAGCCGACGTAGTTGAAGAGGTTGACCCGTGCGACGGCGATGCCGGTGCCCTCGGGGTCCAGGCGCCCGGCGACGGAGAACGACAGCGGCACCACGACGCTCAGCCCGAGGCCGGTGAGCGCGAAGCCCACGACCGCGACCCACGCGCTCGGGGCGAGCGTCACCGCGGTGAGCCCGGCGGCGCCGATCAGCCCGCCGACGGCCACGGGCACCACCGGGCCGAACCGGTTGACCTGCCGGTCCGCGGCGAGGCGACCCACGAGCTGGCAGCACAGGTATGCGGCGAGGCCGAGCGGGGCCACGTTGGCCGCGGCCCCGAGCGCGTCCTGGATGTACTTGGTGGACCAGTTCGACGTCGCGGAGTCGGCGACGTAGACGATGGTGACGGCCAGCCCCACCAGCACGAGGGGGCCCCACGGCGGGGCGGCGGGCTTCGGCGTCCCACCCTTCGGCTCGGCGCGGGCCTCCGCCCGGGCCGCGCCCGGGTCCGCGGCCGACGACGACCGCCGGTCCGGCACGACCAGGCCCGGCACCGCGCCGACCTCGGGCGCCGGCGGCCGCACCGGCCGTGACAGGACCGTCGCGACGAGGTCGACGGACACCCCCACCGCGGCCACGAGGCCGAGCCCGCCCGCGAGGGACCACCCCGCCGAGTGGGCCAGCACCGCGGCGAGCGACCCGAGGATGCCGCCCACGCTCCAGGCGCCGTGGAACGAGTTGAGCAGGCTGCGGCCGTACCTCTGCTCCACCTCGACGCCCTGCATGTTCATGCTGGCGTCCACGAGCCCCAGCAGCAGGCCGACGGCAGCGACCGTCGGGTACAGGGCGCCGACCGTGGGCGCCAGACCCGCCCCGAGCACCGCGAGCGCCACCAGCGGCCCGCACACCCGCAGCAGGCGCGCGCTGCCGACGCGCGGCGCCAGCGCCCCCGCGAGCACGCTGCCCACGCCGGCCACGACGGGCACCAGCAGGAGGATCAGCGTCAGCGTGCCGTCGGAGATGCCGAGGTCGTGCTGCAGCGTCGGGACCTGCGCGAGCAGCCCCGCGAAGCACATGCCCTGCACCAGGTAGAACGCGGCGACCACCAGCCGCGCCCGCCGGTCCCGGTGGTCCTCCGTCGTGGCGACCGCGCCCGACAGCCCGCTCATGTCCCGCCTCCGCTCGTCGCGCGACAGGGCTCGCCGTCGGGCCCGTGCGCGAGCCCGAGGATAGACCCGACCGACCGCACGAGGGGAAGGGGTGCCGGCTCAGGCGTCGCGGCCGTCCCACCAGGTGCGCAGCTCCTGGACGGCGCGCTCCTCGCCGAGGGGGCCGTGCTCCATCCGCAGCGCCAGCAGGTGCTTGTACGCCTGCCCGACGACGGGGCCGGGCGCGACGCCCAGGACCGCCATGATCTGCGAGCCGTCGAGGTCCGGTCGGATCGAGTCGATCTCCTCCTGCTCCCGCAGCGCCTCGATGCGCTGCTCGAGGCTGGTGTACGTGTCGGCGAGCCGCTGGGCCTTGCGCCTGTTGCGGGTCGTGGAGTCGGCGCGCGTCAGCCGGTGCAGGCGCTCCAGCAGCGGCCCGGCGTCGGTGACGTACCGGCGCACGGCGGAGTCGGTCCACTGCCCCTCGCCGTAGCCGTGGAACCGCAGGTGCAGCTCGACGAGCCGCGCCACGTCCTTGACCACCTGCTTCTCGTACTTCAGCGCGCGGAGCCGCTTGGCCACCAGCTTGGCGCCCACCACCTCGTGGTGGTGGAAGCTCACGCCGCCGCCGGGCTCGAAGCGGCGCGTGGCCGGCTTGCCGACGTCGTGCAGCAGGGAGGCGAGGCGCAGGACGAGGTCGGGCGCGGGCACCGGGCCGTCCGGGCCGGTCTCCTGCGCGATCGCCTGCTCCAGCACGGTGAGGGAGTGCTGGTAGACGTCCTTGTGCCGGTGGTGCTCGTCGATCTCGAGGCGCAGCGCGGGCAGCTCGGGCAGCACGTGGTCGGCGAGGCCCGTGTCGACCAGCACCTCGAGCCCGGCCCGCGGCCTGTCGCTCAGCAGCAGCTTGGTGATCTCGGCCTGGACCCGCTCGGCCGAGACGATGTCGATGCGGCCCGCCATGTCGACGATCGCCTGCCGGGTCGCCGGCTCGACGTCGAAGCCGAGCTGGGCGGCGAACCGCGCGGCGCGCATCATGCGCAGCGGGTCGTCGTCGAACGACCGCTCGGGCGCGATCGGCGTCCGCAGCAGCCCGCGGGCCAGGTCGGCCAGACCGTCGAACGGGTCGACGAACGTGAGCTCCGGCAGCCGCACCGCCATCGCGTTGACGGTCAGGTCGCGCCGGGAGAGGTCGCCCTCGAGGGTGTCGCCGAACGCCACCACGGGCTTGCGGGAGGCGGGGTCGTACTCGTCGCTGCGGTAGGTCGTGACCTCGACGACGACGTCGTCCGACCCGCCCGTGCCACCGCGCGCGAACCGGCGCGCGCCGATGGTGCCGAACTCCTTGCCGATGTCCCAGTGGGCGTCGCCCCAGCGCGCCAGCAGCACCTGCGTCTCGTCGGGGCTCGCCGACGTCGCGAAGTCGAGGTCGGCGCTCGCGCGGCCGAGGAAGGCGTCGCGGACGGGGCCTCCGACGAGGGCGAGCTCGTGCCCCGCGGCGCGGAACACCTCGCCCAGCTCGACGGCGGCGGGGGCCATCTCGGTCAGCACGGCGAGGGCGCGGCGCAGCAGCGAGGCGGGGGCCGGAGGCTCAGGGGTCGACACGGCGTCCCATCCTCCCAGATCCTGGGCGTCGGCGCCCCGGAGGCTGAGCCGGCGGACGGCCGCAACTCGGTAGGGTGGGGCGCATGTCAACCCCGGCCCCGGTCCCCGCCCCCCGGCGCGGGCGCCCGGCCGCAGGTGTCCCCGTGCCGCCGGGAGGGCACCCCCTCAAGGTCGACCCTGCCCGGCTCGCCGGGCCGCGCGGCACGACGACGCCCGCCGTCGTCGGTGTCGCGCCCTCGGGCACCACCACGCACCTCCCCGTGCACGAGGAGACGTCCGCCGGCGGGCTCGTCGTCCGGCCGGCGCCGGGCGGCCCGCAGGCCGCCGTCATCGTGCGACGCAACCGCGGCGGCCGCCTCGAGTGGTGCCTCCCCAAGGGGCACCTCGAGGGCGAGGAGACGCCGGAGGAGGCCGCGGTCCGCGAGATCCGCGAGGAGACGGGCATCCTCGGCACCGTCCGGACCCGGCTCGGCGTCATCGACTACTGGTTCAGCGGCGAGGACCACCGCGTCCACAAGGTGGTGCACCACTTCCTCCTGCGCGCGGAGGGCGGCACGATCACCGCCGAGGGGGATCCCGACGGCGAGGCGGAGGACGCGCTGTGGATCCCGGTCGACCAGCTCCCCGACCGGCTGTCGTACCCGAACGAGCAGCGGCTCGCCGTCGCCGCGCAGCAGGCGCTCCGCCGCACGCCCGACGTCCTCGGGCGCACCGACCCGGGACCCGTCGAGTGAGGCCTGCCGCGTGACCACCTCCCGTCGTCCGGGTGCCGTCGTCGCACCCGTGCCCCCGCCCGCCCGCCCGGCCCGGGTCCTCGTCGTGCTCCTCCTGCTGCTCGCCGTGCTCACGACCGTGGCGCCGGCCGTGCTCACGGCGCGCACCGCGGCCGCCGCCCCGCAGCCCGGCGCGGCCACCGTGGAGCTGCAGACGTCCACCCCCACGCTCGCCCGGCCCGGCGACACCGTCGAGCTGTCCGTCCGCGTCACCAACGGCACGGACCGGCCCCTCGACGGCGCCGTCGTCGACCTGGGTGTCTCGTGGCGGCCGCTCACGTCGCGGGCCGAGCTCGCCGCCTGGGCCGACGACGGCGGCACGCGCACGGCCGTGCGGCAGCTGCCGTCGGAGCCCGTCGACCGCCTCGCGCCCGGCGAGTCCGCGCAGGTGAGCCTCGAGCTCGACGTCGACGCCCTCGGCTTCGAGGCCGAGAGCCCCTGGGGCCCCCGCGAGATGTCCGTCGCCCTGGTGCAGGGCGGCAGACCCCTCGACGTCGTCCACACCTTCCTGCTCTACGCCCCCGAGGGCGGCGCGCCCTCCCCGGTCGCGGTGAGCGTCGCCGCGCCGGTCACCGGGCCCGCCGTCGACCCGCTCGACGCGGACGGGTACGACGCGCAGCTCGCCGAGCTCACCACGTCCGGCGGGCGGCTCGAGCGGCTCCTCGACGCGGCCACGGTCAGCGGCTCCTCGCCCGGGATGTCCCTCGCCGTCGACCCGGCGCTCGTGGCCGCCGCGGAGTCCTCCGACGACGCCGACGTGCAGGCCTGGGCCACCCGCCTCACCGGCCGTACCCCGCCGGCGGCCGACGACGACGGCGACGACGGCGGCGGCGCCACGGACGCCACCAACGCGGCCGCGAGCACCGGCGCGGCGGGCGACGCGGCCGACGTCGCCGTCCTGCCCGGCTACGACCCCGACCTGGCCGCCGTCGCGCACACCCGACCGACCCGCGCCGACGTCGCCGCGGCCACAGGGGGCGAGGCCGCGCTCGGCAGCTCCTGGCAGCGGCCGCAGGGCTGGTCGTTGTCCCTCGCGTGGCCCCACGGGCGCCCCGACGCCGCCACGCTCGCCACCGGCCGCGACGCGCCCGTCGACCAGGTCGTCGTGGCCTCGGGGCTCGCGCCCACCTCCGACGTGCCCGCCTCCGCCCGCACCGCCGTCGACACGCCCTCCGGCAAGGTGTCGGCCCTCGTCGCCGACGCCGGGCTGTCCGCCGCTCTCGCGTCGCTCACCGACGACGCCGGCGCCCCCACCGCCGCCGAGGGCGCGCAGCGCCTGCTCGCCGACACCGCCCTGCTCGCCCTCCAGGCGCAGGAGGCCGGCACCGGGGACCTGCACGTCCTCGCGGCCCTCCCCCGCGACTGGTCGCCCGACGCCGCCCTCGTCGGGCAGGTGCTCGCGGCCCTCCAGGGGGCCACCTGGGCCGACGTCGTCCCGCTGTCCGACACGGTCGCCGCGCCGGCGTCCCGCGTGGCACGGCACGGCCTCCCGCGGAACGACGTCGCCGACGCCGAGCTCGCGCCCCTGTCCGTCGACCGCCTGCTCGGCACGCACCGGTCGGTCAGCGCGTTCGCGACCGTCGCCGACGACCCCGTCGAGCTCAGCGGCGACGTCGACCAGGCGCTCGTCGCCCCGCTGGCCGTCGCCGCGCGGAAGGACCTCGTCGCCCGCGACCAGGCCGTCGACCTCGCCGTCGAGCGCGCCGACGACCTCCAGCAGGGCATCGGCGTCGCCGACCGGTCCGACGTCACCCTCGTCAGCGACACCGGCAAGCTGCCCGTCAAGGTGACGAACGAGCTCCCCGTCGACGCGACCGTCACCGTCGTGCTGCGGCCCAACGTGTCCCGGCTCGTCGTCGAGTCGCGGCCCACCGTCGTCGTGCCCGCCGGCACCTCCATGAACGTGCACGTGCCCGTGCGCGCCATCGGCTCCGGCGACGTCGACCTGCAGGTCGAGGTCCTCGCACCCAGCGGAGCCGTCGTCGCGGGCCCCACCAGCTTCTCCGTCCGCGTCCGCGCCGGCTGGGAGACCGCCGGCACCGCGGTCGTCGCCGCCGCCATCGCCCTCCTCTTCATCGGCGGCATCTGGCGTACCGTGCGTCGCGGCCGATCCTCCGCCCGCACCACCGACGAGGGCGTCGCCGACGCCGTCGACCCGCAGGGTCCCGACGCCGGACCTCAGGACGGCACCGCCGCCGCTACCCCCGCCGCTACCCGGACCACGGAGCACGACACGGAGAAAGACCCCTCATGACCGACCCGACCGCCTTCCCCGACGACGGCCGGCCCGAGCGTCCCCGCGACGGGTCCCCCGTCGACCCGGCCCTGCCGCCGAGCTTTCCGCCGGCCAACCCGCCCGCGCCCCGGCACACCTCGTCGCGGCCGACGCGACCCTGGCAGGAGGCTTCCGGGAGCAGGCCGTCCGAGAACGCCGCTCCCGACGCCGCTCCCGACGCCCCCCTGGACGGCGAGGACCAGGCCACCGGCGCGGCCGAGCCCGACGCCGGCGCGGCGGAAGCAGCGGCCTCGGCCGACGTCGAGGCCGGCAGCGGCTCGGCCGCCGGCAGCCCGGCCGACGCCGTGCGCCGCACCAGCCTGGGCCGCGGCTCCATCGTCATGACGCTCGGGACTGTCGCGTCCCGCGCGTCGGGCCTGATCCGGTCCATGTTGCTCGTGGCGTGCGTCGGCGCGCTGGGCACGGTGGCCGACGCGTTCGACATCGCGAACAAGCTGCCGAACATGCTGTTCGCGCTCATCTCCGCGGGCGTGCTGCAGGCGGTCCTCATCCCGCAGATCCTGCGCGCGATGAACGCCCGAAACTCCCGCGAGAGGCTGGACAAGCTCCTCAGCATCACCGGGCTAGGGCTGCTCCTGCTGACTGCCGTGCTGGTCGTCGCCGCACCGCTGATCGTGTGGTTCTACACGACGAGCCCGCAGTGGACCCCGGAGGCACGTCACCTCGCGACGGTCTTCGCCTACTGGTGCATCCCGCAGGTCTTCTTCTACGGCCTGTACATGCTGCTCGGTCAGGTGCTGAACGCCCAAGGCCGGTTCGGGGCGTACGGCCTGGCCCCCGTCGCCAACAACATCGTCTCCCTCGTCGGCTTCGGCGCGTTCCTGCTCGTCTGGGGAACCGCGCCCGGCGGCGGTATCTCCGATCTCTCGACCTGGACCACGGCACAGACATCGCTGCTCGCCGGCACCGCCACCCTCGGCATCGCCGCCCAGGCGGTCGTGCTCGTCGTCGCGCTCCGGCGCACGGGTTTCCAGTGGCGCTTCCGGTTGGGTCTGCACGGGATCGGTCTCCGCTCGGCCGGCACGGTCGTCGGCTGGACCATCGGGTCGGTCGTGCTCGAGCAGCTCGGAATCCTCTATCTCACCAACGTGCTCGGCGACGCGGCACGCACCGCGGAGGCCGCCGGGGACCTCGCCGCTGGTAACGCTGCCTACACGCAGGCCATGACGATCTACCTTCTGCCCCACTCCCTCGTCGTCGTCTCCATCATCACCGTCCTCTTCCCGCGGATGACGGCGGCCGTGCACGCGGGCAACCTCGACGCCGTGCGCGCGGACATGTCCCTCGGGATGCGTTCGGCCGGTGTCTTCTCAGTCTTCTCCACCGCCGCCCTGGCCGTGCTCGCCGTCCCGCTCACCGACGCGCTCCTGCCGTCGCTCAGCCCGGAGGAAGTTGCGGGCATCGCGCCGATCATCCAGGCGATGTCCCTCGGTCTCGTCGCCCTCGGCGCCACGGTCATGGTCCGCCGCATGTACTTCGCGTTCGAGGACGGCCGGTCGATCTTCGTCATCCAGGTGATCGCGACGGTGTCGATGGTCGCCGTCCTCTGGGCCGCCATCAGCTTCCTCCCCGTCACCTGGTGGGCCGTCGCCGGAGGCGGCGCGTACGCGGTGTCCACGTGGATCTCCCTCCTGCTGCGCGTGCGCGGCATGCGGCACAAGCTGCACGGCATCGACGGTCGCAGGGTGATGCGGCTGTACGTCCGGGCGACGATCGGCGCAGGCGTCGCGGCACTGCTCGGGTGGCTGACCGTCCGCCTCATGGACGGTTACGTCGTCACGTCGTGGGGCCACTCGGTCCTCGTCACGTCCGTCGCCGGCATCGTCATGATGCTCGGCTACGTCCTGTCCCTCAAGGTGCTGCGCGTGCGCGAGCTCGACGACGCGCTGGCACCCGTCCTCCGCCGGATCAAGCGATGACGGCACGCGAGTGCCCGGCTCGGGAAGGTTCCGTGAGGGCCCTGCAGGCGCGCCCGTCGGGCACCGCCTCGGGGCCGGCATCCCGCCCGTACCATGGTCCGATGGACCGGAGGACACCCTCCCCCCGCACCCCCACCGAGGAGTCCAGGTGAGCACCGCCCATCCCGGGACAGTCATGGTCGACCGCTATCGGCTCGTGCAGCCCGCAGCCACCGACCTCGCCGCAGCAGAGGCGTGGGAGGCGCACGACCAGATCCTGGACCGCCCGGTCCGGGTGACCTTCATCGACGGCCCGTACGCGTCCGCGGCGCTCGACGCCGCCCGCCGTGCCGCGCTCGTGGCCGACCCCCGTCTCTCCCGCGTGCTCGACGTCGGCAGCACCGACCTCGGCGACGGGCAGCGCAGCTACATCATCTCCGAGCCGTACCGCGGCTCGTCGCTGACAGAGGTCGTCTCCAGCGGCCTGGTCGACGCCCAGCAGGCCCGCGCCGTCGTCGGCGAGGCGGCCGCGGCGCTCGAGGCCGCCGGCCAGCGCGGCGTCCACCACCTCGCCCTGCGCCCCGAGGCCGTGCGGGTGGACGGGCACCGTGTCGTCGTCACCGGGCTCGGCATCGACGCCGCGCTCGCCGGTGTCGACGGCGGCCGGACCACGGTCGGCGCCGCCGCCGCGGCGGCCGACGCGCGCGACCTCGTCGCCCTCGCCTACTACGCGCTCACCGCGCGGTGGCCCGGCGACTCCCTCGACGAGCCCTGGATCGCCGGCGACTCGGTCCGGCCGCTCCCCGCCCAGACGGACGCGAACGGCGTCGTCCCGGTCTCCGCGCTCGTGCCGCACGTCGACCCGGAGCTGGACACGCTCGTCCGCCGCACGTTCGGCACCGAGACCCCGGACGCGCCCGGCAACCCGGGCGACGTCGTCGCGGCGCTCGCCCCCTGGGGAGAGGTGTCCGTGGTCGCGTCGCTGCCCCAGTTCGTGCAGCCGCCGACCGAGCCGCCGGTCCGCTCCTCGGTCCTCGGCGCCGGGAGCAACGGGGCGGGCCTGCCCGGCACGCCCCCGCCCGCGCCGCCCGTCCGCCGGCCGTCGAGCGGCCGGATCGCCCGGTCCGCCGCCGTCGGGGGCGCCGTGGGCGGTGCTGCCTACGCCGGTCAGGCCGCAGCGCAGTCCACGCAGGCGATGCCGCCGGCCGGCGCGCAGACGGCGCCCCAGTCGCCCGTCCCGCCGCCTCCCGCCCAGGCGACGGCCGCGATGGCGCCGGTGCAGCAGGGTGCGCAGGTCCCGCAGGGCGCCCCGGCGCAGCCGCCCGCCCAGGCCTACGGCGCCGCCCCTGAGGGCTACGCCACGCAGGCGTACGCCGCCCCGCAGCAGCAGACGGCGCACGCCCCCGTGCCCCCGCCGCCGGGTGGCGGTGAGCCGCGCACCGACACGGGCGGCTTCGCGTCGTCCCCTGCGCCGAAGCGGCGCGGCGTGAACCCGACGCCGATCGTCCTCGGCCTCGTCGTCGTGCTCGTCCTCGCGGGCGCGCTGTGGGCCGTGTCGAACGCCCTGTCCCCCGTGGACAACACCCCGGTCGCCGCGAGCCCGACCCCGACGCAGGCCGCGAACCAGGGCGGCGGCGCCGAGGAGCCCAGCGACGGCGCGTCGGAGCCCTCGGAGACCCCGGAGGCCCGCCCGGTCATCAAGTCGGGCGACCAGCTCGACCCGGAGGGCGACGGTCAGCACCCGGAGGCCGTGGACCTCGCGTACGACGGCGACCCGTCGACGTTCTGGTACACGATGTACTTCAAGTCGCCCGACTTCGCGGGGCTGCGCAGCGGCGTCGGATATGTCGTCGAGCTCGAGAAGCCCGCACCGGTCTCTTCCATCACGCTCAACACGAACTCCTCCGGCGGTCACGTGGAGGTCCGGGCCACGTCGCGGGACAAGCCGACCGATGGTGCGGTGCTCGCGGAGGGCTCGTTCAGCTCGGAGACCAAGCTCGAGCTGTCCGAGGAGACCGTCGCGGACTCCTTCGTGCTGTGGATCACCGAGCTCCCGGTGACCAACGGCAAGAACTACCTGGAGCTCAACGAGATCGTCCTCTCGTGACCCGTTCCCGGGCGGCGTCGGTCGTCGCCCGGGAACACCACACCGCCCCGCCTTGTTGACGGCGATGGCGCCCTAGCGCGCGACACACCAGCAAAGACCAGGAGAAGACGTGACCGATCAGCCGACCACCACCACCGCTGAGGGCACCGTGCACGACATCGTGATCGTGGGCTCGGGCCCCGCCGGCTACACGGCGGCCGTGTACGCGGCGCGCGCCGGCCTGGCACCCGTCGTGATCGCCGGTTCCGTCACTGCCGGTGGCGCGCTGATGAACACGACCGAGGTCGAGAACTTCCCCGGCTTCCCCGCCGGGATCCAGGGCCCCGACCTCATGGAGGCCATGCGCGAGCAGGCCGAGAAGTTCGGCGCCCGCGTGCTGTGGGACGACGCCGAGCAGGTCGAGCTGACCGGTGACGTCAAGACCGTCGTCACCGGCGGCGGCGAGACCTTCCGCGCCCGCGCCGTGATCCTCGCGACCGGCTCCGCGTACCGCGAGCTCGGCCTGCCGGAGGAGAAGCAGCTCTCCGGTCGTGGCGTGTCCTGGTGCGCGACCTGCGACGGCTTCTTCTTCCGCGACCAGCACATCGCCGTCGTCGGTGGTGGCGACTCCGCGATGGAGGAGGCGACGTTCCTCACGCGCTTCGCGTCCAAGGTGACGATCGTGCACCGTCGCGACTCCCTGCGGGCGTCGAAGATCATGGCCGACCGTGCGCAGGCCGACCCGAAGATCGAGTTCGCCTGGAACAGCGAGGTCGCCGGCATCTCTGGCGAGGACAAGGTCGCCGGCGTGACGCTGCGCGACACGGTCACCGGCGAGGAGCGCGAGCTCGACGCGACGGGCCTCTTCGTCGCCATCGGCCACGACCCCCGCACCGACCTCGTGAAGGGCCAGATCGACCTCGACGACGAGGGCTACATCCTCGTCGAGGGCCGCTCCACCCGGACCAACCTCCCCGGCGTCTTCGCCTGCGGCGACGCCGTCGACCACACCTACCGCCAGGCGATCACCGCCGCCGGCTCCGGGTGCGCGGCCGCGCTCGACGCGCAGTCGTACCTCACCGAGGTCGCCGACGACGAGGGCGAGCGTTCCCTGGCCGGCACCCCTGCGGTGCCCAACCCCGACGGGCTGCCCACGGCGCTCGACTCGGTCGCAGGCTGACCCCTTCCTCCCACTACGCATCGAAGGAGCGACACATGGCTACCGTCGCCGTCACCGACGACACGTTCAAGGCCGAGGTTCTCGAGTCCGACGTCCCGGTCCTCGTGGACTTCTGGGCGACCTGGTGCGGCCCGTGCCGCATGGTCGCCCCGATCCTCGAGGAGCTCTCCGACGAGTACGAGGGCAAGATCAAGATCGTCAAGCTCGACACCGACGCCAACCAGGCCACCACGATGGCCTACGGCATCACGTCGATCCCGACGCTCAACGTCTACTCCGGTGGCGAGCTCGTGAAGTCCGTCATCGGCGCCCGCCCCAAGCGGGCCCTCCAGGAGGAGATCGACGCGGTCCTCGCGCCGAGCGTCTGATCCTCACTGAAGGCCGGGCCTGTTTCACGTGAAACAGGCCCGGCCTTCGGCGTCTCCGGCCTCGGGACGACGGCCCTGCCGAGCCGGCGGCGGTCCCCCGGTCCCGGCGCCGCCGGCCTCGGCGCGCATCTGCGGACGTCGCTCCCGGCACGGGCATTCGGGCGTGACGACGACGTGCCCGCCCAGGCATCGCGGCCTTCCCTCACGACCGGGTCCGTGTCGGTCCTCCCGGAGCGGGCAGCAGTAGAACGAGCCCCCACCACGCCGCGTGCACCGCCACCTGCACCGGGCCCCGACCGAGTCGCGGCCCGCATCGAAGCACCCGGGCATCCTGCGCCCCGCCCGGAACCATGCAGGCGCCCGAGAACAGATCGCTCGCCGTGCACGCGGCGGAACGCGGGGGCCGCGCGACCGACGCTGCGCGTGGTCTCCCGTCACCGATGTAGCCCGCGTGGAGCGACGACCCTTCGCTGCGATGCCGCCACCTGCCTCGGCCGCGCGCTGGCTCGTTCCTGCCCTGGCCCGCACGGGCCCGTCTCGCAGGGATCGCAACGACAGCGGTCCTGAAGGCTCTCACCGCGTTCTCTCCCCTTTGAGGCGAGATCTCCGGTTGGCCCAGTACCGGCTGATGTGCGCACTCTCTGCCCCGCACACCATCCCGACGCCGCCGGCCTTCGTCGCGCCTCATCCCACGCCCAGGACCACCGTGGTGCGCTCCGCACCCCACTCGATCGGCGGGAGGGAGGTTGCGAGGGGATCGGCTCCTGCCTGATCCGGGACGTCCCGCACTCACGGCCACACGGGGATGGCCCAGCGAGGACGACCACCGACGCGCGCAGTCCCGGCTGCCACGCTGTGCGCGGGCAGCGCCGAAGCAGGGCGCAGTCACTACCGAGCCGTACGCCTGAGGGCGGCGAGCTCGCCTGCCGTCCGCGATGCCGCCCTGTCGTGCCGTCGTGCCGCCGTGCCGCAGGAGGCATCCCTGGCGGGGGGCAGCGCGGTCCGCCTCACTGGCAGCATGCCCCCGGCGCCCGTGCCCATCGAGCTGGTCGATGTGCGTCCCCCGGCGGGGCCGCCAGCACGCGGTGGCCCCGCGCCGGCTCCTCTCCCCCATCGGTCGCGGTGCATTCGTCCCCTTCCCGCCCCTCTGCCGGAAATCGCCGTCACGGGACGGTCAGGACTGGCAGCTCGGTCCTGACTGGTACGACCGGCCCCGCGGGCGCGCGGGGATGGAGGTCGGTACGGCGCGCCGGCCTTCCGGGCGGGCGGTCTGACGAGGCTCACGACCCTCGACCGGCGCCTGGCCCGACGACTCGCCGTGGGTCGCGTGAGCCGGACCCGGCGGCACTCCACCTGCCGCGCCGGTCTGGCGAGCACTCGCGGATGAGGACAGATCTGGCCCCTCAAGCGACCGGCTCCACGTGACCCGGCGTACGCCTGCGAACGGTGCCCGGCGCGAGCGTGCCCAGCGAGCGACGAGGCCATGC
This sequence comes from Isoptericola sp. NPDC057559, assembly GCF_042801555.1. Classification (NCBI taxonomy): domain Bacteria; kingdom Bacillati; phylum Actinomycetota; class Actinomycetes; order Micrococcales; family Promicromonosporaceae; genus Isoptericola; species Isoptericola sp. NPDC057559. The sequence continues at coordinate 426,930 of NZ_JBHVFQ010000001.1, forward strand.
CGTCGGGCCCTCACCGCCACGAACCCGCAGGTCAGAGACTGGTGCGTGTTTCAGGGGCGCGGGCGATCGCGCTCCCTGCCGGGCGTCGTCGAGGAGAGGTTCGCCCGCCTCTCGCGATCATCCCGAGCGCGCCCTTCCCTATCGCAGCCACTCGCGTGTTCGGCTCCGCCCCGTCCGCAGGTTGGTGCTCCACCCGAGACAGTGCCCGGTCCTCCGACCGCCACCTTCCGTCGTTGCGGGGCATGAGCACTCCCCTCCAAGCCGCCTGTCAGGCCTGCCGGATCAGCGCCTGCCTGACGCCAGCCACCCACGCCCCTCGCATCGATCGGGTCCCGCGTCTCCAGCCGCGTCGCACATGTTTCACGTGGAACGTGCCTCTGCTCGTGAGCCGACATCCGACGTGCATCACCGCGCCCACCGCGACCCTCAACCCGCTCGCTCACACGGCTGCCGCGAGCACGGCTCATGTCTCGTCAGCTCTGAACAGCGCTCACGTCTCGTCCCCGCTCAACAGCGGCTTCGCCTCGTGCCCGTCGGTGTCGACTGGGGGCTCCCTCCGCAGCCTGCGTCATCCCCTCCCCCGCGTTCAGCGCGTGCCGTCACACCCGGCGACCATTCGCCGGACCATGCCGCCAGGTTCCCTGGGACGACGACCGAGCGACCGTGACCCCTGCCTCGCCGCCCGCCGGCGTCGAACCCTCGTCTGGCTGCGTCGCCACGCGACAACCAGACCTCCGCGCGGACCCGCCGTGCCCTCCGACCTGCAGACCGCCGGTCGGTGCGGCTGCGCGTCATCGGCGTCGGGGCTGGTCACGTGAGGGAATGAACGGCCGACCCACAGCACCGGTGGCGAGGGCCGCCGACACACCAGTGCCCTGGGCTCGCTGGGAGGCGGCGCTCCGAAGCCCCCAGCCATCGCCCCGAGCCCCTTGCTTCCTGGGGGCCGGTCGGCCCGCCGCCCAGTCCGGGACTGCCCCGACAGGGGACACCCCGCATCGAGACGAAACCCAGCCCAGTCGCGGGACGACCACCTCCCCGACACAGGGCGCCGGACCGTTGCCTTCACGGCCCCTGTTTCACGTGAAACAGGGACACCGGGGACGTCGGCGCGTCACCCAACGTCCCGCACCGCGCCAGCCCAGCTCGATGAACGAAACGGCCATCGGCGACAGCCAGCCGCGGCGGCCGTCACGACGGCCAGGACTCGCTACACACGAACGGGCGCCGCCTCTTCAACAGAGGCAGCGCCCGTCGAACGTGTCGGGTGATCAGGAACGCAGGAGACCGGGGTCCTCCGGCGCCATGACGCCGAGGATCCGGTTGAGGTCCTCGACGGAGGCGAACTCCACCGTCAGCCGCCCCTTGGTCTTACCGATGTTCACCTTCACGCGAGTCTCGAACCGATCCGCAAGCCGTGTGGCGAGGTCGTCCATCGCCTCGCTCCGCTGGCCCGCGCGAGGCGCGCGGCGAGCCGAACGCTCGGCGTCGCCGCTGGTCAGCAGCGTGACGATCTCCTCCGTCGCACGCACGGACAGGCCCTCGGAGACGATCCGCTGGGCCAGTCGTTCGATCTCAGCACCGTCGCTGAGCGAGAGAAGCGCTCGGGCGTGCCCCGCCGACAACACCCCAGCGGCGACCCGGCGCTGCACCAGCGGCGGGAGCTTCAGCAGGCGGAGCGTGTTGGAGATCTGGGGCCGCGAGCGAGCGATCCGAGTCGCGAGCTCCTCGTGCGTGCACCCGAAGTCGTCGAGGAGCTGACGGTAGGCCGCCGCCTCCTCGAGCGGGTTCAGGGCGGCGCGGTGCAGGTTCTCCAGCAGCGCATCACGGAGCATGTCGCTGTCGTCGGTCTCGCGGACGATCGCCGGGACCGTTTCCAGGCCGGCGACCTGCGACGCACGCCAGCGCCGCTCGCCCATGATGAGCTCGTATCGGTCCGGGTCAGCCGCATCCGGCCGCACCACGACGGGCTGGAGGACGCCGATCTCGGAGATCGACGCGACCAGCTCGTCGAGCTCGCCGTCGTCGAACACCGAGCGAGGCTGCCAGGTGTTCGGACGGATCGCATCGACCGGGATCTCCGCGAACCGCGCGCCCGGAACCGGGGCCAGCTCCGTTTCACGTGAAACGGCGCCGTGGATGGGCGCGTCGTCGCCCCAGTCCCCGTCTCCGCTGGCCTGCCCGTCGTCACTGCTCTGCGGGTTCGGCTCGGACTTCGACTCGAGGCCCGTTGCAGCCACGTCCTCGTCCAGGTCCGGCAGGGCGATGCTGGTGATCAGGCCGAGAGACAGGGAGTCAGCACCGAACGCGTCGCCGCCGTCGTCGTCCTGTTCACGGGTCAAAGGTGTCGCCTCGCGAGCAGGCTGAGGATCGACCTCCGTCAGGAGCGCGCTGGCGCCCGGCTCAGTGCCCGAGACGTCGCGCGCGTCGCTCTTGACCTGCGACTCGCCGCCCGTCCGAATGCTCAGCCGCCCGCCGGCGATCGCCGAGTCCCATGAGGCTGCGCGACGCGTGGTCCGTCCGCCCTCGTCTGCGGCGTCGGCGCCCGAGCGGTCGGCCGGCGCGGTGGCGAGCGCCCCGCTTCCCGAGCCACCCTCCCGGGGCTCCCCCGCGGGGAAGAAGACGTCGACCGGTCGGTCGCCTTCCGGACCCGACGGGATCAGCGCACCGAGCCCGCGGCCCAGACCACGCTTCTTCTGACTCATGCTCCAGCCTCCTGAACCATGGGGCCCCGCGTTCCCCTAGTCGTCGTCGAAGTACGGTCGCGTCGTCGCTGGGACGAACCACGCGATGTGTCAGCCCCCGCGGCGCGGCGTGACGTGAAGTCTTCGGGCGTCGTTGCGCCCGTTCCCTGGCGTGTCATCGGCCTTATCCCAGGTCAGCACGCTGCGGCGCACGATCAGCCAGCTCGCGGGCCGCTTCGAGGTACGCGAGCGAACCTGTTGATCCCGGGTCGTACGTCATGACCGTCTGTGCGTGACTCGGAGCCTCCGAGATGCGCACGGAGCGAGGCACGGTGGTCCGTAGGGTCTGGTTCGGGAAGTGCTCGCGGACCTCGGCTGCCACCTGTTGGGCGAGGTTCGTGCGCCCGTCGTACATGGTGAGCAGGATCGTCGAGACGCGAAGCTCCGGGTTCAGGTGCGCCTTGATGAGCTCGATCGTCTTCAGAAGCTGGCTCAGCCCTTCCAACGCGTAGTACTCGCACTGGATCGGGATCAGCACCTCGCGACCGACGACGAAGGCGTTCACGGTCAGCAGCCCCAGGCTGGGTGGGCAGTCGACCAGCACGTAGTCGATCCGCTCTTCCCCGCGCTCCTCACGCTGGGCCAGGTAGCTGTCCAGCGCCCGCCGCAGGCGTGTTTCACGTGAAACCAGGGAGACCAGCTCGATCTCGGCGCCCGACAGGTCGATGGTCGCCGGGACACCGTACAGACCCGGAACGGTCGGGCACTCCTGCACGGTGTTCGCCAGCGGCTCGTCCTCGACGAGGACCTCGTAGATCGACGGCGTTCCCGCGCGGTGCTCCAGCCCGAGTGCGGTCGACGCGTTCCCCTGGGGGTCGTTGTCGATGACCAGCACCTTCAACCCCGACTGGGCAAGGCCCGCCGCGATGTTGACGGTCGTCGTCGTCTTCCCGACGCCGCCCTTCTGATTCGCCACGGTGATGATGCGCGTGTGATCCGGGCGGGGGAACTGCCTCCCTTGGAGCTCGATCCGCCGCCGTGCGTCGATCGCGAGCTGGGCGGCCAGCGGCGTCGACTCGTCCGCCTCAGGGACCGACGCGACCAGGGCCGCTCGGTGACCGTCGATCACCGGAGGGAGCCCTCCGGGCGCCCAGTCGAGGCCAGGCGCTGTTTCACGTGAAACGTGCGGATCGCTCGCCACGGTCCCGTCGTTGCGCGGGACGTCGTCGACGTGCTCCGTACTCGTGCTCACGTGCCACTCCTCCGGTTCGCCACAGAGACTTCGTGACCGGCCCGACGCGAGCGCTGCCGTCGTCGACCGGATGCTCCGCGCTCACTCTACGGCCTCACGGACGGCGCGCCGGGGCAAAACTCCGGCCGACAGAGATCGATCAGACAGGGCCGGGCGAGCATGACCCGTGGGTCCGCTCCCTGTTCAGGGGCGACGGATGCGCAGGATCGTCGTCGCCTCGACGTCGTCGATCGTGCGGCCCTCGAGGATCTCCGGCTCGGCCGTCTTGAAGGACCGCAGCACCTTGCGTGCGGGCTCGATCTCTCGCTCGACGTTGCGGCCCTTGAGAACGACCATCGCTCCACCGTGGCGCACCAGCGGCATGCTCATCCGCGCGAGCTTGCTGAGGGCAGCCACCGCACGCGACGTCACGATGTCGACCTCGAAGGCGTCGTGGTACTCCTCTGCCCTCCCCCGATCGACCTGCACGTTCGCAAGCCCGAGGTCGTCCACGACCTCCTGGAGCCACGCCGTACGTCGCTCCATCGGCTCGATCAGACGGAAGTCGACGTCCGGCCGCTGGATCGCGAGAACCACACCAGGGAGCCCCGCGCCCGAACCGATGTCGGCGACCGAACGCGCCTCACCCAGGTAGGGCGTCACCGCTGCGGAGTTCAGGATGTGGCGCTCCCAGAGACGGGCGACCTCCCGCGGCCCGATCAGCCCGCGCAGCTCGCCCTCCGCGCGCAGGCTCGCGGCGAATCGAGCGACCAGGTCGTATCGGTCGCCGAAGTACGCACGGACCGCGGCGCTCCGGCCGAGCGCCTCGTCCCGCGCACCGGCCGCACCATCCGTCGCGTCGTCGGTCATCTCGGGCACCTTTCGTTCGTTCGTCTCATGACGAGGGCCCGTCGTTTCACGTGAAACAACGGGCCCTCGAGGTCTACATCAGGACGCGGGGGTCTCTCCCGGCTCGACGGCCGCGGGCTGCACCACGACGTACCGCGCCGGCTCCACGCCGCGGGAGTCGCTCACCAGCCCGGCAGCAGCGACGGCGTCGTGCACCACCTTGCGCTCGAACGCGTTCAGGGGGTCGAGCTCGACCTCCTGACCCGACTTACGAACCCGCTCGATGGCCTCCTCGGCCAGCGTGGTGAGCTCCGCGCGACGCTCGGCACGGAAGCCGCCGATGTCGAGCATCAGCCGGCTGCGCTCGCCGGTGCGGGCCTGCACGGCCAGGCGCGTGAGCTCCTGCAGGGCCTCGAGAACCTCGCCGTCCTGGCCCACGAGCACCGAGAGGTCCTCGTCCTCGTCGGCCACCACCTCGACCGCGGCGCGGTCGTGCTGGATGTCCAGGTCGATGTCACCGTCCAGGTCCGCGATGTCGAGGAGCTCCTCGAGGTAGTCGGCGGCGATCTCGCCCTCTTCCTCGAGACGCGCCGTGCGCTCGGGTCCCTGGTCCACGGGAGTGTCCGTCGTCATCGGTGTCGATTCCTCTCGCTGCTCAGCGGCGCTTCTGGCGGTTCTTGCGCTTGGGCTGCTCGCGCTGCCCGCGGGCCTGCTCGGGCTCCGGCTCGGGAGCGGCCTCGATGGCGCCCTTCGCGGCGGCCTTGCGGGCCTGCTTCTCCTTGAGGAGGCGCTCGGCCTCGGACCCGGGCGCCGGCATCTTCTTGATCGTGTAGAACTGCTGGCCCATCGACCACAGGTTCGAGATCACCCAGTAGATGAGCACACCCACGGGGAAGTTGATGCCCGAGATCAGGAAGATCACCGGGAGGATGTAGAGCATCATCTTCTGCGTGCTCGCCATCGGCCCCTCGAGGGCGGCCTTCGGCATGTTCTTCATGGTCAGCTGGCGCTGGGTGAAGAACATGGTGGCGCTCATCAGCACGATGAGGCAGATGACCACGATGCGCGACGTCGTCGAGTCGGTGGTGCGGAAGACGTCGGAGAGTTGGGCCCCGAAGAGCTCGGAGTGCTCGATGTCAGCGGCGACGCGCTGGTCGATCGGACCGATCGTGCGGTAGGAACCGTCGGCGATCGCCGACAGGTGGTTGAGCACCCGGAACAGCGCGAAGAAGATCGGCGACTGGAGCAGGATCGGCAGGCAGGACGCCATGGGGTTGGTGCCGTGCTTGCGGTACAGCTCCATCGTCTCGCGGCCCATGGCCTCACGGGACGCCGGGTCCGTCTTGCCCTTGTACTTCTTCTGCACGGCCTGCAGCTCCGGCTGCATCATCTGCATGCCGCGCGAGGCCTTGATCTGCTTGAAGAACAGCGGGATCAGCGCGATACGGATGACGATCGTCAGCGCGACGATCGAGAACACCCAGGCCCAGCCCGGACCGTCCTGCATCCCGAGGGTCGTGAAGAGTGCGTGGGCCCCGTACATGATCCAGGCCACGACCCACTCGATGGGGTAGAGGATGGTATCCATCCCGATGTGTCTCCTCTGTCGGAAAAGTCTCTGCGGTCCCCGGCGGCGCGGTCCGGGATGGTCAGTGGCGAGCTGCGCCGCGGTGCTCGTGAGCCGGCGCGTCGACGGCGTCGTCGGCGTGCTTGTCACGAGCGGGCGGTACGTCGTCGACGCCGCCGAGGCTCCAGGGGTTGCATCGAAGGATGCGCCAGAGCGCGAGACCGGTCCCCCGCAACGTGCCGTGCGTACGGATCGCGATGACCGCGTACTGCGAGCACGACGGGTAGTACTTGCAGGTGGGACCCGTGAGCGGGGAGATCACCGACTGGTAGACCCGGATCACACCGATGAGGACGGCCGCAGGAAGGTTCCGCAGCACGTCGCGGCCATGCCCGAGCGTGGGGGCGGTCACGACGCCCTCCGTCCGCGCGCGAGAGCGCGGTCGAGGCTGCTCGCCAGGTCGCGGTCGAGCTCCGCGTACGTGGCGGAGCTCGAGGCCGGGAGCGCTCGCACGACGAGGCGGGAACCGGCGGGGAGCACCGAGAGGTGCCCCGCGGCGGCATGCCGGAGACGGCGCTTCACCTGGTTGCGGTGCACGGCGTTCCCCACGGCCTTGGATACGACAAGACCGACCTGTGGCGGTTCATCGCCCGAGACACCAGAGACACCGGCCTGTGAGCCGGTGTCGGGGTCGACGAGGAGATGGACCACCACGGTCGATCGACCTGCACGCGTGCCGCGGCGCACCGCCCGTTCGAAGTCGACGGAACGGCGCAGTCGGTGCGCCGCGGGCAGCATTCGTCAGGCAGAGAGCTCGGCGCGACCCTTGCGCCGACGGTTCGCCAGGATGGCGCGGCCGGCACGGGTGCGCATGCGCAGCCGGAAGCCGTGGGTCTTGGCACGACGACGGTTGTTCGGCTGGAAGGTCCGCTTGCTCACGAGGTACTCCAAGAAACGTCGGGGAGGCACACCGTCAGTTCCTCGACGATGCCGGTCTTGTTCTCGGTCGACGCACGCGTACAGGACGTGAGGCGTCGACCGGGCCGACCCGAGGACCGGCAGCCCAGTTGTGGGCGCGCGAAAGGACCTGGAACGGCTGTATGACGTTACGCCGTGCGGGCCCCTCAGGTCAAACCCGCCCAGGGGCGTCGCGGCGCCCCCGGTGGCTACGATGTGGAGGACCTCACGCACCACGGCGCGACGTCGCGCCGCCCGCCCCGGTACGGTCGTCACCCACAGCATTGTCCACAGGTTCCACAGCATGTGGACAACGCTGTGGACGGAGTCTGGGCGTGGCAGACTCGCGACCCGCTGCCCATCCAGAACGACAGAAGGACGACGCCCGTGGCCCAGCCGGACGAGAACATCACCGATGTCTGGGCACACACGCTCGCCACCCTCGAGGCACGGCCCGACATGTCGGCCCGCCAGCTCGCCTTCATCAAGCTCGCGAAGCCGATGGCCATCCTCGAGGACACCGTCTTCATCGCGGTCCCGCACGAGCAGACGCGCGCGTACCTCGAGACCAGCGTCCGGGACCAGCTCGTCTCCGCCATGGCGTCGACGCTCGGTCGCGACATCCGGTTCGGCATCACCGTGGATCCCGAGCTGAGCAGCGACACCCTCACCGGCCCGTCCCAGGACTACACCGCTCCCCCGGAGCCGGGAGTCCCCGACGAGCCCGAGGCCCCGCCACTGCCCGCGAGCCCGAAGCAGTCGGCCGAGCCGACCCGGCTCAACCCGAAGTACATCTTCGAGACGTTCGTCATCGGCGCCTCCAACCGGTTCGCCCACGCGGCGGCGGTCGCGGTGGCCGAGGCGCCGGCGAAGGCCTACAACCCGCTCTTCATCTACGGCGACTCGGGCCTGGGCAAGACCCACCTGCTGCACGCCATCGGGCACTACGCCCACAACCTCTATCCCCATGTACGGGTGCGGTACGTGAACTCCGAGGAGTTCACCAACGACTTCATCAACAGCATCGGTGAAGGCCGCGCGGGTGCGTTCCAGCGCCGCTACCGGGACGTCGACGTCCTCCTCATCGACGACATCCAGTTCCTGCAGGGCAAGGAACAGACGATGGAGGAGTTCTTCCACACCTTCAACGCCCTGCACAACGCGGACAAGCAGGTCGTCATCACCTCCGACGTCCCGCCGAAGCAGCTCAACGGGTTCGAGGACCGGCTGCGCTCCCGCTTCGAGTGGGGCCTCATCACGGACGTGCAGCCGCCGGACCTCGAGACCCGGATCGCGATCCTCCGCAAGAAGGCGGCGAGCGAGCGGCTCGACGTGCCGGCCGAGGTGCTGAGCTACATCGGATCGCGCATCTCGACGAACATCCGTGAGCTCGAAGGTGCCCTGATCCGCGTCACCGCCTTCGCGAACCTCAACCGCCAGCAGGTCGACCTCGCCCTCGCGGAGATCGTCCTCAAGGACCTCATCACCGACGACGACACCGCGGAGATCACTCCTTCGATGGTGATCGCGCAGACGGCCGCCTACTTCGGCCTCACGATCGACGACCTGTGCGGGTCCTCCCGCTCCCGAGTCCTGGTCACGGCGCGACAGATCGCCATGTACCTGTGCCGAGAGCTGACCGACCTGTCGCTGCCGAAGATCGGCCAGCAGTTCGGCGGCCGCGACCACACCACCGTCATGCACGCGAACAAGAAGATCGCGGGCCAGATGGCGGAGCGTCGCTCCACCTACAACCAGGTGACCGAGCTCACCAGCCGTATCAAGCAGCAGCACCGCGGCTGACCTGCTCCACGCTCCTCGCGGGCCCGACCACGCTCTTCACAGGGTGGGGCGGGCCCGCAGTCGTTTCTCCACATCACCGCCCACAGCCTCGACCGCGCCAGTCCGCCGATCTGTCGTCGCCGTCCCCATCCCTGTGGACGGACATCGTGGACAACTGGGCGTTATCCCCAGGCAGCGAGATTCACACCTGTGGACAAGGTTGTGGACGCATGTGGACCAGGGGGCCAAATCGGTGGACGACGGCGCCCGGATCGGTGGACGGCTGTGGGTACAGAATCCGTCGCCCACAGGCACAAGGCGTCGTCCACAGCGTCGCCCCCACTGCCTCCACATGCAGGGAAGTGCTCTGACCTGCGGAAACATCCGTCATCCCCAGAATCCACAACCCCTATGACGATGACTAACGTGTTCTCATCAAGAAATTCCCCACGCCTTCATCAGGGCGGCCGACGACCCGACCCACGCCCGAGCACAGGTCCGCAGATCGAGTGCCGAAGATGCCACGTCTCGCGTAGGGTTTGGCTCGGACGACGAGGCGGGTCGGATCGCGTCGGCGGGCCCCCACCGGGTCACAACGACACCCTCGACCGCCCACATCGATCGACAACAAGTCGACAACGCGAGGAGTGGGATGAAGTTCCGGGTTGAGCGTGACGTCCTGGCCGAGGCCGTGACCTGGACGGCGCGCACCCTCCCCACGCGCCCGCCGGCGCCGGTGCTGGCAGGGGTCCGCATCGAGGTCGACACGGCGGGCACGATCTGGCTGTCCAGCTTCGACTACGAGGTCTCCGCGCGCGCCGAGATCCCGGCCGAGGTCTCGGAGCCGGGCACCGTCCTGGTCTCCGGCCGGCTGCTCGCCGAGATCTCCCGCGCGCTGCCCAACAAGCCGGTCGACGTCACGCTCGAGGGCACCAAGGTCGTGCTGACCTGCGGCGCCTCGCGCTTCACGTTGCTGACGATGCCCGTCGAGGACTACCCGACGCTGCCGCAGATGCCGGAGCTCTCGGGCACCGTCACCGGGGACGCCCTCACCCACGCCGTCGCGCAGGTGAGCGTCGCCGCGAGCCGGGACGACACGCTCCCGCTGCTCACGGGTGTGCGGATGGAGATCGAGGGCGAGCGCATCACCCTCATCGCCACCGACCGGTACCGCCTGGCGCTGCGCGAGCTGACCTGGACCCCGGCCACCCCCGGCTACTCCGCGGTCGCCCTCGTGCGCGCCCGCACGCTCACCGACGTCGCGAAGTCGCTCGGCGGTGGCGGCGGCCTGGTGAACGTGGGGCTGTCCACAGGCCAGGGCGTGGACCTCATCGGCTTCGAGGCCGGCGGGCGCCACACGACGTCGCAGCTCGTGGACGGCGACTACCCGCCGGTGCGCCGCCTGTTCCCGGACGCGACGCCGATCCACGCCGTCGTCGCCACCGCGCCGCTCATCGAGGCGGCCAAACGCGTCTCCCTGGTCGCCGAGCGCAACACGCCCATCCGCCTGTCGTTCACCGACGGCCAGGTGGTGCTGGACGCCGGGCAGGGCGACGACGCGCAGGCGTCGGAGGCCCTCGAGGCCGTGCTCGTGGGCGAGGACATCCAGGTCGCGTTCAACCCGCAGTTCCTGCTCGACGGCCTCGGTGCGCTCGGCACCGACTTCGTCCGGCTCTCGTTCACCCACCCGAACAAGCCGGTGGAGTTCACCGGCCAGGAGTCGCTCGACGGCGAGGACTCGTCGGAGTACCGCTACCTGCTCGTGCCCATCCGGTTCGCCGGCTGACGCACGGCAGCCCTCTCGCCCGCACCCTCCTGGAGGTACCCATGGTCAGCCACATCGGACTCGTCGGTCTGGGCAAGATGGGCAACAACATGCGCGAGCGCCTGCGCCGCGGCGGCATCGAGGTCACGGGGTACGACCCGCGACCCGAGGTGTCCGACGTGGCCTCGCTCGCCGACCTCGTGGCCACCCTGCCCGCCGATCGGCGCGTGGTGTGGGTGATGGTGCCTGCCGGCGACCCGACGCGCGGCGTCGTCCAGGAGCTCGGCACGCTGCTGGGCGAGGGCGACGTGGTCGTCGAGGGCGGCAACTCCCACTACCCGGAGGACCAGGCGCGGGCCGCCGAGCTCGCCGAGCGCGGTGTCGGCTACGTCGACGTCGGCGTGTCCGGCGGCGTCTGGGGCCTCGAGAACGGGTACGGGCTCATGTGCGGCGGCGACGCGACGCACGTCGAGGCGCTCATGCCGGTCTTCGACGCGCTGCGGCCCGAGGGTCCGCGCGAGGAGGGCTTCGTGCACGCCGGCGAGGTCGGTGCCGGGCACTTCGCGAAGATGGTCCACAACGGCATCGAGTACGGCCTCATGCAGGCGTACGCGGAGGGCTACGAGCTCCTGGCGGCCAAGAAGGAGATCGTCACGGACGTGCACGGCACCATGAAGGCATGGATGCGCGGCACGGTCGTGCGCTCGTGGCTCCTGGACCTCATGGTCAAGGCGCTCGAGGAGGACCCGGCGCTGGCGGCCATCGACGACTGGGTCGACGACTCGGGCGAGGGGCGCTGGACCGTCGACGAGGCGATCGACAACGCGGTGCCGCTGCCCGTGATCTCTGCGGCGCTGTTCGCCCGCTTCGCGTCCCGGCAGGAGGAGTCGCCCGCGATGAAGGCCGTGGCCGCGCTGCGTCAGCAGTTCGGCGGGCACGCGGTCAAGCCGGCGCAGTGACCCGGCCGGTCGCCGGCCGTCGAGATCGCTGATGTACGTCTCGCACCTGTCCCTGCTGGACTTCCGGTCGTACGCCGCGGCCGACGTCGAGCTCGAGCCGGGCCCCAACGCCTTCGTGGGCCGCAACGGGCAGGGCAAGACGAACCTGGTCGAGGCCATCGGGTACGTCGCGACGCTGAGCAGCCACCGGGTCGCGAACGACACGCCGCTGATCCGCGCGGGCGCCGAGCGGGCCGTGGTCCGCACGCGGATCGTGCGCGCCGAGCGGGCGTCGACCGTCGAGCTGGAGATCACCGCCGGCAAGGCGAACCGGGCGCGGGTCAACCGCGGTCAGCTGGGCCGGGCGCGCGACGTCCTGGGGATCCTGCGCACGGTGCTGTTCGCACCTGAGGACCTGACCCTCGTCAAGGGCGACCCCGACGGCCGCCGCCGCTTCCTCGACCAGCTGGTGGTGCAGCTCCTCCCCCGCGCCTCGGGTCTGCTGAGCGACTACGAGCGGGTGGTGCGGCAGCGGTCCGCGCTGCTCAAGTCGCTGCGCGGCGTCCGCAGGTCCGGGGGCGGGGTTGTGGACACCAGCACGCTCGAGGTGTGGGACGCCCGCGCCGCCCAGCTGGGCGGGCAGGTCCTCGCGATGCGGCTGGCGCTGGTGCAGGCGATGTGCCCCCATGTCGCGGCCGCGTACGAGCAGGTCAGCGACGCGGACGGCGACGCCGAGCTCACGTACCGCTCGAGCGTCCCGGAGGCGGGCGACGGCACAGGGCAGCTCCCGACGGCGGAGGACCTGGAGAAGGCGATGCTCGCGGCGATGGCCGCCGCGCACCCGCAGGAGCTCGAACGCGGCGTGAGCCTGGTCGGCCCGCACCGCGACGACCTGGTGCTCACCCTGGGCGGGCTGCCCGCCAAGGGGTACGCCAGCCACGGCGAGTCGTGGTCGTTCGCGCTGGCGTTGCGACTGGCGTCGTACCGGCTGCTCGGTGGCGGCGACGATCCGGAGCACGTGCCCGACGCCGCGTTCTGGGACCCCGACCTCGACACCGACGCCGACCCGGTGCTCATCCTCGACGACGTGTTCGCCGAGCTGGACGTGCGCCGTCGGGAGCGGCTCGCGGAGCTCGTCGCGCCGGCGCGCCAGGTGCTCGTGACCGCGGCCGTGCCCGGCGACGTCCCCGAGGGGCTCATGGGCGCGCGGTTCGAGGTGACCCCGGGACAGGTGCGTCGTGCGGGGTGACGACGACGCCGTGGACGACGGTCCGGAAGGTGTCTCCGACGGCGTCGGGGACGAGCCGCCCGGCCCGCGCTCCCGGCCCGACGCCGACCCCCGGCCGGTGCTGGACCGCACGGAGCTGACGCCGCCCTCGGCGGTGGCCCGCGAGGCCCTCAACCGCGCCAAGGCTGCCGCCCGTGCCAAGGGCCTGCGTCCCGGCTCGCCGGCGCGCCGCTCCCCCCTCGCGGAGCCGCGGATGTCGGGCCAGGGGCCGGGGGCGCGCGACCCGCAGCTGCTGTCCGAGGTGATGGGCCGCCTCATGCGGGACAAGGGCTGGACGGCGGACGTCTCCGTGGGCGGCGTCATCGGCCGCTGGCGGGAGGTCGTGGGCGACCAGGTCGCGGACCACTGCCAGCCGGAGACGTTCGAGCAGAAGGTCCTGGTGGTGCGTGCGGACTCGACGGCGTGGGCGACGCAGGTGCGCCTGCTCGTACCCACGCTGCTGAGACGTCTGGCCGAGGAGGTCGGCGAGGGCGTGGTCGAGCAGGTCACGGTGCTGGGCCCGGCAGGTCCGGGGTTCCGGCGCGGGCGCCGTTCCGTGCGCGGGCCGGGGCCGCGAGACACCTTCGGCTGAGTCCGGGCCTTGCGGGGCGACCCGCGTGGTGGAACGACGAAGGCCCGGTCGCCGTGCGACCGGGCCTTCGTCGTGCTCAGCGCGTCAGTGCTGCACGCGGCGGCGCAGCCAGAATAGCGCGCCACCGCCGGCGACCAGCAGCAGGGCCAGGCCGGTGATCACGCCGACCGTGGCGCCGGTCTGCGGCAGGCTGTCGGCGCCGCCCGCGGCGTCGTCCGACGGCGTGTCCACGGAGTCCGCGACCGTCTCGGTGTCGGGGCCGCCGACGCCGATCGGGTTGGCGCACTCGGACGAGGCCGGCGGGTAGTCGACCACGGTGGAGTACTCCGGGTTGACCTCGAACAGCACCTGCACGCCGTCACGGGTCCAGGCGTAGTTCCCGTCCGTCTCGACGTAGGAGCCGTCGTCCTGCTGCTCCCAGCCCGGCCACTGCTTCGGCGCGGTGTCCGTGGCGCCCGGCCAGAGGAGCCGGCCCTCGAGCGGCTGGTCCGCGGCCACGTAGTCCTCGCCGCCGTCCGGGTTGATGAACGTGATCGTCAGCGGCGTGTCACCGTCGACCTCGACGCCCTCCGGCAGGGAGACGCCGTACGAGAGGTACGGGGTGTCGCCGTCGCAGACGGCGGCGATGTCACCGGGGACCAGCGCGCAGTCCTCCGCGGCCGGGACCAGCTCCGCGATCGGGAAGATCACGTCACCGCCCTCGGTACGCGTGTAGCCGGCGAGGTCCTCGCCGAACGTGTGACCCTTCGTCGGCACCGCGAGGACGCCCTGCTCCGTGCGCAGGTACGTGATCTCGGCGCTGTCCGCGGGAAGGATCACGTCGGACGAGTCCGCACCGCAGACCTCGAGCGCCGCCGGCGCCTGCGGCACGACGACCTGGGGCTCCTCGACCTCGGGAACCTCGGGGACCTCGGGCTCGGTCGGCGTCGCGCAGTCCTCGGCGGTCGGGAGCTCGATGCCGAAGTCGCTCAGCTCCTGGTGCTGCCAGTCGACGAGGTGCCCGTCCATGGAGGACCCGTCGGGGTACGTGATCGTGTCGGGCATCGTGTAGTCGTCGGGCCCGCCGCGCACCAGGTCCTGCTGGATGCCCCAGCCGGTGCACAGGTCGATGTCGTCGAGCGCGTCGGTCTCAGGGAGCTCCGTGTACCAGTGCTCGTCGTTGGTGAGCTCGTCCTCGGGGAGGGTGAGCGTCGTGGTGCCGAGCAGCTCCTGCTTCCCGGAGTTCTCCCACGCGGCGCCCTTGTCCTTGTCGAGCTTGGGGTACAGGTAGATGCCCACCTGGACCTCGGTGCCGTGCGGCGGCTCCGGCGTCGTGGGCGTGCAGGCCTCGGTGACGCCGCGCTCGTGGGCGTCGTACCGGTCGCCGTCGTGGGCGTCGACGTCCACGGTCCACTCGTGCCCCGTCGATCCGTCGAGCTCGAACGTCCGGTGCCAGGAGTCGCCGAAGCCCTCGCCGGCGACCTTCTTCCCGTCGATGGTGACGACGACGTCGGCACCCCGGTACTGGGTGAGGTTCACCTCCAGGCTGGTGCAGGTGTCCTTGACACGGGGGGTGTGGGCGGAGGCCGGCGCCGCGATGGCGACCAGCATCCCGCCGACGGCGAGCGTCGTCGCGGCGACGCCCGCCAGGATCCTCTTCACAGTGGTGTTGTCCCTTCGGTGGTTGACGGCGCGCGGAGACCGACGCCGATCGACGTGCGAGATGGGGATTCGTGGGGTAGTACACCAGTTTTTGGAGTAAATCGGGAGAGTCGTTGATAACGGTCAGAGCACGAAAGCCGGACACATCACCATGAGTGGTGCTCATCCCCCACCAGGTGTGGACAAGCCTGGGGAAAACCCTGTGGACAAGTACCCGCGGCAGGGCCCGTCCACCGCCTGTGGACAACGTGTGCGGAACTTCTCCCCAACGGCGTCAATCCGCCGTTTCCTTGCCTCCGGCAGGTAGACTGGGAAGGTCATTCCGGGTCGTGGTCCGACCTCTCTCGCACGGCTCGGTCGGGTGCGTGCCCGGAACCTGAGAGCCGCGCCGCGCGCACACCGCACGAAGCGCCGGCGCGTGCACGACGACCGAGGAGCAGCTCCGCCTGTGGCAGACCGAACCGACACCCCCCGTCCTGATGCTGTCGCCGCCGACGGAGCCACCGGACCGGGGAACGGGTACGACGCCGGCAACATCACCGTCCTGGAGGGCCTCGAGGCCGTCCGCAAGCGCCCGGGCATGTACATCGGCTCCACCGGTGAGCGCGGCCTCCACCACCTGGTGTACGAGATTGTGGACAACTCTGTGGACGAGGCCCTGGCCGGCCACGCCGACACCGTCGAGGTGACACTGCTGGACGACGGCGGCGTCCGCGTCCGCGACAACGGTCGCGGCATCCCCGTCGCGATGCACCCCACCGAGGGCAAGCCCACGCTCGAGGTCGTCATGACGATCCTGCACGCCGGCGGCAAGTTCGGCGGCGGCGGGTACGCGGTCTCCGGCGGCCTGCACGGCGTGGGCATGTCCGTGGTCAACGCGCTGTCCACGCGCTTCGTCTCCGAGGTGAAGCGCGACGGCTACCACTGGCAGCAGGAGTACCGCGACGGCGGCGAGCCGGTCACGGGCGTCCAGCGGCTCGAGCCGCTGGCCGACGGCGAGTCCACCGGGACGACGCAGACCTTCTGGGCCGACGGGTCGATCTTCGAGACCACCGACTACGACTTCGAGACGCTGCGCTCGCGCTTCCAGCAGTACGCCTTCCTCAACAAGGGCCTGCAGATCACGCTGCGCGACGAGCGCGCCGGCCACGTCGTCGCGGACGACGAGGTGGTCGGGAAGCCCGCGTCGGAGGTTTCCGTCACCGCCGCCGACGGAGGGACCGGCCCCGAGGCCGCGAACCCCGTGCGCACCGTGACGTACCGCTACGACAACGGCCTCACGGACTACGTGGCGCACATCAACGCGGCCAAGAAGTCCGAGCTCATCCACCCCGAGATCATCGACGTGGAGGCGGAGGACACCGAGCGCAAGATCTCGGTGGAGATCGCGATGCAGTGGACCAGCTCGTACAGCGAGTCGGTCCACACCTTCGCGAACACCATCTCCACCACCGAGGGTGGCACGCACGAGGAGGGCTTCCGCGCGGCGCTCACCACGCTGGTGAACAGCTATGCCCGCGAGAAGACGATCATCAAGGAGAAGGAGGACAACCTCACGGGTGACGACATCCGCGAGGGCCTGACCGCCGTCATCTCCGTCAAGCTCGGCGAGCCGCAGTTCGAGGGCCAGACGAAGACCAAGCTCGGCAACACCGAGGCCAAGACGTTCGTGCAGCGCGTGGTCCGCGAGAAGCTCGTGGACTGGTTCGACGCGCACCCCACGGAGGCGCGAGACATCATCCGCAAGGCGGTCCAGGCGTCGCAGGCCCGTATCGCGGCCCGCAAGGCCCGCGAGGCCACGCGCCGCAAGGGGATCCTGAGCTCGGGCGGGATGCCCGGCAAGCTCAAGGACTGCCAGTCCAACCGTGCGGAGGACTGCGAGGTCTACATCGTGGAGGGCGACTCGGCCGGCGGTTCCGCCGTCCGGGGTCGCAACCCGCACAACCAGGCGATCCTGCCGCTGCGCGGCAAGATCCTGAACGTCGAGCGGGCGCGCCTGGACAAGGCGCTCTCCAACCAGGAGATCCAGTCCCTGATCACGGCGTTCGGCACCGGCATCGGCGAGGACTTCGACCTCTCCAAGCTCCGGTACCACAAGATCGTGCTCATGGCCGACGCCGACGTCGACGGCCAGCACATCTGCACCCTGCTGCTCACGCTGTTGTTCCGGTACATGCGCCCGCTCATCGAGCACGGCCACGTGTACCTCGCGCAGCCGCCGCTGTACCGGCTCAAGTGGTCCAACGCGCCGCACGACTACGTGTACTCGGACCGCGAGCGGGACGCCTTCCTCAAGGAGGGGATCGCGGCGGGCAAGCGGATCCCCAAGGAGAACGGCATCCAGCGGTACAAGGGCCTGGGCGAGATGGACTACACCGAGCTCTGGGACACCACGATGGACCCGGAGCACCGCACGCTGCTGCAGGTCACCATGGACGACGCGGCCGCGGCCGACGAGATCTTCTCGGTGCTCATGGGCGAGGACGTCGAGTCCCGCCGCAGCTTCATCCAGCGCAACGCCAAGGACGTCCGTTTCCTCGACATCTAGCGGTACGGACACCGTCGTACAGAACGTGCGACTGCTGTTGTACATCGAGCTCGAGGACACGGAACCCGCGCCCCGGCGGCGCAGGACAGGAAGAAGGTAGACGGTGACGGACGAGACCCCCGGTCCCGACATGACGGACGGCGCCCCCGGCGACGAGGCGATCGAGACGACGGACGGCCAGGTCGCCGTGCAGCACGGCCGCATCGACCAGGTCGACCTGCAGCTGGAGATGCAGCGCAGCTATCTCGACTACGCGATGAGCGTCATCGTCGGGCGCGCGCTGCCGGACGTGCGGGACGGCCTCAAGCCGGTGCACCGCCGCGTGCTGTACGCGATGTACGACGGCGGTTACCGCCCCGACCGCGCGTACTCGAAGTGCTCGCGCGTCGTCGGCGACGTCATGGGCAAGTTCCACCCGCACGGCGACACGGCGATCTACGACACGCTCGTGCGCCTCGTGCAGGACTGGGTGCTGCGGTACCCGCTCGTCGCGGGACAGGGCAACTTCGGCTCCCCCGGCAACGACCCGGCCGCGGCGCCGCGGTACACCGAGTGCCGCATGGCCCCGCTGGCCATGGAGATGGTCCGGGACATCGACAAGAACACGGTCGACTTCCAGGACAACTACGACGGCCGCACGCAGGAGCCCGTCGTCCTGCCCGCCCGCTTCCCGAACCTGCTCGTCAACGGGTCCGCCGGCATCGCGGTGGGCATGGCGACGAACATCCCGCCGCACAACCTGCGCGAGGTCGCGGAGGGCGTGCGCTGGCACCTCGCGAACCCCGACGCGTCCCGCGAGGAGCTCCTCGCCGCCCTGATGCTGCGCATCAAGGGTCCGGACTTCCCCACCGGCGCCACGATCCTCGGCACCAAGGGGATCGAGGAGGCGTACCGAACCGGGCGCGGGTCGATCTCCATGCGCGCCGTCGTGAACGTGGAGGAGATCCAGAACCGGATCTGCCTCGTCATCACGGAGCTGCCGTACCAGGTCAACCCGGACAACCTGGCGTCGAAGATCGCCGACCTCGTCAACGACGGCAAGCTCGCCGGCATCGCGGACATCCGCGACGAGACCTCGGGCCGCACCGGCCAGCGCCTGGTCATCGTGCTCAAGCGCGACGCCATCGCCAAGGTCGTGCTGAACAACCTCTACAAGCACACGCCGCTGCAGTTCAGCTTCGGCGCGAACATGGTGGCGCTCGTCGACGACGTGCCGCGCACGCTCAGCCTCGACGCCTTCGTGCGGCACTGGACCACGCACCAGATCGAGGTCGTGCGCCGGCGCACCGAGTACCTGCTGGCCGAGGCCGAGCGCCAGATCCACATCCTGCGCGGCTACCTCAAGGCCCTCGACGCGCTCGACGAGGTCATCGCGCTCATCCGCCGCTCCCCCGACGTCGAGCAGGCCCGCAGCGGGCTGATGGAGCTGCTCGACGTCGACGAGCAGCAGGCCAACGCGATCCTCGCCCTCCAGCTGCGCCGCCTCGCGGCTCTGGAGCGCCAGAAGATCATCGACGAGCACGACGCGCTGCAGCGGGAGATCGAGGACTACAAGGACATCCTCGCGAAGCCGGAGCGCCAGCGGACCATCGTCCAGGACGAGCTCGACGACATCGTCGAGCGCTACGGCGACGAGCGCCGCACCACGATCCTGCCGTTCGACGGCGACATGTCGGTCGAGGACCTCATCCCCGAGGAGGAGGTCGTCGTCACGATCACGCGCGGCGGGTACGCCAAGCGCACGCGATCGGACAACTACCGGGCGCAGCGCCGCGGCGGCAAGGGCGTGCGCGGCGCGGCCCTGCGCGAGGACGACATCGTCGAGCACTTCTTCGTCACGACGACGCACCACTGGCTGCTGTTCTTCACCAACCTCGGCCGCGTGTACCGGGCCAAGGGGTACGAGCTGCCGGAGGGCGGCCGCGACGCCAAGGGCCAGCACGTGGCGAACATGCTGGCCTTCCAGCCGGGTGAGCGGATCGCCCAGGTGCTGGACCTGCCGGACTACGAGGCCGCGGACCACCTGGTCCTCGCGACCCGCCGCGGCCTGGTGAAGAAGACGCGCCTCGGCGAGTACAACTCGCCGCGCTCGGGCGGCCTCATCGCCATCAACCTCCGCGAGGACGAGCAGGGCAACCCCGACGAGCTCGTCGCCGCGCGTCTGGTCAACGCGGACGACCACCTGATCCTCGTGTCGCGCAAGGGCCAGTCGATCCGGTTCCCCGCCGACGACGACACGCTGCGCCCGATGGGCCGTGCCACGTCGGGCGTCACCGGCATGAAGTTCCGGGAGGACGACGAGCTGCTCAACGCGGACGTCGTGACGCCCGGCACGGACCTGTTCGTGGTGACCGAGGGCGGCTTCGCCAAGCGCACCGCGATCGGCGAGTACCGGGTGCAGGGACGGGCCGGCTACGGCATCAAGGTCGCCAACCTGGTCGAGGCTCGTGGAGACCTCGTGGGGGCCCTGGTCACAGAGGCGGACGACGAGGTGCTCGTCATCATGGAGCGTGGCAAGATCGTGCGCTCGGCGGTCGCAGAGGTGAACCTCACCGGCCGTACCACGCAGGGCGTGACCTTCGCCAAGCCCGACCGCGGCGACCGCATCATCGCGGTGGCCCGGAACGTCGAGCGTCGTGCTGACGACGAGTCGGTTAGCGTGGACGAGCAGGCCGCCGACGAGCAGACCACGAGCGGGGACGAGGACTGATGACGGAGAACCACGCGTCGACCAGGGCGTCGTCGGCGCCTCCCGTGCGGGGGGCCGAGATCGACGACGCCACGCACCGGCGGGCGCCCGTGCCTCCGCCTCCGCCTGCGCCCGGGTCCACGTCGCGCGGCGTGACCGTCGGTGGCGCGGCGGCGCAGCGGGGCTCCTCGGCCACCTCCGCCCCGGCGTCGTTCCAGACGACGCAGGTGCAGGCCGCCGTACCTGCGCCGGCTCCCGAGGCGCCGGCCACGGCGTCCGCTGCCGCACAGGCTCCCTCGCAGGGCGCGTCGCCGGTCAAGGAGGGCGCCGTCAAGGCGGCCGCCGCGGCTCTCGCCGCGGCACGCAACGCCGCGAAGAAGGTCCAGTCCGTCATGCCGGACGGTTCGGCCAAGGACCAGGAGCCGACCGGCAACGGCGCGGCGCCGGCGGCGAAGCCCCGGCAGGCCGAGCCGCGCCCGGAGATGCACTACTCCGCGGGCGGGGTGCACGGCACCGCGGCCCCGACGCCGGCGCCCGCCGCCGCGGCGCCGATGGTCGGTGCGGGCGTGGCCGGCAACGGCCCGCGCCGCGTGCGCCTGTCGGTCTCCCGTGTCGACCCCTGGTCGGTCATGAAGCTCGCGTTCCTGCTGTCAGTCGCGATCGGCTTCATCATCGTCGTCGCCACGATGGTCGTCTGGTACGTGCTGAACGACATGGGCACCTTCGCCACGATCCAGTCCTTCATGAGCGACACGATCGGCCCGCAGGCCGTGAACCTCATGCAGTTCGTGAAGTTCGACCGTGTCGTGTCGCTGTCGGTGCTGATCGCCATCGTCAACGTGGTGCTGATGACCGCGCTGGCCACGATCATGGCCATCCTCTACAACATCACGGCCGCGCTGGTCGGCGGCGTGCACCTCACGCTCACGGACGAGTGACCCCTCGCCCCGGACCGGGACCGACGTCACACCACGTGAGGGCGGTCCCGGTTTGGGCCGGGGACTCCCGGTACGGTAATGTTCCGTGCTGCACGCGCTCCTTCTGGGAGCGCGCTCGGGGCTATAGCTCAGACGGTTAGAGCGCTTCCCTGATAAGGAAGAGGTCGGAGGTTCAAGTCCTCCTAGCCCCACTCCAGGCCACAACAGGCCCGGGCCCGACACGCACGGCCTGACGGTCGTGACGAGGAGGCTGATGATGAAGAAGCTGTTCGTCGTCCTGCTCGCGCTCGGCGCGGGCTACCTGGTCTGGCGCCGGCTCAACGAGGACTCGGCAGACCGGGACCTGTGGTCCGAGGTCACCGACACCATCGACTGAGCCTCTCCCCCTTGCCCTGTCCACGGGCTGCTCGGGGCCATGGCGCAATTGGTAGCGCACCTGCTTTGCAAGCAGGGGGTTAGGGGTTCGAGTCCCCTTGGCTCCACCCTCGGCGAACGGCCGCCGACCCGATGTCCTCGGGTCGGCGGCCGTTCGCGCGCCCGGGCACGTCGAGCGGGACGGCGCTGCCGTGGGCGCCGGCCCGCCCTACAGTGGGCGCCGTGCGCCTCGTCGTCGTGGGTTCCTCCGGATCGGTCCCGGGCCCCGACTCGCCGTGCTCCTGCTACCTCGTCGAGGACGACGGGTACCGCCTCCTCCTCGACGTCGGCCCGGGCGCGTTCGGCGCCCTGCAGGCCTACGCGGCCCCGCACGAGATCGACGCGGTCGTGCTCTCCCACGCCCACGGCGACCACTGGGAGGACCTGAAGCACCTCGCCTACGCCCGCACGCACCGGCCGCTGTACCCGGACCCCCTGCCGCCCGTCACGGTCGTCGGGCCGCCGGACCTCCCGGAGGTCGTGCGACAGCTGCCCGACGTGCTCGCCGTCCAGGAGACGACGGAGGGCGCGCTCCGCCTGGGCCCGTTCGACCTGCGCCTGGCCCGGGTGCCCCACACCGACCACAGCTTCGCCGTGCGGGTCGGGGACGCGCTGTGCTACACCGGCGACTCCGCGCCGTGCGTCGCGCTGGAGGAGCTCGCTGCGGGGTGCGAGGTCCTGCTCGCCGAAGCCTCCGGGTTCGACGACGGGCGCGAGGCGGTCGAGGACGGCGCGTGGCAGCACCTCACCGCGGGCGACGCCGGCCGGCTCTCCGCACTCTCCGGGTCGCGGCTGCTCGTGCTCACCCACCTGCGGCCGTGGCACGACCCCGCGGCGCTGCTCGCGGAGGCGGCGGCCCACGCGTCGTGCCCCGTCGTCGTCGCGCGGACCGGGCTGACGGTGGCGCCGTCGACGGCGTCCGCCGGCCGCGGCTGAGCGTCGAACACGCACGGGGCGCAGGGTGGAGGGGATCCGCCGGCCACCATGTCGGCACGACCGAGGAGCCACCATGACGCTGTACCTCCTGTCGGTGCCGCACGACTCCGCCACGGAGCCCACGATGACGTCCATGGACCCCGCGGAGCTGGAGGTCGCCCTCGCGGCGGTCGGGGCCCTCAACGCGGACCTGGAGGCCGCGGGCGCCCTGCGGTTCGCGGGTGGTCTGCACCCGCCGAGCACGGCGACGACGATCGACGGGGCGGTCGACACGCCCACCCGGACGCCCGGTCCGTTCGTGGAGGCAGCGGAGTACCTCGGCGGCCTGTGGGTGATCGAGGCGGACGACGAGGACGCGGCGCTCGAGTGGGGCACCCGCGCTGCCCGGGCGCTGCGGGGCCGGATCGAGGTCCGCGCCTTCCAGGACGTGCCGGAAGCCTGACGCTCCCGAGCACGGCGGGGTGGCGCGGCAGGGGCGTCAGGCGGCGGGTCCGTCGACGTGCTCGAGCAGCTCGCCGGGCTGGCAGTCGAGCTCGCGGCAGACGGCGTCGAGGGTGGCGAGCCGAACCGCCTTGGCCTTGCCGGTCTTGAGGATCGACAGGTTCGCCACGGTGATGCCGACGCGGTCGGCGAGCTCCGTGAGCGTCATCCCGCGCTCGACGAGCATCCGGTCGAGCCGGACGACGATCGGCATCAGACCGTCAGCCTGCGCTCGTCCTCGATCTCCGCGCCGTGCCGGAAGATCTCGGCCACCAGCAGCACCAGGACGCCCAGGGCGACCTGCGCGAGGCTCACGCCGCCGGGGTAGCCCTCCGTGCCCACGGGCTCGAGGACCGGCTCTCCGTACGACGCGAAGTGGAGTCCCCCGACCTGGTGCGCGCCGGTGAAGTGGTCCAACGCCGGGGCCAGCACGGCGGCCGCGATCGTCAGCCAGCCCAGCGCGCGGAGGAGGCGCACGGTCCTGGAGCTGAACGCGTCCCCGGCGGCCGATGCGGCGAGCAGGCGCCACAGCAGGAGCAGCCACGTCGTGATCACGGCTCCGATGACCACCTTCTTGACGACTTGTGCAGCCACCCAGGAGTTCCAGCCTCCCGTCGTGGCGAGGCGCACCTCCCCGGTGAGCATCGCCTCCGTCGGCCGGATGCTCTCCTCCTGGGAGACGACGCCGTCGTGGATGATCTGCTCGCCACCGTCCTGGACGAGCTTGTAGCAGAAGTCCCCGTTGCCCGGGTACTCGTTCGGCAGGAGCCTGCGGATGTCGAACTCCTGGCAGACCGGCGACGCCGTGACGACCTGGACGGCGAGTGCGTCCCGGAAGTGCAGCGGCCCGGCGCTGTAGTCCACCGGGTAGGCCGCCTTCCCGGTGAGTGCGAGGACCCGAACACCCCCGCGGTCACGGCCGTCGCGGCGGCGAGGACGGCGGCGACCAGGGCGGCCCAGCCGCCGATCCGGAACAAGCGTCGCGCCATGACGGTGGTGTCCTCTCGGGCGTCTTCGACCACGGGGCCATATCGAGGCGCGATGATTCCATATCGACTTGCGATATGTCATCACCCTCCGCGGGACGGTGGACATGCCGAAGGCCCCCGCCGTCGGGCGGGGGCCTTCGAGTGCGGTGGGGTGCCGTCCTGTACGGCGTGCGGGTCAGGCCTTGTCGCCTTCGCCCTCACCGGCGTCGTCGTCCTTCTTGGCGGTGGACCGGGTGCGGTTGGTCGCCTTCTTCGCGGCGTCGGTCGCCTTGTCCTTCGCCTTGTCCACAGCCTCGGAGACCTTGTCCCCGACGTCCTCGCCGAGCTCGGCGGCCTTCTCGCCGGCGCGCTCGGCCGCCTCGCGGCCCTTCGCGACCGCGTGGCCGGCGGCCTCGCCCACGGCCTCGGCCGCGTCGCCGACGGCGTGGCGGGCGTCCCGCGCGGCGCCGTCGAAGTCGGGCCGGGACTGCTGCTCCCAGGGCTCGGCCCACGGGTCGTTCTGCGGCTGGGCACGACGCCAGAACGCGTACCCGGCCACGGCCGCACCGGCCAGCGCGAGGAACCAGAAGAGCCCCTTGCCCTTGCCGGAGGACTTCTCGGCCTCCTTGGCGGCCTTCTCGGCGGCGGCCTGGGCCTTCGCCGCCTCCTTGGCGGCCTTCTTCGCGGCCTTCTTGCCCGCGCGGCCGGCCTTCTCGGCGGCGTCGCGCGCGGCGTCGGCCGCCGCCACCCCCGCGGCCCCGGCCGCCGCCCCCGCACGGGTCGCGGCCTCGTTGAAGGCCGTCACCACGCGCGGCAGGTACTCGTCGACGATCTTGTCGTGCGCGGTGTCGACGAGCGGCCCGGCCTTGTCGGCCGCCTTCTCGATCCGCGGGGCGGCGGCGAGCACGCTCTCGCGCCACGCCTTCTCCGCCCGCGGGACGAGCCACTCCAGGAAGTTGTCGACGCGCGGCTCCGCCCAGTCCTTGGCCTGAGAGGCGGCGTCCTTGGCGCCACCGGCGGCCCGGGCGCCGACGTCGACCAGCACGGCGGCGGCCTCCGTCGCGGAGCCCTTGAGCTTCTCGGTGTCGATCTCGTTGACCTTCTCGCTCACCTTGGTGGCGAGCTTCTCGTTGAGGTCCTTGGCACTGTCCTTGACGCTGTCGCCCACGTTCTTTCGCACCATGGACCCACTGTGCCACCAGGTGCCCTGGCCTGCAGCGCTACGCGCGCGCCGCGTCGTGAGAGTCCGGGAGAGGGAGAGTGAGAGGATGAGGGCATGTTCGCAACCCTCCACACCTCCGCCGGTGACATCCGCATCGAGCTGCTGCCGAACCACGCGCCCAAGACCGTCGCGAACTTCGTCGGGCTGGCCAAGGGCACCACGACGTGGACGGACCCGGCCACGGGCGCCGAGCGCAACGACCCCCTGTACGACGGCGTGATCTTCCACCGCGTCATCGACAACTTCATGATCCAGGGCGGTGACCCGCTGGGCACCGGCACCGGTGGCCCCGGCTACACGTTCGAGGACGAGATCCACCCCGAGCTCGTGTTCGACGGCAAGTACATCCTCGCGATGGCGAACGCGGGCAAGCGTCGCAACCCCGTCACGGGCGCCGTCGAGGGCACCAACGGCTCGCAGTTCTTCATCACCACCGGGGCGACGCCCTGGCTCACCGGCAAGCACACCATCTTCGGCAAGGTGGCCGACGACGAGTCGCGCGCCGTCGTCGACGCCATCGGCAGCACCCCGACGCGTCCCGGCGACCGCCCCGTCAACGACATCGTCATCAACAGCGTCACCGTCGAGGACTGAGCAGGCCTCACCGACGCCTGACCGACGCCTGGTCGCCTGGTCACACGGTCGGGGTCGAGAACCTCGTCGCAGTCGCGTTCACGCGCCCCAGGGGCGCTCCACGTCGGGAAAGATACGACTGCGACGAGGTTCTCGACCCCGACCTCTCCCTATCGCCGTTCGGAGGGCCGACCCATCTCCACGACACCCCCCGCCCCGCAGTCCGGGCAGCCCGCCGGGGCGCCGCCTGTGTGCCCGCGGCACCCGGACCGGGTCTCGTACGTGCGCTGCCAGCGCTGCGGCCGGCCCACGTGCCCCGAGTGCCAGCGCCCGGCGGCCGTCGGGATCCAGTGCGTCGACTGCGTCAACCAGGCCGCGCGCGCGGTGCCCAGCACCCGCACGATGTTCGGCGGCACGGTGCGCGGCGGGAAGCCCGTCGTCACGCTCACGATCGTCGGGATCTGCGTGGTGAGCTGGATCCTGCAGCTCGTCACGGGTGGCGAGTGGACCCAGCGGTGGGCGTTCGCCCCGTCGATCGGGCTCTACGAGCCCTGGCGCTTCCTCACGGCCGCGTTCCTGCACTCCACGAGCCCGCTGCACATCCTGTTCAACATGTACGCGCTGTGGCTCGTCGGCCCGTTCCTCGAGCAGGCGTTCGGCCGTGCGCGCTTCGTCACGCTCTACGTGCTGTCCGCGGTCGGTGGATCGGTGGGCTACCTGCTCCTCGCTGCTCCTGTGGAGGGCGGTGGCTGGAACACCGCCGTCGTCGGGGCCTCGGGGGCCGTCTTCGGCCTCTTCGGCGCGATCATCCCCGTGCTGCGTCGCACCGGGCGCAGCGCCGGACAGATCGTCGCCCTCATCGCCATCAACATGGCGATCCCGTTCTTCGTCGGCGGCATCGCGTGGCAGGCCCACCTGGGCGGCCTCGCCGTCGGACTCGCGCTGGGTGCGGGGTTCGCCTTCGCGCCGCGCGAGCGGCAGGCGCTCGTGGCATGGCTGCTCCCCGCCGGCGTGGCCGTCGTCCTCGTCGCCGCGACCCTGTGGAAGTACTCCTCGGTGGGCTGGCTCTAGCGTTCGCCCACAGGGTTATCCACAGGTGTGGAACGAACTACACCCGTGGAAGACGTCAGCGCCAGCGCGTGGTGAGCCCGAAGCCGCCGATGATCAGCACGAAGCCGACCGCGAGGTTCCATCCCTTGAGCGCCGGGATCGGCAGCCCCAGCCCCGGAGCGGTCAGGTAGTACAGGACGATCCACGCGAGGCCGACGATCATCAGGCCGAGCATCGTGGGCACGAGCCAGGGCGGGTTGCCCTGCGCCTTCGCCTTCGCGGGGGTCGCGGCCTGCTCGGCCGGGGCGCTCTTCTTCTTGCGGGACTTCGACTCGGGCACGGGGTGGGCTCCTGTCCGGACGGGCGGGTGCGGCGGTCGGAGGCCGGATGCCTGACACCGCCGGTGATTCTGTCGACTAGCGTAGTCGTCAGCAGGCTCGAGAAGGACAGCCGGGGACTGAAGGTGTGTGCCGCGATGAACCGTCGACTGCGCGCGAGCGCGACCGTCGCGTGCGTCCTTGCCGCGTCCGGGCTCCTCTTCACGGCCAGCGCCCAGCTCGCGGACACCAAGGACGGGCGCGACCCGCAGGACCTGGCCGAGCTCGTCACGACGGAGTCGGACCGGGTCACCGACCTCACGGACCGGATGAACGAGCTCGAGGCGGAGATCGACGACCTCGGGAAGAAGGCGGGCGCCGACCTGCCCACCCGCAGCCTCTCCCTCGTCGCCGACGAGTCCGTGGTGACGGGTGCGCTGCCCGTCTCCGGCTCCGGGGTCCGGGTGTCGCTCGACGACGCGCCGGCCTCCAGCCAGTCCATCGCGGGCGCCAGGCCCGACGACCTCGTGGTGCACCAGCAGGACGTGCAGCACGTCATCAACGCCCTGTGGGCGGGCGGCGCCGAGGCCATGACGCTGCAGGGCGAGCGGGTCACGGCGACGTCGGCGTTCCGCTGCTCCGGCAACATCCTGCTGCTGCACGGCAAGGTGTTCTCGCCGCCGTACGTCATCGAGGCCGTCGGCGACCCGAAGGCGCTCCGGGAGTCCCTCGACAAGGACCCGGGCGTGGCGATCTACCAGCAGTACGTCGACTGGGTCGCCCTCGGGTGGTCGGTCAAGGAGGCCGGCTCGCTGGACCTGCCCGCGTACACCGGCAGCTCCGAGATGAAGTACGCCTCGGTCCCCGAGGGCACGGACGTGTTCTCGTGACCATCCCGACCCGCACGAGGAGCCCCCGTTGAAGAGCACCCCCGCCGCGCCGCGCATCCTCGTGGTCGACAACTACGACTCGTTCGTCTACACGATCGTCGGCTACCTCGACCAGCTCGGGGCGCGCACCGTCGTCGTGCGCAACGACGCCGTCCCCGAGCCCGACGCCGACGGCGTCTTCCACGACGAGGACGGCACGCCGTTCGACGGCGTGCTCGTCTCCCCCGGACCGGGCACCCCCAAGGAGGCCGGGGCGTCGGAGGACGTCATCCGCGCCTGTGCGCGCTCGCGCACCCCGATGCTCGGGGTCTGCCTGGGGCACCAGGCCCTCGCCGAGGTCTACGGCGCCACGGTCGCCCACGCGCCGGAGCTCATGCACGGCAAGACCAGCCTGGTGGAGCACGACGGGGAGGGCGTCCTGGACGGCCTCGCCTCGCCGTTCACGGCCACGCGCTACCACTCGCTCGCGGTGCTGCCCGAGACGGTGCCCGCCGAGCTCGAGGTGACCGGCGCGACCGCGAGCGGCGTCGTCATGGGCCTGCAGCACCGCGACCTGCCGCTGCACGGCGTGCAGTTCCACCCCGAGTCCGTGCTGACCGAGGGCGGCCACCGCCTGCTCGCCAACTGGCTCGCCGTGTGCGGCGACGCCGGCGCGGTCGAGCGCTCCCGCGGCATGGCGCCGCTGGTCCACACCGCCGGCTGACGCGAACGCCGGTCGCGACCCGAAGGTCACGACCGGCGTCCGTCACGGACTGCCGAGCCGGGAGACGGCGAGGTCAGTCGTTCCCGCCCAGGAGGTCGCCCAGACCGCCGTCTTCGCCGTCGGTCGGGGTGTCCGTGGGCGTGGGCTCGTCGGTGCCGCCCGCCTCGGGGCCGGTCGACACGACGATCCCCACGTGGGAGTCGACGTCCAGCTCCGTGCCCGCGGGCTTCTCCTGGGAGATCACGAAGCCGACGGGCACGTCTGCCGACGGGGCGAACGTCGTGTCGGGCTGGAGCTGCGAGTCGCCCATGAGGTTCTGGGCCTCCTCGGCGCTCTTGCCCACGACGTCGGGCACCGTGGTCTTCTCCGGCGCCTTCTCCTTGGCGATCACGATCGCGACCGTGCTGCGCTGCTGGACAGAACCCGGGTTCGGGGTCTGGCTGATGACCGTCCCCGGGGTCTTGTCGCTCTCCTCGGTACTGCTCTGCGAGCTGAGGTTGAGCTTCGAGAGCGCGTCCTTGGCTTCCTTCTCGGTCTTGCCGATGAGGTTCGGCACGTCGACCTGACCCGTGGAGGTCACGATGTCGACGGTGTCGCCCTCGCTGACCGCCTGGCCCTTGCCCGGCTTGGAGCTGATGACGAGGTCCTTCTCCACCGTCGCGCTGTTGCTCTGGCTCACGTCACCGAGCACGAGCTTGAGCTCGGTGAGCTTCGCCTCGGCCTCGGACTCAGTGAGGCCGGCGAGCTCGGGCACGGCCACCGTGTCCGGCCCCGCGGAGAACGTCACCGTGACGACGGTGTCGCGCTCCACCGAGGTGCCGCCATCCGGGTCCTGACCGAGGAAGGTGTTCTCCGGCTCGGTGGACTCGGTGTCCATCTCCTGCGCGTACTTCAGGCCCGCCTGGGTGATCTGCTGCTCCGCCTCGGCCGGCGTGATCGTGTCCGACAGGGGCGGCACGGTGACCATGTCCTTGCCGGCGGAGTTGATGACGATGAGCGTGATGATCGTGGCCAGCGCGATCGCGCCGATCGCGATCAGCGTCCACATGAGCCCCTTGCGGCTCTTCTTCTCCTCCTCGGGGGGCTCGCCGCCCGCCGCGGTCTGCACGGCGGTGGCGCCCCACGGCGTGGACCCGGCCGGGTCCATCACCTGGGTGGCGCCGCCCTGGCCCAGCACCTGCGTGGCGGCGGCCCCGGCGGCGGCCGCGCCGATCAGCGGCGCGGTGACGTCGCCGCCGCGCAGCGCGGTCTCGAGGTCCGAGCGGAACTCCGCGGCCGTCGAGTAGCGGGCGTCGCGGTCCTTGGCCAGGGACTTGAGGACGATGCGGTCCAGCACCTCGGGCACGTCGGACGCGAGCTCGCTGGGGCGCTGCGGCGCCTGCCCGACGTGCTGGTACGCCACGGCCACCGGGGAGTCGCCCATGAACGGCGGGCGGCCGGTGAGCAGCTCGAAGAGGAGGCAGCCCGTGGAGTAGATGTCGCTCCGGGCGTCCACGGTCTCGCCGCGGGCCTGCTCGGGCGACAGGTACTGCGCCGTGCCGATGACGGCGTGGGTCTGCGTCATCGTCGCCGCGGAGTCCGCCATCGCGCGCGCGATGCCGAAGTCCATCACCTTGACCGCGCCCGTGGGCGTGATCATCACGTTGGCGGGCTTGATGTCGCGGTGCACGATCCCGGCCTGGTGCGAGTACTCGAGCGCGCTGAGCACGCCCGCCGTGATCTCGATAGCCTCCTCGATCGGCACGGCTGCGCCGTCCTGGAGGATGTCGCGGACCGTGTGGCCCTCGACGTACTCCATGACGATGAAGGGTATGGGCACCGTGGCACCCTGCGGGTCCGTGAAGGCGTCCTCGCCCGTGTCGTACACGGCCACGATGGCGGGGTGGTTCAGCGCCGCCGCGGACTGCGCCTCGCGGCGGAAACGGGCCAGGAACGACGGGTCGCGCGCGAGATCGGACCGCAGCACCTTGATCGCGACGGTGCGGCCGAGGCGCGTGTCGTGCCCGATGTGCACCTCGGCCATGCCGCCGCGGCCGATGAGCTCACCGACCTCGTACCGGCCCGCGAGTACCCGGGGCGTGTTGTCCACCACTCAGTCGTCCTTTTTGGTCATGGCCGCACGCGCGGCGCGCGGCGTGTCTCGGAGCATCATCCCAGAGTCGGGACGGACGCCCGCGCGAACGGTCGTCGGGCACGGCGACGTGTCGCCGGCGGTGCCCGATGTCGTGCCCGGCGCGTCGCGCAGCGCCGCGCGTCGAGCCTCAGGGCGGGTCGAGAGGGGCGCCGGCCGGCCGCCGGTCAGCGCGAGGGCGGGGCCGAGGAGCACCGCCGCGGCCTGGCCGTCCGCACCCGCCGCCATCGCCTGGACCATGGTGGCGATCAGCAGCACCACCAGCAGACCGAGCAGCGCGAGCAGCGGCCACGACAGCCGCCCGAGCGGGCCGAACCGCTGGCCCGTGGACGTCGACGTGCGGCGCGCCTCCCGCTCCGGCGGGGACGCGGGGCGGGCCGCTCCCGAGCGGCTTCGGGTCGCGGCGGGAGCCGACGGGGTGCTGCGGACCGCGGGGCGGCGTGCGTCGTGCGTCCCGGCGCGCACGTCGCGGCGCGAGGGAAAGGCGCGCACGACGTCGTCCGCGCTCGGGGTCACGGGAGCGGGCTCCGGCCGGTGCTCGGGCGCCGTGGCGCGGTCCGCCGTCGCGTGCGCGTCGTCGGACGGCGTCACCGACGCCCACGAGACGGGCAGGGCGGTGGACGGAGGAGTGGCGGGGGTGCTGGGCCGCGGCGCGGGTGCCGCGTGCGCGGGGACGGACCGGGCGGGTCGCGCCCCCTGGCGGGAGGCCGCGGCGACACGGCGGGCCGACCGGGAACGCGCTCCCAGCGGGTCCTCCGCGATCTCCCGGGCGAGGGCCTCGAGCTCTCCCGCGAGGGCGGCTGCGGACTCCGGCCGGCGCGACGGGTCCTTCTCGAGCATGCGGCCGATGACGTCCGTGAGCCCGGGGTGCACGTGCGTGGGCAGCGCGGGCACGGGCGCGTTGACGTGCGCGACCGCGATGTCGACCGGCGTCGACCCCGTGAAGGGTCGCTTGCCCGCGGTGGCCTCGTACGCGACGACACCGAGGGCGTACAGGTCGGAGGCCGCCGTCGCCGGCTGCCCCACCGCCTGCTCGGGCGACAGGTACTGGGCGGTGCCCATGACCATGCCCGTGGCCGTCATCGGCGCCTGGTTGGCCGCCAGGGACACACCGAAGTCGGTGATCTTCACGCTGCCGCCGTGCTCCAGCAGGATGTTGCCGGGCTTGACGTCGCGGTGCACGACCTTCGCCAGGTGCGCGTGGTGCAGTCCCCGCGCCGTCGCGGCGAGGATCGGCAGCAGCTTGCGGGGCGCGACGACCGGCTCGCGCTCCAGCAGGTCGGCCAGCGGCTCCCCGAGCACGAGCTCCATGACGAGGTAGCCTGCGCCGTCCTGCTCGCCGTAGTCGTACATCTGGGCGATGTTGGGGTGCGACAGGGCGGCGCTGTTACGCGCCTCCGTGCGCAGGCGGCGCAGGAAGTCCTCGTTGCCCGTGTACTCCTCGCGGAGCACCTTCACCGCGACCTCGCGGCCCAGGTAGCCGTCGTCGGCCACCCAGACCTCGCCCATGCCGCCCACGGCGATCTGGCGCGTCAGCCGGTACCGCTCGCCCAGCGCGAGCCCGGTGCTCGGCCTCATCCGTTCAGCACCGCCTCGATGACGGCCTTGGCGATCGGCGCCGCCACACGACCACCGGTGGCCTCCGAGCCCATGGAACCGCCGTTCTCCACGATCACGGCCACCGCGACCTTCGGGTCGTCGGCGGGCGCGAACCCGGTGAACCACGCGTGCGGCTTCGTCTTCGTCGTGTCGCCGTGCTGGGCGGTGCCGGTCTTGCCGGCCACCTTGACGCCGGAGATCTGGGCGGCGGTGCCGGAGCCGCTGTCGACGACGCCCACCATCATGTCCGTGAGCTGGTCGGCGGTGGACTTCGAGACGGACTGCTCCAGCTTGTGCGGCGACGTCTGCTGCACGACCTCGAGCTGCGGGTCGCGGATGGTGTCCACGGAGTACGGCTGCATCATCGTGCCGCCGTTGGCGATCGTGGCAGAGATCATCGCGACCTGCAGCGGCGTGGCCACGTTGCTCCACTGCCCGATGGCGCTGTACGCCTCGAACGGAGGCGCCCAGGCCGGGTCGTCCGGGGCAGGGAAGACGCTCTTCGCGGTGTCGAACGGGATCTCGAACGGCGAGTTGTAGCCGAACTGGTTGGCCTGGTCGTACATCGCCTCGTTGCCCAGCTTGACGCCGAGCTCCGCGAAGGCCGTGTTGCAGGAGATCCGGAGGGCGTCCGCGAGGGACATCTTTCCGGTGGGCGAGCAGGCCTCGCCGCCGTAGTTCGGGATCGCCTTCTCGGTGCCGGGCGGGGTGTAGGTCACCGGCGCGTCGATCTGGGTGTCCTTCGTGTAGTCGCCGGACTCCAGGGCGGTGGCGGCCGTCACCAGCTTGAACGTGGACCCCGGCGGGTACGCCTCGGCCGTGGCGCGGCTCAGCAGCGGCTTGTCCTCGGCGCTGGCGAGCTCCTCGTACGCGTCGTTGGCCTTCTTCGTGTCGTGCGTCGCGAGGTCGTTCGGGTCGAACGACGGCTTGGACACCAGGGCGAGGATCTTGCCCGTGGACGGCTCGACGGCCACCACGGCGCCGCGCTGGTCACCGAGGGCGTCCCATGCGGCCTTCTGAGCCTTCGCGTCGATCGTGAGCTCGACGGACGAGCCCTCGGGGTCGCGGCCGGTGAGCAGGTTCTGCAGCCGGTCCATCCACAGGGCGTCGGCCTGCCCGTTGAGGAAGTCGTTCTCCGTGGACTCGATCTTCGACTTGCCGCTGACCAGGGAGAAGTAGCCCGTCAGAGGGGAGTACAGCGGTCCGTTCGCGTACTTGCGCTGGTAGCCGTACGGGTCGTCGATCGGGGTCGACGAGGCGATGGCGTCGCCGTCGACGACGATCGGGCCGCGCGCGTTGCCGTACTCGGCGTAGATGGCACGCACGTTGCGCGGGTCGTTGTTGAGCTCGTCCGCGTGGAAGAACTGGATCCACGTGGTCGACACCATGAGCGCCAGGAACATGACCATGACGACGCCCGCCAGCCGACGCAGGGTCGTGTTCACTGCTGCTCACCTCCTCGGGTGTCGCGGTACGGATCGATGGTCTGGGTCGCGTCCGCCGGGGTCGACCCGCGCGACGGCGCGTCGGAGGCCGACCGCCGGACCGGGGTGCCCGCGGCGGGGGTGCCGGTGCCGGACCGGGCGTCGTCGAACGCGCCGACGACGATCGGGTCGTGCATCGCGCCGCCCTGCGAGACCGTGCCTCGCATCGGCAGGGCGGACGGGCGCCGGGCGTTGTCGGAGATACGCAGGAGCAGGGCGATGACGATCCAGTTGGCCAGCAGCGACGACCCGCCCTGCGCCATGAACGGCAGCGTCAGGCCGGTCAGCGGGATGATGCGCGTGATGCCGCCGACGACGACGAACAGCTGCAGCGCCATGACGAACGCGAGGCCGCCGGCGAGCAGCTTGCCGAAACCGTCGCGGACGGCGACCGCCGTCCTCAGGCCGCGCTGCACGATGAGCAGGTACGCCATGAGGATCGCGAGCAGGCCCGTGAGGCCCAGCTCCTCGCCCAGGGACGAGTAGATGAAGTCGGAGAACGCGTACGGCACCTTGTAGGGGTACCCCTCGCCCCAACCGGTGCCGAACAGGCCGCCGGCCGCCATCGCGAACGTGCCCTGCACGATCTGGTACGACGACCCCGACGCGTAGAGATCGGCGTCGAACGGGTGCAGCCACACGTCCATGCGGGCCGCGACGTGCGAGAACATGCTCGTCGCGAGCACCGCGCCCGCCGCGAACAGCACGAGGCCGATGAGCACCCAGCTGAAGCGCTCGGTGGCGAGGTACAGCATCGCGACGAACAGGCCGAAGAAGAGCAGGGACGTGCCGAGGTCGCGCTCGAAGACGAGCACGCCGAGCGAGGCCGCCCACACGATGATGATCGGGCCGAGGTCGCGGATGCGCGGCAGCTGGAGCCCGAGCACCTTCTTGCCCGCGAGGGCCAGGGTGTCGCGGTTGGCGACCAGGTAGCCGGCGAAGAAGATGGCGAACGCGATCTTCGCGAACTCGGCGGGCTGCACGGAGAAGCCGATGTTGATCCAGATCCGCGCGCCGTTGATCTCGCGGCCGATGCCCGGGACCAGCGGAAGCACGACCAGCACCAGGCCGACCAGCATGGCCGTGTACGTGAGCCGCCGCATCCAGCGGTGGTCGCGCAGGAACCAGACGATGAGGATCGCGATGACCGCGCCCAGCGCGGTGTACATCATCTGCGCCCAGGCGTTCGCGCCCTTCATGCCCGCGAGCTCGAGGCGCAGGATCATCGCGAGACCCAGCCCGTTGAGCAGCACGACCGCGGGCAGGATCACCTGGTCGGCCCACGGCGCGCGGACGCGCAGGACGACGTGCGCGGCGAGCGCGACGGCGACGAACAGGATGCTGACCGGCCAGAACTCGGTGGGCAGCGAGCCCGTGACGCTGCGGCCGACCATGGCGAACGCCGCGATCCCGGCGGTGAGCGCGAGGATCAGCAGGAACAGCTCGGCCAGGCGTGCCGGCCGTCGCTCCGTGGACTCGACGGTGCGCGCGGAGGATGTGTCGACGGCGGCGCTCACCCCTTCGACCCCCCGTCGGCCTTGGTGTCCTTCGCCTTCGTCGGGGTGGTGCTGGGGGTCGGCGTGCTCTTCGGCGTCGTCGACGGGGTGGGGGTGGGGGTAGGCGTGGGCTCGGGGGCGGCCTCGGCGATGAGCCGGTCCGCACGCTCGCGCGCCTCGGCCTCCGACGACGCCCGGATGGACCCGTCGAGGCGTTCGGCCCAGTAGTCGGGCAGGTCGGAGACCGGCGTGCCGGTGAGCTCCACGGGCGTCGACAGGGTGATGGGGCCGGCGCTGGCCGGGATGCCCTGGAAGACGGCGACCTCGCCGTCGGCCACCCCGACGTAGTACTGCTGCTGCGTCCAGCCGTACGCCCACCACAGGCCGTACCCGACACCGCCGAGGACGACCAGCAGCACGAGGACCGTGATCCAGGGGCGCGGCTTCCGCCGCGGGCGCGCGTCGGCGTCGTCCGCCTCGTCGTCCGGGTCCTCGTCGTCGGGGTCGATCGCGTCCGTGGGGGCAGGGTCCTCCGCGGGGGCCTCCGCCGGGGTCGCGAGGACCTCGGGAAGCTCGCCGGTGGCGGCGGCGCCCACGACTTGCGGCACGGTGCTGGCCGCGGGCGGCGCGGTGGTCGCGCCGGCGGCGCTCTCCTCCGGCTCCGGGGCGGCCTCGTCGTCGACGACGTCCGCGACGATGACGGTGATGTTGTCGGTGCTCCCCGCCGTCATGGACAGCGTGATGAGCAGGTCGGCGGCCTCGTCGGGCGAGGGGGTCTCGGTGAGGACCTCGGCCATCTGGTCGGGCGTGACGAAGCCGGACAGGCCGTCGGAGCAGAGCAGCCACCGGTCGCCGGCGCGCGCCTCACGGACGGACATGTCGGGGGTCAGGTCGACGTCGAAGTCGCCCAGCACCCGCATGACGACGTTGCGCTGCGGGTGGTGCTCCGCCTCCTCCGGCGAGATACGGCCGGTGTCGACGAGGTGCTGCACGAACGTGTGGTCCACAGTGACCTGCGTGAAGCGGCCCTCGCGCAGCAGGTACGCGCGCGAGTCGCCGAGGTGGGCCATGACCAGCGTGGTGCCGGTGTGCAGCAGGGCCGTGACGGTGGTGCCCATGCCGACCAGCTCGGGGTCGGCGTCGCTGGCGCGCACCAGGTCCTGCCGGGCGCGCTCCACGGTGTGCTCGAGGTCGGTGAGCGCCTCCTCGGGGCCGTGCTCGGTGCGGTCGAGCGGAGCGAGCGCGGCGATCGCGAGGCGCGACGCGACGTCGCCGCCCGCGTGGCCGCCCATGCCGTCGGCCACGACCAGCAGGTGCGGCCCGGCGTAGGCGGAGTCCTGGTTGTTGGACCGCACGAGCCCGACGTCGGACCGCGCGGCGTAGCGCAGGGTGAGGGTCACGTAGCGGTCACCCCTGGAGCTCGACGACGGACTGGCCGATCCGGACACCGACACCCGGCGCCAGCGGCTGCGGTCCCGACACCTGGGCGTCCCCGATGAAGGTGCCGTTCGTCGACCCGAGGTCCTCCACGTACCACTGGTCGCCCTGCGGGAAGATGCGGGCGTGCCGCGACGACGAGTAGTCGTCGTCGAGCACGAGGGTGCAGCCCGGCGACCGGCCGATGAGGATCGACGCGGACGTCAGCGGGAGCGTGGTGCCCGTCAGGGGCCCGGTCGTGACGACGAGGCGCGTGGGGCCGGAACGACGGGGAGGGGCTGGGGCCGCGGCGGCGCCGGCCGGCGTGGCGGCGGGCGCCGCGTCGGTCCGGCGGCGCTCCGCCCGCGAGGCCCGGGGGGCGCCACGGGGGGCCAGGTCGCGGCGCAGGACCGCGATCGCGGAGAGCACGAACACCCAGAGCAGCACCAGGTAGCCCAGCCGCAGCAGGGTGATCGTCAGTTCGCTCATCCTGGGGGGATCACCAGCCTTCGGTCTGCTGGCCGGAGGCGCTGCCGGTCCAGAACATGATGCGGGTACGGCCGATCGTCAGGGTGTTGCCGTCCAGCAGGGTGGCCGCGGGCACCTGGTGGCCCTCGACGAACAGGCCGTTCGTGGAGCCGAGGTCGGTCGCGACGACGCCGTCCGGCGTCACGCGGATCTCCAGGTGGCGGCGCGAGACGCCCGGGTCGTCCACGACGATGTCGGCCTCGGCGTCACGGCCGATGACGGTGACCGGTCCGGTGAGGAGGTAGCGCTGCCCGTCGATGTCGATGAGCGGGTGGCGGGTGGACGGCGCCGCCGAGGTCGCCGGCGCGACGTTCCCGCGCACGGTGGCGGAGCGGAGCTCGAAGCGGCCCGCGGGAATGTCCTCGTGCTCCTCGAACGACACGCTGACCGGGCCCACGAAGGCATAGTGCTGCGACGCCGCGTACTCGGTGAGGTTCGTCGCGAGCTCGTCGGCCATCGTCTCGGCACCCCAGGCGTCGATCTGGGAGAAGTCCGCCGTGGACAGCTCGATGGTGAACTCGTTCGGCACGACCGTCCGGTCGCGCCCGACGACGGCGGCGCGGTCGTCCACCTCGCGCCGCAGACGGCTCGCCAGCTCGACCGGCTTGATCTCGCTGTTGCGTCCTACCTTCGCGAAGGCGTTGTTCATCACGCGCTCCACGCTCTTCTCGAAGCGCTCCAGGGCGCCCATGCCACCTCCTCCCGTCGGCCCGACTCGTTCGCGGGCAGACTATCTAGATCGTAGGCAGGGCCGCAGCACCACTCCTCCGCGCGGTGTGGATTTCCTGCGAACGCTCGGCGCAGAAGCGGGACCTTCCGGTCACGACCAGGTGACGGCGGGTGCTCGCGACCTGGGTCGGGACCGGGCCGGTCGGGGTCGCCCGGGGCCGCCAGCAGGCGATTGGGAGGCACCCCCCGCACCGTGTTAATGTTCTGCGGCACGCGCGAGTGGCGGAATAGGCAGACGCGCACGGTTCAGGTCCGTGTGCCCGAAAGGGCGTGGGGGTTCAACTCCCCCCTCGCGCACGTGAGGAGTGATTCGGCTTCAGGGCCGGAACACCTTCGGAAAGTCCCGGTCAGGTTCTCCTGGCCGGGACTTTCGTCGTTCAGGACCGGGCCGCTCGTGGGCGCTGTCCATGCCGCCCCATGAGCGATGCAGCACCGGGTCGTCGAGCTCACGGTCAGCGCCGGTCGATCTCCTCCGGCATCCGACCCTCGGGGCGCTTCGTCGCCGGGTCAGCTCCGGGTGTCGTAGAGGTCGCGGCTGGCTTGGACGCTGTCCATGTGGCCCTCCGCCCATGCCCGGAGCTGACGGGTGGTCCGATAGAGCGAGAGCCCCAGGTCAGTCAGCGCGTATTCGACGGTGACCGGGACGGTCGGGGTGACGGTACGAGTGAGCAGTCCGTCGCGTTCCAGAGAGCGCAGAGTCTGGGTGAGCATCTTCTGGCTGACGCCGGCAACGAGGCGGGAGAGCTCGGAATACCGCATCGATGCCGGCGCGCCCGTGCCACCGGTGCCGTCACCTCCGAGCGCGCACAGGATGAGCACGGCCCACTTGTCGGCGAGCCGGTCCAAAAGCTGGCGACTCGGGCACGTCGCCAGGAACGCGTTATAGGCATCCCGGGCTGCGTCTCGTTCCTCGGCTGCGGTTGTCGTCGCCATCACACCCGACCTTCCGTCCAGGGCGTAACGCACTCTGAAGTGCGTTCTTCCTCCGAGAGAGTTGCTCCCCAATAGTGGTTCGGGACGCCGCGCGACGCCAGCTCTGATCCGAACGAAGGAAGGTACGGCACCATGACCACAGCTCGGACGACCCTCCCTGGCGGTACCTGGAACCTCGGCGACCGGACCGTCACCCGCTTCGGCTACGGGGCCATGCAGCTCGCCGGACCCGGGGCCATGGGGCCCCCGGCCGACCGTGACGGTGCGATCGCCGTGCTGCGTGACGCCCTCGCTCAGGGCATCACGCACATCGACACCAGCGACGCCTACGGTCCGCGCGTCACCAACGAGCTGATTCGCGAGGCACTGCGTCCGTATCCAGGGTCGGCGGTGATCGCGACCAAGGTCGGCGCGAACCGCGACGCCGAAGGCGGGTGGCCCACCGCACGAACCCCTGACGACCTGCGCCAGCAGGTCCACGCCAACCTCGACTCCCTGGGCGTCGAGCGCCTCGACCTGGTCACCATGCGGATGGGAGACGCCACCGGGCCTCGGCCGGGTTCCATCACCGAGGCCATGGAGACTCTCGCGGACCTCAAGCAGGAGGGTTTGATCGCCCAGCTCGGGCTCAGCAACGTCACCGCCGAGCAGGTCGCCGAGGCACGCGCAGTGGCACCGATCGTGTGCGTACAGAACATGTACAACCTCGCCAACCGATGGGACGACCGACTGATCGACGACCTGGCAGCCGACGGCATCGCCTACGTCCCCTTCTTCCCCCTCGGCGGGTTCGCACCCCTTCAGGCCGAGGCGCTCACCAGCGTGGCGACCCGACGGGAGGCGACCCCGATGGCGGTAGCCCTGGCCTGGCTTCTCCAGCGCTCCGAGAACATCCTTCTGATCCCCGGCACCTCGAAGGTCGCGCACCTGCGCGAGAACATCGCCGGCACGGCGCTCACCCTGACCGACCAGGACATCGCGGAGCTCGACAGCATCCACTCCTGACGGGCTCAGAGCGGCAATGTGGTGGTGCCGCGCCCACAGGCCAGCCCAGGATGACCTCATGACCGCGCCCGCCGGAGAGCCTGCCGTCGTGGAGATCGCCTGCGACGAGTCGGGGTTCTCCGGCACGAACCTGCTGGACCCGGGGTCGCCGGTGATCGTGCACGCGGGCGTCGACGTCACGGAGGCGGAGGCGTCGGCGTTGCTCGACACGCTGCGGTCCCGGTTCAACCACCGGCGGGCCGAGGAGCACAAGGCCCACCTGCTGCTGCGGCCCGGGCAGCCGGAGGCGGTGGCGTGGTTCCGCGCCGCGCTCGACGGGCGGTCGACGGTGCACGTCGTGGACAAGCGCGACCACCTCGCCGGCCGGGTGCTGGACCTGCTGGCGGGCACGCCGTCGTACCTCGACGGCACGCCCCTCGGCCGCGACCACGGCGCCGTGGCCGCGACCCTGCGGGAGCGCACCGACCTGCTCGCGGCGTTCGTCGCGATGACGCGGCTCAAGCACCGGCGCCGGGTGGACCGCGCCGCCGTCGACCGCTTCCTCGCGCTGGTCCCGCGCGACCTGCCCGAGCTGGCCGCGCTCACCCGGGACGGCGTCGTCGGGGTGCTCGAGCGCCTGCTCGACGGCGACCCCGCCGTCCCGCCGCCGCTCGAGCCGCTGGTCCCGGCGCTCGCGGGGACGGCGCTGCGGTGGAGCGACGGCCGCCGGTCGGTCGCCGTGGTGCACGACGAGCAGAGCGCCCTCACCCCGCAGCGCACCGCCCTCCTGGCGGCGAGCCTCGCCGCCGCCGTGTCCCCCGCCCCGCCGCCGCTGCTGGGCGTGCGGCAGGTGGACTCGCGGCGCGACCCGCGCGTGCAGGTCGCGGACCTCCTGGCCGGGCTCGCGCGCCGGGACGCCCTGCGCGCGGCCGTCGACCTCGAGCGCTGACGCTCCGCCGGGCGTGCGCCCGCGCCAGATCGTGGACCAGGGGTTGCGTAGCGGGAAACCGGTCTCTACGGTCAGGAAACCGGTTGCTGTGATCTCTTCGTGACCAATGAGGGTCGCGGACGACGGGATCGCCCCCGCGAGGGCGTCCCGCGGCACCGGTGAAAGTCCCGCGTTCGACGACGAAGGTGAGGCAACGAGATGAACCGACAAGCTGCGCGACGACTCCTCGCGGCGGGGGTGACGACATCCCTGGCCGCCGCGATCGGAGTGACCGCCCTGACGCTCCCCGGCGCCCAGGCCGCGACAGGCGGCGTGACCGGGTTCGCCACCCAGAACGGCGGCACGACGGGCGGCGCGGGAGGCGCCGTCGTCAAGGCCACCACCGGCACCCAGATCCACCAGGCGCTCTGCAGCCGCGCCGCCGACGACACGCCGATCACGATCCAGGTCGAGGGCACGATCAACCATGGCAACACCAGCAAGGTCTCCGGGGGCAGCTGCAACACCGCGGACGGCGTCATCGAGCTGAAGCAGATCAGCAACGTCACGCTCGTGGGGGTGGGAGCCGGGGCCACGTTCGACCAGCTCGGCATCCACATCCGCGAGTCGAGCAACATCGTCATCCAGAACGTCACGGTGAAGAACGTCAAGAAGTCCGGCTCCCCCACCTCCAACGGCGGCGACGCGATCGGCATGGAGTCCGGGGTGTCGAACGTGTGGGTGGACCACGTGACGCTCGAGGCGTCCGGCGGCGAGTCCGAGGGCTACGACGGGCTCTTCGACATGAAGGCCGACACGCGGTACGTGACCCTCTCCTACAGCGTCCTGCGCGGCTCCGGCCGCGGCGGGCTCGTCGGGTCGGGCGACGGCGACCTGGAGAACGGGCCGGTCACCTACCACCACAACCTCTACGAGAACATCGACTCGCGCCTCCCCCTGCTGCGCGGGGCGACGGCCCACATCTACAACAACCACTACGTGGACATCCACGAGTCCGGCATCAACGCGCGCGCCGGGGGCAAGGCCAAGGTCGACAACAACTACTTCGAGGACTCGAAGGACGTGCTCGGCACGTTCTACACCGACCTGCCCGGCTACTGGCAGGTCTCCGGGAACACGTTCGACAACGTGACCTGGTCCGCGCCGGGCACCGACACCAACCCGGCCGGCCCGAACCCGACGTCGACGACGACGGTCTCGATCCCCTACGCGTACGCGCTCGACGACGCGAGCTGCGTGCCCGACGTCGTCGCGGCCACCGCCGGCGCGAACACGGGGCTCCAGGTCTCGGACGGCTCGTGCCGGCCCCAGTCGCCCGAGCCGACGCCGGACCCGACGGACGAGCCGACGCCGGACCCGACCGACCCGCCGACCGACCCGCCCACCGGCACCAACCTCAGCCTCGGCGCGGGCGCGGACGGGTCGAGCAAGGGCTCCGGCACCAGCTACGGCAGCGTCGTCGACGGCGACCGGAGCACGTTCTGGTCGCCGTCGGGCGCCACGGGCCGCGTGTCGGTCAAGTGGGCCTCCCCGCAGACGGTGTCGCAGGTGAACGTGGTCGAGGCGGCGGGCTCCGAGGGCACGATCACCGGGTTCCGGATCGTGAACCACGACACCGGGGCCGCGCTCGCCACGGGCGGCCGCGCGGGCGTCGTCGCCCTGCCGACGACCACCCTGAGCAAGCTCGACCTCGAGATCACCGGAGCCTCCGGCACGCCGAAGGTGGCGGAGCTCGAGACCTACGCCGGCCAGGGCTCGACGGATCCGACCGACCCGACGGATCCCACGGACCCGACGGATCCGACCGACCCGACCGACCCGCCGACGGGCGCGCCGACCCCTGGGGCGGGCGCGATCTTCGCCGCCCCGGACGGTTCGGCCGGCGCGGCGGGCACCCAGGCCGACCCGACCACCGTCGCGGCGGCCGTCGCCGCCGTCGAGCCGGGCGGGCAGATCTTCCTGCGCGGCGGTCGCTACGACCTCTCCCAGACGCTGACGATCGAGCCGGGCGACGACGGCACGTCGTCGGCACGCACCGTGCTGGCCGCGTACCCGGGCGAGACGCCGGTGCTCGACTTCTCGGCGCAGGCGGAGGACCCCTCGAACCGCGGCCTCGCCATGGGCGGCGACTACTGGCACGTCTACGGCATCGTCGTGCAGAACGCCGGGGACAACGGCATCCTGCTCGGCGGTGACGACAACGTGGTCGAGCGGGTCGTCACGCGCGGCAACGCGGACACGGGCCTGCAGATCGCCCGCCTGGTCGCGGGGGCACCGAAGGCGGAGTGGCCCGCGGACAACCTGGTGCTGACCTCGGAGTCGTACGACAACGCCGACTCCGACGGCGAGGACGCGGACGGGTTCGCGGCCAAGCTGACCGTCGGGGAGGGCAACGTGTTCCGCGACTGCGTCTCCCACAACAACATCGACGACGGCTGGGACCTGTACGCCAAGACCGACACCGGCGCGATCGGCGTCGTGACGATCGAGCACTCGCTGGCGTACGAGAACGGGACGCTCTCCGACGGCTCCCAGGCCGGCAGCGGCGACCGGAACGGCTTCAAGCTGGGCGGCTCCGGCATCGCGGTCGACCACGTGATCAGGGACTCGATCGCGTACCGCAACGGGCACCACGGGTTCACGTACAACAGCAACCCCGGCTCGATCACGGTCACCGACAACGTGGGCATCGGCAACGAGGAGCGGAACTTCGCGTTCGACGAGGGATCCCACGTGTTCCGCGGCAACGTCTCCTGCGGCGGCGGCTCGAACGACAAGCTGTCCGGCTCGGACGACGGCTCCAACGCCTGGAACGGCACCGGCGACTGCGGCGCCTACGCCGGCGACCTGGACTGGACGTTCGCGTCCGACGGGACCCTGGAGGTGACGTTCGGGTGAGCTGACCCGCCCCACGTCGTCGCCCCGCGCGGCGTCCCCCGGACCCGGCCGGCCCGCCGTCCCCCTGCGACGGGCCGGCCGGCCCGTGCGCGGACGGTCGCGGTCAGCCCAGGCCGAGGAAGGCGCCCGCCGCGGCGAGCACCTCGCCCGCGACGGCGGTGCCGACGAAAC
Source organism: Isoptericola sp. NPDC057559 (assembly GCF_042801555.1). Lineage (NCBI taxonomy): Bacteria > Bacillati > Actinomycetota > Actinomycetes > Micrococcales > Promicromonosporaceae > Isoptericola > Isoptericola sp. NPDC057559. Next base: position 471,246 of record NZ_JBHVFQ010000001.1, read on the forward strand.
CGTGCTCCGCGCCGGGCAGCTCCAGCAGGCGGCACGGCACGCCGTCGCGGCGGCACGCCGCGGCCAGCTGCCGCGCCTCGGGCAGCAGCGAGTCCAGCTCGCCGACGGCGAGGAACGTCGCCGGAAGCCCGCGCGCCGACCGGTGCAGGCGCGGCGCGGACCCCGGGGCGACGCCCGTCCACGCGCGCATCGCGTACTCCGAGAGCTCGCGGCCCGGGCCGCCCGGCAGGGTGTCGTCGTAGGTCTCCAGCGACAGGTCGAGGCTGGGGTTCGTGAGCAGCAGCCCGGCGAGCGGGTGCGGGCTGCGCGCCGCGGCGAGGGTCGCGACGGCGCCGCCGGCGGAGTCGCCGTCCAGGTATAGCCGGTCGAAGCCGTCGCGGGCGAGGAGCTCGACCGCGGCGAGCGCGTCGGCGACCGCGTCGTCCAGCGTCCACCCCGGCGCGAGCCGGTAGTCCACCGACAGCACGACGACGCCCAGGGCCGCCGCCGCGCGGCGGCACCAGCCGTCCTGCAGCTCGAGGTCGCCGAACAGGCCGTACCCGCCGTGCAGGAAGACGACGGCCGCCCCGGTACCCCGGACCTCCGGCGAGTAGCGGCGCAGCGCGACGCCGTCGTGCACCACGTCCTCCACCACGCCCGCGAACGGGAGCCGTGGCCGGGCCAGGGCGCGCTCGCGAGCGGCGCGCCGCAGCCCGGCCACGTCAGGGGCGCCGGGGACGCCGCCCGAGGTCACGACGCGATCCGCAGCTCGCCCATGTCGACCACCGGCTCGAACCCGAGCCGCTGGTAGAGGGCGTTCGACACGGGGTTCTCCAGGTCGGTGAACAGGCAGACGCGGTGCCCGCCGTCCCGCAGCAGCGCCGACACGTGCGTGACCAGGGCGCCCGCGTACCCGCGGCCGCGGTGCGGGGCGGGGGTGAACACCGGGCCGATGCGGGCCACGCCGAGCGCGGGGCCCATGAAGCCGACGAGCGACACGGGCTCGCCGTCGACCTCCCACCACCAGAGCTTCTCGTCCGCCACGCGCCGCTCCACCGTGTCGCGCGGTGGCAGGGCGACCGTCGTGCCCGGCTCGCGCCCGGCCTGCGCGTCCGCGGCGGCGACGAAGCCCCCGAACCAGCCGTGGGCGGCGTCCACCTCGTCCGCCGTGACGGGGCGCGGTCCGCCCGCGGGCGTGCGCGACGGCGGGACCAGCGTGCCCAGCTCGAACAGGCGGGTGGGGCGCGCGAGCCCCACCTCGCCGCCCACCTGCTCGCGGACGCGCTCGAGGAACGCGCGGGCCGGCGCCTGGGCGCCGTTCGCGGCGTGCACCTCCTCCCCCCGGGCCAGGAGCAGGTCCGCCAGCGACGTCGCGAGCCGCGGGTCCATCGGCATGAGGTGGGCCTGGTGGGGCGGCATGGTCGCCGTCCGCATCGCCGCGCCGGCGACCTCGCCGTCCGCGGTCCGGGCGACGGCGAACCAGTGCGGGTGGTCGGGTGCCGGCTCCCCACGGGCGGCCCGGGCAGCCAACCGCTGCGCCGTCGTCGCGACGATCGTCGCCCGCACCGGGTCGGTGGCGAGCACGCCCGCCACGACGTCGAGGAAGGCCTGCGGGTCCTCGGTGAGCTGCCACGCGGCGGTCGGGTGGTCCATGCGCGCACGCTAGCGGGGTGCCGGTGCCCCACGCACCGGGAATCGTCGCCCGGGCGCGCGGGGCCCTCAGCCGCGGACCACGCGGGCCAACCGGCGCACGACGAGCCCGAGGAGCACGAGGCCCGCGGCCAGCAGGGTCAGCGGGCCGCCGCCGAAGCCCGTCTGCGGCAGCTCCGGCGAGACGGGCTGCTCGGGCGTCGGCGTCACCGGTGCGGCCGTGTTGGTGAGCGTGACCGCGTTGAGCCGCTCGTCCTCGGCGTGGATCACGACCCAGCCGTCGTCGTCGGGCTCCAGGGCCTGGCCGCCGATCTCCCACCGTTCGGCGCGCCACGTGACGCCGTCGACGCCGGGCGGGTCGGCCTCGCGGAGCGTCACCGTGGTCCCCAGCGGGACGTCGTCGGCCACGAACGGGTCGCCGAGCACCAGGTCGCCCTGCTGCACCGGACCGTCGTCCACGCGGTACTCGACCGGGAACCGCGTGCCGTCCGGCACGTCGGCTCCGGTGACGACCTTCTCCACCCGCACGGTGGCGACCGGGACGGCGGAGTTGGTCACGATGAGCGCCGTGGTCCCCGTGCCCTCGTCGATCGTGACGCTGCTGCCGGGCGACCAGGTCGGCACGCCCCACGTCCACCCGTCGGGCAGGACGCCGTCGGACGGCGGGTCCTCGGTGACGTGCACGGTGGTGCCGACCGGGAAGTCGCGGTCGGGGGCGGCGGCGGAGCCGTTCGCCGGCACGCGGAGCACGCCGTCGTCGGTGCTGCCGTCGGGTAGCGTCGCCGTCCACGGGACGGCGAACGTGTCGGTGCCGAGGTCGCTCACGTCCGCGCCGAGGATGTCCTTGCTCACCTCGAAGGTGCCGTGCTCCACGGTCGCGGTGTTGGTGACCTCGACGGCCGCCGTCTCCCCGTCGCCCACGGTGATCTCCGACGGCGTGATCGTCGGGGTGCCCCAGTCCCAGCCGGGCAGGTCGGGCAGGTCGGCCTCGTCGAACGTCACGGTGGTGCCCGCCGGGAAGTCGAGCGGGTCGCCGGCCGCGTCGGTCGGGGCGACGGGCTCGCCGTCCGGCGCCAGCGTCGTGGAGCCGGACGCGGTGGTGCCGTCCACGTACGTCGCGGTCCAGCCCACCGTGAACTCGAGGCCGTCCGGGACGTCCTCGGCGTCGGGCCCGTCGAGGGCCTTGGCCAGCGTGAACCCGCCGGTGGCGACGTGCCCGACGTTCGACACCTCGAGCGTGACCTGCGGCCCGCCGTCGAGCTCCAGGGGGTAGTACCCGTCCTCGTCCGGGTCGGTGAGCGGAACGCCGCCCACCGACAGCACCGGGTCCTCCCAGGTGATGCCGTCGTCGAAGATCGGGTCGTGCTCGCGCACCCACACGGTGGTCCCCGCCGGGATGTCGCTGCCGTCCAGCAGCGACAGCACCGTCACCGGGTCGCCGACCGCGATCTCCCGCGTGCGGCCCTCGCGCGGACCCCCCGGCGGGTCGAACGTGTAGTCCACCGAGAACTGCAGGTCCGGGTCCACCGGGCCGTCGACGTCGAGCACCTTCACCACGCTGAACCGTGCGGTGGCGGGCACCGTCTGGTCCTCGGCGAGGATGTTCGTGACGTCGTCCTCGACCACCTGGCCCTCGCGGTCGATCGTGAACGTCGTGCCCGGGCTCCACGACACGCCGGACCAGACGGAGCCCTCGGGCGGGGTGCCGGGGTCGGTCTCGGCCAGGGTGACCTCGGTCCCGACGGGGAACGTCACCGCCTCCCCCGCGTCGTCGACCGGGCCCTGCGGGTCGAACGTGCCGTCGGCGCCCGCGACCAGATCGATGGTGCCGGCGCTCTCGTTGCCGTCCGGGTCCACGGCGGTCCACTCCACGACGACCGTGGTGCCCTCGTCCACCGCGACCGGTTCGTCGGTGGCGGCGTGCACGGACTTCACCACCTCGAAGGTGCCGCGCGTGCGCTCCGCCGTGTTCGTCAGCGCCGCGGTCGCGACGGCGTCGCCGTCGTCGGTGATGGTCAGCGAGGACGGCGACACGGACGCGCCCGTCCACTCCCAGCCCGGGGCGTCCGGGGGCTGCTGCTCCTCGAACGTCACGACCGTGCCGACCGGGAACGTGCTGAGCGTGCCGTCCACGTCCTGGGGGCGCACCGGGCTGCCGTCGGCGGGCAGGTCGAGCGTGCCGGAGCCGAGCACCTCACCGTCGGGCGAGGTGGCCGTCCAGTCGACCGGGAACGTGGTGCCGTCGGGCAGGTCGCCCGCGCTGACGCCGTCGAGCTCCTTGGAGACCTCGAACGTGCCGTGCGGGGACCCGCAGGGCACGGTCCCGGCGAACATGAACGAGTGCACCTCGCCGCCTCGCAGGATGACGTCCCTGCCGATCACCTGGCCGTCGAGGGGCGCCGCGTCCACGGTGACGTCGGCGAACGGCGCGTAGATCGACCCGTCGATGCGCTCGCCCGTGTGCTCGACGGTGACCGCGCCGGTCACGGCCGAGAGGTCCCACAGGATGTACGGCGAGTACTGGCCCTGCGGGTCCACCCGCAGGCCGTGCACGTCGGTGGTGCCGGCGGGCACCCGGATGATCAGCGGGTTGTCCTTGCCCGGCACGGCGCTCCCCGCCGAGAACTGCAGCAGGTCGGCGCCCGCGACGAGCTCGTACGGCACCACGTTGGGCCGGTCCGAGGCGAGCGGCGAGAGGACCTTGCGGTTGCCCGCGTCCTCGGCGACCGTCACGTGGTTCACGTCGTGGCCGTCCGGGTCGCTGATCGTCGCGAGGCACTCGGCGCTGTCCTGCATCGTCGCGTCCTGGGCCGCCTGCACGTACCCGGCGACGACGTCCTGGGTGTCGCCGGTCCGCGCGGTGAAGATCGAGTTGTTGCTGCCCGTGGGCGGCTGCGCGTCCTGCGGGAACGTCTGCGCGGTGGCGTCGATGAGGGGCGGGCTGGAACCCTGCGCGGACTCCCGCACCCAGCCCTCACCCCGGGCCGCCGTCCCGAACGGGCCCAGGTCGCGGTCCACCGTCTTGAGCGCACCGATGTTCTCCGGCGAGGTCGCCCCGCGGCTCGTGATGTTGACCTGGCCGACGTTCCGGGACTCGTCCGGGTCGAAGCGCCCGATGAGCAGTCGCGTGGGGTCGCCGTCCACGGTGGGGATCGTGTAGTCGGCCGTGCCGGCGGCGACGTGGATGACCGCCCACTGCGCCCCGGTCGTGTCCGTGAGGTTCCGCCCGGCCGCGAGCGATCCCTCCAGCTCCTGGTCGGCGACGACGGCGTCACGCTGCGCGTACACGGTGAAGCCGCCGGCCGACGTGAACGGGTTGACGTTCCCCTCCGCCGCCGCAGCGGCCCGCGGTGCGGTCGCGGTCTGCGCCCCCAGGCCCACCAGCCCGCCCAGCGCGAGGGCTGCCGCGAGCAGCCCGCTCGTCGTCCTGCGTCCGGTCGTCGAGCCAGTCCCGCGCATCTACCGCTACCCCCTGCAGCGTCGTGGTGTCCCGCGCCACTCTAGGGACGGTCGGGCGGCACCGCCGGGTGGTTGCGCTCCCACCGTGCGGGGCGCCCAGGGCGGGGCGGTGGTGCTGAACGGCGGACGAACGCTCGGCGAACATCGCGCCCGACCCCCTGACGGCGGACCGGGGCGCGACCATACTTCCGCTGTGCACGACGAGATCGCCCGACTGGCCCGCCACGTCGCCCCGCGCGGTGCGACCCGCGCCGGCACCGTCGCGGAGCTGACGCAGCCCGTGCTCGTGGTGGGCTCCACCATGCCGGTCGGTGAGCTCGAGGTGATGTTCCGGCGGCCCGAGGTGGGCTCCGTCGCGGTGCAGGACGACGCCGACACGTCCCGGACCGGGATCGTCACCCGCGCCGGCCTGGCCGCGGCGCTCACCGGCCGGCTCGGGTACGGGCGCGCCGTCCTGGAGCGCCGCCCCACGGGCGCGGTGGCCGACTGGTCGCCGCTCGTCGTCGGGCCCGGGACGCCGGTCGCGGACGTCGCCGGGCTCGCGATGTCCCGGACCGCGGAGCGCCGCTACGACGACGTCCTCGTCCCGGGCCCGACGTCGTGGGGTGCCGCGAGCACGGCCGACGTGATGCGCGCGGTCGTCGCGGAGCTGGCGGACCGGTCCACGCACGACCCGCTCACGCGCCTGCCCGGCCGGCCCGCCACCTGGTACGCGCTGACCCGCCGCTGCGCGCTGGTACGCGGCGGCGCGACGCGCGTGGTGCTGGTGCTGCTCGACGTGCGCGCCCTCGCGGCGCTCAACGCCGAGCGCGGCCAGGACGCCGGCGACGCGGTGCTCGTCGAGCTGGCGGCGCGCCTCGAGGCGGCTCTTCCCGCCGGGTGCGAGGCCGGGCGGGTGGACGGCGACGGGTTCGCGGTCCTCGCGACGCTGCCGGCGATGGACGACATCCAGGCCGCGGCGTCGGCCGAGGCGCTGCGGCAGCACCTGCTGGCGCACCTGGCGGAGCCGTCGGGCGGCATCGACCCGGTCGCCTGGCCCGCGCTGCACTCGGCGGCCGCGTGGTCGGTGGCCGGGGCCGCCGACGCGGACGAGCTGGTCGCCCAGGCGGAGCGGCGCCTGCTGCGCGAGCGTCGCGCGGCGGTGCTGGTCTGAGGGTCCGGACCGCCGGGTCCCGGGCAACGTTCCGGGCAACAAAGAGCCCGCGGGCTGGAGGTCGAACCTCCTGCCGTGCTGGACGAGGGCACGGCACCCGCGGGATCCGGTGGTCGCGAGGAACTCGCTACCCGTCCCGTGCGCCGTCGGCCTGGACGAGCTGGTCGTCAGGGGGACAGCGCGAAACGCTCAAGGGCGCACGCGACTAGCGCGCGACCACCTCATGGGTCCGAAGAGTCTTCACTACTCCGATCACCTCCTTTCTCATGTGCGGACGACGCTACGCCCGCCCCGGCGGGGAGGCCAAGGGTTTTCCCCAGGGTGAACGCGGGCCGTGCCGCCCGTCGTGCGGCCGTCAGGCGCGGCGGAGGTGCGCCCACTCGCCGGGGTAGTCGTCGAGCCACTGCGCGAGGGAGCGGGCGGGCCGGCCCACGAGGCGGCCGACGTCGCCGGAGACGTGCGCCAGCTCGCCGGCGGCGATCGCCGTGTACGACGTCACCCACCCCTCCACCTCGAACGGCTCGGCGCCGTAGCCGGCGCGAGAGGCGTACGCCTCCTCCTCGGTCTCCGGGTGGTAGGTGATGTCGCGGCCGGCGGCCCGGCCGAGGACGGTCGCGACCTCGTCGAGGGTGAGCGCCTCCGGCCCCGTGACCTCGTAGACCGCGCCGTCGTGCCGCGCGGGCCGCTCGTCGAGGATGACGGCGGTCGCGACGTCGGCGACGTCGTCGTGCGAGACGGCCGCGACGCGACCGTCCGCCGCCGGGCCGCGGATCACGCCGTCGCGCCCCACGAAGGTGCTGAGCGCGTGCAGATAGAGGTTGTCGCGCAGCACGGTCCAGCGCAGACCGGTGCGTGCCGCGACCTCCGCGAGGTGCTGCTCGGTGTGCCAGTGGTCGCGGGCGAACGTGAACACCGCGTCCGGTGCGGCGCCGGCGAACGACGTGTACACGACCCGCTCGACGCCGGCCGCCGCGGCCGCGTCGATCGTCGCCGTGTGCTGCGCGACCCGGTCCGGCGCCTCGCGGGCGCTCACCAGGAAGACGGTGCGCACGCCCTCGAACGCCGCCCGCATCGCGGCGGCGTCCTGGTACCCGTCCGCGACCGCGACCTCCGTGACCGGCAGCGGCCGGCCGTCGCCGAGGCGCGGCGCCCGCGCCCGGTCACGCACGACCAGGCGCTGCCGCGCGCCTTCCGCCGCCAGCCGGAACGCCAGCCGCGACCCCAGGCGACCGCTCGCCCCGGTCACGGCGATCAGCCCGTCCGCCGCCCATCTCGCCATGACCCACGGTAGGCACGACCTCGTCCGCCGGGCCCGTCGAGCGGCGGACCCGGTCGTGACCCGGGCGAGAATGGGCCGGTGACTGCCACCACCTACCGCGTCATGACCGTCTGCACCGGCAACATCTGCCGCAGCCCGATGGCCGAGATCGTGCTCCGCGACCGGCTGGAGGCCGCCGGCCTGGGCGACCGGGTCGAGGTCCGCTCGTCCGGCGTCAGCGACGAGGAGCACGGCCACCCCGTGGACCGGCGCGCCCGCCGCACCCTGGTGGCGCACGGCTACCCCGCCGGCGACGGCCACCGCGCGCGCCAGGTGACCCGCGACGACCTCGCCTCCTTCGACCTGCTCCTGCCCATGACCGCCCAGCACGCTCGCCGCCTGCGGCGGCTGGTGGACGGGGCACCCGCCGAGGGCCTCGCCGAGATCCGGATGTACCGGTCGTTCGACCCCGACGCGCCCGTCGTCGAGCCCGGCGGCGACGAGCAGCGGCTCGACGTCGACGACCCCTGGTACGGGGACGAGGCCGGCTTCGAGGACTGCCTGGCCGAGATCGAGGCCGCCGCCGACGGCGTCGTCGCGCACGTGCGCGCCCGGCTGGACGGGCGCTGACCCGGGGGATGCCCGGGTCGGGGGCGTCGTCGTCGAGACCGCGCGGCGACCGGCACCCTCGGGATGGAAGGATCGCCGCATGACGACCTCCCCGCCCCTCACCGTCCGCCGTGCCCGCGCCGAGGAGTGGCGCGAGACCCGGGCGCTGCGCCTCGCGGCGCTGCTGGACCCGGCGGCACCGGTCGCGTTCCTCGAGACGCACGAGGTGGCCGAGGCCAAGCCGGACGTGTTCTGGGAGCACCGCGCGCGCACGGCCGCCACGAGCGACGCGGTGGCGGCGTTCGTGGCCGTCGACGACGCCGGCCGCTGGGTGGCCACGACCACCGGGCTGGTCGAGGAGCCCGGCGCGACGGAGGTGCTGGGCGGCCCGGTCGAGCAGCGCCAGGTGCACCTGGTGGGCGTGTTCGTGCGGCCGGAGTTCCGCGGCGCCGGCCTGCTCGGGCGGCTGTTCGACGGAGCGCAGGAGTGGGCCCGCGCGCAGGGCGTGGAGCGGGCGCGGCTGTGCGTGCACGTCGACAACCCGCGTGCGCAGGCCGCCTACCGCAAGCTGGGCTTCACGCCGTCGGGCGTGCGGTTCACCCTCGACCAGGGGGAGGAGCTGGAGATGGTGCGGGCGCTGTGACCGCGCCCGGGCCGGGGTCGGCGGAGCCCGCCCGGGCCCGGTCCGCGCGGCCCCGCCGCCGGAACGCCCGCCGCCACCACGACCCCGCCCGCGACGGCTCCTCGGGCTCGGGCTCGGGGCGCGGCGGGACGTAGGCGGCGAACCAGCGGGCGGTCTCGCGCCACACCACGTCCCGCACGTCGGGGGCCGAGAGGGTCACGTCGTGCACGGCGCCGTCGAGGCGCACCAGCGTGACGAGGCTGCCCAGCGCCGGCACGCGCCGGGCGACGCCGCCGACCTCCAGCACCGAGTCGGTGCGCATCATCTCGGGGGTCCACCGCACCGGGGCGGTCGAACGCGCGGACAGCAGCACCAGCACCGGCACGTCGATGCCGAGCCCCCGCGACACCCGGTCCTGCCCCTGGAAGATCGCCGTCAGCCACGCCGGGGTGGTGCGCCAGCCGTTGTCGGGGCGCCAGGCGGGGTCGATCTCCCAGGCCCCGTCGTACCGGTTGGACACGCTGCGCACGTAGTACCCGAGATCGACGTTCACCAGGTGGCTGCGTGGCGCGAGCGCGGCCTGCGCGCGCAGGCCCGGCTCCAGCATCCAGCGGCCCACGCTGCGGGTCTGGAACTCGAGCCACGGGCTGTTGAGCACGAGCGCGACCGCGCGGCCCGGCTTGTACGCCGCCCACAGGCTGAGCACCAGGCCGCCCGTGGAGTGCCCCATGAGCACCAGCCGGCGGTCCGACGACGGCTCCGGCCCGTGCCCGATGGCGGCCAGCGCGGCCTCCACGTCCTCGTCGTACGTCAGCAGCGCCGTCACGAAGCCGGGCGTCTGGTGCTCGCGCAGGCTGCGGCCGTACTTGCGCAGGTCGAGGGCGTAGAACCGGGCGCCCTGGCGCTCCCAGAACGCGGCGAGGTGGGTCTGGAAGAAGTAGTCGGTCCAGCCGTGCACGTACAGCACGTCGATCCCCGCGTCCGGCGCGCCGTCGGCCTCCCCGGGCGCCCGCCGCACCAGCGTGGCGACGACCTCGCCCTCGAAGTCCGGCGCCAGGGGCAGCGTGCGCTGCTCGAAGCCGGGCAGCACGTCGGGCCGCCACCCGTCGGGCTGCGCGGTGCTCTCGGTGCCGGGGTCCTCCACGCCCCGAAGGTAAGGAACCTCGTGCGCGCGCGCGACCGGACCGCGCCGGACCGGACCGCTAGACGACGACCCAGAGGATGCTGGTGAACAGCAGGCCGAGGACGGCGATGAGCGTCTCCATCACCGTCCAGGTCTTCAACGTCTGGCCGACGGTCATGCCGAAGTACTCCTTGACCAGCCAGAACCCGGCGTCGTTGACGTGCGACAGGATGAGCGACCCGGCGCCGACCGCCAGCACCACGAGCGCGAGGTGCGTCGGGGACAGGCCGGCGGCGAGCGGCGCGACGATGCCGGACGCGGTGATGGTCGCGACCGTGGCCGAGCCGGTGGCGATGCGCACCAGGGCGGCGATCATCCAGCCCAGCAGCAGCACGGACAGGCTGAGCGCGACCGCCGCCTTGCCGATCGCGATGCCGGTGCCGCCGTCGACCAGGACCTGCTTGAACCCGCCGCCGGCACCGACGATCATCGTGGCGCTCGCGATGGGCTTGAGGCTGTCGGTCATCTTCGACGCGATGCCCGACAGCGAGAAGCCGACGCTGGTGCCGAAGGTGAGCATGGCGAGCAGGACGGCGATGAGCAGCGCGATCATCGGCTCGCCGATGAACACGAGGAAGCCGTAGTAGCCCGCGGACGGGTCGCCCCACACCTCGACGGCGGCGCGCAGCAGCATGAGGACCACCGGGCTCAGGATCGTGGTGAGCGTGAGCGCGAAGGTGGGGCGCCGGGTGCGGACGGTGCCGGGCTCGCCCGAGCCCTCGTCCTCGGCGACGATGCCGCCGCCGGAGCCCTGGGCGCCGATGGGCACGAGCCGCGCCGCGAACCGGCCCCACACGGGGCCGGCGAGGACGACCACCGGGATCGAGATGAGCAGGCCGAGCGCCATCGTGAGGCCGACGTCGGCGCCCAGGTTGGCGATGGCGGCGAGCGGGCCGGGGTGCGGCGGGATGAAGCCGTGCAGCGCGGACAGGCCGGCGAGGGCGGGCATCGCGAGCAGCATCGCGGGCAGGCCGGAGCGGCGCACCGCGAGCATGATCACCGGGATCAGCAGGACGAGCCCGACCTCGAAGAACATCGGGATGCCGATGATGAACGCGATGAGCGCCATGCGCCACGGCAGGCTGCCCTTCCCGCCGTGCAGGATCTTCGCCACGATCTCGTCGGCTCCCCCGGAGTCGGCGAGGAGCTTGCCGAGCATCGCGCCGAGCACGATGAGGACGCCGACCCCTCCGAGCACGGCGCCCACGCCTTCCTCGATCGTCTTCGCGACGTCGGTGAGCGGGATGCCGGAGCCGACCCCCACGAACACCGACCCGAGGATCAGGGCGAGGAAGCCGTGCATCTTGAACGCGACGATGAGCACCACGACCAGCGCGATGCCGATCGCCGTGACCACCAGCACCTGCGTGTCGTGACCGGTCCACGGCTGGTTGATCAGCTCGAGGGTGTCGTCGTCGCCTGCTGCCTGCAGCAGTGATCGCATCGGAGGGGTCTCCTGTCTGTGTGTCCGCGTCGGTGTGGACGTCAGCGGGTGCCGTTCCCGGTGCGCCGGAGGGCGCGGCCCGGGAGGGCGTCGGTGCGGGCGCCGTCGTCGATGACGGGGGCGCCGTCGACCAGGACCAGGTCGATGCCCGACGCCTGGCGGCGCGGGTCCTCGAACGTCGCGTTGTCCTGGACGGTGTCGGGGTCGAGCAGCACGAGGTCCGCGGCGTAGCCGGGGCGGACCAGGCCGCGGTCGGTCAGCTTCAGCCGGGCCGCGGGGCGGCCCGTGAGGTGGTGCACGCAGTCCTCGAGGGTGAGGACGCCCAGCTCGCGCACGTACCGCGCGAGGTAGCGGGGGAACGTGCCCCAGGCGCGCGGGTGCGGGCGGCCGCCGACGAGGATCGCGTCCGAGCCGCCGCAGTGCACGCGGTGGCGCATGATCGCGCGCACGTTCTCCTCGTGCCCCACGTGCTGCAGGATCGTGGTGCCCAGCCGGTCCGCCAGGAGCTGCTCCACGAACACGTCGCCGGGCGCGCGGCCCTCGGCGCGGGCGATCGCCTCGACCGTGCGGCCCACGCGTCCCTCGAGGGCGGGGTTCTGCACCCCGCTGATCTCGATGGTGTCCCACTCGGCGACGCAGCCGTGGCAGCCGTCGGTGCCGACGTGCTCCACCTCGTGCAGGATCCGGGCGCGGTCCGCCGGGTCGGCGAGCCGCGCCAGCAGCGCGTCCGGGCCGCCGGAGAACGACCAGCTCGGCAGGACGGCGCTGAGCGTCGTGGAGCCCGGCAGGTACGGGTACGTGTCCAGCGTGACGTCCACGCCGTCGTCCAGCGCCCGGTCGACGAGGGCGAGGAAGTCGCCCGCGCGGCCCTTGTTGGGCGCGAAGTTCATGGTGGCGTGCGTGAGGTGCAGCGCGCAGCCCGTGGCCCGCGCGAGGTCGACCATCTCCGCGTACGCCTCGAGCGCGCCCTTGCCGTACGACCGGGTGTGCGGGCTGTAGTAGCCGCCGTGCGCGGCGACGACGCGCAGCAGCGCGGCGAGCTCGGCGTCGTCCGCGTACATGCCGGGCGTGTAGGTGAGCCCGCTGCTCATCCCCAGCGCACCCTCGCGCAGCCCCTGCGCCAGCAGCTCGCCCATCCGCGCCACCTCGGCGTCCGTGGCTGGCCGCTCGTCCGGCCCGACGACGAGGTGACGGAGCGTGCCCTGCGGCACCAGGTAGGCGGCGTGGCACGCGATCCCGCGGTCCAGCCGGTCCAGGTAGCCGGCCACGGACTCCCAGTCCCAGGAGAAGTCCGGCGGGTCGTCGTTCCAGCCCGCGATCTGCGCACGGATCGCCGTGCGGGTGCGCTCGTCCACCGGGGCGAACGACAGGCCGTCCTGACCCAGCACCTCGAGCGTGACGCCCTGGCTCACCTTCGCGGTGTGGTCCGGGTGGGCCAGGATCTGCACGTCCGAGTGCGCGTGCATGTCGATGAAGCCCGGCGTCAGGGCGCGGCCGTCCGCGTCCACCGTGCGGCGCGCGCCGGCGGCACGGGCGTCGGAACGGCCCTCGTCGACGGCGGTGATGCGCGCCGCCTCGACGGAGACGTCGGCGACGACCCCGGGCGCGCCCGTGCCGTCCAGCACGAGGGCGTCCCGGATCAGCAGGTCGGCGGTCATCGGGCCGCCCTCAGAACCACGTGCGCACGAGGTCGACGACGACCGGGTCGGCCGCGTCGGCGTCGTCCACCACCGGCACGAGCGACCACTTGTCCATCGCCGTGCAGGGGTGCGACAGGCCGAGCCGCAGCTCGTCGCCGATGACGACCGGCGCGTCCCCCTCCCAGCGCAGGAAGCCGTGCTGGTCGTTCAGGGCCGTGACCTGCACGCCCGTGACGGGCGCCGGGTCCTCCCCCGCCACGCGGGGGCGGCGGAGCTGCGCCTCGGGCAGCCCCTCGTCGAAGGGCAGGTCGCGCTTGCCGGCGTCGAAGAGCGCGAGGCCGGGCTCGGGCTGCGAGGTGACGCGCACCCAGCCGTGCATGGCGCTGCGGAACCCGGGGCCGCCGGTGCGCGGGTCCTCGCCGAGCGGCGAGATGTGGCGGTAGAAACCGTCGTCGTGCACGACGTACGCGCCGCTGCGCAGGACGACCCGCGCGCCCGTCGAGGTCAGCGGGGACAGGACCTCGTCGACGAGGTCGAAGTAGGCGCTGCCGCCCGCGGACACCACGGGCACGTCGACCTCGTAGCGGCCGGCGTCGGCGAGGCGCTGGTGCACCTCGACCATGTCGTCCAGGTAGGAGCGCACCACGTCGCGGCTGCGGGCGTCCGAGTCGTGGGCGAGCGCGCCCTCGTACCCGGCGACGCCGGCCAGGCGCAGGTGCGGGGAGGCGACGACGCGCTCGGCGACCGCCAGCGCGGTGTCCAGGTCGCGGGCGCCCGTGCGTCCGCCGGCGCCGCCGCGCTCGACGAGCACGTCGATCGGCGGGCGCGACCCGGCGGAGGCGACGTGCGCCGCCAGCGCCTCGTGCATGAGGTCGACCGTGGCCGGCGAGTCCGCCCAGACCAGCACGCGCAGGTCGCGGTCGGCGGCCAGCTCGTCGGCGATCCAGCGCAGCGCGAGCGGCGAGATCACGCTGTTCGCCACCATCACGCGGCCGACGCCGAACTCGAGCGCGACGCCGAGCTGGAACGGGTTGGCGACCGTGATCGCCCACGCGCCGGCGTCGACCTGCTCCGCCCAGAGCTGGGGCGCCATCGTCGTCTTGCCGTGGGGCGCGAGGTCGAGCCCGCGCTGCGCGCACCAGTCGGCCATGACGCGCAGGTTGGTGTCCAGCGCCGCGCGCGAGAGCGTGAGCAGCGGCGTCGGCAGCTCCGACAGGCGGGGCCGGCGCTCGCGGACCTCCGCGACGGTCAGGCCCCAGAGCTCCGGCGGCAGGGCCTTGTGGCGCCAGCCCACCTGCTCGGCGTCGCGCTGCGCGACCTTCTCACGGTCGATCCGACAGGCGTCGTCGGCTCCGGTGCGGTCCATCGGCAGACCCTCCTTGCTCCCCGCTGCGTTGCACATAGCGCAACGTTCGTTGCGCATGATGACGCACCTTGCTAACATCGCGCCGGTCGTGCCGTCAATCCGGCACGAGTCCGAGCATGTGCCCGGCGGCGGGTGACCGCGAGCCGGGCCGCAGGTCAGGGAGGGTCCGTTGAGCCAGAGCGTGGGGCGCGCGCTGCGGATCGTCGGCCTCCTCGGTCAGGGCCCCCGCACCCTCGACGACCTCGCCCAGGAGCTCGGCGTCCACAAGACCACCGTGCTGCGGCTGCTGCGCGCGCTCGAGGACGAGCGCTTCGTACGCCGCGACGACCGGCACCGCTACTCGCTCGGCTCGCGCCTGTTCGAGCTCGGCCGCCAGGCCCTCGAGGGGCACGGCGTGCGCGACGTCGCGCTCCCCCACCTGGAGCGCCTCGGGCGCGACACCGGCGGGCAGGCCGTGCACCTCGCCGTCCTGGAGGGCACGCGGCCCGTGTACGTCGCGAAGGTCGAGAGCACCAGCTCCGTGCGGATGTACTCCGAGCTCGGCCTGCCCGCCCCGCTGCACGCCACCGCCGTCGGGAAGGTGCTCGCCTCCGAGCTCCCCGAGGGCCGGCTCGCCCAGCTGCTCGACGCCACCGACTTCCACGCCTACACGCCCCGCACCCTCACCGACGCCGACGCCTACCGCGCCGAGCTGGCGCGCGTGCGCGAGCAGGGCTGGGCGCAGGACGCCGCCGAGCACGAGCCGTTCGTCAACTGCGTCGGCGCGCCCGTCCGCGACACGTCCGGCACGATCGTGGCGGCGGTGTCCGTCTCCGTGCCCGACGTGATCCTCGACCTGGACGGGGTCCGCGACCTCGTCCCCCTCCTGACGGCGACCGCCGCCGCCGTCGAGGCCGACTGGGCGGGGCACGACGCGCCCCGCACGCCATCCACCGAAAGGACCCCGGCATGACCACCAAGACCGCGATCTCCACCGACCAGGCCCCGGCCCCCGCGCACACGTTCCACCAGGGCGTCCGGGTCGGGAACCTGCTGCAGGTCTCCGGACAGGGCCCCGTCGACCCCGCCACCAACGAGTACCTCTACCCGGGCGACGTCGCCGCGCAGACGACGCGCACGCTGCAGAACGTCGAGGCGATCGTGACGGCCGGCGGCGGCACGATGGCGGACGTCGTCATGCTGCGCGTCTACCTCACCACCCGCGACGACTTCGCCGCGATGAACGACGCCTACGGCGCCTTCCTCACCGAGCGCCTCGGCGCCGACGCCGTGCTGCCGTCGCGCACCACGGTGATGGTCGGGCTGCCGCGCGAGGAGATGCTCGTCGAGATCGACGCGCTGGCCTTCGTCGAGTGAGGTAGCCCCTCGATCAGCCTGCGGCGCCCTCCGCGCCCGCGAGCAGTACCGGCAGCTCCGTGACGTCGGCGACCACGTGCTCCGGGCGCGGCAGGGCGCCGTCGTGCTCCTGCCGCGCGAACTTGCCCGTGCGCACCAGCACCGTGCGGACGCCGGCGGCGCGGCCCATCGCGACGTCCGACGACCGGTCGTCGCCCACGACCCACGTGCGCCCCGGGCCCGGCGCGGGGCTGATCGTGCCCAGCGCGAGCCGCAGGAACTCCGTGCTCGGCTTGCCGAGCGTGCGCGCCGTGATCTCCGCGCCGTGCTCGATCGCCGCCACCACCGACCCCGTGTCCAGGGCGGGGCGCCCGCCGCGCAGGAACCAGCGCCCGTGCTGCAGCGCGAGCAGCTCCGCGCCGTCGAGCACCGCGCGGAACGCCGCGTCGAGGGCCGGGTAGTCGAGCACGTCGTGCACGTCGCCCACCAGCACGTGCGTCGGGTCCTCGTCCGCGCCGACGACGTCGAGCCTCGCGGCGAGCTGGTCGCGCACCGCGCCCGTAGCGAGCACGTGCACGCGCGCGCCCCGCGGCGCGAGGTCGGCGACCGCCGCGTCCACCGGGGTGAACAGCTCCGCCGCGTCCAGGACCAGGCCCATCCCCCGCAGCCTGTCGACGATCGACGGCGAGTCCTGCGAGTCCGTGTTCGTCACGAACCGGACCGCGTGGCCCGCGTCGCGCAGCGCCGCCACCGCGCCGTCCGCGCCGGGCACCAGCCCGTCGCCCTCGTACACCGTGCCCTGCAGGTCCAGCAGCACCGCGTGCCCGGTCATCCCCGCACCTCCCCCTCGACCCGGAGCGCCGGCACCCGCAGCGCGCCCGCGGCCACCTGGTCGTGGATCTCGCGCGCGACCTCCCGCGGCGACGCGTCCGTGGTGCTCCAGACCGCCTGCTCCGGCGCGGCCACCGCCTCGGCCGCGAAGGCGGCGTGCATCGCCCGTGTGGCGGCGGGGTCGTCGAAGCCGTGCCCGGTGCGGGCGGCCACGCGGCGCAGGCAGGCGTCCACCGGCGGGAGCAGGACCGCCCGGTGCACGACGGCGCCGGCGTCACGGGCCGCCAGCGTCGCGAGCTCGCGGGCGTCGTCCGCGTGCAGCACGCCGTCGTAGACCACGAGGGCGCCCGTGCGGGCGAACTCCACGGTCGCGGCGCGCGCGGCGCGGCCCGCCACGGCGGTCTGGGGCGCGGCCTCCGGCAGCCACGGGTCCGTCCCCCCGCGCCGCCAGCGGCCGAAGAACCAGTCGGCCTCCAGGAGCAGCGACCGTCCGGCCAGGTCGGCGAGCTCGGAGGCCACGGAGGACTTGCCCGCGCCCGGCGGCCCGGTCACGACGACGACGTCTCCCACGGCGGGCTCAGTAGATCCCGCGGGCGCGCCGGCGGTCGCGCCACCGCTGCACCTCGCGCTCGACGTCGCGCGTGGGCGTCACGACGGGCGGGCCGCCCATGAGCTGGCGGCGCGCGTCCACGACGCGCGCGTTGAACTCCTCGACGATCGTGCGCACCCGCGCCTCCTCGGGCTCGCGGTCGAGGGTCTCGTCGAGCTCGGCGTCGTCGCGGCGCAGCTGCCCGGCTGGCAGGACGCCGGTGATCTGCTCGCGCTCCACGAGGTTCTTGAGCCACCAGTCCGGGTCGTGCGTGCCGCGCAGGCCGGGGATGGGCTTGCCCTCCAGCGGCAGGTCGTCGAACTCGCCGCGCCGGATCGCCTGGTCGACCACGGTGTCCACCCACAGGGCGCGGTCGTCCATGCGGCGCCGGGTGCGGCCCGTGCCCGCGGCCGCCTCGTCGGGTGCGCCCTCGCCGACCTCCTCCGCGGCCGCGGCCTCGGCGGCCGCCTCCCGGTCCACCTGGTAGTGCGCGGCCCGGCGCGCCGGGTCCGTGTCCTTGTCGCGGCGTCGTCGGAACATCGGCATCCCCCTCGGGTCGGCTGCTCCCAGCCTAGGGGCGGACCGGCCGCCGCCGCGGGGACCGGACCCGGCATGATGGCCGTATGAAGGTCTCGCGCCGCAGCCACGTGCCGCCGTTCGCCGTCATGCAGGTGCTGGCCACCGCCAACGAGCGGCGTGCCGCCGGCAACGACGTGCTGAACCTGTGCGCGGGCGAGCCGTCGACCGGTGCCTCCGACGTCGTCCGCGAGAAGGCCGCCGACCTGCTGCGCCACGCGGACCTCGGGTACACCGAGGCGATGGGCGTGCCCGCCCTGCGCCAGGAGATCGCCGGGCACTACCGGCGCTGGTACGACGTCGAGGTGGACCCGGCGCGGATCGCCGTGACGACGGGCTCGAGCGGCGGGTTCCTGCTCGCCTTCCTCGCGGCGTTCGACGTCGGCGACCGCGTGGCCCTCGCCCGCCCCGGCTACCCGGCGTACAAGAACATCCTCGCGGCGCTCGGGTGCGAGGTGGTGGAGCTCGACTGCGGCCCCGCCACCCGGTACCAGCCCACGGTCTCCCAGCTCATGGAGGCGTACTACGACGGCGGCCTCGACGGCCTGGTCGTGGCGTCCCCCGCGAACCCGACCGGCACGATGCTCCCGCCCGCGGAGCTGGCCGCGCTCGCGCGCTGGTGCGAGGAGCACGACGTCCGCCTGATCAGCGACGAGATCTACCACGGCATCGCCTACTCGCCCGATGTACAGCAGGCCACGGCAGCGATGTACACGGACGCCGGGGCCGTCGTCGTGAACTCGTTCTCCAAGTACTGGGCGATGACGGGCTGGCGCCTGGGCTGGCTCGTGCTGCCCGACGAGCTGGTCGGCCCCGTCGACGCCCTCGCCGGCAACGTCGCCCTCTCTCCGCCGGCGCTGGCGCAGCACGCGGGCGTCGCGGCCTTCTCCCCCGCCGGGTACGCCGCCGCGGCCGACAACGTGGCGCGGTACGCGGCGTCGCGCGAGGCCCTGCTCGACCGGGTCGACGAGCTCGGCTGGCGCCCCGTCGCCCCCGCGGACGGCGCGTTCTACCTGTACGGCAACGTCGCCGGCTTCCGCGACGCCGTCGGCGGCGACTCCGTCACCTACTGCCGGCGGCTGCTCGCCGAGGCCGACGTCGCGATCACCCCCGGCGCCGACTTCGACACCGTGCACGGCGGCGACTGGGTGCGCCTCTCCTTCGCCGCGGCGCCGGACGTCGTGACCCGCGCGGTCGACCGCATCGTCGCCTGGCACCGCACCCTCTGACGCCGAGGTGGTCCGGGCCGGCCCGGTCGTGGGTGCGAGATCGGACGTCGTGCGGGAGGCTCGCACTACCTCGCGGGGTTCCAGCGACCCCGCCGAGACCTGGACTGGCTCGCGGGGTGTCGGACCGCCCCGGCGGACGGAGGCGCGCGGATGATCCGGCTGGTGACGGCGAACGTCCAGCACGGGGTGGTGGACGGGCGCCGGGTGGACGTGGAGCGGCTGGGGGCCGCGCTCGCGGCGCTGGACGCGGACGTCGTGGCGCTGCAGGAGGTGGACCACGGGCAGACCCGGTCCGGCGGCGAGGCGCAGACGTTCCGCCTCGCGGAGGCGCTGGGGATGCGGGAGCACCGGTTCGTCCCCGCGCTCAGCGGGCCGCTGGACGGGCGGCGGCGCCGGGCCCGGGCGGTCGCGCTGGCCGACGACGGCCGCTCCCCCGCGCTCGACGGCTACGGCGTCGCCCTCCTCAGCCGTCACCCCGTGCGCGCGTGGCGCCCGATGCGGCTGCCCGGGCTCAACGTGCCGGGGCTGCCGCCCACCGGCGTGGACGAGCCGCGCGTGGCGGTGGCGGCCGCCGTCGCGACGCCCGAGGGGCTGCTGACCGTCGTCGCGACGCACCTGTCCCGGGCGGACCCGTGGAAGCGGCTGCAGCTCCGCCGGCTGCGGCGCCGGCTGCGGCACGCGCCGCGCCCGCTGGTGCTGCTCGGCGACCTCAACACCCGGGGTGACCTGCCGTCCCGGCGCACGGGCTGGCGCGAGCTGGTGCACGTGCCGACCTACCCGCGCGTGCGACCGCGGCTCCGCATCGACCACGTGCTGGCCGACGGGGCGGTGACCGCCCTCGGCGCCGCCCGCGCGGTCGACCTCGGCGTCAGCGACCACCGCGCCGTCGTCGTCGACGTGACGCTGGACGCCGCCGAGGGCGAGGAGTCGACGTGACCGAGGAGCCGATCGGCACGGCCGGCCGGGCGGACCGGCGTCCGGAGACGCCTGAGCAGCGCTCGGACCGCAACTGGAACGAGCTGCTGCAGGAGCTGCGCGTCATGCAGACGGGCGTGCAGATCCTCACCGGCTTCCTGCTGATCCTGCCGTTCCAGGCGCGGTTCGGTGACCTCGACGACTACCAGCGCGCGGTGTACCTGGTGCTGGTGCTGGTGTGCGTCGCGACGACGGGCCTGCTGGTCGCGCCCGTGGCGCTGCACCGCGCGCTGTTCCGCAAGCACCTCAAGCGCTCGGTGGTCACCGGCGGCGACCTGATGGCGCGCGCCGGGCTGGTGCTGCTCGCGGTCGCGCTGTCCGGGACGGCGCTGCTGATCTTCGACGTCGTCGTGGGCCGGGCGGCCGGGCTCGTGGTGGGCGGCGCCGCGGCCGTCGTGCTCCTCAGCCTGTGGGCCGTGGTGCCCGCCGTCGTACGACGGCGGTCGTGACCGGTGGACCTGGCGGGAGCATCGAGCGTGCTGAACCGATCCTCAAACGGCTCGGACGAGGATCATTCCAGCACGCTCGATGCGGCGGCCCGGAGGTTCAGGCGGCGAGGTCGACCTGGGCGGGCGACTCGACGCGCGCGGCGTCCTGCTCCTCCAGGCGGGCCGCGGCGCGGGCCTTGCGCACGGTCACGAGGGTCTGGGTGCCGATGACGATCCAGGCGACGTTGGCGGCGGCCGACGGCCACACGCCGTTGACGCCCGCGACGACGGTCATGACGACGGCGCCGGCCATGTTCGTGACCTGGAACGCGAAGGAGTTCGCGGTCCACCGGCCCTTGCTCACCATCCCGTAGGCGACGAGCCCGGCGAGGGCGCCTCCCCACCCGAGGGCAGTAATCACGGTCAGCAGGGAGATCGTCATGACGGGCACCTCCGGGTAGGTCGGCGAGGCACACGTGTGCCACGGCAGAAGGAAGATCTGAGGGATGTGGACGCCGGTCCGCCGAGCGGGGCCGGGGCGAGGCACCGGCGTGGCGTCGAAACGATTCTGCGACACGAACCGCGTTCAGCACAATCAAATCCTTCTCCGAGAGGCAGTTAGTATTCCTACATGGCTACCGACCCACGGAGACTTGCCTTCCTCCTTGCCGTGCACCGGGCCGGGGGCGTGCTCGCGGCAGCAGATCTTCTGCATGTCACCCCGTCCGCGGTGTCCCAGCAGATCGCCCGGCTGGAGGCCGAGGAGGGCTTCGCCGTCCTCGACCGCGGGCCGCGCGGCGTCACCCTCACCCCGGCGGGCCGCGTGCTGGCCGAGGCGGGCGAGCGCATCGAGGCCGAGCTGCTGGAGGCCCGGCAGGCCATCGCGGCGCTCGGCGAGGGCGTGAGCGGCCGCGTCGTCCTGGGCGCGTTCCAGACGGCGATCCGCGCCGTCGTCGCGCCCATGCTCCTCGACCTGGCCGAGCGCTACCCCGGCGTCGAGGTCGACGTGCGCGAGCACGAGCCCGCCGAGGCGATCCGCATGCTGCGCGCGGGCGACCTCGACGTGATCCTCCTCGAGCGCGACGCCGACATGGACGCCCCGGCCCCCCGCGGCGTGCACGACGTGCCCCTGCTGGACGAGCCGTGGTGCGTCGTCGTGCCCGCCAGCCAGCCCATGCCGGAGCGCCTCGACGACCTGGCGTCGCTGCAGTGGATCGGCGCCGAGCACGACACGGCGTCGGACCGCGCGCTGCGCCGGCTGGCGCGCACGCTGGGCACGACCGTCAACCAGCGGCACCGGTTCTTCGACTTCGACACGGCGCTCGCGCTCGTCGCCGCGGACCAGGGCGTGGCGATGCTCCCCGCGCTGGCGCTGCAGGGCGGCGACGTGCCGGAGGGGCTCGAGATCGCCCGGCTCGCCGGCCTCGGCACCCGGCGCATCGCCGCGCGGCACCGGGCCACGCGGCACGAGCCGGGCCCTGCCGTGCGCGCGGTCGTCGACGCGATGGTCGAGGTGACGCGCGACCTCGAGCTCGGCTGAGCGGAGGCCCTCGGCGGTGACGCCGCAGGTCCCGGCGCGCGACCTGACGGCAGCGCTCCTAGCATCGCGAGCATGAGCGACACGACGCCGGGGTCGGCCGGAGCGTCGGACGCGGGGGCCGCTCCCCTGTCCGACCGCACGTTCGGCGTCGCGCGACGCCTCTGGGGGCTCGTCTACCTGCGGGCGCTGATGTACCTCGCGGCGGGGATCGTGCTGTTCGCGAACCCGGACCGCGGTCTCGTGTGGGTGCGGTGGCTCGTCGGTGCGCTGATCGTCGTGCAGGGCGTGCTGCTCACCGTCGAGGGGGCGCCGACCAAGCGCTCGGGCCGTCCTCAGGGCGCCGGCGACGAGATCAGCTGGCGCCTCATCGCCGGCGTCGTGAGCCTGCTCGCGGGTGTCCTCATCATCGTGTGGCCGTCGATGACCGGCCCCGTGATGTACCTGGTCGTGGCGGTGTGGGCGTGCGCCGCGGGCGTCGTCGGGGTCATCGGGGCGCTGCGCGGGCGGGCGCTGCGGACGGCGTCGTGGGACTGGCAGCTCGTCAACGCGGTGCTGTGGATCGTGCTCGGCCTCGTCATGCTGCTGCGGCCCGGCGCGGACGTCTCGACCTCGGCGCAGCTGCTGGCGCTGTACCTGGTGCTCGCCGGCGCGGTGCTGGTCGTGGGCGCGTTCGCGACGGGGACCCGGGCGCGCGACGCGCGCAAGGCCCGGCCGGGCGGCGCGGCCGGGTAGGATCGGCGGCGTCACACGGCAGCCCCGGCTGCCACCACAACGCGGCGGCCCTCCGGGCGCTGCCGCCACATAGCCGCTCGAACCGCGACGGGAGAGCTCGCGCCGCGCCCCCGATGGAGGCCGGCCGGCGCCGAAGGAGCAACCCTCCCCGGGAATCTCTCAGGCACCCCGTACCGTCGCGGCGAGGCAACTCTGGAAAGCGGCCCGGCATCGCCCTCGCGGCGGTACGGGCCCACCGACGGTGCAAGTCGGCGCGCCCCGTCGACGTCGCAGGCCACGCCTGCGACGACGCCATGGCGGACCGGCAAAACTCTCAGGTCGACGTGTGCGCGTCGGATGACAGAGCGGGGAGGACCTGCCCGTCCCCCGCCTGCCCCGGCCCGACCTTCGGAGCGTCCGACGTGACCACCACCCCGCACGACTCACCCTCGCAGGGCACCGGCGTCGACCCGGACGTCTTCGCCGACCGGCACATCGGCCCGCGGGGCCGCGAGGTCGCCGCGATGCTGGAGCAGCTCGGCCACGCCGACCTCGACGCGCTCGTCGACGCCGCCGTCCCGAAGTCGATCCGCGCGGACCGCCCGCTCGACCTGCCCGCCGCCCGCTCCGAGGCCGAGGTGCTGGCGCACCTGCGCGACCTCGCGGGCAAGAACCAGGTCAAGCGCCAGATGATCGGCCTCGGCTACTACGGCACCACCACTCCCCCGGTGATCCGCCGCAACGTGCTCGAGGCGCCCGCCTGGTACACGGCGTACACGCCGTACCAGCCGGAGATCTCGCAGGGCCGGCTCGAGGCGCTCCTCAATTTCCAGCAGGCCGTCGAGGACCTCACGGGCCTGGGGATCGCGGGGGCTTCCCTGCTCGACGAGGCGACCGCCGTCGCCGAGGCCGTCGCCCTCATGTGGCGCGCCTCGCGCGCGAAGAGCGGGTACGTGGTGCTCGACGCCGACCTGTTCCCGCAGAGCCTGGCCGTGACCCGCGGGCGCGCGGAGGCCATCGGGCTGCCCGTCGTCGTGGCGGGCCTCGACGGCGGCCTCGCGGCGGGCCTCGACGCGGTCGTCGCGGCGGGCGGCACCCTGCCCGAGGGCGACCTGGTCGGCGTGGTCGTGCAGCAGGCCGGCGCGTCGGGGCGCGTGCTGGACGCGCGCGACCTGGTCGCGGAGGCCAAGGAGCGCGGCGCGCTGGTCACCGTGGCCGCCGACCTGCTGGCCCTGACGCTGCTGACCTCCCCCGGCGAGCTGGGCGCGGACGTCGCGGTCGGCTCGGCGCAGCGCTTCGGCGTCCCCCTCTTCTACGGCGGTCCGCACGCGGCGTTCATGGCCGTCCGCCGGGGCCTCGAGCGGCAGCTCCCGGGCCGCCTGGTCGGCGTCTCGACCGACGCCGACGGCGCCGTGGGCCTGCGCCTCGCGCTGGCCACCCGCGAGCAGCACATCCGCCGCGAGAAGGCGACGAGCAACATCTGCACCGCCCAGGCGCTGCTGGCGATCGTGGCCTCGATGTACGCCGTCTACCACGGCCCCGACGGCCTGCGCGCGATCGCCGAGCGCACCCACGCCCGCGCCGCCGCCGTCGCGGCCGGCCTGCGCGCGGCGGGGACCGCCGTCGAGCACGACGTCTTCTTCGACACCGTCCGCGCCGTCGTCCCGGGCCGCGCGCAGCAGGTGGTCACGGCCGCCGCGGACGCGGGCTACAACCTGTACAAGGCGGACGCCGACCATGTACAGATCGCCTGCGACGAGACGACCACACCGTCCGACGTCGCCGCAGTCCTCGCCGCCGTCACCGGCCAGGGAAGCGAGGCGACGAACGGAGCGGGGAGCTCGGAAACCCCTCGCGCGGACGTAGAACTTCCCGAAGTGGAGGGCGCCCTGGCGCCCGTGAACGCGTCCGCGCGAGGGGTTTCCGAGCTCCCCGCGGCCGTCACCCGAACGACCCAGTACCTCCAGCACCCCATCTTCCACGTCCACCGCAGCGAGACGTCGATGCTCCGCTACCTGCGGGCGCTGAGCGACAAGGACCTGGCGCTGGACCGCACGATGATCCCGCTGGGCTCGTGCACGATGAAGCTCAACGCGACGGCGGAGATGGAGGCCATCAGCTGGCCCGGCTTCGCGGACATCCACCCGTACGTGCCGGCCGACCAGGCGCTGGGCTACGCGGAGCTGGTCTCGACGCTCGAGGCGCAGCTCGCGGAGATCACGGGGTACGCGGCGGTCTCCGTGCAGCCGAACGCGGGGTCGCAGGGCGAGTTCGCCGGCCTGCTCGCGATCAAGGGGTACCACCGGTCGCGCGGCGACGAGCACCGCGACATCGTGCTGATCCCGGCGTCGGCGCACGGCACGAACGCGGCGTCGGCGGCCCTGGCGGGCCTGCGCGTGGTGGTGGTGGCGACGGCGGACGACGGCGAGATCCAGCTCGACGACCTGCGCGCGAAGCTCACGGACCACGGCTCGCAGGTGGCGGGGATCATGATCACGTACCCGTCGACGCACGGCGTCTACGAGGAGCACGTCCGCGAGGTCTGCGATCTTGTACACGGTGCCGGTGGTCAGGTGTACATCGACGGCGCGAACCTCAACGCCCTGGTCGGGCTGGCGCGGCCGGGGGAGTTCGGCGGCGACGTCTCGCACCTGAACCTGCACAAGACGTTCTGCATCCCGCACGGCGGCGGCGGCCCGGGCGTGGGCCCGGTCGCGGTGGCGGAGCACCTGGTGCCGTTCCTCCCGGCGGACCCGACGCCGGGCGCCGGCGCGCAGGAGGGGATCGCGCCGGTGAGCGCCGCGCCGCACGGGTCGGCGGGCATCCTGCCGATCTCGTACGCGTACCTCGCGCTGATGGGCCCGGACGGCCTCACCGAGGCGTCGAAGGCCGCCGTCCTCACCGCGAACTACGTGGCGTCGCGCCTCGACCCGTACTTCCCGGTCCTGTACACCGGCGAGAACGGCCTGGTGGCGCACGAGTGCATCCTCGACCTGCGCCCGCTGACCGCCGAGACGGGCGTGACGGCCGAGGACGTGGCGAAGCGCCTCATCGACTACGGCTTCCACGCCCCGACGATGTCGTTCCCGGTGGCGGGCACGCTCATGGTGGAGCCCACCGAGAGCGAGGACCTCGCCGAGCTGGACCGCTTCGTCGACGCGATGATCGCCATCCGCGCCGAGATCGACCGCGTCGCGGCGGGGGAGTGGACGCCGGACGACTCGCCGCTGCGCCACGCCCCGCACACCGCGGCGAGCCTCATGACCGACGAGTGGGCGCACCCCTACTCCCGCGACCTGGCGGCGTTCCCGCTGCCGAGCCTGCGGGCCGGGAAGTACTGGTCGCCGGTGCGCCGCATCGACGGCGCCAAGGGCGACCGCAACCTCGTGTGCGCCTGCCCGCCGCTGGAGTCGTACGCGGAGCCCGCCGCTCTCTGAGCGCCCACACCACTCGACCCGGGACACACCGAAGGGAGCCTCGATGGCCGAGGACCAGCAGGACACGACGCAGGACAAGACGACGCCCCTGCACGACGAGCACGTCGCGCTGGGCGCGAGCCTCACCGGGTTCGGCGGGTGGCTGATGCCGCTGCGCTACACCTCCGACCTGGCCGAGCACCGCGCGGTGCGCGCGGCCGCGGGGCTGTTCGACCTGTCGCACATGGGGGAGATCCACCTCGAGGGCCCGGAGTCGGGCGCCGCGCTGGACCTCGCCCTCGTGGGCAACGCGAGCGCGATCGGCGTCGGCCGGGCGCGGTACTCGATGATCTGCGCCGAGGACGGTGCCGTCCTCGACGACCTCATCGTGTACCGCCTGGCGGACGAGCACTTCCTCGTCGTCGCGAACGCGGGCAACGCGCCGCGCGTCGCGGCGGAGCTGGTCGCGCGGACCGCCGGGTTCGACACGACCGTCACCGACCGGTCCGCCGAGACGGCCCTGGTCGCGGTGCAGGGCCCGCGCGCGGAGGAGATCGTCGCCTCCCTCACGGCCGCGGACGACGTCGAGACGGTCCGCTCCATGAGGTACTACGCCTCCGCGCCGGCCACGGTGGCCGGGATCGCGGTGCTCCTGGCCCGCACCGGGTACACGGGGGAGGACGGCTTCGAGCTGTTCGTTCCCGCCGGCCAGGCCGTCGAGCTGTGGCGGGCGCTGCTCGCGGCGGGGGAGGGGCGGGGCCTGGTCCCGGCCGGCCTCTCCGCGCGCGACTCCCTGCGCCTCGAGGCGGGCATGCCGCTGTACGGGCACGAGCTGGACGAGTCCACCACGCCGTTCGAGGCGGGGCTGGGGCGGGTCGTGAAGCTCGACAAGACCGGCGCCGACGGCGAGCCGCTGCCGTTCGTGGGCCGTGCCGCCCTGGCCGCGCGCGCCCAGAGCGAGCCGGCGCGCGTCCTCGTGGGTCTGCGCGGCGAGGGCCGCCGCCCCGCCCGCGCCGGGTACGACGTCGTGCAGCGCGGCCTCGACGGTGCCGTGGGCGCCGTCGTCGGCCACGTGACGTCGGGCGCGCCGTCGCCGACCCTCGGCTACCCGGTCGCCATGGCGTACGTGACGCCCGAGGTGTCCGCCGAGGGCACGGAGCTCGCCGTCGACGTCCGCGGCCGCGCCGAGCCGTTCGTCGTCGTCCGGCTGCCGTTCTACAAGAGGGCGTAGGACGATCGTCCTCGTCGCGTCCCGTCCTACCCGCTGAAGATCCCCGAAGGAGCAGTCCCATGGCCGACTTCCCCGAGAACCTCCGGTACTCCGCCGAGCACGAGTGGGTGGACGACGCGTCTCCCGCCACCATCGGCGTCACGTCCGTCGCCGCCGACGCGCTGGGCGACGTCGTCTACCTCGAGCTGCCGGAGGTGGGCGCGACGATCGAGGCGGGCTCCGTCGTCGGCGAGATCGAGTCCACCAAGTCGGTCTCGGAGCTGTACTCGCCCGTGAGCGGCACCGTGGTCGAGGTCAACCAGTCCGCGGTGGACGACCCGGCCGTGGTGAACGCCGACCCGTTCGGCGAGGGGTGGCTCTTCAAGGTCGACGTGACCGCTCGTGGGGCCCTGCTCACGGCCGACGAGTACGCCGCCCAGGCGGGCTGACGCTTTCCCGATTTCCGTGACCGAATCGTGACATTCGGGCCCGAAATGCGTTGATTGCCTGGGATAACCGCGCTGACCTGCGACAACACGGCCGGCCTCGCCTCACCGAGGGGCGGGGCCGGCCGTCGTCGTCGTCCGGCGGCAACAATCCGCAGAAATCTGCGTCATGACCGCCTCGCCTCCTCTTCCTTATCCATGACGGCTTCCCCTGGTCGACCATCGGTCGGCGGCCGTCGAGGAGGAAGAACGATGAGCACCATCGAACTGACCGGTCCCACGACGTCCCGTCTGCTGACACGCCGCGAGCGAGTGGTCCTTTCCAACCTGTCCGAGGACGTCACCCTCGAGCAGATCGCGACCAAGCTGTTCGTCACCCGTAACACCGTGAAGTCGCAGGTTCGCAGCGTGTACCGCAAGATCGGCGTCTCCAGCCGGGCCGAGGCCGTCGCATGGGCGCGACAGGCAGGTCTCGGCATCAGCTGAGGTCGGGTGGTGCGGGCCCCGCCCGACGACAGGGGAGGTCGTCGGTGCGGGGCTCTCGCACGTCCGGGGCCGGATGAAAGACTCTGGCCATGACTGCACGCCGCCTCGTGGTCGCCGCCGCGATCGTCGACGACCTCGACCGCCCCGCCCGCCTGCTCGCGGCCCGGCGGAGCCGTCCGGCGCACCTGGTCGGCCGGTGGGAGTTCCCCGGCGGCAAGGTCGACCCGGGGGAGACGCCGGTCGAGGCGCTGCACCGCGAGCTGCAGGAGGAGCTCGGCGTGAGCGTGGAGCTCGGCGACGAGGTGTCCGGCCCCGACGACGGCGGCTGGGTCATCACCGACCGCCACCTGCTGCGGCTCTGGCTCGCCGTCGTGACCGACGGCGACCCCGCACCCCTCGTGGAGCACGACGAGCTGCGCTGGCTGGGTCACGACGACCTGCTCGACGTCGACTGGCTCGACGGCGACGTGCGCATCGTGCACGCGCTGGCCGGCACGCTCGAGGGCGCCGACGCCACCCGGTAGCCCGGCAGGCTGCCGTCCCGTCCGGACGCCGGCGTCTCGCGGCCGCTGCCGCAGCCTCACGGGATGAAGACTCTTGCCGGTGGCCTAGTACGGTATGAAGAAATCTGCCAGCAGCTGTCGCAACCGGTCGTCGTCGACCTGGACGGAGCCCCCGTGCCGACCTCGCCGCACCTTCCGCCCGACAGGGCGCTCCTCGACGGACGCACGGCCGACGAGGGGTGGTCGTCCGCCGCCGCCCTCCTCACCACGCCGGCGGGCACGGCGCGGGCGGTCGCCGACGGCCCGGCCGGCCCGGGGGAGACGCACGTCGGGAGCCTGTTCGACCTCGCCTCGGTGACGAAGGCCTTCGTCGCGGTCGCGGCCGCCACCGTCGTCGACGACGGGCTGCTCGATCTCGACGCGCCCGTCCGCGAGACGCTGGACGTGCCCTCCGCGGCGGCCGGCGCCACCGCCCGCCACCTGCTGACCCACTGCGCGGGCCTGCGGCCGACGTCGCTCGCGTGGCGTGGCACGGCCGACCCGGACGCCGTTCTCGCCGACGCGCTCGGCGCTCCGGTCGCGCCGCCCGGCGCGGTGCACCGGTACTCCTGCCTGGGCTACGTGACCCTCGGCCGGTTGCTCGAGGAGCTGACGGGGGAACGGCTCGACCGCCTGGTGCTCCGGCGCGTGGGGGAGCCGATCGGCGCCACGGGGCTCCGCTGGTCGCCGGTGGGCGCACGGCCCGGCCGGCCCGGAGAGGTGGACGTCGTGCCCACCGAGCGGGGCACGCCCACCGGCCGGGTGCACGACGAGCTGGCGGCCGCCGCCGGCCGTCCCGTGGGGAACGCCGGTCTGTTCGGCACGCTCGACGACGTGGCCCGCCTGGCGCGGCTGGTCGCGGACCGGGGCGCGGCGGGCGGCAGCCAGGTGGTGAGCGAGGACGGGTGGCGCGGCCTCGTCGAGCCCGACGCCGGCGCGCGACGGGCGGGGGCGCCCTGGGGTCAGGCGCTCGGCCTGCGCCGCGGCGACCCGGCGTTCATGGCTTCCGGTGACCAGGTGGGCCACGCCGGGTTCACGGGGACGTCGTTCGTCGTCGACCTCGCGACGGGCGCGTCGGCGGTGCTCCTGACGAACCGGGTGCACGCGGGAAGGGAGTCGAGCGTCGAGGGACGGCGTCGGAGGCTCGCGACGCTGGCCGCGGACGGGGCGGGGGCGCGGCTCCCGCCCGGCGGACCCGCGGACGGCGAGGCATCGTTGCCAGGGAGGCTCACGGAGGTGCGGGGATGACGGCACGACCCACGACCGGCGGCATGCGGCGCCCACGACCCCGCGAGGAGGGTGCGGGCTACGAGCTGCGCACGGACCTGCTCAGCCGGGTGGCGCACGCCCACGACGCGTCGCACTACCTGCTGCGCCCGGAGGCTGTGGCGCGCGCGGACGGTCTGGACGGCGTGGTCGCGGCGATGCGCGAGGCGAGCCGGCGCGGGCTGCCGGTGACGTTCCGCTCGGGGGGCACGAGCCTGTCGGGGCAGGCGTCGGGCGCGGGCATGCTGATCGACACGCGCACGCGGTTCACGCGCGTGGAGGTGCTGGACGGCGGCGAGCGGGTGCGCTGCCAGCCGGGCGCGACGCTGCGGCTGGTGAACGGGCACCTGGCCCGGCACGGGCGGCGCCTGGGGCCGGACCCGGCGAGCGAGATCGCGTGCACGGTCGGGGGAGTGGTGGCGAACAACTCGTCCGGGATGTCCTCGGGCACCACCCGCACGGCGTACCGCACGGTCGAGTCGATGACGGTGGTGCTGGCCGGCGGCACGGTCGTCGACACGGGCGCCGCGGACGCGGACGAGCGGCTGGCGGCGCTCGAGCCGGACCTGCACCACGGCCTGGCGGCGCTGCGGGACCGCGTGCGGTCGAGCACCGCGATGCGCGCCGAGGTGGAGCGGCAGTTCGCGATGAAGAACACCATGGGCTACTCGGTGAACGCGCTGCTCGACCACGACACCCCGGTGAAGATCCTCGAGCACCTGCTGGTGGGGTCGGAGGGCACGCTCGGCTGGGTCGCGGACGTCACGTTCCGCACCGTGCCGCTGCTGACCAAGGTGGCGACGACGCTGCTGGTCATGGACTCGCTGGAGCGCGCCACGGACGCGCTGGTGCCGCTCGGCGCGACGGGCGCGGAGGCGATCGAGCTCATGGACGCGGCCTCGCTGCGCGTGGCCGCCGCCGACCCGAAGGCCGACCCGTCGATGCGGGCCCTCGGCCAGGGCGCGGGCATCACCGGCCAGACGGCGCTGCTCGTGGAGTACCGCGCCGCCACGGACGAGGGCCTGGCGCCCCTGCAGGACGCCGCCCGCGCGGTCGTCGACGGGCTCGCGCTGGAGCTTCCCGCCACCCTCACGACCGACCCCGCCACCCGCGAGCGCCTGTGGCGGGTGCGCAAGGGCCTGTACACGGCGGTCGCGGGCGCGCGGCCGGCCGGGGCGACGGCGCTGCTGGAGGACGTCGTCGTCCCCGTCCCCGACCTGACCGCCACCGTCCGCGACCTGGGGGGCCTGTTCGCCCGGCACGGGTACGACGGCACCCTCAACGACGAGGCGGTGACCTTCGGGCACGCGAAGGACGGCAACCTGCACTTCATGATCTCGCCGCGCCTGGGCGACGCGGCCGAGCTGGACCGGTACGCGGCGTTCAGCGACGACCTCGTGGACCTCGTGCTCGGCCACGGCGGCTCCCTCAAGGCCGAGCACGGCACGGGCCGCATCATGGCGCCGTTCGTGCACCGCCAGTACGGCGACGACCTGTACGCCGTGATGCGCGAGATCAAGCGCCTGTTCGACCCGCGGAACGTGCTCAACCCGGGCGTCGTCATCACCGACGACCCGACCGAGCACCTGCGCGACCTCAAGGTGGAGGCGTCGGCCGGCGGCGAGGACGCCGCGCTCGTGGACCGCTGCGTGGAGTGCGGCTACTGCGAGCCCGGCTGCCCCTCGCGCACCGTCACGACGACTCCCCGCCAGCGCATCGCCCTCCTCAAGGAGCTGGCCGTGGCGCCGCCGGAGGAGCGGGAGGAGCTGCAGCGCGCGTACGAGTACTGGGGCGTGCAGACCTGCGCGGCGGACTCGATGTGCGTCGAGGCCTGCCCGGTGGGCATCGACACGGGCGTCGTGATGAAGGGGCACCGCGCGCGGTCCAACCCCGCCCTCGTGCAGAAGGGCGGCGAGGCGCTCGCGGGCAGCTGGGGGCCGGTGGTGGACGTGCTGCGCGGCGCGCTGGGCGTCGCGGCGAAGGTGCCGACCCCGGTCGTGCGGGCGGCGTCGGAGGTGGCGCGCGGCCTCGTCGGGACGGACGTCGTGCCCCGCGTGGACGACGACCTGCCCGGGCCCGGGCTCCGGCGCGAGGCCGACGACCTCCCGGCGGCCGACGGTGGCGCGCCCCGGGCCGTGCTGTTCGCGTCGTGCATGGGGGAGCTGTTCGCGCCGGCGCCCCGGGGTGTCCCGGAGGTCGACGGCGGCGCCGTCGGCGCGGAGCACGCCTTCCGCACCCTGTGCGAGCGCGCCGGGATCGGCCTCGCCGTCCCGGAGGGGATCGGCGGGCTCTGCTGCGGCACGCCGTGGGTGAGCAAGGGCCTGCCCGACGGCGCGGCGCGGATGGCGCGGCAGGTGCTGGACGCCCTGTGGACGGCGACGCGCGGCGGCGAGCTGCCGGTGGTGTGCGACGCGTCGAGCTGCACGCACGGCCTGGTCGAGACGCCGCACCACCTCGCTGGCGAGGACGCCGAGCGGTTCGCGCGGCTGCGCATCGTCGACGCCGTGACGTTCGTGCGCACCGACGTGCTGCCGGCCCTCGCGGAGCGCGGGGTCGAGATCGAGTTGCAGGACAGCGTCGTCGTGCACCCCACGTGCGCCACGGTGCACCTCGGCGCCGTGGACGACCTGCGCGCGGTGGCGGCCGCCGTCGCGGACGAGGCGGTCGTGCCCGCCGCGTGGGGGTGCTGCGGCTTCGCCGGCGACCGGGGGATGCTGCACCCGGAGCTCACCGCGGCCGCCACGCACGCCGAGGCGACCGAGGTCCTCGCGGGCGGCCGGGCGGACGCCTACGTGTCGAACAACCGCACCTGCGAGATGGGCATGACGCGCGCCACCGGCCGCGACTACGTCCATGTCCTGGAGCTGCTGGAGGCGGCCACGCGGTCCGCGGCAGGATGACGAGGGTGAAGACGACCATCCTCTTCGACCACGACGGCGTGCTGGTGGACACCGAGCCCTGGTACTTCCGCGCGGGGGAGCGGGCCCTCGCGGACGTCGGCTTCACGCAGGACCGGGACCAGTACCTGCGCGACATGGCCGACGGCAACCCCACCTGGGCCCAGGCTCGGGCGGCGGGCGTCGACGAGGCGACCATCGACCGCCAGCGCGAGGCGCGCGACGCCTACTACCAGGAGTACGTGCGCACCGAGCGCATCGAGATCGACGGCGTCGCCGAGGCCCTCGACGAGCTGTCCCGGCACGTGCGGATGGCCGTCGTGACGACGGCGCGGCGGGCGGACCTCGAGCTGATCCACTCCCACCGCGACATCCTGCGGCACATGGAGTTCGTCCTCGCCCGCGAGGACTACGCGCAGGCCAAGCCGCACCCGGAGCCCTACCTCACCGGCCTGGCGCGCTTCGGCGCCACCCGGGAGGAGACGCTGGTCGTGGAGGACTCGGCCCGCGGCCTGCGGTCCGCCGTCGCCGCCGGCATCGACTGCGCCGTCGTCCACCACGACTTCACGGTCTCGCAGGACTTCTCGGGCGCCCGCCACCGCATCGGCACCCTCGCCGAGCTGACGGACCTGGTCCGCGGCGCGAGCTGAGCCGGCCCCGCCCGCGGGCGGGGGCGTCGGGCGGCGCCCGGGCCTGGCAGGATCGCCCCCGGTCGTGCGGGCAGCGTGTCGGCGACCAGTGCCTCCGCGCCCGAAAGGTGCCCCGATGTCCCCGAGCAGTGCCCTCCCCCGCCTGTCCTCCGTCGCCGGCCCCGGTGCCGGCCCCGGTGCCGAGCTGGACCAGGTCCTGGGGCTGACCTCCTCCGAGCCGGTGTGGAGGCTGCCGGCCGACGCCTACCGGGCCGAGGCCGCCCAGCGGCAGTACCGGCCGGAGTGGACCTGGGCCGCCTGGGGCCCGGACGGCCGGGTCCTGGCCCGCGCCCTCTGGTGGGGGCAGGGCGACAGCGCGCACCCGCTCGCGCTGGACTGCCTCGCCGTGGCCGACGACGTGCCCGCCGTCGACCGCGCGTCGCTCGCGGCCGGGCTCCTCGACGCGGGGCACGCGGCCTTCCTCGAGGCCGGCGCCGACGCCCCGCCCCTGTACAACCTCATGAAGCTGCCCGGCGGGTGGCGGGAGGACCCGGCGCACGTCGCGGCCGTCGCCTGGCGTCAGGAGGCCGCCCGCCGCGCGGGCCTGACCGTGGAGGTCGAGCGGCTGCAGTTCGAGTGGACGCCCGAGGCGCCGCTCCCCGCGGCCCCGGAGCGGCTGGTGTTCTCGCCCGAGCCGGACGACGAGGCGTTCCTCGCGGCGATGCGCCGCGTCGCGGAGGGCACCCTCGACGCGCACACGCTGGAGAGCGAGGCGGCCCACGGGCCGGAGGCCACCGCCCGCGAGAGCCTGGAGTTCTACCTCGACC
This sequence comes from Isoptericola sp. NPDC057559, assembly GCF_042801555.1. Taxonomy (NCBI): domain Bacteria; kingdom Bacillati; phylum Actinomycetota; class Actinomycetes; order Micrococcales; family Promicromonosporaceae; genus Isoptericola; species Isoptericola sp. NPDC057559. The sequence goes on from NZ_JBHVFQ010000001.1 coordinate 505,542, forward strand.
GGCCCGGGAAGCGGGAGTGGTGGCGCCTCGCGCACACCCCGGACGGCGCGCTCGCCGGCCTCGCGATCCCGTCGGCCACGCCCTACGCCCGCAACGTCGGCTACCTCGGCGTCGTCCCGGAGCTGCGCGGGCGCGGGTACGTGGGGGAGATCCTCGCGGCCATCACCCGCTTCCACGCCGCGGACGGCGCGGAGCGCGTCACCGCCACGACCGACCTCTCCAACCACCCGATGGCGGCGGCGTTCGCCCGCGCCGGGTACACGAGCACCGAGGTCCGCCTCATCTTCTCGGCTCCCGTCCACCCGGGCTGAGCCGGCGCCGCCCGCCCGATACCGTGGGCCCATGCGCACCACGCGACCCGGAACCCTGCTGGCCGTGGGCCTCGGCGTGCTGGTGGTGATCACCGTGCTGCTGTTCACCGTGCCGCTCCACGACGGCGTCGAGATGGTGCTGCAGGTGCTGTGGGTCGCCCTCGTCGTCGTGCTGTCGTGGAGCACGTCGCGGCTCATGCGGCGGCGGCAGCGGGAGGGCGTGGGCCGCGTCAAGGCCGACGGCGCCGGCGAGACGGACGAGCTGCGTCAGCTCGACCGCCGCACGCTCACCGGGCAAGACAAGCAGCCGCCGCACGTGCGGTGACCTGCCCGCCCGGCCCCGCTCGGCCGGTCACCTCTCGGCCGGTCACCTCTCGGCCGGGTGCACCACCATCGCCGCCCCGCCGCCGCGGCGGCGGGGCTCGGAGACGGCGGTGAGCAGCCCGTCGTCGCCGATCTGGATGGCGGTGGCGGCGCCGATCTCGGCGGCGGACGTGAACTGGTCGCCCGACGGCACCAGGGTGTGCCCGTGGGCCTCGAGCGCGGGGCCGTAGGCGGCGATGAACTCCGGCTCGGCCGTCACGGCCGCGGTGTTGCGCTGGGACGCGCGCGGCGCCGCGAGCGCGTCCCCGATGGGCATGCCGCGGTCGAGGTGGTTGGTGAGCGTCTGCAGCACCGTCGTGATGATCGTGGAGCCGCCGGGGGAGCCGAGCGCGAGCACCGGCTCGCCGTCGCGCAGCACGATCGTCGGCGCGATCGACGACCGTGGCCGCTTGCCCGGCTCGATGCGGTTCGGGTCGTCGGGGGCCCACACGGTGGTGAAGTCCGTGAGCTCGTTGTTGAGCAGGAAGCCGCGGCCCGGCACGAGCATCCCGGACCCGCCCGTCTGCTCGATCGTCAGCGTGTACTCGACCACGTCGCCCCAGCGGTCCACGACGGTGAGGTTGGTGGTGGAGACGTTCTCCGTGTCGGAGTCCGCGGGCGCCACGGTCTCGCCGCAGTCCGGGTCGTCGGCGTTCACGTCGCCGGGGGCCACCGGCTTCACGGCGGCCACCTCGGGGTCGAGGAGGCAGGCGCGCTCGGCGGCGAAGTCGTCGGAGAGCAGCGTGTCGAGGGGGACGTCGACGAACGCCGGGTCGCCCACGTAGGCGCCACGGTCGGCGAACGCCAGGGCGCTCGCCTCGAGGTAGTGGTGCAGGTAGGCGGCGTCGTCCATGCCCGCCAGGTCGAACGTCTCCAGGATGTTCAGCGCCTCGCCCACGGTCGAGCCGCCGCTGGACGACGGCGCCATCCCGTACACGTCGAAGTCGCGGTAGTCGGAGACGGCCGGGTCCTGCAGCAGGGCCTCGTAGCCGGCCAGGTCGGCGACGTCCAGGTACCCGGGCGGCACGGGGAGGTCCGTGGCCGGGTCGGTGCGCGGGTGCTGCACGACGTCCGCCATCTCCGCCGCGAGCGGGCCACGGTAGAAGGCGTCGGTGCCGTGCCTGGCGAGCAGGTCGTACGTGTCCGCGAGGTCGCGGTTGCGGAACACGCTGCCGACGGCGGGCGGCGCCCCGCCCGGCAGGTACAGCGCGGCCGTGTCGGGGAACGCGGCGAACCGCTCCGCGTTCGACGCCGTCTGGTCGTGGAACGTCTGGTCGACGACGAACCCGCGCCGCGCCAGCTGCGTCGCCGGCTTGAGCGCCTTCTTCAGCGAGTACGTGCCCCACTCGTCCAAGGCCGTCGCCCACGTGGCGGGCGTGCCCGGCGTGCCGACGGAGACGCCGCTCGTCACCAGGTCCGGCGTGAACGGGTACGGCCGGCCCGTCCCCGGGTCGATGAACGCGTCCGTCGGCATGTCGCCCGGCGCGGTCTCGCGGCCGTCGACCGTGTGCACCTCGCCGCTGCGCGCGTCGTAGTAGACGAGGTACCCGCCGCCGCCGATCCCCGCGCTGTACGGCTCCGTGACCCCGAGCGCCGCGGCCGCCGCCACCGCCGCGTCCACCGCGTTGCCGCCCTTGCGCAGCACGTCCAGCCCCACCCGGCTCGCCTCCGGGTCCACCGTGCTGATCGCACCGCCGTACCCGACGGCGGTGGGCACCTTCACGTCGTCGCGCGGGTCGGCGCTCGCGGTCGTCGTGGCGGCCGTGCTGCCGACGACGGCGGTCGTGGCGACCAGCGCGGCGGCACCGAGGGCGGCCCCGATCCGGGTACGGGCCGGCGAGCGGGTGGAACGACGGTGGTCCATGGCTGACTCCGGTGACGGTCGGTCTCGCGGCTATCGCTCCCCACAGTGGCGGAGAACGGGCGCCGTCGCGCGCCGAGGTCGTCGGGCGGGTGGGACCGGGCGAACCCCCGCGGCACCGGCCACGTCACCGGTCGGCGGATACGATCCACGGGTGCCGACGATCAAGGACGTAGCGCGCCATGCGGGCGTCACACACGCCGTGGTGTCGCGCATCCTCAACGGCGACACATCGCTGCGGGTACGGCCCGAGACGCGTGAGCGCGTGCTGGCCGCGGCGGCCGAGCTCGAGTACATCCCGCACCACGCGGCGAAGGCGCTCCGCGAGTCCCGCGCGGGCGCGATCGGGCTGGCTGTGCACGATCTGAGCAATCCCGTGTACGGCGAGGTGATCAAGGGTGCGCAGGAGGCCCTGAGCGCCCACCACTCCGTCCTCATGCTCGCCGACGCGGCCGAGCTGCACCGTGACGCGGCGGCCTTTCGCCGTTTCGTGGCGAGCGGCGCGATCGACGCGTTGCTGCTGCTGCCCGCAGGGGACGACTCCGACGCCGCGATCGCCCGGGACGCGGCGGCGCGCATCCCGACCGTGCTGGTCAACGAACGGTCTGCCGACTACCAGAGCGTCAGCGCGGACGAGTACGCCGCCGGCGCGCTCGCGGTGGAGCACCTGGCCGGGCTGGGGCACCGCGACATCGGGCTCCTGCACCTCGACGGGGCGACACGCCGCGGCTCGGACCGCATCGACGGGCACGTCGCCGGCCTTCGCGAGCACGGCCTCGAGCTGGACGAGCGTTGGGTCCTCGACGGCGGGCACGAGCCGGAGACCGGCCGGGAGGCGCTGCGTGAGCTGGTGGCTCGAGGCCCGCTGCCGTCGGCCGTCGTCGTGCACAGCGTCCAGGCCGCGGTGGGCGTGCTGCTCGGGGCGAAGGGGCTGGGGATCCAGGTGCCGGAGGAGCTCTCGATCGTCGGGTTCCACGACATGCGGTTCGCCGCCTACCTCGAGCCGGCGCTGACGGTCGTGCGGCTGGGGCTGCGCGAGATGGGTGCGGCCGCGGTCGAGACCGCGATGCGCCTGCTGGACGGTCAGGCGGTAGAGCGCCATGTGAAGGTCACCGAGCCGGCGCCGAGCCTCGTCGTGCGCGGCTCCACCTCGCCCCCGCGGCCTGCCGTGACGCCCGAGGCGCGCTGACCGGCCGAGCGCCGACGACTCCCGAACCGATGCCGAGGGTCCCTTGGCGACATCGTTAACACGTGTTACCGTCGCTCTCGCCCACGCCGGACGGCGTCCGTACGAGCCCGTCCCCCCGACACGTCAAGGAAGACGCCACATGTCGACAACAACCCTCAGCAGGCCCCGGATCGTCGCGGCGGCAGCCGCCGGAAACTTCGTGGAGTGGTACGACTTCGCGATCTACGGGTACTTCTCGGCCGTCCTCGCGAAGGTCTTCTTCCCCGAGAGTGAAGGGGTCGTCGGCCTGCTCGCCACGCTGGCGATCTTCGCGGCGGCATTCGTCCTCCGGCCCGTCGGCGCCCTGGTGTTCGGCCACCTCGGGGACCGTCACGGACGGCGCTGGGTCCTCTCCGTGGTCATCCTCCTGATGGCGGGGGCGACCACCCTGATCGGGGTCCTGCCGTCGTACGCGCAGATCGGTGCCTTCGCGCCTGCCGCCCTCACCGTCCTGCGACTGGTCCAGGGATTCTCGGCGGGCGGTGAGTTCGGCGGTGCCGCGTCGCTCCTGTTCGAGACCGCCAAGGACGGTCGCCGCGGCCTGATGGGCTCGGCGCAGCCCGCGAGCATCGTCGCCGCCCTCGCCGTCTCCGCGGGGCTCGGCGCCGCGCTGACCTCGGCGATGAGCGAGGAGTTCCTGTACAGCTTCGGGTGGCGCATCCCCTTCCTCCTCTCGCTGCCCCTGGGTGTCGTGGGGTGGTACATCCGCCGCCGCATCGACGAGTCCCCGGCGTTCGTCGAGCTCCAGGCGACGGACTCGCTGGAGGAGGCCCCGATCAAGGAGGTCTTCCGCTCCAGCTGGCGCATGATCGTGGCGGGCACCGCCGCGATCGTGTCCTGGACCGCCGGCGGCTACGTGACCCTCCAGTTCCTGCCCACCTTCTTCGAGGGGGTCCTGGAGCGTCCGCTCCACCAGGGCCTGACGGCCTCGCTCGTCGGGCTCACCGCGTACGCGGGCTTCGTCGTGCTCGGCGGCTGGCTGTCCGACCGCTTCGCCCGCTGGAAGGTCATGCTCGTGGGCGCGGTCCTGCTCGCGGTCCTCGCGATCCCCTGCTACCAGCTGCTCGTGGTGGGCACGCCCGCGGCGATCGGCGCCGCGGTGCTCCTCTTCGCCGCCGCCCTCGGACTGGTGGCCGGGCCCACCCCGGCGCTGCTGTCGGAGCTCGCGCCTGACAAGGTGCGGACCTCGTTCCTCGGCATCGTCTACGCCGTCGCGAACGCGGCGTTCGGCGGCGTGGCCCCCTACATCGTCGTGGCGCTCGTGTCGTCGACAGGGTCGCTGCTGGCCCCCGCCTACTACCTGATCGTCCTGCAGGTCGTCGCGATCGCCGGACTCGTCGCGGTCGGTGTCCACCAACGGAACGTCGCCCGGCGCCCGGTGCTCCAGACCGCGGTCTGACCGGCCCCATGCACCCCTGACCGAAGGAGTACCCCGGCATGCCGACCACCACCCTGCGCGGGCTGATCTGGGACCACCCACGAGCCGTCGACCCCATTCTCCGGGCCACCGACGAGCACGAAGCCCGTACGGGCACGACGGTGGCGTGGACCGCACGCCCGCTCGAGGAGTTCGAGGACGTCCCGCTCGACGAGCTGGCGGAGGACTTCGACGTCCTGGCCATCGACCACCCCTTCGTCGGGGACGCCGCGCGCAACGGCGCCCTCGCGCCGCTGTCGGAGCTTGTCGCGGCCGGCGAGCTGGACCGGCGCGACCGCGACTACGTCGGGCCGAGCCTCCGGAGCTATCTCTGGGAGGGGCGGCTGATGGCCCTCCCGGTCGACGCGGCTTGCATGGTGAGCGCCGCCAGGACCACGGGAGGTGCGGGCGTCCTGCCCCGCACCTGGCAGGACGCGGTCCTGCACCTGGCGTCGCTCGGGCCGGAGCGCACCCTGCTCGCCGCGAACCCCACGCACCTGTGGGGGACCTTCCTCTCGATGTGCGAGGCCGTGCACCAGGGCGGTCGGGCCGGCGACCGGCCGGCGTGGTGGGGCGACGGCGGACTGGACGAGGACACCGCGCTCGGCGCCCTCGACCTGCTCCGGGACGTCCTGGCGCTGGTGCCCGAGCGCTCGTTCGGCGCCAGCCCGATCCAGGTGCTCGACGAGCTCGCCGGAGCGGGTGCGGCCGTGTACTCGCCCCTCGTCTTCGGCTACGTCACGTATGCGCTGGAGCGGCCGGGTGCCGCGCGCGTCGCGTTCGGGGACGCGCCGTCCGGCGCGCCGGGGACGCCCACGGGCTCCCTCACCGGCGGGGTGGGGCTCGCCGTGTCGGCACGCTCGACGAACCTGCAGGAAGCTGCGGACTTCGTCCTCCTCGCGACGTCGCCCGACGTCCAGGCGGGAAGCTACGCCGCCGCCGGCGGCCAGCCCGCCGCCGCCCGGGCCTGGCACGACCCCGGGACCGACCGGCGCGCGGGCGGCTTCTTCGGCGGCACGCTCGCGACCATGGAGCGGTCCTTCCTGCGCCCGCGGGGCCCGGGCTACCCGCGGTTCCAGCGCGCCGCGGCGACGGCGCTGCACGACCTGATCCGCGGGGGTGCGAGGGACGCGCAGGTCGTCGCGCACCTCGACGAGCTCTGGGCGGGCGCTCGTGTCGGCTAGCCCACGCCTCGCCGGGACGCTCCCCGCCGTCCTCCGGGCGACGTACGAGCGGCACGCGGACGCCCCCGCGCTGTGGCACGACGGCCGCTGGCTGTCGTTCGCCGAGACCGCGCGGGTCGCCGCCGGGATCCGGGCGGTCCTCGCGGAGCGCGGGGCCGGGCCCGGGGACCGGGTCGTCGTGCACCTCGGGAACGGCGTCACGGCTCGGCTCGTCGACCAGGCGCTGCTCGGCCACGGCCTCGTCCGGGTGGCCGTGTCGGCACGGCTCCACGTGCGCGAGGTCGCGGCCATCGCCGCCGACTCGCGGGCGGCCGTCGTGTGCGGTGACACCGGGGAGGTCGCCCAGCTCCGGGCCGCGCTGCGCGAGGTCGGGTCGGCCGCCGTCGTGCTGGGGCTGGACCCCGACCAGCCGCCCGACGGCTCGTCGGCGTCCGACGAGCCGACGGCCCCGGGCCGCCTGCACGACGACGACGTCGCCATGCTCATGTACACGTCGGGCACGACCGGTGACCCGAAGGCGGCGGTGGTGACCCAGGGGGCGTGGGCGGCCCGTACCCGGGCGTCCCTCGCCCTGCTGCCGCGGCTCACAGAGGCCGACACGGTGGTCCTCGCCGCGCCGATGGCGCACTTCGCCGGGTCGGTGGCCCTCGACTGCCTGACGCAGGGTGCCCGCACCGTGGTCGCGCCGCGGTTCGACGCCGATGCCGTCCTCGACCTCGTGCAGGCGCACGACGGCACGGTGGTGCCGCTCGTGCCCGTGCTGCTGGCACGGCTGGTCGACGCGGCGGTACGGCGGCCGACCGCGGGCGGGAGCCTGCGCAGCCTCCCGTACGGCGGCTCGGCCGTGGGCACGGACACGCTGGTCCGCGCCTCCCGCCGCTTTCCCGGGACGCTCACCCAGTTCTACGGCCTCGCCGAGGCGCTCGCGCCGCTCACGGTGCTCACCCCCGAGGAGCACGACGCCGCGGCGGAGGCGCTCGTCGCCGGCGGCCCGGACGTCGCCTGGGCGCGCGGACGGCTCGCGTCGGCCGGCCGCTTCGTCGACGGTGTCCGGCACCGGGTCGACGACGGTGAGCTCGCCGTGCGCGGCCCGGCCGTCATGCCCGGCTACTGGGGCCGGCCGGACCTCGACGCCGAGGTGCTCCGCGACGGGTGGTTCGCGACCGGGGACCGCGCCAGCATCGACGACGACGGCTATCTCCGGCTGGCCGGGCGCGGCGCCGACGCCATCGCGTCCGGCGGGTTCACCGTCCACCCGCGCGAGGTCGAGCGGGTGCTCGAGCGGGTCACGGGGGTGGCCGACGTCGCCGTCGCCGGAGTACCGGACCCCCGGTGGGGCGAGGCCGTCCACGCGTTCGTCGTCGTCGATCAGGACGGACCGCTGCGGGACCCCGAGGTCCTGGCGGCGGCGCTGCGCGACGCGTGCACGGCGGCCATCGCCTCGTACAAGAAACCGCGTCAGATCCATGTGCGCGCCACGCTGCCGCGCAACCACCACGGCAAGGTCGACCGGCGGGCCCTGCGCGCCTCGGTCGAGCCCGAGCCGGTATCCGAGGAGAACGACTCATGACCCAGGCACTCGAGGGGATCCGCGTCCTCGACTTCACGCAGATGATGCTCGGCCCGTACGGCACGCAGATGCTCGCGGACCTCGGCGCGGACGTCATCAAGGTGGAACGCCCCGCGGGGGAGTGGGAACGCGGGCTGGAGATGATGGGCGACCTGGTCGCCGGTGAGTCGGCGGCCTTCCTCGCGATGAACCGCAACAAGCGGTCGGTCGCGCTCGATCTCAAGGACCCCGCTGCGCGGGCGGCCCTGCTGCGGCTCGCGGAGACCTGCGACGTCGTCGTGGAGAACTTCCGCCCGGGCGTGCTGGACCGGCTGGGGCTCGGCTACGACGATGTCCGGGCGGTGCGGCCCGACATCGTCTACTGCTCGGGCTCCGGGTGGGGGCAGAACACGCCGTTCGCCCGGGAGGGCAGACCCGGCCAGGACCTCCTCATCCAGGCCATGTCGGGGCTCGCGGCCGCCACCGGTCGCCGCGGCGACCCGCCGACGCCGGCAGGGACGGCGATCGTCGACCACGCCACGGCCCTCACGCTGGCCAACGGCGTCCTCGCCGCCCTCGTGGCGCGCGAGCGGCACGGCGTCGGACAGCGCGTCGAGGTGGACCTCTACTCCACCGCGATCGCGATGCAGTGCCAGGAGATCTCGGCGTTCCTCAACCAGGACGAGGCCTACGAGCGGTCCGAGGAGGGCATCGGGCAGGCATGGCTCTCCGCGCCGTTCGGCGTCTACGAGGCGCGGGACGGCTGGGTCGCGCTGGCCATGGCTCCGCTGGACGTGGTCGCCGCCGTCGTGGGCGACCCGTCCCTCGCGGACCTCGACCCCTGGGCCGAGCGCGACGAGGTCAAGCGCCTGCTCGAGGGACACCTGCGCCGAGAGCCGGCCGCCCACTGGGTCCGGGAGCTCGGGGCCGCCGGGCTCTGGGCGGCGCGGGTGCGGACGACCCAGGAGGCCGTCGCCGAGCTCCAGGAGCAGGGCTCCGACCTCCTCGTCACCACCGACGGCCCCGACGGCACGGCCATCTCGCTGATCGGCTGTCCCGTCACTCTCAGCGAGACCCCCTGGCAGCTGCGCCTGCCCCCGCCCCGCGTGGGTGAGCACACGGCAGAGGTGCTGCGCGAGGTGCTCACCGACGACGAGGTCGCACGACTCACGACGACCGCGACCGCCACCGGCGAGAGGACCCGGACCCATGGCTGACCAGCGACGTGTCCACCCGCACCTCGTGGTCCACGACGACGGCGCGGTCCGCGTCCTGCGGATCGACCGGGAGGAGAAGCTCGGTGCCTTCTCCGGTTCGCTCGTCGCGGCTCTCGGGCGCGAGGTCGCGGCGCTGCAGGACGCGGAGGACGTGCGCGCCGTCGTCCTCACGGGGACCGGCAAGGGCTTCGTGGCCGGTGCCGACATCGGCGAGTACGCGACGTCGGGCCGGGCCGAGTTCGAGGCGTACCAGCACCGTTCGCGCCTCGTCTTCGACGCCCTGAGCGCGCTGCCGCAACCGACCGTCGCCGCGGTGAACGGCTATGCCTTCGGCGGGGGTTTCGAGATCGCGCTCTGCTGCGACGTCATCCTGTGCTCGTCCAACGCCCGGTTCGGGCTGCCGGAGGTCCGGCTGGGACTGGTCCCCGGCGGGGGAGGGCCGCCACGGCTGGCCCGCGAGTTCGGCACCCGGTGGACCAAGGAGGTGGTCATGACCGGGCGCACCGTCTACCCGGAGGAGGCGCGTGCCCGCGGCGTCGTCGCGCGCGTGATCGAACCGGACCAGCTGTCGGGCGCGGCGCTCGAGCTGGCCACGACGCTCGCGGAGCTGCCGGCCGAGGCGGTGCGTGTCGCGAAGCGACGGATCGACCTCGGCCGGGAGCAGGACCTCGAGGCGGCACTCACCGACGACCAGACGGCCCTCGGTGAGCTGTTCGAGACGCCGGACGCGCGCGAGGGGATCGAGGCCTTCCTCCAGAAGCGCCCGCCGGTCTTCGCCCGGCCGCCGCTCGGCTGATGAAAAGTTTCCCTGCCGGTTGACATCATGAAAGTTGATGGCAACCTGGACGCGGGACGCTGCGACGGCGCACGTCCCGGCCCGACCAGCGGAGGATCCGATGAGCCGAGCTCTGCCCCCTGCCCGACGCCCAGCGACCGTCCCGGCAGGGATCGGCGTCCTGCTCGGCCTGGCGATGGCGGTCCCCGCCGGCGCCGCCGCGGCCGCGACGCCCGACCCCGACCTGCCGGTCGCGACCGCCGACCTCGCGCCCGCCGCGGCCACGGCGCAGCGCGACGACGTCGCGGACCTGCCGCTCGACGACGGCGGCGCGGCCATCGTCACCGAGCGCACGGAGCGGCTGATCGCCCCCGGCCTCGAGCTCACCGAGTTCGCGCGGGTGTCCGCCGCGGGCTGGCTGAGCGGCGAGGTGCTGGTCGCCCACCTCGGGCAGGACGACGGACCGCGGCTCGGCTACCTCGGCCCGGACGCCGTCGCCGGCAACGCCACCGTGAGCGAGATGGCCGCCGACCGCGGTGCCGTCGCGGCGGTCAACGGCGACTTCTTCGACATCAACAACTCCGGCGCGGCCCTCGGCGCCGCGGTGGACGACGGCACCCTGCTGAAGTCGGCGACCCCCGGGCGCGAGAAGGCCCTGACGGTCGACACGTCCGGTGTCGCGCGGCTCGCGGAGCTCTTCCTGGAGGGCACCGTCTCCTTCGGCTCGGGCGCCGGCGCGCGCGAGCTGCCCGTCGCCGGGCTCAACGTCACCGGCGTCCCGGCCGGCGGCGTCGCCGTCTTCGACGCCGCCTGGGGCGACGTGGCGCGCACGCGCCCGCTGGGCGCGGGGGAGCAGGGCGTCGAGGTGCAGGTCCGTGCCGCGGACGGTGCGACCACGGGGACCGTCGTCTCCGTCGGGAAGCCGGGTGCGGGCCGCCTGCCCGCCGACGTGCGGGCCGTCGTCGCCCGCCCGGGCGCCGCGGCCGACGCGCTCAAGGCGCTCGCGCCCGGCGCCGAGGTGTCCCTCGCCTACGGGCTGCGCGAGGACCTCGGCGAGATCCGCACCGCCATCGGCGGCGACCCGGACGACTGGCTGCTCGAGGACGGCGAGGTCACGTCGTCCACCAGCGACTTCGCGACGCTGCGGCACCCGCGCACGGCGGTCGGGATCAGCGCGGACGGCGGCACGGCCTACCTCGTCGTCGTCGACGGGCGGCAGGCGCAGAGCATCGGCGCGTCGCTGCCGGAGCTCGGCCGGTTCCTCGGCCAGCTCGGCGCCGACGACGCGATCAACCTCGACGGCGGCGGCTCCACGACGATGGTCGCGCGGCTGCCCGGCGACGCCGGCACCAGCGTGCTCAACAGCCCGTCCGACGGCACCGAGCGGCTCGACGCCAACGGCCTCGGCCTGTTCACCCCCGAGGGCTCGGGCGAGGTGCACGGGTTCGACGTCCGCGCGGCCGTCCCCACCGGGGACGCCCCGGCGACCGACGCGCTGCGCGTCTTCCCCGGCCTGCACCGCACCCTGACGGCGGCCGGCTTCGACGAGACCCGGGCGGCCGTCGACACCCGCCCGGACTCCTGGACGACGAGCGCCGCCGCCGCGGCGACGGTCGCGCGCGGCGAGGACGGCGCGGGCGTCGTCACCGGCGTCGCGGCCGGCACGACGACCGTCCGCGCGGCGGCCCCGGCGTCCGACGGCGTGGCGACCGGCTCCGCGGACCTCACGGTGCTCGGCGAGCCGGTGCGGCTCACGGTCCCCGAGCCCGTGGTGACGCTCCCCGACGACGACGCGACGGCGTCGCTCACCGTCGTCGGGCACGACGCCGACGGGTACTCGGCGCCGGTGGAGGCGCGCGACGTCGAGGTCACGGGCGGCGACGGCGTGGCCGCGCTGGAGCCCGCGGCCGACGGGTCGTTCACCGTCCGTGCGCTGCGCCCCTCGGGCGCCGCGAGCTTCACGCTCGCCGTCGGGGACGAGGAGGTCGAGGTCGCCGTGGCGGTCTCGCTGGAGGACGTCGTCGTCGCCGACCTGGCGGACGCCGCCCGCTGGACCTCCGCGCACGACCGAGCCGCCGGCGGCTCGGTCGCCCCCGCCGCCGGGCACGACGGCGCGGCCGGCCTGAAGCTCACCTACGACTTCACGCAGTCCACCGCCACGCGCGGCCAGTACGCCGTGGCCCCCGACGGCGGGATCGTCGTGGCGGGCCAGCCCCGCAAGGTCACGATGTGGGTCGACGGCGACGAGCAGGGCGCCTGGCTGCGCCTGCAGGTGCGCCAGGGCGACGGCGTCGTCACCAACCTCGACGGCCCCACCGTGTCCTGGAAGGGGTGGCGACAGGTCGAGTTCGCCGTCCCGGAGGGCGTCGCGTACCCCCTCACGGTGCAGCGCGTGCGGGTGCTGGAGACGCGCGCGGCCTCCCAGTACAAGGGCGCGCTCACGATCTCGGACGTGCGGGCGCAGGTGCCGCCGGACGTCGACGCGCCGCAGGCCGAGCGCGTCGAGGACCCCGTGGTCGTGGCGGAGGGCGCCACGGACGACGCGCCGCTGCGCGTGGCCGTCCTGTCCGACGCGCAGTTCGTCGCCCGCGACCCGGGTTCCGGCGCCGTGCAGGGGGCGAAGCAGGCGCTGGCCGAGATCGTCGCCGAGGACCCGGACCTGCTGGTCATCAACGGCGACCTCGTGGACGAGGCGTCGCCCGCCGACTTCGACCTAGCCCGCGAGGTGCTCGACGAGGGCCTCGCCGACGCCGACTTCCCCTGGTACTACCTGCCGGGCAACCACGAGGTCATGGGCGGCTCGATCGAGAACTTCGAGGACGAGTTCGGCGAGCGCACGCACGTCGTCGACGTGCCCGACCCGCGCGACCCCGACGGCGGCACCACGCGCCTCGTGATGCTGGACTCGTCCAGCGGGCGGCTCGGCAGCGACTTCGCCCAGCTGCGTGCCCTGCGGGACGCGCTCGACGACGCGGCGTCGGACGACGGCGTCACCGGCGTCGTGACCCTCTTCCACCACCCGCTGGACGACCCGCTGCCCACCAAGGCCAGCCAGCTCCAGGACCGGGTGGAGGCCCGGACGCTGCGCGCGTGGTTCGAGGACTTCCGCGAGACGTCGGGCAAGCAGGTCGCGTCCGTCGGGTCGCACGTGGGCGTCTTCCACGCGGGCACCGAGGACGGCATCCCCTACGTCGTCAACGGCAACTCCGGCAAGAGCCCGGCGAGCACGCCGGCCGACGGCGGCTTCACCGGCTGGTCGATGGTGGGGATCGACCCGGCCGCGCGGGGCACCGGCGACGGCGGCTGGTTCTCCTGGGAGGTCAACGCCCGCGCCGCGAGCGTCGCGGTGAGCGGGCCCGAGGAGCTCGCCGTGGGCACGTCCGGCCAGGTCAGCGCCCTGCTCACGCAGGACGGCACCCGCGAGGTGCCGGTCGCGTGGCCGGTCTCCTCGCGCTGGGGCGGTGACCGGGTGTTCGTCGGGTCGGCCGACGACGCCCCCCGCGGCACCGTCCTCGCCCTCGACCCGGTCACCCACGAGGCGACCGCCGTCGCCCCCGGCCGCGCGACCGTCGAGGTCGAGGTGAACGGCGTCGTCGGGACGCGCGAGGTGCTGGTGCCCGCGGGGGCGCCCGGCCAGGCGCGGATCAGCGACGACAACGGTTGGGACACGGGCCTGCGCGACGGCGACTACGACGTCCTCGTCGACCTCTGGTGGGGCGAGAACGCCACCAGCATGCGGCTCTACGAGGACGGAGCGCTGATCCACACGGAGAAGCTGACGCACGGCGGCACCGGCGCCCAGCGGGTCGCCATCCCCGTCACCGGCAAGAGGAACGGCGCGTACGAGTACACGTGCGAGCTGGTCAACGCCGCGGGCACCACCCCCTGCGCCGGCAGCCACACGGTGCGGGTCACGGACGCGAACCCGGGCACGCCCACGCTGTCGCACGACAACGGCGACGGGGACGGCGACTACGCCGTCACCATGCACAAGTGGTGGGGCACGCAGGCCACCGGGTACGTCCTGTACGAGGACGGCGTCGAGGTGGACCGGCAGGAGCTCGTGCCGGGGACCGGGGGAGACGCGCAGTCGGCCACGACCGTCCTCACCGCCCGCGCCGCCGGCGCGCACCGGTACGTCGCGGTGCTCACCAACGCCGCGGGCGAGACGCGCAGCAAGGAGCTCACGGTGCGCGTGCGGTGACGTCCGGGGAGCCGCCCGCCGCGGTCGTTGGCCCCGCCCGCGGCGGGCGGCATATCCTCGGACCATGAGCGACTTCCAGGTCAACCCGCGCGTCAAGTCCGAGCCCACCGGTGCCGTCCTCGGGCGCTTCATCGGCGCGTTCGTGCTCTTCCTGGGCGGCCTCGTGCTGTTCGGCTCCGGCGTCTCCGGCGGGAACCCGACCCTGGACCCCTACTTCGTCGTCGGCGGCATCCTCGCCGTCTCGCTGGCCTTCGGCCTGCCGATGATCGGCGCGCACGAGCGCGGCTGACCCCGCCGCACCGCACTGCCGAACAGGCGGTTGGCACCGGTATGGACCGATCTCTCGCTCCATACCGGTGCCAACCGCCTGTTCGTCGTCCTGCGGGGTCGGTCAGGTCATGACCGGCGCACCGTGAGGACCTCCGAGACGTTGCCCGCCCGGTCCGTCGCCCGGGCCTCGACCCGGTCGTGGGGCCGGATCCCGACCACGTCCTCGTAGCGCGTCCAGGCGGCGCCGTTCACCCGGTACTCCAGCAGCGCGACGCCCGACGCGTCGTCGGTGGCGCCGAGCGTCAGGGACTTCCGGTTCGGGTGGGCCCACGCGAAGGTCACCTCGGGCGCCGTGACGTCGGGCAGCAGGTATGCCCCGGTGCCCTGCACGGCCGTGCGTGTGGTGTCCTCGAGCAGCCACCGGGTGGCGTCGGCCGGCTCGGTGAGGGTGAGGGACACGCCCGAGGTGGTACGGCCGTCAACGTCGAGGGCGCCACCGCTCGCCGCGTTCACGAGCCGCCCGTCGTACTCCTCCGCGGTCGAGGTGTCCGGGACGAACCTCCACCGCTGTCGCGGGTCGTCCGCGTCCGCCTCGACGCCGGCGTACCGGACCTCGGTGTCCGAGACCGCGGCGAGGGCGCCGGAGCCGTCGGACGCCGCGATCGTGTACGCGCCGCCGCCCGCCGGGGCGAGCGACCAGACGCCGTCGCCCCACCGCGACCAGACGACGACGTCGCGCTCGGGGTGGTCGGCGTCGCCGGCGTACCGGTCCACCTGGTACTCGGTGCCGACGCCGGTGGTCACGATCCGGAACGCGTCCGTGGCGAAGTCGACGTCCTGCGCCGTCTCCCGCTCCGGGGCCGGGGGAACCTGGGTGTAGTCGCCGTGGTAGACGTCGGGCGCCGGCTCGTCCCACGGGGCGGGGAGCGTGAGGTCGGCGGGGTAGACCTTGGCGAACAGCGCGTAGGCCTGCGGGTCGTACTCCTTCAGCTCGGCCCGGGTGTTGATGGGGCTGCGTACGCCGTCGGTCCAGTCCGGCTTCTCCGCCATGACGTCGAACCAGATCGCCGAGAGCGTCGCGAAGTACTCGTCGATGTTGCCGATCGCGTAGGTGTTCGGCCACCGACCGGTCGCCCAGGAGTTCTCGTACGCCGCGTACAGCTCGTCGGAGAGGCTCTCGTCCGCGAGCGTCTCGATCCCCACCAAGCGCACGGCGTGGCCGAACTCGTGGACCAGGATGTTCTCGTTCCGGTAGCCCGTGTTGAGGAACGCGTTCTCGTCGTCGCGCGTGCGCAGCACGTTGCGCTCGGATATCGACGAGACGCAGCCGTTCCACTCGCTGCCGCCGTACCCCTCGACGTCGTACATCTCGGGGTCGTACCCGCCGCGGTGCTCGGGGACGAGGTACGCGTTCTCGCGCGCCGCGTACACCGCCAGGGAGCAGCCGAAGTCGGCCATCCGGTCCGCGATCCCGTTGTCCGTCTTGCCGAGCTGGACGTCCACCTGGGCGGCGGCGAGGTCCAGCGTGGCCGGGTCGACCCGCGGGTCCGCCTTGACCGTGATCCCCGTCCCCGTGGTCACCGACTGCGTGTAGTAGTCGAGCCGGGGGACGCCGGTGTAGGTCACGTCCTGGGCGGGGCGGCCCTCGGCGTCCTCGATGCTCGAGCCGTCGATCGTGAGGGTGAGCGGCTGGTCGGGGTCGAGGGTGCCGGTGTACGCCACGCTCGCGAGGTGCAGGTCGTCGGGGAGCCGCGCCATGCTGTCGGCGTCCGACGCCGCGATCTGCCGGTTGTCCTTGTCGAAGAAGATCGTGTCCGTCGGTCCGGTGGCGGGCTTCGGCGTGAGGGCGACCCTGGTGCCGCCGCTGGTCAGGGTGAGGTTGTCGACGCTGACCGCCGCGGTCTCGTCCACGTAGCGGTCCCAGGAGATCTCGAGGAACTTGCCCTCGTTGATGACGCGGACCTCGGTGACCTGGGGGCCGTCGAACCCCGGGTCCGTCGCCACGGTGCCGTCGGCGGCGACGGGGACGGCCGCCGCGTCCTCGTCCGCGGCGGCCGGCCCGCCCGTCCCTGCGAGCAGCGCCGCGAGCGTCGCCGACGCCGTGAGCGTCGCGGTCAGGGCGGCTCGAGCGCCCCGTTCTCGTCCGTTCTTCACACCAGTCTTCCCTTCGTCTGCGGAGGTCCTGCCTGACGTTGGTGACGCGGGTGTTGCTCGTCCCTGCCCCGGCCGGCGCCGGGGCAGGGACGCCTTCAGACGGACGGGGCCAGCAGGGCCGTCGTCCAGGCCTCGACGCCGGCCGCGTCGATGGGCAGGGCGTCGGAGAGCACCTCGTGCCCGTCGTCCGTGACGAGCAGGTCGTCCTCCAGCCGCACGCCGACGCCGCGCAGCTCCGGCGGCACGGTGAGGTCGTGGGCGTGGAAGTACAGCCCCGGCTCGACGGTCATGACGACGCCCGGCTCGAGGTCGGCGCCCATGTAGTCCTTCCAGTCGCTGTGCGCGCAGTCGTGCACGTCGAGGCCCAGGTGGTGCCCGATGCCGCACACGAGCCAGCGGCGGTGGTGCTGGCCCTGCGGCGACAGCGCCTCGTCGACGGAGACGGGCAGCAGGCCCCAGTCGTGCAGGCCCTCGGCGAGCACCTCCATCGCCGCGTAGTGGAAGTCGAGGTAGTTCACGCCCGGCCGCACGTGCGCCATCCCGGCCCGGTGGCTCTTCTCCACCAGGTCGTGCACGGCGCGCTGCTCGGCGCTGAACCGGCCGGACGGCGGCACGGTGCGCGTGACGTCGGCGGTGTACAGGGTGTCGGTCTCGACCCCCATGTCGAGCAGCAGGGGCGCGTCGGGCAGCACGGGGCCGTCGCAGCGCACCCAGTGCAGCGTGGGGGCGTGCGGCCCGCTGCCGATGATGGTCGCGTAGCCGGGGCCGTTGCCCGTGGTCCGGGCGTGGCGGTCGAACGTGCCCTGCAGCCAGCGCTCGCCGCCCGAGCGCACCGCCGCCGGGATCTCGCGCGCCACCGCCTCGAAGCCGGTCACGGTGTGGTCGACGGCGGCGCGCAGCTGCGCCACCTCCCAGGCGTCCTTGACCATGCGCAGGTCGGAGCAGACCCGGGCGAGCTCGGCGGACCGCTCCAGGCCGTGCCGTGTCACGAGGTCCGCCGGCACCCCGCGCCCGGCCCACCAGCCGGACCCGTGCGCGAGGGCCTCGTCCAGGTCGGCCAGGGGCCGCACGGGGACGCCCAGCGCGCGCTCCCACTCGCCGAGACCGGGGGAGGCGCCCACCCACAGCTCGCCGTGCAGGGCGTCGGAGTAGAACGCCGGGTCGCCCGGCCTGGCGGGGGGCGGCGCGAAGAGCACGGCGTCGGTGCCGTGCAGCACGACGACGGCGTCCTCGATCTGGCACCCCGTCAGCCACACGAAGTCGCTGTCGGCGCGGAAGTCGTACGAGGTGTCGTTGCTGCGCACGGGCGCGCGCCCGGCCCCGACGACGACGGTGCGCCCGCCGAGCCGTTCCGCGAGCCGCGCGCGGTGGGCGGCGGCCGCCTCGGCCGCGCCGCCGGGCACCCGGGCGGGCACGACGTCGGTGCCCCAGCCCTCGGCGATCATCGCGTTGAAGGCGGGCACCTCCGTGAGGCGTGGGGTCCGGTTGCCCGCGTGGGGCGGACGGTGGCCCTGGTCGTGGTGCGTCATCGTCGTTCTCCTCCCGCGTCCCGGACGAGCTCCCGCAGGCGCCGCAGCACCCGGGGGTCGCCGAGACCGTCGTGCTCGTACTCGTTGGTCACCCAGGCGTGCGAGCCGCCCAGCCTGGACAGGGTGTCGAGCTGCAGGCCCGAGTCCACGTACATGTCGTCGAAGTAGACGGCCGCGGCCAGGGGCACGTCGTTCGCGGCGAGCCGCTCGAGGTCGTACAGCGGGCTCCACCCCGCGCGGGCGGCGAGCGCGTGCACGGCCGGGGCGAACGGCCGCAGCAGCCGCACCTCGTCGAACATCCACGGGAAGGCCATCTCGCCCGTGAGCAGCAGCGGCCGCTCGTCGGGGCCGAACTGCGGCCGCTCGTCGCGGGCCCGCTGCGCCGCCCAGGCGGTGGGGCCGTTCGCCCCGTCGCCGTAGATGGACTCCTGCAGGGTCCAGAACAGCGGGTTCGACGCCGACGACGAGCGCACCAGCACCTGCTCGAGAAACCCGTGCGACAGCCGGCCGGGGCGTACGAACGCGTCGTCGACCAGCCAGTGCAGGCGCTCGGACCCGGGCTTCATCCCCAGGTCGATCCCCAGGGACTGGAATCGGTGCACGGTGAGGGCGTCGCCGTCGGGCAGGCGCACGTCGCCGGCGGCGAGCCGGTCGGCGATCGCGGCGACGGCCTCGACGTCCTGCGGGTACAGGTCGTAGTAGCGGCGGGTCTTGGCCTCCGCGCGGGCGAACGTGCGCCGGTACACCTCGTCGGCGCTCGCCGGCGTCCCCGGGATGCCGCCGGTGACGTAGCAGGCGGTGAGCCCCTCGGGCGCCGTCGACAGGTACGCGAGGGTGATCCAGCCGCCGAACGACTGGCCCAGGCTCGCCCAGCGGCGGCCGTCGTAGTGCGTGCGGCGCACGTGCTCGAGGTCGGCCACGATCGAGTCCGCGCGGAAGCAGGCCAGGTAGTCCGCGCCCGCCTCGGCGTCGCCGCGCGCGGCGACCTCCTCGCCGTCCAGCGGGGTGCTGCGGCCGGTGCCCCGCTGGTCGGGCAGCACGACGCGGTACGTCTTCAGGGCCTCGTCGATCCATCCGCCGCGGTCCAGGGGGCGCGGGGACGCGCCGCCCGGCCCGCCCTGCAGGTAGACCAGGAGGGGCAGGTCGTCGCCCCGGCGGTCGGGGTCGACCACCTCGCGCCAGAAGACGCGGATCTGCTCGCCGTCGGGCCGCGACCAGTCGAGGGGGACGGTGGTGCCGTGCTCGGTGACGTGCAGGCCGGGCAGGTGGTAGGTCGTCACGCGGTGGTCTCCTCCTCGGGGGCGGCGGGCCGGGCCCGGGCCGCCTCGCGGCGCGCCCGCTCCCACTCGGGCCGGATCCGCGGCACGGCGGCGAGCAGGGTCCGGGTGTACTCGTGCTGCGGGTCGTCGAAGACGGCGTCGCGCGCGCCCTGCTCGACGATCCGGCCCTTCGACATGACGGCGACGCGGTCGGCGATCTGCCGCACCACCGCGAGGTCGTGCGCGATGAAGAGGTAGCTGAACCCCTCCTCGCGCTGCAGCCGCCGCAGCAGGTTGATGATCTGCGCCTGCACGGACACGTCGAGGGCGGAGACCGCCTCGTCGCACACCACCAGCCGAGGCGAGACCGCGAGGGCCCGGGCGATGCCGATGCGCTGCGCCTGGCCGCCGGAGAACTGGGACGGGTAGCGGCGATGGTGGTCGGGGTCCAGGCCCACGCGCTCCATGAGCTGCTGCGTGAACGCCCTGGTGCCACCGGGCACGTCGTGCCCCTGGTAGACGAGCGGCGCGGTGACGATCCGCTCCACCGTGTGCCGCGGGTTCAGCGACGAGTACGGGTCCTGGAACACCACCTGCACGTCGTTGCGGAACCGGCGCAGCCGCTCGCCGCGCACCTGGGTGACGGGCTCGCCGTCGAACACGATCTCGCCCGACGTCGCGTCCATGAGCCGCGCGACGATCCGCGCCGTCGTCGACTTGCCCGACCCGGACTCGCCCACGAGCGCGAGCGTCTCGCGGTCGCCCACCTCGAGGCTCACGCCGTCGACCGCGCGGAACGTGTCCGCCCGGGCCAGCAGGCCGCCCGTGCCGGGCACGGCGAACTCCTTGACCACGTCGGTGACGGTCAGCAGGGCCTGCCCGGTGCGGGCGGCCGGGGCGGCGGGGGCCTCGGTCCCGGTGCTGATGGTGCTCATGCGTTCCCTCCCACCACGTCGATGCTGCGCAGCTCGCCGATCTCGTCGTCGATCCGGGGGACGGCGTCGAGCAGCGCGCGGGTGTACGGGTGCTGCGGGTCGGAGAACAGCCGCTCGGCGGACGCTTGCTCGACGCTCACCCCGTGCCGCATCACGACCACGTCCTCGGCGATCTCGCTGACCACCGCGAGGTCGTGCGAGATGAGGATCAGGGCCGTCCCGGTCTCGCGCCGCACCTCCTGCAGGAGGTCGAGGATCTGGGCCTGCACGGTGACGTCGAGCGCGGTGGTGGGCTCGTCGGCGATGAGCAGGTCCGGCTCGGTGGACAGCGCCATCGCGATCATCACGCGTTGGCGCATGCCGCCGGAGAACTGGTGCGGGTAGTGGTCCACGCGGCGGGCGGCGTCCGCGATGTGCACGCGCTCCATCGCCTCGACCGCGACCTTCCGGGCCTGCCGCCGGGTCACGCCCGCACGGTGGGCCCGGTACGCCTCCTCGATCTGCTGCCCCACCGAGTAGTAGGGGTTCAGCGAGGACAGCGGGTCCTGGAAGATCATCGACATGCGGTCGCCGCGCAGGTGCCGCACCTTCGACTCGGACAGCGAGGTCAGGTCGGTGTCCTCCAGGGCCACGCGGCCCCGCAGGCTCGCCGTCGGGGGCAGCAGCCCCATGACGGCCAGGGACGTCATCGACTTGCCGGAGCCCGACTCGCCGACGATCCCCAGCGACGCGCCCCGCTCCAGGGTGAAGGAGAGCCCGTCGACGACGTCCACCGGGCCCTGCGCGGTGCGGAAGGTGACGGTGAGGTCCTCGACCTCGAGCAGCGCGCTCATGCCCTCGCTCCGATCCGGACCCGCGGGTCGATGGTCGTGTAGACGATGTCCACGACCACGTTCCCGACGATCACGAGGAACGCCGCGACGAGCGTGACGCCCATGATGACCGGCTGGTCGTTCTTGGTGATGGAGTCGGACGCCATCTTGCCGACGCCGTTGAGACCGAACACGGTCTCGATGATGATCGCGCCGCCCAGCAGCCCGGCGAAGTCCATGCCGAACAGCGTCACGACCGGCGTCAGGGCGGGGCGGAGGGCGTGCCGCCGCCACACGAGCCGCGGGGCGAGGCCCTTGGCCCGCGCCGTGCGGACGAAGTTCTCGTCGAGGGTGTCCAGCACGTTCGCCCGGGTGAGCCGCTGGTACATCGACGCGTAGGTGAACGCGAGCACGAGCCACGGCATGACGAAGTTGAGGAACCACTGGCCGGGGTCGGTGCCGAACGGCACCGCCTGCGGGAAGGGCAGCCACCCGAGCCGGACCACCAGCACGTACTGCAGCACCAGGGCCAGCACGTAGTTGGGGATCGAGACGCCCCCGAGCGCGGCGCCGGTGGCGGCGCGGTCGAACCAGGTGCCCTTCTTGATCGCGGCGAGCAGCCCGCCGCCGACGCCCATGAGCAGCCACAGCACGGCCGCGCCGACGGCGAGCGTCGCGGAGACGCCGATCCGCTGCTCGAACATCGCGAGCACGGGCTGGCCGGTCTGGAAGGAGTAGCCGAGGCACGGCGCCGCGCAGTCGATCGCGTTGGCGCCGGTGCCGTAGGTGGTGCCGACGAACAGCCCCGACAGGAACCCGAGGAACTGCTCGTAGAACGGCCGGTCGAGACCCAGGTTGGTGCGGATCTGGTCGATCAGCTCGGGCGTGCAGTTCTTGCCGCAGATCTGCACGGCGGGGTCGGGGGAGAGGGCGAAGAAGATCGCGTAGGTGAACAGGACGACGAGGAACAGGACGCCGACCATGCCGGCGAGCCTCGTCACGAGAAAGCGGGCCATCAGCGCCTCTCCCCCGCGTCGACCACGTCCTTGAGCCGGTCGCCGAGGACCGTGAAGGACAGCACGAGCAGGAACAGGAAGGTCCCGGGGATCGCGAAGTACATGGGGTCGACGGCGTACCAGCTCATCGACTGCGCGATCATCTGGCCCCAGGAGGGGGTCGGCGGGACCACGCCGACGCCGAGGAAGCTCAGCCCCGCCTCGGTGCCGATGTACCCCGGCACGGCGAGGGTGGTCATGACGATGATCGTGGAGCGCAGGTTCGGCAGGATCTCGAGGAGCACGATCCGCCACCCCGACGCCCCGGACGCGCGGGCCGCCTCGACGAACTCGCGCTGCGCGAGCGTCATCGTCTGCCCGCGCACGACGCGGGCGAGGTACGGCCAGCCGAAGACCGAGATGACCAGCACCAGCAGCGGCGCCCGGTTGCTCGCCGGCAGCGCCGAGAGGATCGCGATCATGAAGATCAGCGCCGGGAACGCCATGAGGAAGTCCATGACGCGCGAGACGACCTGGTCGACCTTGCCGCCGTGGTACCCGGCGAGGAGGCCGAAGAGGACGCCCAGCAGGGTGGTGAGGGTGGTCGCCGCGAGCGCGATGAGCATGGAGGTGCGCGCGCCGTAGACGATGCGCGCGAACAGGTCGCGCCCGGTGCCGGGCTCGACGCCGAACCAGTGCTCGGCGCTGATCCCGCCCAGGGGCCCGATCGGCAGGCCGCCGAGGTTCGGGTCGATGGCCGACTGGTCGAACTCGTACGGCCCCCAGCCGGAGAGCTTGACGACGAGCGGCGCGGCGACGGCCAGCAGCGCGACGAGCGCGATGTAGGACAGGGCGAGCACCGCGCCGCGGGAGCGGAGCAGGTGGTGCCAGACCCCCTGCCGGCGCGCCGGGGGCGCGACGCCGACGGACGGCGCGCCCCCGGTCTCGGTCTCGAGCGTGGTCATGCTGATGGTCATGGGTCAGCCCTTGCTCGGGTCCTTGAGGCCGACGCCGGTGTAGTCGAGACCACCCGTCGCCACGCCGGGGCTGGAGTACACCCCGGTGATGTTCTCGCCGGGCAGCAGCACGACCTTCTCCACCAGGAGCGGCACGATCGGCGCCTCCTTGAGGACCTGCTCGTCGAGGTTGCCCCAGGCCTCGTTCGCGGCCGCCGGGTCGGTGATGGCGAGCGCGTCGTCGATGGCGGAGTTGATCGCCGGGTCGTCGATCTGCCCGAGGTTCGAGTTGCCCTTGGGGGTGATGCGCCGGCCGTCGAACAGCGGCGGGACGACGGTGCTCGCCGACGACGCCCAGTCGGGGCACCAGCCGGTGATCGCGGCGTCGTTCTGCAGCTTCGGCGTGCCGATCGTCTCGTAGAACTTCGAGGTGTCGATCGGGTTGAAGGTGACCTTGATACCCACGCGGGCCAGCGACTGCTGCACGGCCTCGGCCTGCGCCTGCAGCTTGGGCTGGGTGCGCATGTCGAGCACCATCGAGAACCCGTCGGGGTAGCCGGCCTCGGCGAGCAGCTGCTTCGCCTTGTCGGCGTCGCCCGCGTTGTTCTCGCTCGGGTACAGGTCGAAGTCCTTGTAGCCCGCGACGGACGTGGGGATCGTCGTGGTGGCGATGTCGGCGAGCATGGTGCCGCCGGTGCCGTTCTGCACGGCGGTCTTGTCGATCGCGTACGAGATCGCCTGGCGCACCTTGACGTCGTCCAGCGGCTTCTTCGTGGTGTTGAGGCCCATGTAGGTGGTGCAGACGCCGGGCCAGTCGACGAGGCGGTCCTTGTACCGCGGGTCCTGCACGCGGGCGAGGGTGGCGGGCTGAAGGTTGCCCGCGATGGCGTTGACGTCCGTGCCCTGCCCGGCGAGCAGGCGCTCGTCGATCGTGGACGGGTCCAGGCCGAGCTGGAAGTTCCAGCCGTCCGGCTTGGCGGTCCGCACGTCGTCGGTCGCCGGGTCCCAGTTCTCGTTGCGCGCCAGCTTGATGACGCTGCCGGGGGTGTAGGTGTCGAGCGTGTAGGGCCCGGAGGCGACGATGTCGTTGAGGAACTCGTCGCCGGCGCCGGAGCCCACGGGGAACGGCGCGAAGTTCGGCTGCGACGCGACGGCCGGGAAGTCGGGGAACGGCGCCTTGAGGTGGAAGACGATCGTCGTGTCGTCGGGCGTCTCGATGGTCGGCAGGTCGCCGGACCTGTACGGCCCCTCGTAGTCCTTCGGGGCGTCGATGACCTGCTTGGCGTAGGGGGAGCCGATGCCGATCTCCGGGTCCCAGGCGCGCGAGACGCCGAACTTGACCTCCGCCGACGTGATCGGGTCGCCGTCGTCGAACTTCAGGCCGTCCTTGAGCGTGAACGTCCAGGTGAGGCCGTCGTCCGACACCGTGCCCGTGTCCGTGGCGAGGTCGGGCACGATCTCGTTCGGGTCCTCGGCGCTGCCGGACGCCGGCGTCGTGAGGGTGCGGTACACGAGGCGGTAGAAGTTGTTCACGCCGCCGTCCCAGCCCTTGGCCGGGTCGAGGTAGGAGAAGTCGGCGTTCTGCAGCACCTGGACGACGCCGCCCTCGGCGGGCTCGCCCTCGAGGCCGCCGGCGGTGCTCGCCGTCGAGCCGCCGCCACCGCCCCCGGACGAGCAGGCGCCGAGCGCGAGGAGGGCCGCGACGCCGAACGCTGCGGCACGGAGGGCTGGTCTGGTCACTCGTCGTGTCATGGAAAACCTCCCAGGTGGGGATGGTGCGACGGGTCGGTCGGGTGAGCGGTGGTGCGGGTCAGGACAGGCGGAGGAAGACGCGCATGGCGCCCGCCTCGCGGTTGCCCCAGAGCGCGTAGGGCACGAGGGCCACGTGCGCGCGGTCGGTGGCGGGCGCCGCGGGGGCGCCCAGCGGGGGGTACGGGTCGTCGCCCGCGGGGGGCGCGACGGCGAGCGCGCCGCGCAGCACGTGCCACGGGTGGTCGTCGTCGGCGACGAGCCCGGGCACGTCCTCCGCGGCGAGGAGCAGGTCGTCCACCGGGGCGGGGGAGTCCTGCTGCTCGACGCAGTACACGAGCGGCCCGCGCAGGACGGCGGCCGTGCCGCGCGCGGCGTCCAGGTGCGGGTGCGCGGTGACGGCCCGCACCGGCATCGGCAGGTCCAGGGTGACGGTCTGTCCCGGCCGCCAGGCGCGCGTCAGCCGCAGCCACCCGTCGGTGGGCCGCTCCGGGACCGCGACGCCGTCCACCGCGGCGGCGGCGCCGTCGGCCCAGGCCGGCACGCGCAGCACCAGGGTGGCGGGGTCGTCGGTCGCGCGGCGCACGTGCACGGCCACGCGGCCGTGCCACGGGAGGTCCGTCTCGACGTCCACGTCGATCGCCGGCGAGCTCACCGCGGCGCTCGCGTACAGCGCGAGGGTGAGGGAGTCGTCGTCGGCGACGGCGAGGTGGTCCTGCAGCTCGGACATCCACCGCACCACGTTGGGCGGGCAGCACGGGCAGCCGAACCAGGCCCGGCGCAGCAGCTCGCCGTCCTTCTCGGCGCCGCTGCGCTGCTCGTGGTCGGGGCGGCGCTGCAGCGGGTTGTCGTAGAAGAAGGCCGCGCCGTCCTCCGACAGCCCGACGGCGAACGCGTTGTGCAGCACGCGCTCGAGGTGGTCGAGGACGTCGGCCCGCCCGGTCGCGAGGAAGAGCCGCCACCCCCACTGCAGGGTGCCGATAGCGGCGCAGGTCTCGGCGTAGGCGCGCTCGCCGGGCAGCTCGAAGCGGTCGCCGAACGCCTCGTCCGAGTGCCGGGACCCGATGCCGCCCGTGAGGTAGGACTTGCGGGCCACCATGTCGTCCCAGAGGCGCTCCAGGTGCGCGACCAGTGCGGCGTCGCCGGTCTCGAGCGCGACGTCGGTGGCGCCCGCGGCGAGGTAGACCATGCGCACGGCGTGCCCGGTGACGGAGCCCAGCTCCCGCAGCGGGACGGCGTCCTGGAAGTAGTCGGCGGCGAAGATCGTGTGCTCCAGCGTCCCGGCGCCACGGCGCTCGACGAACAGCCGGGCCTGCTCGAGGTAGCGCCGGTCGCCGGTCTCGCGGGCGAGCTCGACCAGGGCCATCTCCACCTCGGGGTGGCCGCAGTACGCGGGCTCGCCCTCGGGTCCGTAGCGCTCGACGACCAGGTCCGCGAACCGGGCCGCGACGTCGAGGAGGCGTCGGTCGCCGAGCTGGCGGGACGCGGCGACCGCGGCCTGGGCAAGGTGCCCCAGGTTGTACATCTCGTGCCCCCAGGACAGGTCCTGCCACGGCTTCTTGGGGCTCTGGGGCGACTGGTAGAAGGTGCCGAGGTAGCCGTCGGGCCGCTGGGCCCGCTCGATCAGCGCCACCGACTCCTCGTAGAAGTCGCGGGCGACGGCCTGCGCGTCGGCCTCGCCCGCGTCCTCGGGCTCCCGGGCGAGCTCGTAGGCCAGGCCCTCGAGCGTCTTGTACACGTCGGTGTCGAGGAACGGGTAGCGGCCCCGGTAGTCGCCGACCTCGGGGTCGGCGAGCCGGCGGAAGTTGTCGAGGTTGCCCGCGCCGCGGACCTCCCGCACGACGTGCGGGACGGTGACCGTCCGGTTGCGGCGCTGCCAGTCGTGCAGCAGGCCGCCCGTGAGCCGCACCCGGTCGGCGCCCAGGGGCGAGCCGGGACGGCCGCTCGCCGTGACGGCGGCGGCCCGGGTGGGGACGGGGGTCGGGTGCGGGGCGATGGCCACGAGGCCTCCTCAGTGATATATCACATTGCACAGGTGCTGACGGGTCGCCCAGGGCTCACCGTCAGGACGCCGTCGTCCGGTCCGTTCCGGCGACTACGGCGTCGCGTCGTCCAGGTCTCTGTCGGGGCGGGAAACGTGGTGTTCTCCCGGGTGGGGAGAGGGTCCGGGTCGCGGTCTCCCCCGCCATCGACGGGCGGGCCGCCTTGACCTCTGCGCCGATGTGGGCGGTAACATATCACGCGCTACTGTGATGTCTACCACCCCCGCGAAGCCCGTCCCGAGGAAGTGTCCATGTCGGAAGCCGTGTCGTCGTTCCGCCGTATCGAGGCGCCGGTGAGCCTGCGCGAGAGCGTCTCGCGCGCCCTCACCGCGGCCATCGTGTCGGGCGACCTCGCCCCCGGCACGCTCGTGTCCGTGCCCTCTCTCACCGCGCGGTTCGCGGTGTCGGCCACCCCGGTGCGGGAGGCGATGCTCGACCTCGAGAAGCGCGGCTTCGTGACCGCGGTGCGCAACAAGGGCTTCCGGGTCACGGAGGTGTCGCCCGAGATGCTGGGCCACATCGCCGCCGTCCGGCAGCTCCTCGAGCCGCCGGCGATGGAGCTCCTCGCGGGCCGGTTCCCGCAGGCGGCGCTGCCCGCGCTGCGGGAGCAGGCCGACGCGATCGTGACCGGCGCGCGCTCGGGGGACCTGGTGACCTACCTCGAGGCCGACCGGGACTTCCACCTGCGCCTCACGACCCTGGCGGGCAACCCGCTCCTCGTGGACGTCGTCGCCGACCTGCGGAGCCGGGCGCGGCTGCTCGGTCTCTCGCAGATGGTCGCGACCGACCGCCTGGAGCAGTCCGCGGCGGAGCACCACGAGCTGCTGGACCTGCTCGCGTCCGGCGAGGCGGCCGGCGCGCGGGACCTCATGCACCGGCACATCGGTCACACCACGGGCTGGTGGGCGGGGCGCCCCGAGGAGGAGTGACGCGCCCGGGTCGGTCCCCGGGCCGACTCGTACCCATTGCTGGTATGTGACATATTACTGATCCGTCGTGAGGGGAGCCGCATGTCCGACGTCGTGGTCGTGGGAGCGGGGATCGTGGGTGCCGCGTGCGCCCGGGCCCTCGCGCGCCGCGGGGTCACGGTGACCGTGCTCGACCGGCGCGGCGCGGCGTCCGGCACCACCGCGCACGGGGAGGGGAACCTGCTCGTCTCCGACAAGGAGCCCGGCCCCGAGCTGGTGCTCGCTCAGCACGCCGCGCGCCGCTGGCCGTCGCTCGTCACGGAGCTGTCCGACGAGCTCGGCCCCCGGTTCCCCGACATCGAGTACGACGCGAAGGGCGGGCTCGTCGCCGCGACCACCGCGGGCGGAGCGCAGCCGCTGCGCGACTTCGCCGCCCGGCAGCGTGGCGCGGGCGTCGACGCGCGCGAGGTCGACGTCGCGCAGGCGCTCGAGCTCGAGCCCGCGCTCAACCCGGGCCTGACCGCCGCCGTCTGGTACCCCGAGGACGCTCAGGTGCAGCCCGTCGCCGCCGCGGAGGCGCTGCTCGCCTCCGCCCGCCGCGCCGGGGCGCGCGTGCGCACGGGGGTCGAGGTCCTCGGCGCGCTGCGCGCGGGCGACCGGATCGTCGGGGTGCGCACGTCCGACGGCGACCTGCCCGCCGGGGCCGTCGTGCTCGCCGCGGGCCCGTGGTCCGGCGTCGTCGCCGCGCGGCTCGGCGTGGCGCTGCCGGTGCGGCCCCGGCGCGGGATGGTGCTGGTGACCACCCGGATGCCGCACGTGGTGCGGCACAAGGTCTACGACGGCGACTACGTCGGCGCGACCCAGTCCGGCGACGCCGCGCTGCAGACGTCCAGCGTCGTGGAGTCGACGGCCGCCGGCACCGTGCTCATCGGGTCGAGCCGTGAGCAGGTCGGCTTCGACGAGCGGCTGCGCGCCGTCGTGCTGCGCGAGATGGCCGCGCGCGCGATCCGCCTGTTCCCGTTCCTCGCCGACGCGAGCGTCATGCGCACCTACCTCGGCTTCCGCCCCTACGTGCCCGACCACCTGCCGATCGTCGGCGCCGACCCCCGGTCGCCGGGGCTGTGGGTGGCGACGGGGCACGAGGGAGCCGGCATCGGCCTGGGGCCCGTGAGCGGCGAGCTGCTCGCCGACCTGTTCACCGGCGCGCCGCCCGCGGTCGACCCCGCGCCGTTCCGCGTCGACCGCCCGGCGGTGCTCGCCGGCCCGCCCGTCGAGCCCACCGAGGAGGCCTCATGACGCCGGAGTCGCCCGGTGCCCCGGACCCGCTGACCATCACCCTCGACGGCGAGCCCGTCGCGGGCACCGCGGGGCAGACCGTCGCCGGGATCCTGCTCGCCGCCCGCCGCAGGTCGTGGCGCACCACCAGTGTGGACGCCGCGCCGCGCGGCGTCTTCTGCGGCATCGGCGTGTGCTTCGACTGCCTCGTCACCGTCAACGGCGACCGCGACGTGCGGGCCTGCCTGCGCCGCGCCGCCGACGGCGACGTCGTCGAGTCGCAGCACGACCCGCTGCCGGGGGCGGCGTCGTGAGCCGCCGCACGGTGGTCGTCGTCGGGGCGGGCCCCGCCGGCCTGTCCGCCGCCCGCGCCGCGGCCCGCGCGGGCGCGGACGTGACCCTGCTGGACGCGTCCGACCAGGTCGGGGGCCAGTTCTGGCGCCACCGCGTGCTCCCCGGCGGCGGCACGGCACCCGACGAGCCGACGTTCCACCACGGCTGGGGCACGTTCACCTCCCTGCGCGACGTCGTCGCCTCGCACCCGCGGGTCACGCTGCTGACGTCGGCCCAGGTGTGGGCCCTGGAGCGGCTCGACGACGGTGTGCGGCTGCGCGTGCTGGTCGGCCCGGCCGACTCCCGCGGCCGCGAGCACCTCACCCTGACCCCCGACGCGCTGGTCCTGGCCACCGGCGCGCACGACCGCACGCTGCCCTTCCCCGGCTGGCAGCTGCCCGGCGTCACCACGGCCGGGGCGGCCCAGGCCCTCGCCAAGGCCGAGCGCGTGGCCGTCGGCGAGCGGGTCGTCGTCGCCGGGGCGGGACCGTTCCTGCTGCCCGTCGCGACGTCCCTGCTCCGCACCGGCGCGCGCGTCCTGTCGGTCCACGAGGCCGCGACCCCGGCGTCGCTGGCGCGCGGCTGGGGCGCGCGCCCCGCCGGGCTGCTCGGCGCCGCGCACAAGCTGGGCGAGCTCGGCGGGTACGCCGGCACG
The DNA here is from genome assembly GCF_042801555.1 of Isoptericola sp. NPDC057559. Lineage (NCBI taxonomy): Bacteria > Bacillati > Actinomycetota > Actinomycetes > Micrococcales > Promicromonosporaceae > Isoptericola > Isoptericola sp. NPDC057559. The sequence goes on from NZ_JBHVFQ010000001.1 coordinate 535,523, forward strand.
CTCTCCCGCCACCGGGTGGCGTACCGCCTCGGCGAGGCCGTCGTCGCCGCCCGCGGGGACGGCCGGGTCGAGGAGGTGACCGTCGCGCGCGTCGACGCCCGCTGGGCGCCCGTGCCCGGCACCGAGCGCACCGTCGCGGCCGACGCCGTGTGCGTCTCGCACGGATTCACGCCGCGGCTCGAGCTCGCCGTCGCTGCCGCGTGCGCGATCTCGCCCGACCGGTTCGTCATCGTCGACGACGGGCAGCGCACCAGCGCCGCCGGGGTCTGGGCCGCGGGCGAGGTCACCGGCATCGGCGGCGCCGAGGCCGCGCTCGCCGAGGGGTGGGTGGCCGGGCACCACGCGGCGTCCGGGGCCTCCGACGACGCCGCCCTCGTCCGTGCCGTGCGCCGGCGGGACCGGTCCGGCGACTTCGCCCGCAGGCTCGAGGCGGCGCACGGGATCCGGCGCGGCTGGACCGCGTGGCTGCGCGACGACACGCTCGTGTGCCGCTGCGAGGAGGTCGACGCCGGCACGCTGCGCGCCGCCGCCCGCGCCACCGACTCCACCGACCTGCGCTCCGTGCGGCTGACCAGCCGCGCGGGCCTCGGCCCATGCCAGGCGCGGGTCTGCGGCCGCACCGTCGCCGAGCTGGTCGGGGCCACCGGGCCCGCGGCCGCGGGCTGCGGGGCGACGTCCGAGGCCCCGCCGGAGTCGCCGCCTGCCGTCCCCGACCGCCGGCCCCTCGTCGTCCCGGTGCGTCTGGGCGACCTCGCCACGCTGCCGGACGACCCGACCCGACCTGACCCGACCTGACCCGACCGCCCCGGCCCGCCGCCGGACACCGACCTTGCGCGTCCGAGCCCGTGACGCGCGAACCGAGAGGAAGACACCACATGAGCTCCCGCACCATGGACCTGGGCGGCGTCGTCGTCGCCACGACGCTCCCGTTCGTCGCCGACGCGGCCGCGCCCGCCGGCCTCGCCGTCGACCACGAGGGGTACGCCGCGCACGTCGACCACCTGATGAACGCCGGCTGCCGCGGCGTGGGGCCGAACGGGTCGCTGGGCGAGTACTCGTCGCTCACCGACGACGAGCGCCGGCAGGTCGTGAAGACCGCCGTCGAGGCCGTCGCCGGCCGCGGCATCGTCATCGCGGGCGTGCACGGCGTGGGCTGGCACCAGGCGCAGCACTGGGCCGAGCTCGCCGCCGAGGACGGTGCCGACGCCGTCCTGCTGCTGCCGCCCACGATCTACCGCGCGAACCGGCGCGAGATCGTCGAGCACTACACGCGCGTCAACGAGGTGGGCCTGCCGATCATGGTCTACAACAACCCGTTCGACACCAAGGTCGACCTCACGCCGGACCTCGTCGCCGAGCTCGCCGAGCTCGACAACGTCGTGGCGATCAAGGAGTTCTCGGGCGACGTGCGCCGCATCACCGAGCTGCGCGAGGTGGCCGACATCGACGTCGTCGCCGGCGCCGACGACCTCCTGCTCGAGTCGCTCGTCATGGGCGCCACGGGCTGGTTCGCCGGGTACCCGAACGCCATCCCGGAGGTCGCCGTCGAGCTCTACGAGCTGGTGCGGGCCGGGAAGGTCGTGGAGGCGCGCGCCCTGTACGAGAACGTCATCGCCATGTTCCGCTGGGACTCGCGGACCGAGTTCGTCCAGGCCATCAAGCTGTCCACGCAGATCGCGGGTCGCCCGTTCGGCACCGAGACGCGCCCGCCCCGCGGTCCGCTCTCCGCCGAGCAGGAGGCCGCCGTGCGTCGTGACACCGAGAAGGCGCTGGCGTACATCGCCAACCGCTGATCCTGTACAGAAACCCCGAGCCCGTCCCACCGAGCCCCACCGAGGAGGCCGACCATGCGATCGTCCCGGACCTTCACCGCCGTCGACTCGCACACCGAGGGGATGCCCACCCGGGTCGTCACCTCCGGGGTGGGCGTCATCCCCGGCGCCACGATGAACGACAAGCGCCTGTACTTCGTCGAGCACCTCGACGACGTGCGGAAGCTGCTCGTCAACGAGCCGCGGGGGCACGCCGCGATGAGCGGCGCCATCCTGCAGCCCTCGACGCGTGACGACTGCGACTGGGGCGTCGTCTACATCGAGGTGTCCGGCTGCCTGCCGATGTGCGGGCACGGCACGATCGGCGTCGCGACGGTGCTCGTGGAGACGGGCATGGTGACGGTCACCGAGCCGACGACCACCATCCGGCTGGACACGCCGGCCGGGGTGGTCGTCGCGCAGGTGGAGGTGCGCGACGGGCACGCCGAGTCCGTGACCATCGCGAACGTGCCCAGCTTCGTCGTGCGGCTCGACGACGAGATCGAGGTGCCCGGGCTCGGCACCGTGCCGTACTCGCTGGCTTTCGGCGGCAACTTCTACGCCCTCGTCGACCTCGACGACGTGGGGCTGCCGTTCGACCGGTCCCGGCAGCAGGACATCCTCGCCGCCGGCCTGGCGATCATGGACGCCATCAACACGACGGCGCCCCCGTCGCACCCGACGATCGCCGGGGTGGACCACTGCCACCACGTGGAGTTCATCGCGCCGGGCTCCACCGCCCAGCACTCGCGGCACGCGATGGCGATCCACCCCGGCTGGTTCGACCGGTCGCCCTGCGGCACCGGGACGTCCGCCCGGCTGGCGGAGCTGTGGGCGCGCGGCGAGCTGGGGCTCGACCAGGACCTCGTCAACGAGTCCTTCATCGGCTCGCGGTTCGTGGGCCGGGTCGTCGGCGAGACCGAGGTCTCCGGCATCCCGGCCGTGCTGCCCACCGTCACCGGCCGCGCCTGGGTCACGGGCCTGGGCACCTACCTGCTCGACCCGAGCGACCCGTTCCCCACCGGCTTCCAGTTCTGAGGTTCCGCATGTCGATCCCCACCACGCCACAGGTCACCCCGCCCGTCCCCGCTGCCATGGCGCCGGCCGACGTCGAGGCGGTCGCGCGCGCCGCGCAGCAGGCCGCGCCCGCCCTCGCCGCGCTGCCGCCCCGCGCCCGGGCCGCCGCGCTCCGGGCCGTCGCCGACGCGCTCGGCTCGCACGCCGACGAGCTCGTGGGGCTCGCGGCGGCCGAGACGCACCTGGCCGACGCCCGCCTGCGCGGCGAGCTGAACCGCACCCAGGTCCAGCTCCGCCTCTTCGCGCGCACGATCGAGGCGGGCGACTACCTCGACGTGCGGCTCGACGCCGCCGACCCGGGCTTCGTGCTCGGGCCGCGGCCCGACCTGCGCCGCACGCTGTGGCCCGTCGGTCCGGTGCTCAACTTCGCGGCGAGCAACTTCCCCTTCGCGTTCTCCGTGGCGGGCGGCGACACCGTGGCGGCCCTGGCGGCCGGGTGCCCGGTCGTCGTCAAGGCGCACCCCGGCCACCCGGGCCTGTCCCGACGGGTCGCGGCCCTGGTGACCGAGGCGCTGACCGCCGCCGGGCTGCCCGCGGGCACGTTCTCCCTGGTCGAGGGCGACGACGCGGGCCGCGCGCTCCTGGCGCACCCCGCGGTCCGCGCGGCCGCGTTCACCGGGTCGACACGGGTGGGCCGCCTGCTCGCCGACGCCGCGGCCGCGCGGCCCGACCCCATCCCGTTCTACGGCGAGCTCGGGTCGCTCAACCCGGTGCTGGTGACCCCGGCGGCCCTCGCCGAGCGAGGGGAGGAGATCGCCCGCGGCTGGGTCGCGTCCGTGAGCGGCTCCGCCGGTCAGCTGTGCACCAAGCCGGGCTTCCTGCTGGTGCCCGAGGGGCACGGCCTGGAGGGCGTCGTCGCCGAGGCCGCCGCCGCGGTCGCCGAGCACCCGCTGCTCAACCCCCGCGTCGGGGCGGGGTACGTCGCCCGCCGGGACGTCGTGCTCGGCACCGACGGCGTGACGGTGCTGGCCGAGGGCGCCGTCGCGACCGACGACGACGGGACCGTGCGGGCCACGCCGACGCTCGTCGCCACCGACCTGGAGGCCCTGCGCGCGCACCGCGACCCCGTGCTCGAGGAGACGTTCGGACCGTTCGCCGTGCTCGTCACCTACCCCGCGGGCACGGACCTCGGCGCCGTCGTCGGGGAGCTGTTCGCCGGCGAGCTCACCGCCACCGTGCACCGCGGGTCGGGGGAGTCGGGCGAGCTCGCGGGGCTGCTGGGCACCCTGGGCCGGCACGCCGGGCGGGTGCTGGTGGACGGGTGGCCGACCGGCGTGGCCGTCACCCCCGCGATGCAGCACGGGGGTCCGTGGCCCGCCACCACCAGCGACGGGACGTCGGTCGGCACCGCCGCCATCGGCCGGTTCCTGCGCGGTGTCACCTACCAGGACGCCCCGCAGGACGCGCTCCCGGCGCCGTTGCAGGACGGTAACCCGTGGGGGGTCCCGCAGGCGCGGTCGGGTGTGGGAGAGTCGGCGCACTGGTGAGGCAGCGAGGCCGGGACCAGCCGCGACACACGGGAGGAACGACGACGTGCTCATCGCCGAGGAGCTGCTGGTGCTCGCCCACGACGACCGCCGCACGGGCCCGTCGCTGTTCGACGACGCGCCCTACCGGCTGGCCGGTGCGCTGCTCGTCGAGCTGGTGATCTCCGGCCGGGCCGCGGTGCTCGACGGGCCGGCCGAGGACGGGCGGGTCGTGGTCCTGGACCCGGCGCCGACCGGGCGGCCCGAGCTGGACCGCGCCCTCGGGCTCGCCGGCGGGCGCCGCGCGGTGGAGCTGGTCGACCTGCTGGCCCGCGACGTCGAGCGGCCCCTGCTCGACGGTCTCGTCGCGCAGGGGCTGCTCCGGCGCGAGGAGCGGTCGGCCTGGGGCGTCCTGCGCAGCACGCGCTGGCGCACCGCGGACGGGCCGGCCCTCTCGGCGCTGCGCCGCCGCGTGCACGGTGTGCTGCTCGACGGCGGCGAGCCCGACGACCGCACCGCCGCGCTGCTCACCCTCGCGGACGGGTCCGGCTGGCTGCAGCCCCGGGTCCCGCGCGAGCGGCGGCGCGACGCCGAGGCGCGGATGGGCGAGGTCGCGGCGACGTGGTGGCGGGGCACCCCGGTCCGGGAGGCCGCCGGGGCGGTCGCCGCCGCCGTCCTCGGCGTCGTCGGCTCGGCCGCGCTGCTCGTGCCGGCCGGTACCTGACCGTCAGCGGTCGCCGTCGAGGCGGCTCAGCAGGTCGACGGCGGCGCGGGCGTAGTCGCCGATCCACCGGTCGTGGAGGCGTTTGATCGGCAGCGGTGCGAGGGCCAGGTGCCGCTCCCGCCCGACCTTGCGGCCGGTGACGAGCTCCGCGCGCTCCAGCACGCGCAGGTGCTGCAGCACGGTGGTGCGGTCCAGCTCGGGGAACAGCCCGCACAGCTCGCCGGTGGTGCGCGGGGAGGTCTTGAGCGCGTCGAGCATCCGCCGGCGCACCGGCGCCGCCAGGGCCTTGAACACCCGGTCGTCGTCGGCCGCGTCGTCGTCCGCCGCCCTGGTCGCGTCCCCACTCATGTGATAAAAATACAACATGAACGAGCAGCAGGCACTCACCGAGCTGACCTTCACGGTCTCGGGCCGCGTCTCGCGCCCGAGCCGCGACGTCTACGAGGCCATCGCGGACCCCGCACAGCTGTCCCGCTACTTCACGACCGGCGGCGCCCGTGGGCGCCTCGAGCCCGGGGCCGACGTGTCCTGGGACTTCGCCGACTTCCCCGGCCGCTTCCCCGTCACCGTCGTCGAGGCGGACCCGCCGCGGCGCATCGTCATCCGGTGGGAGGGCTCCGAGACGGCGGGCGGCTCCGCCACGACCACCACCACGTTCGAGCTCGAGCCCCTCGACGACGACACCCGCACCCTCGTCACCATCTCCGAGTCGGCGTGGTCCGCCACCCCTGGCGGCGCGAAGAACGCGTTCGGCAACTGCGAGGGCTGGACGGGCATGCTCGCCGCGCTCAAGGCCTGGGTCGAGCACGGCATCAACCTGCGCGACGGCTTCTACCGGTAGGGCTGCGCCGGTCGTCGTCCGCCGCTACGGTGAGCGCACGCCGCGCGACGTCGCACGCCCGCCGGCCGTTCCTGCAGGTCGGTCGACGGATCGGGGACCCATGGACGCCACGCTCCTCGTCGGGGTCGCGACGGCGGTGCTCACGTATGTCGCGCTGCGCGCCGGGCGCGCGTGGCGGGCGGTGGCGGCGATCCTCGTGCTCGCCGCCTGCGTCGACGGGCTGGCGGGCGACGACGGCGACCCGCCGTGGCTCGTCCCGTTCATCGTGGGTGCGGGCGTCGCGTTCCTGGCGGAGGCCCTCGTCTCCGGTGCCCGCGCCCTGCGGCAGGCGGACGCGGACCGCCGAACAGGCACCTGACACCGTGATCGGGGGTGAATGCCCCCGAGAACGGTGTCACGTGCCTGTTCGGCACCGGTCCGCGGCGGGCGTCAGGCGGTGCGGCGGACCTCGTCGAGGAAGCGGCGCACGCGGTCGCGGAGCGAGTCCACGCGCCGCTCGATGATGGCGGCGCGCACGCCCTCGTCGTCGGACCCGGCCTCGGCGAAGGTCGGGCGCCGTCGGGCGTTGCGGGAGCAGTGGAACTCGTTGCAGATCAGCGTGCCGATCGTGTCGCCGTTGCGGCCCGCGGCGCCGCCTCGCTTCGCGACGTAGAGCTGGACGTCGTTGGTCGCGACGACGTCCTCGCACCACGCGCACATCGCCGCACGCCGCCGGCCGGTGCCGTCGTTGGAGCGCAGGAGGACGCCGACCGGGGTGTCGTCCACCCAGGTCACGACGTACGCGGCCAGGGGCTGCTTGCGGTCGCGCCAGCCCAGGTACTCGAGGCGGTCCCACCGGACCTCGGCGAGGTCGGGGGGCAGGAGGCGCTGCCGCTCGCTGCGGGTGGCGTTGACGAGGCTGTCGCGGAGCTGCTTCTCGGTCAGGGGGTTCATGAGGATCGGCTTTCGGGTGAGCGGGGGGGGTGGGCACGACGACGTCCCGCACCGCCCGGCCTGCCGGACCGATCAGCCTGAAGAGGGTGCCTGATCGATCAGCGGGGGGCGGTACCGGGGCAGGCGGGACTGCCCGAGCAGGCCTGGTGGCCCACCCCGCTCCCTGCGACGCCCGGCATCGCTCTCTCCTCGCTCGTGAAGTCTTGGTCCGCTCGCGCTCGTCGGCGCGACCGGCCCGTCCATGGTGCCACGGTCCGTCGCCCGGGTCGACGAGAATTCCGTCACCCCGGTCCCGGCCCGACGCCGAACAGGCCGTTGACATCCAGATGGGGCCATGTCGAGCCCCATCACGGTGTCAACTGCCTGTTCGGCAGCCCGGGGGACGGGTCAGAGGGCGGCGCGGACCGCCCGGGCCGCCTCGACCAGGTGCGCCAGCGCCGGCTCTACCTCCGCGTACCCGCGGGTCTTGAGCCCGCAGTCCGGGTTCACCCACACGAGCGCGGGGTCGATCGATTTCACCGCGAGCTGCAGCAGCTCGGTGACCTCGCCGGCCGACGGCACGCGGGGGGAGTGGATGTCGTAGACGCCCGGCCCGATGCCGCGGGAGTACCCGGCGTCGGCGAGCTCCGGCACGATCTCCATGCGCGAGCGCGCCGCCTCGACGGAGGTGACGTCCGCGTCCAGGCCGTCGATGGCGCCGATGACCTCGCCGAACTCCGAGTAGCACAGGTGGGTGTGGACCTGCGTGGCCGCCTCGACGCCGGACGTCGCGAGCCGGAACGACCCGACCGACCAGTCGAGGTAGGCGGGCTGGTCGGCGCGCCGCAGCGGGAGCAGCTCGCGCAGGGCGGGCTCGTCCACCTGCACGATGCCGATGCCCGCGGCCTCCAGGTCCGCGATCTCGTCGCGCAGCGCGAGGCCCACCTGGTTCGCGGTGTCGCCGAGGGGCTGGTCGTCGCGCACGAACGACCACGCGAGGATCGTCACCGGGCCGGTGAGCATGCCCTTGACCGGCTTCTCGGTGAGCGAGGCCGTGTACGCGGACCACTCGACGGTGATCGGGGCCGGGCGCTGCACGTCGCCCCACAGGATCGGCGGGCGCACGCAGCGCGACCCGTACGACTGCACCCAGCCGTTCGCCGTCACCGCGAAGCCGTCGAGCTGCTCGGCGAAGTACTGCACCATGTCGTTGCGCTCGGGCTCGCCGTGCACCAGCACGTCGAGGCCCAGCTCCTCCTGCAGCGTCACGACGCGCCCGATCTCCGCGCGCATCGCGGCGGAGTAGTCGGCGTCGGCCAGCTCGCCCCTGGTCCACGCGGCGCGGGCCTTGCGGATCTCCGGGGTCTGCGGGAACGAGCCGATCGTGGTGGTCGGCAGCGCCGGCAGGTTCAGCCGCGCGGCCTGCGCGGCCGCGCGCTCGGCGTACGGGCCGCGCGCGAAGTCGGCGTCGGTGAGCGCCGCGGCACGGTCGCGCACCGCGGGCACGACGACGCCGGCCGCCACCGCGCGGGAGGCCACGGCCGCCGACGACGCGGCGAGCGCGTCCGCGACGGCGTCCCGGCCGTCGGCCAGCGCGCGGGCCAGGGTCGCGACCTCGCCCACCTTCTGGTCGGCGAACGCCAGCCAGTCGCGCAGGCGCGGGTCGAGCGTGGTGCCCGCGCCCTCGCCGAAGACCTCGTCCTCGACGTCGTGCGGCACGTGCAGCAGGGACGTCGACGTGCCGACCGCGAGGGCGCCCGCGCCGAGCGCGCGCAGCGGCTCCACGACGTCGAGCTTCGCGGTCAGGTCGGCCCGCCAGACGTTGTGGCCGTCGATCACGCCCGCGACGAGGGTCTTGCCCTCGAGCCCCGGCACCGGCGTGGTCGGCGTCGCGCCCTTGACGAGGTCGATCGCGATCGCGTCGACGTCGGTCGCGGCGAGGAGCGCGAGGGCGTCGTCGTGCAGGCCGCCGAACGGCGCCGTCACGAGGATCGCCGGCCGCTCGCCGTCGGCGTCGTCGGTGCCCGTCGCGAGGTCGGTCGCCAGGGCGCGGTACGCGGAGGCGATCGCCGCGTGCAGGCGCTCGGCGGGCACGTCGAGGGAGTCGGTGACCAGCGCGGGCTCGTCGAGCTGCACCCACGGCACGCCGACGGCGGCGAGCGCGCGCAGCAGCTCGGCGTACGCGGCGACGACGTCGTCGAGCCGGTCGAGCGGGTGGAAGCCCTCGCCCGCCTCGTCGGCCGCCTTCGACAGCGCGAGGAACGTCACCGGGCCCACCAGCACCGGGCGGGTGGTGACGCCGGCCTCCTTCGCCTCGGCGTACTCGCGGACGACGCGGTGGTCGGCGAACGAGACCGGCGTCGTCTCGCTGATCTCGGGGACCAGGTAGTGGTAGTTGGTGTCGAACCACTTGGTCATCTCGAGCGGGGCGTCCTCGCCGCGCCCGCGGGCCACGGTGAAGTAGCCGTCGAGCTCGAGGGAGCCGTCCTCGTCGTCGAGCAGGTCGCGGAACCGCTCCGGGACGGCGCCCAGCAGCGCGACGACGTCGAGCACCTGGTCGTAGTAGGAGAACGCGGCCGGGACGGAGCCGTCGTCGGGGTTCAGCCCGAGGTCGACGAGGCGGCGCACGGTCTCGCGGCGCAGCGCGCCGGCGGTGACCTCCAGGTCGACGGCGTCGGTGCGCCCGGCCCAGAACGACTCGACGGCCTTCTTGAGCTCGCGGCGGCGCCCGATGCGCGGGTAGCCGAGGATCGTGCCGCCGGGGAAGGCGGCGGGGGTGGTGGACATGAGCACTCCTCACGGTTCGCTCCGATGGGTCCGACGTCGCCGACCAGGCGGTTGCTCCCGGTACGGCACCCCGCGGGGTGCGAGAACGGTGGCAACCGCCTGTTCGGCGGGTGGTCAGACGGCGGAAGCCTGGGTCGGGATGCTCGGTACCCACGGCCTTCTGGCCAGGTCCGCGCCGTCCGACGGGGCGTCGGAGAGCGCCGGTCCGCCGAGGTGCACACCCTCGAGCAGGTCCAGAGCGGGACGGTACTTGTTGAACGTGTACACGTGGAGGCCGGGGGCGCCCGCGTCGAGCACGCGCTGGGCGAGCTCCACGGCGCGCGCCGTCCCGTAGGCGTGCTGCGCCTCCGGGTCCGGCAGGGCGTCGAGCGCGTCCAGCAGGTGCCGGGGCGCGCGGACGCCGGTGAGCTCCTCGACGCGACGGAGCCGGCGCGGCTCGGTCGTGGGCAGCTGCCCCGCGAGGATCGGGATCGTCACGCCGGCCGCGCGGGCCTCGGCGACGAAGTCGGTGTAGGAGTCGGCCTCGTAGAACAGCTGCGTGATGGCGAAGCTCGCCCCCGCGTCCTGCTTCTCCTTGAGGCGCCCGACCTCCTGGGCCCGGGTGGTGCCGGCCTGCACGTTGCCGTCGACGAACGTCGCGACGGCGATCGTCATCGGCCGGGCCGCGCCGCGCAGGGCGGCGCCGGGGTCGCTGGCGCACCGCCGCGCCTCGACCTCGCGCAGCAGGTGCACCAGCTCGATCGAGGACGCGACGCCGTCGGTGGGCGGACGCCAGTCCGGCTGGTCCTTGGGCGGGTCGCCCCGCAGGGCGAGGAAGGCGCGGGTGCCGGCGTCGAGGAAGTCGTCGATGACGGCGGAGACGTCCTCGCGGTGGGCGCCGACACAGGTCAGGTGCGCCACGGGCAGGACGGGCGTGCCTTCGAGCAGCGTCGCGACGACCTGCCGTGCCGTCGCCCGGTCACCGCCGCCCGCGCCGTACGTCACGGACACGAAGTCCGGGCGCGCGGCCACGAGCCGGCGCGCGGTCTCCCAGAACTTCGGGGCGGCGTCCGGCCGGCGCGGCGGCATGAGCTCGAACGAGACCGTCGGGCGTGCCGGCAGCGCCGGGGTGGGCGGAAGGGATGCCTCTGCGACCATGCGTCACTCCATCGATCCTGGCGTGAGCACCTTCGTCCTCGGGAGGCTTCCGTCGGAGAACGGGTTGCTGCGGCGTCGTCGAGCCAGGACTCTCGGCCGCTCTGGATGGCTGGACCTCGATCGTACGCAGCATCCGCGATGCGGTCGAGGATGAGACCGCTGGGTGAGACGAAGGCCGGACGACGCGCCTGGTCAGGGGGTCAGCACGACCTTGCCGCCCGGGTGCCCGGACTCGACGAGCGCGTGCGCACGGGCCGCGTCGGCCAGCGGCAGCACGGCGCCGACGGTGGTGGTGAGGTCGCCGCGGGCGAGGGCGTCGACGACCTCGGCGAGCTCCCCGGCGTCGCGCTCCGAGCGGTAGCTGGCCGTCACGCCGAGGTCGGCCGCGGCGTCGTCGGCGATGGTGACGATCCGGTCGGTGCCACCGCGCAGCGCGATCGAGTCGGGCAGCACGCCCGCGCCCGTGGTGTCGAGGACGGCGTCCACGCCGTCGGGCGCGAGCGCGCGGACGCGGTCGACCAGGCCGGCGCCGTAGGTGGTCGGCGTCGCCCCGAGGGCGGCGACGCGGTCCTGGTTCCGCGCCGACGCCGTCCCGATCACGCGGGCGCCGCGGCGCACCGCGAGCTGGGTGGCCAGCGCGCCCACCGACCCCGACGCCCCGTGCACCAGCAGCGTCTCGCCCGCGCGCACGTCGAGGAGGCGCAGCACGCGGGTCGCGGCCTCCGCCGCGACCGGGAGCGTGACGGCGTCGGTCGCCGCGAGCCCGTCGGGGACGCGCGCGAAGACCTTCGTGAGGGCGAGCTCCGCGTACCCGCCGCCGACGGCGAACCCGACCACCCGGTCGCCCGGCGCGACGCCGGTCACCCCGTCGCCGAGCGCGTCCACCACGCCCGCCACCTCGAGGCCGGGCACGACCGGGGAGGTCGGCGCCGGGGCACCGGTCGTCCCGGCGCGGGACTTCACGTCCCAGCCGTTGACCGCCGCCGCCTCCACGCGGAGGCGGACCTGCCCCGGCCCGGGCAGCGGCGCGGGCACGTCTGCCGGGTGCAGCACCTGCGGGCCGCCGAAGCCCTCGAACACCATCGCGCGCACGTCGTCCTCCTTCGTCGACCACCGCCCTCAGGAGGTCGAGGTCGTCCCCCACCCCGTGGCCGCGCGGTAGGCCGCGAACCCGGCATCGGTGGTCCTGAACCGCACCACGGGTGCGCCGTCCTCGTCGTCGGGATCGGGGCCCTGCCAGCTTCGGGGGTCGGCGAGCGCCTCGGGCACGTCGTCCGCCGTGAGCCGTCGGGAGGTGTCGAAGTCGCTCGACCACGGACCGACGGCCAGCTCGATCAGCCCCGAGCGGAGGAGGTCGACCAGCAGCCCGACGCGCCGGTCCCACGCCGTCCGTCCAGGCGCTGCGTCGTCGCCGTCTTCCCAGGACACTTCCCAGAGCCCTGAGACGTCTTCGTATCCGAGCCACAGGAGGTCGGCGGTCACCGTGTTCATGGCAGCGTCGGGTTGCCTTTCAGGGGTACGCGGGTAGGTGCGCCACGTCCGTCGCTCACGCGGAGATATGGCCCGGTGTGAAGCGGATCCGGGTGACCCGGCCATCCGCTCTCGTAGATGATCTGCTGCCCGGTGTTCTTGATCGGCGGCTCGTGCTTGACCGCGGTTCCTCCCGGCGGGACCTTCTTGGGTGTCGAGGCTACCCAGTCGTCCGGGATCATCTGCTTGACGTCGTCGTACGACTTCCCGGTGGCGCCCTTGACGTTGGTGATGACGTCGTTCGCGGCCTTCTTGGCGGCCTCGCGGGCGACCTTGTCGTGCCCGCCCGCGTTGTGGACGAGGACGGGCAGGTCGCCGGCCAGGACGTAGTAGTTGTGGTGGGTCTCGACGTGGAAGTTGTAGACCGTGACCGCGTCGCCCGGGTCGCGGTGCTCGATGTCGATCCGGTCGAGGGTGACCGTGCCGTCAGGCGTCACCAGGATGTCGCCGGGCTGCAGGTCCCGGGCGAAGATCCAGCCCATGTTCCGCACCATGAACGGGTGCTCGTCCGTGGTCGTCACGACCTGCCCGGCGATGGTCAGGTGGAACAGCGTCGTCGTGGTGCGCACGAAGGTGTCCATGACGAGCTGCAGCTCGTCGGCCCCGGTCTGCAGGTTGTGGGCGTAGACCTTGTCCCCGGCCCGGATGTCCTCGATCGCGGTCACGTCGCCTGGCCCGTCGCCGGTGCGGACCAGGGTCCCGGCGGTGAAGCAGGTCCCGAACCCGACCTTGCACCACGCCTTCTTCGCCCCCGACTTCAGCCCGGACTTCATGCCCTGCTTGAACGCGGCCTTCGACAAGCCCGTGGCGGCCTTCGCCGCACCACCCAGCCCGATCACCGACAGGGCGGCGCCGGCGATCGCGATGCCCGCCTCGGCCCACGAGCGTTCCCCCGTCGCCGCGAGCGTGATGTTCGCCAACGCGGACACGATCGCCGCGACCGCGGCGACCACGATCAACACCCCCGCCAGCGCCGTGCCCACGATCGGGATGAACGCGACCACGATCGCGAGCAGGCCCGCGATCGTGGAGATCATGTCCGCGATGTCCGCGATCGCGGCCACGACCTTCGAACCCCAGTCGTCCCACCACGAGTCGTTCAGATCATCACCGGAGGTGATGTCCTCGATCCGGGAGGCCGCGTCGTTCGCGGCCCGGTCCCGGTCCGAGACCGCGGACTCGATGTCCGAGCGGGCCGCGGCGGCCTGACCGTTCGCGTCGTCCGCGTTCCCGCCCGCGGCATCCGCCTGCTGCTGATACTCCCGCTTCTGTTCTGCGTCCGTCGCCGTGTCCGCGAGGTCCTGGTACCGGTCCCGCGACCCTGCCGCGGAGTCCGCCGCATCCTTCGCCGACCTGGCCTTCTCCAACGCCGCCAGGGTCTCGGCCTGCACCCGGTCCAACGTCCGGGCGTAGTCCACCAACGCCTCACCCGTCGCCTGATACCGGCTGTGGGCGCGCCGGATCTCCGAGACGGTGTCTTCCTTCGTCTCCATCAACGCGTCCACGGCCTGGGAGACCGTCCCGGCCACGTCCAGGCGGGACATCGCGCCGGCGGCGTCGTCGATCGAGCCCGCGACCTCCAGATAGTCCTGACCACCCGCCAGCACCAGCACCGGATCCCCCGGCGTCGGGTCCGAGTCCAGACCCACCGGCGACCAGTCCGACGGCCTCACACCGGGCCACCGGGCCGCGCCGGCGCGGGCTGGCCCTCGCCGCTGATCCCGTCGGCCAGGTCGGAGTCGATGTCGGTGAACGCCTGCGCCACCTGCACCGACGCGTCCGCGAGGAGGCGCAGGTTGTCGGTCATCTTCTTGCGCGTGTCGTCCCACGAGCTCGCGAAGTCGCGCACCGTGCCCGCCAGGCCGTCGTGCCCCACCGCGTCCGCGATCCGGTCCGACCGCGTCGTCGCGTTCTCGAACTCGTCCGCCACCGTGGTCAGGCTCGACCCCAGCTCCGTCACCGCATCCAGGTCCACCCGGAGATCCGCCACCGGCCCTCACCCCCTTCGCCCGCAAGAGAGTAACCAGGGTCACGTCTGATGCACCACGGGGAGAACTCCCCGTCGTGCCTGCTCAGCAGCAGCGCGACCCGGGGTTGCGGTCCTGCTCGGCGTAGCGCTCGCGCCAGAACGCGCGCTCGCCCAGCGGCTCACGGTCGGGGTGGGCGGACCGTTCGTGCGCGAGGTACGTCGCGTAGGCGTCGTCACCCATCACCTGGCGCACGTACCAGCGCGCCGCCGACGCCGCCCGGGCGAGTGCCCGGGCGGCGTCGCGCGCCGTCGACCCGACGGTGCGGGCGTCAGTGGTGCCCGGCACCGGCGTTCTCCCGCAGGCCGGCCTCGACCCACTGCCTCTCGATCCGCTTCTCGGCGGCCGACGCGAACAGGTTCGCCGGGGCGAACCGCCGCGACGCGACCGGCGGGTCCTCGTGGTTGGCGCCGCCGCCCGCGCGGAGGGCGTTGATCGTCACGATCACGGACGCCACGATCACGATGATCGACAGCACCACGAAGATGATCGAGAGCGTGCCCTGCACGAACGTGTTGCGGACCACGGCCTCCATCGCGGCGACGTCGGGCGCGGTCCCGAACGACGTCTCCCCGGCGTCGAGGGCCTCCTGGAACGCGCGGTGCTGCGCCCAGTACCCGACCGCAGGGACGTCCGAGAAGATCTTCTCGAACGAGGCGGTGATGGTGATGACCGCGGTGAACGCGAGCGGCAGGGCGACGATCCACAGCCACGCCCAGTAGGAGCGGCCCCGCTTCGCGACGATGGCGAGCACGACGGCGAGGGCGATCGCGGCCAGCAGCTGGTTCGCGATGCCGAACAGCGGGAAGAACGTGTTGATGCCGCCGAGCGGGTCGGTGACGCCGAGGTAGAGGATGCTGCCCCACCCGGCGACCATGATCGCCGTGCAGACCCACACCCCGGGTCGCCAGCTCACGTCCTTGAACTTCGGGGCCACGTTGCCGATGGTGTCCTGCAGCATGAACCGGGCCACGCGGGTGCCGGCGTCGACGGCGGTGAGGATGAACAGCGCCTCGAACATGATCGCGAAGTGGTACCAGAAGCCCATCATCGCGGTGCCGCCGAACAGCTGGTGCATGATGTGCGCCAGCCCGAGCGCGAGCGTCGGCGCGCCGCCGGTGCGGGACACGATCGACGGCTCGCCCACCTGGCTCGCCAGGGTGCTGAGCGTGTCGGGGGAGAGGTTCACGCCGGCGAGGCCGAGCGAGTTCACGAACGCGACCGCGCCCTCGATGGTGCCGCCGGTGGCCGCCGCCGACGAGTTCATCGCGAAGTACACGCCGCGGTCGATCGAGATCGCGGCGACCAGGGCCATGATCGCGACGAACGACTCCATGAGCATGCCGCCGTACCCGATGAAGCGCGTCTGGCGCTCCTTCTCGACGAGCTTCGGCGTCGTGCCGGACGCGATGAGCGCGTGGAACCCGGACAGGGCGCCGCACGCGATGGTGACGAACAGGAACGGGAAGAGGCTGCCGGCCACGACCGGGCCCGTCTCCGAGCCGGCGAACTCGCTGACCGCGGGGACGGTGATCTCGGGGCGCACGATGACGACGGCGCCCGCGAGCACCAGGATGACGCCCACCTTCATGAAGGTGGACAGGTAGTCGCGGGGGGCCAGCAGCAGCCACACGGGCAGCACGGCGGCGACGAAGCCGTAGACGATGACGCCGACGGCGATCGTCGTGCGGTCGAGGTGGAAGAACTCCGCGCCCCACGCCGTGTCGGCCACCCAGCCGCCGCCGATGATGGCGGCCATCAGCAGCACGAAGCCGATGATCGAGACCTCGGTGATGCGGCCCGGGCGGAGGTACCGGAGGTACACGCCCATGAACAGGGCGATCGGGATCGTCATGGAGACGGAGAAGACGCCCCACGGGCTCTCGCCGAGGGCGTTGACCACCACGAGCGCGAGGATCGCGACGATGATGATCATGATGAGCAGGGACGCGACGATCGCGGCCGCGCCGCCGATCCGGCCCAGCTCCTCGCGCGCCATCTGCCCGATGGTGCGGCCGCCGCGGCGCATGGAGAAGAAGAGGACCAGGTAGTCCTGCACGGCACCCGCGAGCACCACGCCGACGATGATCCAGATCGTGCCCGGCAGGTACCCCATCTGGGCCGCGAGGACGGGGCCCACCAGCGGGCCCGCGCCGGCGATGGCGGCGAAGTGGTGGCCGAACAGCACCCGGCGGTCGGTGGGGACGAAGTCCTTGCCGTCCTCGCGCGTCTCGGCGGGCGTGGCGCGGCGGTCGTCGGGCCGGGTGATGAACTTCTCGATGACCTTCGAGTAGAAGCGGTACCCGATGAGGTACGTGCAGACCGAGGCGAAGACGAACCAGATCGCGTTCACGGTCTCGCCGCGCACCAGCGCGAGCATGACCCAGGCGACGCCGCCGAGCAGCGCGATCGCCGCCCAGAGCACGACCTTCTGCCATGTCCAGCGCGGGGTGAGCTCCTCGGCGGGGACCGCCGTCGGGGGGAGCGCGGGGTCGGGGACGATCTCGTCCGTCGCCACGGTGGCTCCGGAATCTGCTGACAAGGTGAGCCTCCAAGGCGTCGCGTCGTTGCGGGACCCGACACAGGATAGGGGGTGAAAAAAGTGCGGAGGTCACCGCGAGGTGTGGACGGCGCGCCAGAGGGCGTGATATGCCCCGCGCTCCCCGCGTGCGCGGGTGCGGCATCGCGGGAGTCGGATCACCAGGGGACGACGCCGTGCTCGGCGAGGAACGTCCCGGACGGCGCCCCGGCGGGCAGCGTGGCCGCCCGCAGCACGACCTTCGCCGCGTCGTCGGCCGACGTCGGCGCGTGGTCCCGGTTCCCGGGTGCGAGGTCGGTGCGGACCCAGCCGGGGCACACGGAGGTCACGACCGTCGGAGTGCCCGCGAGGCGCTTGGCGAGCGCCACGGTGATGCCGTTGAGCGCGGCCTTCGAGGCCTGGTAGGCGGGCAGGACCATCCCGAACCAGGGCGAGTCCGGGTCCTGCTGGTCGGTCAGCGAGCCCATCGTCGAGGAGACGTTGACGATGCGGGCGCCGGCGGACCGCTCGAGGAGGGGGAGGAACTCCTCGATGACGGCCACGGGACCGAAGACGTTCGTCCGGAACGTCTGCTCGAGGACGCGGGGGTCGGCGAACCGGGGCCCGTGCCGCGTCGGGTCGGCGCTCGCCTCGGGCAGGATCCCGGCGTTGTTGACGAGGATGTCGAGGCGGTCGAAGCGCTGCGCGACCTCGGCCGCGGCGGCGCGCACGCTCGCCGGGTCGTCCACGTCGAGCATGACCCCGGTGACGTCCAGCCCGTTCGCGCGCAGGGCCGCCACCTCGTGGCAGACGGCGTCCGCGCTGCGGCCGGCCAGCAGGACGGTCGCCCCCTGCGTGGCGAGCGCCTCGACGACGGCGCGCCCGAGCCCGCGCGTGCCCCCGGTGACCAGTGCGACGGTTGTCATGAGTCCTCCTGAGCGTGGGTGGACCGGCAGGGTCGCCGGCGCACCCACTCTCGCCGACCGGTCGCCCGGCCTCTGGCGCGGATCGGACGTCGCACTCACGCCCCGGCGCGGCCTCGGAGGGGCCGCGTCATCGGCCCGGCTCGTCCGGCTGGCGTGTGGTCGCGACGGCCTGCCGCATGACGTGCAGGAAGCGGTCGACGGCGGCGACCTCGGCCGGGGTGAAGGCGCTCAGCGCCGTGACGGCTTCTCCGATGAGCGGGCCGAAGAACGACCGGCCGAGCTCGTCCGCCCGGTCCTCCAGGGCCAGCAGGACCCGGCGCCGGTCGCCGGTGTCGCGTTCGCGGCGGACGTGCCCGAGGCGTTCCATCCGGTCCACGAGGGCGGTCACCGTGGACGAGTCCAGGCCCAGGCGCCCCGCGAGCTGTCCCGCGCTGATCGCCTGGCCGGCGCGCTCCGCCTCGACGAGGACGATCAGCGCGCGCACGTCGGTGGGGTGCAGCCCGTGCCGTCGGGCGAACTCCCCGCCCAGGAGGTCGAGCTCGACGGTCAGCGCTCGCAGCTGCGACACCAGCCGGCGCCCCGGTTCGTCATCGGTCACGCCGACCTTCTTCCCTTGACCGTCCAACATCTTGATGGTCAAGATACCTGGAACGTCGGCGGAGGGAGCGAGGGGTGGACGGATCGGCAGGGGTGGACGTGTTCGCGGCGACCACGAGGCAGAGGCGGGCGATGGCGGACCTGCTCGAGGAGCTGGACGGCGCCCAGCTCGCCGCGCCCAGCCTGTGCGCCGGGTGGGACGTCCACACCGTCGCGGCGCACGTCGCCGAGGCCACCGCGCCCCGAGCCCTCGGGCGGCTGCTGGTGGACCTGGCCCGTGCCGGCGGAAGCGTGCACCGGGCCAACGACGCGGCGGCCCGCCGCGCCGGGCTGCGCCCGGTCGGCGAGACCGTGGCCCTGCTGCGCGAGCGGGCGGAGAGCCGGGTCGCGCCGCCGGTCACCGGCCCGCGCGCCCCGCTCGCGGACGTGCTGGTCCACGAGGGCGACATGCGCCTGCCGCTCGGCCTTCCGTACGCGCCGGACGGCGCTTCCGTCCGCGTCGCGCTGGAGTTCGTCACGAGCGGGCGGCCGGTCGGGTTCGTCCCGCGGGGCCGACTGAGCGGTCTGCGGCTGGTCGCCACCGACCTCGGCTGGTCGTGGGGCGAGGGCGCCGAGCTCAGCGGTCGGGGTGTGGACCTCCTCGTGGCCGCCTGCGGCCGCGCCGCCGTCCTGCCGCGACTCACGGGTGCGGGCGTCCCGCTGCTGACCGCCCGCCTGGGCGCCGGCCCGGGCTGACCGGGGAGGTCGGCGTCGGGCTGTCCGGGAGTGCCGGGCATAGTGTGGCCGCCATGGACACCGAAGAGCGCCTCGCCGTCTTCCTCGACTACGAGAACCTGGCGCTCGGCGCCCGCGACCACCTGGGCGGTATGCAGTTCGACTTCAAGCCGATCGCGGACGCGCTCGCGGTGCGGGGGCGCGTGGTCGTGCGCCGCGCGTACGCCGACTGGTCGTACTTCGACGAGGACCGCCGGATGCTGACCCGCCACCAGGTCGAGCTCATCGAGATGACGCAGCGCATGGGCGCGTCCCGCAAGAACGCCGCCGACATCAAGATGGTGGTCGACGCGATCGAGATGGCGTTCGAGCGCGAGTACATCACCACGTTCGTCATGTGCACCGGCGACTCCGACTTCTCCCCGCTGGTGCACAAGCTGCGCGAGCTCGACAAGCGCGTCATCGGCGTCGGGGTCGAGAACTCCACGTCGCGGCTGCTGCCCCCGGCCTGCGACGAGTTCCTCTTCTACGACCGGCTCGAGGGCGTCGACGTGCCCGACGAGTCGGAGGCGCCGGCCCCCAAGCGGTCCGGCCGCGGGGCGGGCAAGGGCACCAGCCGGGGTGGTCGGGGCGGCCGCGCCAAGGCGCCCGCCGCGGAGGCGCCGGCCGAGGCTGCGACGGAGGCGCCGGCCGCCACCGAGACCACCACCGGGGCTCCCGCCGAGGAGGCCGCGCCCGCGACGTCGGGCACCGCGCCCCGCAGCCGCCGCAAGAAGGCGCCGGCGGCGGAGGCGCCCGCCGTCGAGCCCGTCGCGGAGCCCGCCGCCGAGGTGGACCAGGACGTCGAGCACGACGACGCCGCCGCGACCGGCGAGGAGCCCACGATGGAGGTCACGGTGGCGCAGACGCTCGCCGACCTGCAGGCCTCCACCAGCGGCTCCGTCACCGCGTCGATGCTCAAGCGCACGATGGTCCGCAAGGACCCCACGTTCAGCGAGTCCGACTACGGGTTCCGCACCTTCGGCGAGTTCCTGCGCTTCCTCGCCGACCGCGGCTTCGTGGTGCTGTCGCCCGGCCCGTCGACCGGCGACCCGGAGGTGGAGCTGCCCGCGCAGCAGGACACCGAGGGCGCGTTCGGCCTGCTGCGCCAGGTGGTGCAGGACGCGGGCGGGTCCGCGCCGCTGTCCGGGCTGAAGAACGAGGTGCGCAAGCGCCGCCCCGACTTCTCGGAGAAGGCGCTCGGCTACCGCGGCTTCCTGCAGTTCGCGAAGGGCGCGGCGGCCGCCGGCGCCGTCGCCCTCGCGTGGGACGACGACGCCGACGACTACCTGCTGACCACCAGCTGAGCGCTCAGCGCCCGACGAACGCGAGCAGCGCCGCGTTGACCTCGGCGGCGTGCGTCCACAGCAGGCCGTGGGGCGCGCCCTCGACCTCGACGTACTCCGCGTCGGGCACGGCCGCGTGGAAGCGGCGGCCGGAGGCGTCGATCGGCAGGATGTTGTCCTTCGTGCCGTGCAGGATCAGCGTCGGCTTGCCCGCCGCGCGGACCGCTTCGACGTCGGGCCGGAAGTCCTCGATCCACGTGGGGACGACGGCGTACGCGGCGACGGGGGCCGAGCCCACGGCGGTGCTCCAGTTGGCGCGCACGACCTCCTCGGAGATCCGCGTGCCGAGGTTCTCGTCGAGGTTGTAGAAGTCCTTGTAGAACTGCGTGAACCAGGCGTACCGGTCGCTCCGGGCGGCGTCGACGATCCCGTCGAAGACCGCCTGGGGCACGCCCTCGGGGTTGTCGTCGCGCTGCACGAGGAACGGCTCCAGCGAGGCGAGGAACGCCAGCTTGGCGACGCGCTCGTGGCCGTGGTTGCGCACGTACCGCGCGAGCTCGCCGGTGCCCATCGAGAAGCCGACGAGGATCACGTCGCGCAGGTCGAGCGTCGTCAGGACGGTGTCGAGGTCGCGGGCGAACGTGTCGTAGTCGTACCCGGACCCGACCTTGCTGGAGGCGCCGAAGCCGCGGCGGTCGTACGTGACGACGCGGTACCCGGCGGCGAGCAGCTCGCGGGTCTGGAGCTCCCAGCTGTGCCCGTCGAGCGGGTACCCGTGGACGAGGACGACCGGCTGCCCGGAGCCCTGGTCCTCGTAGTAGAGCTCGACGTCCGTGCTGTTCTCCTGACCGACGGTGATGTAACCCATGGTCGTGCTCCTTCTCGCCAAGGGGAGAACGATCGTTCTCCCGCTGGTCGCTACACTAGAGAACGATGGTTCTCCACGCAAGGGGAGCCGGCCGACGAAAGGGTGAACGATGCTCGACGACGAAGCGGCACGCGACGCCGTGGTCGCGGCCGCGGACCGGCTGTTCTACGCCCGCGGCGTCCAGGCCGTGGGGATGGACGCCGTGCGCGCCGAGGCGGGCGTCTCGCTCAAGCGGATCTACGGGCTCTTCCAGTCCAAGGAGGACCTCGTCGTCGCCGTGCTCGCGCTGCGCACCACGCAGTGGACCGACGGGGTGGAGCGCGCCGCCGCGACGGCCACCACGCCCCGCGACCGCATCCTCAGCGTCTTCGACTTCCTCGACGCATGGTTCCGCGAGGACGGCTTCCGCGGCTGCGCGTTCATCAACTCCTTCGGCGAGCTCGGCGCGACGTCGCCCCGCATCGCCGACGCCGTGCGCGGCCACAAAGACGCGTTCCGGCAGCACGTGCTCGGGCTCGTGCGCGAGGCCGGCCTGCCCGACGCCGTCGCCCTGCAGGTGGTGCTGCTGGCCGAGGGCGCGCAGACCACCGCCGCGATCACGCACGACGCCGACGTCGCCCTCGAAGCGCGACGTGCCGCCGAGTCGCTCCTGGCCGCCGCCACGGTACGAACCGCCTGATCCCGCGCATGCGGGACCGGCCTCGCCGGACCCGCGCGGAGCAGGGGGCACAATGGTGCGGTGACCTATCGGTTCCTGCGCCTCGTCCTGTCGCTCCTGGTGTTCGTGCTCCTGCGACCCCAGGTGACGGGACTCCACAACATCCCGCGGCGCGGACCGGTGATCCTGGCGAGCAACCACCTGTCGTTCATCGACTCGATCATCATCCCGCTCGTCGTACCCCGGCACGTCACCTTCATCGCGAAGGCGGAGTACTGGACCGGCCGCGGCCTCAAGGGCCGCGTCTCCCGCTGGTTCTTCACCACCATGGGTCACATCCCCGTCGACCGCGAGGACCCGCGCGCCGGCCAGCGGTCGCTCGACGACGCGCTCGTCGTCCTCAAGCGCGGCGGCGCCTTCGGCATCTACCCCGAGGGGACCCGCTCCCGCGACGGCAAGCTCCACCAGGGGCACACCGGCGTCGCCTGGCTGGCGCTCGCGGGCTCGGCGCCCGTCGTGCCCGTCGCGCTGCGCGGCACCGACAAGGTGCAGCCCGTGGGCAAGCGGCTGCCCCGCCCGGTGCGCGGCATCCAGGTGAACTTCGGCGCCCCCATCGACCCGTCGCGGCAGCTCACCGCCGGCCGCCCGGCCCAGGTGCGTCGTGAGCTGACCGACCACGTCATGGACTCGATCCACAAGATGAGCGGTCAGGAGCTCGCCGCGTGACCGTCCCCTCGCCCCACGGCGAGGAGGTCCAGCGCCTCTTCGACACGGTCCCCGGCTACTACGACCGGATGAACCGGCTGATGACGCTGGGCCGCCACGCGGCCTGGTGCCGTGACGTCGCACGACGCGCGCAGGTCCCCGCCGGCGGGTCGCTGCTCGACATCGCCACCGGCACCGGCGTCATCGCCCTCGAGGCCGCGCGCCAGTACCCCGGCGCCACGATCCACGGCGTCGACTTCTCCGAGGGGATGCTCGACGGCGCCCGCGCCAAGCCCGGCGCCGACGCCGTCACCTGGGGCTTCGCCGACGCCAACGCGCTCCCCTTCGACGACGCGTCCTTCGACGCCATCACGCACGGCTACCTGCTGCGCAACGTCGAGGACGCCGAGCGCGTGCTCGCCGAGCAGCTGCGGGTGCTCAAGCCCGGCGGCCGCCTCGCGCTGCTCGAGACCTGCCCGCCGCGCGGCCTGCTGCGCGTGCCCGTCACGCTCGGCGTGAAGGTCGTGATCCCGCTGCTCGGCCAGCTCGTGGCGCGCGACAAGACGTCGTACACCTACCTGGAGGAGACCACCCTCGGGTTCATGTCTCCCGAGCAGGTCGCCTCCATCCTCTGGCGGCTCGGGTTCGACGACGTCACCTGGCGGCGCCGCTTCCTCGGCACCCACATGATCGTGAGCGCCCGCAAGCCGACCTGACGATGGTGACGTAGCACCCGGCGACGGGTCCTCCCGCGGAAGCGTCACCAGGTGCTACGTCGCAGGGTCCTCGGCCGGGGAGGGTGGCGTCACCCCCGGGCCGCGAGCCTGCGCATTGCCGTTCCCGCGTGCGCCGATACGCTGCCGCCGTGGGATCCACCACGAAGGGTGCCTGGCCATGAAGCGCCGTCGCGTCCTCGTCGTCGGGCTGGTCTCGGGCGTCCTCTCGCTGAGCGCCTGCGCGAACGATCCGTACGCCGCCTTCCGAGACCGCGGCGATGCGGTGCAGGTGGCATCGGTGCGCGCCGACGTGCTGGGGCTGCTCGAAGCGGAGAACGAGGCCGGGCGGCTCGTCCTCGCCGCTGACGGTTCCCTGGGGTCGGAGAACAACGCCTCAGCCTCCGCGACCGAGCGGCGCCGTGCCGAGCTGGGTCGCGTCGCCGTTCAAGGGCGGGCCGAGGACGAGCTCGGGATCATCGACGCGAGCATCGCCGAGCTCGTCGCCGCTCCTCACGACGCCGAGCTCCTCGGCTACACCCACGCCCAGCTGGACCTCGAGGATTTCCGAGGCGTCGCCGTCGACGCCGACGCTGCGACGGTCCTTTTCCGAGGAACCGAGTGCTACATCTCGCTCGACGGTGCACGGTCCTGCGGTCCGCCCTCCGACTTTCGTCTCACCCTCGTCAGGCGGCAGGGGCGTTGGCTGATCAGTGAGAAGACGTCCCAGCACCTTCCCGGCGAAGGCCCCTGAGTTCTCTTTGGCATAGCGATCCCAGGGAGGTCCCCCGGCCGGGGGAGGCGCGCCGCGGGACCGGCGGGAAGACTGGTCGGCATGACCAGGCGGACGACGACCGGTGAGGGGCGGCGCACCCTGCGGTGGGCGCTGTCGCCGCTGACCAGCGCGTCCACGGTGCGCGCGGGCGTGTACCTCGTCGTCGGAGGAGTCGTCGCGGGTGCGTACGCGCTGCTCGCCGCCGGCTTCGTGCAGATGTTCGCCGACCCGGCCACGCCCCGCGCCGCCGTCGCCGTCCTCGCCGCGGTGACTGCCGTCATCGTCGGCGCGCCGCCGTTCCTCGCGCCCGTGCGCGCGCTGGAGATCGCGGCCGTGCGGACCTTCCTCGACGTCGACGCGCGCGAGCTGCCCGACCCCTCCGGCCCGACGACGGTCGCGACACGGTGGCGCGGGGCGGCCTGGTTCGCGCTCCACCTCGCCCTGGGCGCGGTGATCACCGTCGGCCTGCTGGTCGCGGTGCCGCTCGCGACGCAGCTGGTGCTGTCGGCGTTCGGCATCGACGAGTCGTTCCTGGTGCGGATGGCGCCCACGTTCACCCGCCACGCCGCCGGGTGGGTGGCGCTCGCGGTCCTGGCGCTGCTCGCCCTCCCGTACGGCACGGCGCTGGCGCGCCGGCTGCTGCGGCAGTCGGCGGAGCCGCTGCTCGGCCCCGACCAGACGGCGCGCATCGCCGAGCTCGAGGCGCAGGCGGACCAGCTGGCCGAGCGCGGCCGCCTCGCGCGCGAGCTGCACGACTCCGTGGGCCACGCCCTGACCGTCACGACCCTCCAGGCGGCGGCCGCGTCGCGGCTCGTCGGCTCCGACCCGGACGGGGCGCGGCGCTCCCTCGCGGCGATCGAGGAGTCCGGCCGGGCCGCGATGGCCGACCTCGACCACGTGCTCGGCCTGCTGCGCGCCCCCGACCGGGCCGGTGACGTCGCGGAGGCGCGCCGCGCGCCCGCCCGGTCGCTCGCCGACCTGCCCGCCCTCGTCGACGACGCCCGGCACGCCGGCGCGGACGTGCGGCTCGACGTCGACGACGGCGCGGCGGACGCGCTGCCCCGCGCGACGTCGCACGAGGCCTACCGCGTCGCGCAGGAGGCGCTCACCAACGCCGTCCGGCACGCCCCCGGACGCCCGGTCACGGTGAGCGTGACCGTCGACGGCGCGGCGCGACGGCTCGACGTCGAGGTCGCGAACCCGCTCCCCGCGGCGGCCGCCCCCGGTGGCGGTTGCCGGGGCCTGCGCGGCATGGCGGAGCGCGTCCGGCTGCTGCGCGGCGACCTCGACGCGGGGCCGGACGACGGCCGCTGGGTGGTGCGGGCGCGATTTCCCGTCGACCGGGGGCGTGGCGCCTCGGGATGATCGAGGCGTGGACGAGCTCTTCGGCGGGGACTGTGCGGCGTGCGGCCACCCGTGGTCGCTGCACGCGGTCGCCGTCGCAGTCATGCGGGCGTGCGCCTCGTGCGTGTCCGACGAGGACCGCGACCTCCGGGACGACATCTGCGCCCTGTGGCCGCCGGACGCCGAGCTGCCCGCGGACGAGGCCGTCCGCGTCGTCGTGCGGCGGGGGCGGTGGGGTCGGAGCCGGCTGACGTTCGTCCTCCGCGACGGCCGCACCTGGGCGGTCGCACGCCGTCGGCACTGGAGGGTGCCCGACGACGTCGGGCGGGTCGAGCGCGAGCTGGCGACCACGACCCTCGGCGCGTTCTGGGAGCGGCACTACCCCGAGCTCCGCTGAACGGCGCGCCACGCCGCCCGCGACGCGGCCGGTCCGTGGCGGCCGTCGATACGGCAGGATCGACGCCGTGACCGTGCCTGCCGAGACCGACACCCGCGCCGCCGCCGTCCGCGTCGTCCTCGTCGACGACGAGCCGCTGGTGCGCGCGGGGCTGCGGGTCATCCTCGACGCGGAGCCGGACCTGGAGGTGGTCGGCGAGGCGGGCGACGGGTCCGAGGTGCCGCAGGTGGTGGCGCAGGCACGTCCGGACGTGGTGCTCATGGACGTGCGGATGCCGCGCGTGGACGGGATCGCGGCGACGCGGGCCGTCGTCGGGGCGGACCGCCCGGGCGTGCCGGCGCCGCGTGTCCTCGTGCTCACGACGTTCGAGAACGACGACCACGTGCTCGACGCCCTGCACGCCGGGGCGCAGGGCTTCCTGCTGAAGCGGGCGCGCCCGGAGGAGGTGGCGGACGCCGTGCGGCTGGTGGCGCGCGGCGACTCGCTGCTGTTCCCCGACGCGATGCGGCGGCTCGTGGCCGCCCGGGGGAGCGACGACGCGGGCGACGCGCTGCGGGACGCGCGGCTCACCGAGCGGGAGGGTGAGGTGCTGCGGCTGATGGCGACGGGCCTGTCGAACGCGGAGATCGCCGGCGAGCTGTACCTGGGCGTCGAGACCGTGCGCACGCACGTGGGCAACGTGCTCGCCAAGCTCGGCGTGCGCGACCGCACCCAGGCGGTGGTGCGTGCCTACGAGTCCGGCTTCGTCCCGGTCCACGGCGGGCCGACCGCCACGAGGTAGAGCCTCCGGCCGCGAGGTCGTGCTCGGCGGGCGCGACCTCGCGGCCGGAGGCTCTACCTCGGCGCGAGCGGCACCCGGTAGCGCACGACGCCCGGGTGCGGGTGGTCGACCACCCGGCCGCCGAGCTTCTCGATCAGCCCCGCCGACGCGGTGTTGCCCTCCTCGCACACGAGGTCGGCGTGGTCCATCCCGTGCTGGGTCGCGGCCACCTCCAGGACCCGCGCGAGCGCCCACGCCGCGTGCCCCCGCCCGCGGGCCCCGGGACGGACGCCGTAACCGATGTGGCCGTGGCGGGCGGCGTCGGGGTGGTCGG
Source organism: Isoptericola sp. NPDC057559 (assembly GCF_042801555.1). NCBI lineage: Bacteria > Bacillati > Actinomycetota > Actinomycetes > Micrococcales > Promicromonosporaceae > Isoptericola > Isoptericola sp. NPDC057559. The sequence goes on from NZ_JBHVFQ010000001.1 coordinate 562,469, forward strand.
GGTGGCGCAGGGCGATGCCCCCGACGATGTCGGGCGCGCCGTCGTCGCCCACGACGACGATCCACCAGAGCGTCGCCGCCGGGGCGGAGCGCACCCGGCCCACCCAGTCCGCGAAGCCCGTCACGGACTCGACGTCGTCGTCGGGGCCGAGCCCGAACCCGTCCTCGTGGAGGCCGGGCCCCCAGTCGTCGTGGCCGGCGTGCCACTGCCGGGCGAGGCCGGTCGTGGGCGGCACGAGGCGGCGCTCCGGCTCGGGGGGCGGCGGGCGCGCGGTCACGTCGCGTCGCCCCAGCGCCCCGCCAGCCGGTCGGCGAGCTGCGCGCCGTCGGCGCCGTGCACCAGCGGCGCTCCCGCCTCCGGCCGCCCCCGCGACGGCCGCACGCGGGCCCGGGCGACCTGTCGGACGGCGATCGCCACCACCCGCCCCGGCCAGCGCGCCGACGCCCGCACGTACACGTCCTCGTCGAGCTGCCCGGCGTCGCCCACCAGCAGCCACCGCACGTCGGGGAAGGTGGTCATGAGGCGGTCCAGGCTGTCGCCCTTGTGCTGCGGCCCGCTGCGGAACCAGCCCGTCTGCGTGGGGCCCCAGTCCGTGAGGAGCAGCGGGCCGGGCGGGAAGCCGTGCCGGTCGAGGAAGCGGGACAGCGTCCCGGCGGTGTTCCAGGCGCCGTTGGAGAGGTAGACGAACGGCGCGTCGGGGCGGTCCGCGGCGATGCGCCGGTACAGCTGCGCCATCCCCGGCACGGGGCGGCGCGCGCCCGCACGGCTGAAAAACGTGTTCCACGCCGCGACCAGCGGGCGCGGGACGGCCGTGATCATCGCCGTGTCGTCGATGTCGCTCACCACCCCGAACGACGCCGTGTCCGCCACGACCACGACGGGCGCGGCCGCCGCGACCCCGGTGCGCACGGCGGTGAGCGTCGCGTCGTGGCGCCCGGGGGCCAGGGGATCGCCGTCGGGCAGCGGCACCTCGGCGTCCACGTAGCCCGACCGGTCCGTCTCGACGACGACGTCCGCCCCGCCCACCACGACGCGCACCGGCTCGCCCGGCGCGGGCATCGTCAGGTAGCTGCGCAGGGGGCGTCGGGCGGCGTGGTCCGCCGGGGACAGCGGGCCCGACGCCCGCGACGGCGGCACGAGCAGCACGCGCGCCAGCACGCGCACGTCGCGCGGCGTGCCGAGCCCGGTGTACGTGAGCAGGCGGGGAACCCACCCGCGGCGGCGCAGGAACGCCCCCGCCACCGCGCACCACCGGTCCTCGAGCACGGCGGCCAGGTGGGGCCGCTGCGTGGGTCGGGGGGTGGCGTGCTGGGTGGCGGGGGCGGACATGCTCCCGAGTCTCGCGGCCCGGGGGTGCCTGCGCGCGGCGTGGCTCAGGACTGCTTCACCGTGTCCTGCACGTAGGCGAACCACTGGTCCACGAACTGGTCCTCGGTGAGCTTGCCGTACTGGACCTCCTCGGACAGGCGCGCCATCTCGGCCTCGATCTCCCCGTAGCCCTCGACGGGCACCGGAGCCGGCTCCGTGACGTCGTCCTTCGCCGCGTCCTCGTAGGCGATGAGGCGGGAGTCGGGCGACCCGTCCTCGAGCGCCATCGCGTCCTTCTGCGCCTGCGTCGCGGGGACGCCCTTGCTGGTGCCGAAGATCTCGCCGACCCGCGGGTCGTTCGTCATGAAGTCGATGAGCGCGGCCGCCGCGTCCGGGTGCGACGAGCTGGCGGACGCCGAGAGCATGACGCCGGAGTGCCAGTACATCTTCTTGCCGTCGTCCCCGGTCGGGATGGGCAGCAGCTGCAGGTCGTCGCTGCCGAGCTCGGCCACGTAGTTGGGCATCAGGGTGTCCCAGTTCGCCTCGGCGACCACCTCGCGCGAGTTCAGGCCGGTCTTCGGCTCGAGCTGCGCCGCGCGCTTCGCCGGGAAGAAGACCTGGGCGTCGCGCAGCGGCGCCCACAGGTCGGCCCAGGCCTGCACGTCGTCCTTCGTGAAGGCGATCTGCCCGTCGTCGGTGAACGGCGCCCTGCCCTGCTGCACCAGCCACTGCAGGAACCAGGGGCTGTTCCCCGTCATGTCGCCGATCGGGTACACCTGCGGGTCGTGCTTCGCACCCGCCTCGGCGACGTCGGCGAACCAGGAGATCAGGTCGTCCCAGCCGTAGCCCTCGGCCGGGGGCTCCACGCCGAGCTCCTTGAGGAGCTTCGCGTTGTAGATGATCGACTGGGTGTTGAGGCTGACCGGGACGGCGTACGTCGTGCCCTCGATCTGGCCCGAGGCGAGGGCGGTGTCGTCCACGCCGTCGACGTCGAGGTTGACCCCGACCTGGCCGTCGAGCTCGGCGAGCTGGCCCGTCGCGCCGTACTGGCGCACGTAGCCGGCGTCCATCTGCACGACGTCCGGCAGCGCGCTGCCCGCCGCCTCCGTCGACCGGGCCGTCCAGTAGTCGTCCCAGGCCTGGAACTGGGTCTGGACGGTGACGTTCGGGTGGTCCTCCTCGAAGAGGTCGATCGCCTTCTCGTACTTCTCGGCGCGGTCGTCGTTGCCCCACCAGGCGAACGAGAGCGTGATGTCCTCGTCGGTGGAGACCGGCGCCGCCGGTCCGGCGTCGGCGCCCCCGTTGCCGCAGGCGGCGGTGAGACCGATCGTCAGGGCCACGGCGGCGACGGCGCCGCTGAGTCGTGCGAGCTTCATGGGTTCCTTCCGTCCCGCGGCGGTGCGGGATGTGGCTGGTCCGGTCGTCGTGCGGTGGGCCGGTGCTACTGGCCGCCCATGCCGGTCGTGGCGACGCCCTGCACGATGCGCCGCTGGAAGAGCATGAACACCACGAGCAGCGGCAGGGCGGCGATCATCGCCGACGCCATGTTCTGCGCGTACTGCACGCCGTAGGCGTTCTTCACGGTCGACAGGCCCACGGGCAGGGTCATGAACTGCGGGTCGGTCGTGACGATGAACGGCCACAGGAAGTTGTTCCACGCGCCGATGAACACGAAGATCGCGACCGCCACGAGGATCGACTTCGACAGCGGCAGCACGATCGTCCAGAAGAGCCGCCACGTGCCGGCGCCGTCGATGCGGGCGGCGTCGAGGAGCTCCGTGGGGATGGCGTCGAAGAACCGCTTGAGGATGAACACCATCACCGGGGCCACGACCTGCGGCAGCACGATGCCGGCGAACGTGTCGACCAGGCCCATCGCCTGCATCTGCTTGAACAGCGGCACGATGAGGATCTGGCCGGGCATCATGATCGACGCGACGGTGAGGAACTGCAGCAGGCCCCGGCCCTTGAACACGGTCTGCGAGAACGCGAACGCGGCCATCGCGGAGATCAGCACGGTCAGCGCTGTCACGAGGACGGCGACGACGAGGCTGTTCCACATCCAGCCCAGCAGCTCGCTGTTGCCGAGCACCTGGCGGTAGGCGTCGAGGGTCCAGCCCTGGCTGGGCCACCACGACGCGGGCAGCGCGGCCTCGGCCTCGTGCTTGAAGCTGGTGACGGCGCCCCACGCGAGGGGCAGCAGCCACAGCAGGGCCATGACGACGAGGGCGGCGAGCGCGGCGGCCCGCACCCACGGGGACGGCCCGATCGTCAGCTTGGTGAGGGTGCGGTTCTCGGCCCGGGTCTGCTGCGCCGCCGACCGGCGCGCGGCGACCAGCGTGGAGACGGAACCCTGGGCGGACTCGGCGATGGCCACGTCAGGCCTCCTTCTTCGACGGCAGCAGCCGGACCAGCGTGAACACGAGGATCAGGGCGAAGAACACGTACGAGATGGCCGACGCGTACCCGAGGCGGTAGTTGGTGAAGCCCGTGTCGTAGACGTACTCGAGGATGGGCCGCGTGCTGCCGTTGGGGCCGCCGGCGGTGAGCAGGTAGATCTGGTCGAACACCTTGAGCGACGCGAGCAGCTGCAGCACGACGATCACGCCGGTGATGGTCTTCAGCTGCGGCAGCGTGATCGAGAACAGCCGCCGCCAGCCGCCGGCGCCGTCGATGGTCGCGGCCTCGTACTGCTGCTGCGGGATGCCCTGCAGCGCGGCCAGGTAGAGCAGGAAGTTGAACCCGACGGTCCACCACACGGTGACCAGCGCGATGGAGAACATCGCGACGTTCTCGTCGGTGAGCCAGCCGATCGGGCCCAGCCCGAGCTTGGCGATCCAGACGTCGAGCAGGCCGATCTCGGGCTGGAACAGCCAGCTCGCGAGGGACGACACGACGGCGCTGGTCAGCAGGAACGGCGCGAAGAACGACAGGCGCCACACCCACTGGCCGGGCAGGCCGGTGTGCACCAGCAGGGCCATGAGGAGCGCGACCAGGATGAGCGGCACGGTGCTGAGCACCGTGAACCACACGGTGTGCAGCAGCGTCTGCCACACCTGGGGGTCGCTGAAGGCCTCGATGTAGTTGTCGAAGCCGATGAACGAGCTGTCCGTGGCCGTGAGGCTCTGGTCGGTGAAGCTCATCCACAGGCCGTAGATCGTCGGCCACAGCAGGAAGAGCCCGGTCGCTGCCGCGAACGGGGCGATGAACAGGTACCCGGACCGGTCGCGTTCGCGCAGCGAGCTGCGGACGGTGCCGGCGGAGCCGCGGGTGCGGGTGCTCGACGGGCGCCGGGAGGGGCGCGCGACGGGGGCGCTCAGTGACGTGCTCGAGGCGGTCATCGTCGTCCTCTCTCTCAGGCGGGGCTGGGCTGCGAGAGGAAGCGGTTCATCTCGCTGAGCATGCGGTCGACGGCGGTCTTGGGGGACGCCTTGCCGGACAGGGTGTCGGTCATGGAGTCGCCCATGCGCGTCTGGAAGTCGCTGCCGCCGCCGGTGAACCAGGCGTCGGGGTCGAAGACGGCGATCTCGGCGGCGGGCGCGTAGTCGCGCTGCGGCGTGAGGTCCTGGTACTCGGGCGTCTGCACGACGGGCTGGTACGCCGGGATGTGGCCGGCGCCCGCCCAGGTGAGGCCCTCCTTGAGGAGGCCGGCGAGGACGCGGTACGTGGCCGCGCGCTTCTCCGGGTTCGCGTGGGCCTGCTTCGGCAGCACGAACGAGTGCGAGTCGGCGTAGTTGGCCGGCGTGTCGAAGATCGTCGGGAAGGGCGTGCCGCCGACGTCGGGGATCGCGTCCCGGAACATCGGCAGGTCCCACTCGCCGGAGAACATCAGCCCGGTGCGCTTCGACATGAACCGGCCGGAGGCGGCGCCGCCGTCCTGGTTCGTGGCCGCGACCTTGCCGTCCACCATCGCCTGGAGGAACTCGAACACCTCGGCGGCGGCCTGCTCGTCGATCTCGGCGGCCTTGCCCGGGGTGAGGTCGTAGCCGCCGCCGTTCTGGTTGTACAGGCCCCAGAACATCCGCCAGCAGCCGGCGGGGTCGCGCAGGTAGCCCCACGAGACGCCCGTCTCGCCCGTGACCTCCGCCATCGCGCGGCCGGCGTCCAGGAACGAGTCGGCGCCCGGCGCGATGTCGAGCTTGCCGTCGGCGTCGAGCAGGCCGGCCTTCCCGGTGATCTCCGGGTTGTTGAAGGCGATGTACGGGTGCGTGTCGAGCGGCAGCGCGTAGAGCTGGCCGTCGAACTGCGCCTTCTCCCACACCGCGGGCGCGAAGTCCTCCTGCGTGATGCCGAGGTCGGCGAGCGCGCCCAGGTCGAACGGCTCCAGCAGCCCGCCGGGCGCGTACCCGGCGAGACGCGACATGTGCATCACCGCGGCCTCGGGCGGGCGGCCGCCCGACGACGCCATCGCGAGCTTCGTGTAGTACGGCGCGCCCCAGGCGAGGGTCGTGGAGTCCACGGAGATGTCCGGGTTCTCGTTCGCGACCGCGCCGACCATCTTCTGCATGAGGGCGCCGTCGCCGCCGGAGAACAGGTCCCAGATCATCACGGACGTGCGGCCCGAGCCCGACGCCGTCGGCGTCGCGCACCCGGAGAGCGCGCCGCCCAGCGCGATCCCGCCGGCCCCGACGAGCGCGGCCTGGAGCAGGCCGCGGCGGCTCCATCGCGGGACGTCGTCCGCGGGACCACCCGTGCCGGACCGGGTACGTCGCCCGGGTGCGTGGCCCGGCCACGCTCCTCCCGGCGACGCTGAACTGCGCTGCATGGTCTTCATCGACCCTCCTTGGTGCAACGTTGCGCTCCAACGTGGGACCACGATGGACTAGGGCGGGCGACCCGTCAAGAGATCCAGCAAGGTTCATCGCGGGCCGCCGGAGGGAGACGTGGATGTCGGGACTCGAGGACGGCAAGGAGCGCGCGGGCACCGTTGCCCGGGGCCGCGGGTCGGGCCGGGTGGGGATCAAGGACGTCGCCGCGGAGGCGGGCGTCTCGTGGAAGACGGTGTCGAACGTCGTCAACGGGACGGGGCGCGTCGGGGACGACACGCGGGCGCGCGTCGAGGAGGTCATCGCGACCCTCGGCTACCGCCCGAACCTCGCCGGGCGGCAGCTGCGCCGGGGGCGCACCAACACCCTCGCCCTCGCGGTGCCGTGGGTGCACTCGCCGTACTTCTCGCTGCTGGCGCACATCGTCATCGACGTCGCGGGGCGGCGCGGCTACCGGGTCCTCATCGAGGAGACGCGCACCGAGCGCGACGCGGAACTGCAGGTGGCACGCGGTTTCCAGGTGCACTCGATCGACGGGATCATCTTCTCGCCCCTCGCGCTCGGCCCCGCCGAGATCGCCGAGGTGCGCGGTGAGACGCCCATGGTGCTGCTCGGCGAGCGGGACGACCCGGGGCACGACCGGCGCTGGCGCACCGACCACGTGAGCATCGACAACGTCCGCGCGGCCCGGGAGGTGACGGAGCACCTGCTCGCCACCGGCCGCCGGCTGGCGTTCGTCGGCGCGGAGTCGGTGGCGGACCGCTCGGGCACCCCGCGGCTCCAGGGCTTCCGCGAGGCGCACGCGGCGCGGGGCCTGGACGTGGACCCGCGCTGGATCCTCCCCGTGCCGCAGTTCTCCCGCCCCGCGGGCGTGGCGGCGGTGGAGTCGGTGCTGCCCCGCATCAGCGAGGTCGGCGGCCTCGTCTGTGCCAACGACGAGCTCGCCCTGGGCGTCCTGCACGCGCTGCGCCTCAACGGGGTGCGGGTGCCCGAGGACGTCGCGGTCACCGGGTGGGACAACATCGAGGACGGGCGGTTCTCCCATCCCACCCTGACCACCGTGGCGCCGGACCTCGAGTCCATCGCGGAGGCGGCCGTGGAGCGCGTGATCGCGCAGGTCGAGCGCCGTTCGGAGGGCGCGGGGAGCGGGGACGTGGACGTCGTCGTCCCGCACCGGCTCCTGGTGCGCGAGAGCAGCCGGGTGGTGCCCGTCGACGACTGAGACGCACCAAATCCTGATTCAACGTTGCATCTTTTCGCGTTCCCCTGTTGAATCGGCGGCGCACTGTCATCCACGCGCAACGGAGCTCAACGATGTCCGTCCTCGATCGACTCGATCCTCCCTCCGCCCCCACCGGCGGCGAGATCCCCCGCCCCGAGTACCCGCGCCCGCAGGTCGTGCGCGACCGCTGGCTCAACCTCAACGGCTCGTGGGGGTTCGAGATCGACCCCGGTGACTCGGGCCTCGAGCGCGGCCTGCGCGAGCGCGCGCTCGACGGCACCATCACCGTGCCGTTCGCCCCCGAGTCCGAGCTCTCGGGGGTGGAGAACACCGACTTCCTCGAGGCGGTCTGGTACCGCCGCGAGGTGACCGTCCCCGCCGACTGGGAGGACGTCGCCGGGGCCGACACCCACGTGCTGCTGCACTTCGGCGCCGTCGACCACGACGCGACCGTGTGGGTGGACGGCACCGAGGTGGTGCGCCACCGCGGCGGGTTCACGCCGTTCACGGCCGACCTGTTCGGCGTGGCGGCGCCGGGCGACACGGTGACCGTCGTCGTGCGGGCCCGCGACCACCGCGGCATCCCGCAGGCGCGCGGCAAGCAGTCCGGCCTGTACGCCAACAAGGACTGCCACTACACGCGCACCACCGGCATCTGGCAGACCGTGTGGATGGAGCCGGTGCCGGGCGCCAGCCTGCGCCGCCCCCGCATCACGCCCGACCTCGCCGCCCGTGCCCTCGACGTGCGCGTGCCGCTCACGCAGAACCGCCGCGGCCACCACGTGGTCGTGACGGTGACCGACGCGGACGGCGTCGTCGCCACCGAGACCACGCGCGCGGACCTGGACCTCGCGCCCTCGCTGCGCGTCGTGATCCCCGTGGACCGGGTGCGCCCGTGGTCCACGCAGGACCCGCACCTGTACGGCGTCGAGGTGGAGCTGCACGACAGCGCGGGCGACGTCGTCGACACCGTGCGCTCCTACGCCGGCCTGCGGTCCGTGGCGATCGAGGGCAAGGCGATCCGCATCAACGGGGAGCCCGTCTTCCAGCGCCTCGTGCTCGACCAGGGCTACTGGCCCGAGTCGCTCATGACGGCGCCGAGCGACGCCGCCCTGCTGCGCGACGTCGAGCTGGGCCTCGAGGCCGGCTTCAACGGCGCCCGCCTGCACCAGAAGGTGTTCGAGGAGCGCTACCTGTACCACGCGGACCGCCTCGGCTACCTCGTGTGGGGCGAGTTCGGCGACTGGGGCTCCGGCGACTTCGGCCGCAAGGACGACCACCAGAAGCCGACGACGTCCTACGTCGCCGAGTGGCTGGAGGCCCTGGAGCGCGACTTCTCCCACCCGTCGATCATCGGCTGGTGCCCGCTGAACGAGACGCACCAGCTGCTGCACGACCGGATCACGCAGCTCGACGACGTCACGCGCGCCATGTTCCTGGCGACGAAGCTCGCGGACCCGTCGCGCCCCGTGCTCGACGCCAGCGGCTACTCGCACCGGGTGCTCGAGACGGACGTGTGGGACTCCCACCACTACGAGCAGGAGCCCGAGGCGTTCGCCCGCGACATGGCCGGCCTGAAGACCGACCAGCCGTACGCGAACGTCTACGACGAGGGCCCGATCTCGCTGCCCTACAAGGGCCAGCCGTACTTCTGCAGCGAGTACGGCGGCATCTGGTGGAACCCGGAGGAGGCCGCGAAGGCCGCCGGCGACGACCGCAGCGAGTCGTGGGGGTACGGCCAGCGCGTGGCCGACGAGGAGGAGTTCCACACCCGGTTCGCCGGCCTCACCGACGCCCTGCTCGACGACCCGCTGATGTTCGGCTACTGCTACACGCAGCTCACCGACGTCTTCCAGGAGCAGAACGGCGTCTACCGCTTCGACCGCTCCGAGAAGCTCGACGTCGACCGGGTGCGCGCGGTGCAGGTGCGCCCCGCCGCCTTCGAGAAGGACGCCGACTGACACCAGGCACCTCGACGTAGCGATTCGGTCGTCTCCCGCCCCGGGAGGCGACCGAATCGCTGCGTCGGCACCCTGACGACAGCCCCACCGAGGAGACCCGATGACGCACCCCACCTCGTTCGCGACGTCCTTCGAGCCCGGCGACCCCGCGCCCCTGCCGACCCCGCGGCACGCGCCGCTGGTCGTGCGCGTGGGGGACGGCCCCGCGGCCGGCGCCACCCACAAGCACCGGGCGGGCTTCACCGGCCTGCACGCGCTGGGCTTCGCGGGCCTCCGGGAGGAGGCCGGTCCGGTCACGCACGTGCTGTTCCGCGGGCTCGGGGTCGAGGTGGGGCCGCGCACGCGGCTGAGCTACGTGGTGCTGCCGGACCTGCGCGGCGACCTGCGGTACCCGTCCACGTACGTCGCGCTCGACCTGGCGTTCACCGACGGCACGTTCCTCTCCGACCTGCCCGCCACCGACGCCCACGGCACCGGGGCCACCGCCCGCGCCCAGGGCGAGGGCAAGATCCTCTACGCCGACCAGTGGAACTCCGTGCGGGTGGACGTCGGTGCGGTCGCCGCCGGCCGCACCGTGGACGCCGTCCTGCTGCGCTGCGACCCGCCCGAGGGCATGACCGACGCCGCCTTCTCCGGCTGGGTGGACGACGTCGCCCTCGTCGCGGAGCCCGCCGTCGCCGGCGGCACGGGTCTCGTCGACCTCGTCGACACCCGCCGCGGCACGATGTCGAGCGGCCAGTTCTCGCGCGGCAACAACGCGCCCGCCACGGCCGTGCCGAACGGGTTCACGCTCTGGGTTCCCATGACCGACGCCGCCTCCCAGCGCTGGCTGTACGAGTACCACCGGGCCAACGACCACCGGAACCGGCCCGTGCTGCAGGGCTTCGGCGTCTCGCACCAGCCCAGCCCGTGGATGGGGGACCGCAACCAGCTCGTCGTGCAGCCGGCCGCCGGGCCGGGGGTCCCGACGGCCGCGCTGGGCGCCCGCGGCCTGCCGTTCGACCACGCCGACGAGACGGCCCGCCCCGACCTGTACGCCGTGACCTTCGCGGACGGCCTCACCCTCGCCGCCGCGCCCACCGACCACGGCGGCGTGCTGCGCTTCGGGTTCCCCGCCGGCACCCCGGGCGCCGCCGGGCACGTGCTGCTCGACACCGTCACGACGGCCGCCGGCGCGGCGCGCCTCGACGCGCACCCCGACGGCACGGTGACCGGCTGGGTCGACGACGGCAGCCCGCTGTCCGTGGGCCGCTCGCGCATGTTCGTGGCCGGCGTCTTCGACCGGACGCCGGTCGCCGTGGGCGCCGCAGCCGGCGACCGGCAGCACGCGCGGTACGCGAGCTTCGACACCTCGGGCCACGACGGGGAGGGCCTCGTCGTCGAGCTGCGCCTCGCGACGTCGTACCTGAGCCTCGACCAGGCGCGCCGCGCCCTCGACCAGGAGCTCGCCGGGCGGTCGTTCCCCGAGGTCCAGGACGCCGCGCGGGCGCTGTGGGAGGAGCGGCTCGGCGTCGTCGAGGTCGCCGGCGCCACCGACGACCAGCGCGTCACCCTGTACTCCAACCTCTACCGCCTGCACCTCTACCCGACCTCGCACACCGAGAACGCGGGCACGGTCGACGCCCCCGTGCGCCGGCACGCCAGCCCGGTCGCCCCGCCCGTCGGGCCGAGCACCGACACGGCCACCGGTGCGGCCGTCGTGGACGGCCCGATGATGGTCAACCACGGGTTCTGGGACACCTACCGCACCGCCTGGCCGGCGCTCGCGCTGCTGGACCCCCGGCGCACGGCCGAGCTCGCCGACGGGTTCGTGCAGCAGTACCGCGACGGCGGCTGGGTCTCCCGCTGGTCGTCACCGGGCTACGCCGACCTCATGACCGGCACCAGCTCCGACGTCGCGTTCGCCGACGCGTACCTCAAGGGTGCGCTGCCCACCGCCCTCGCCCTCGACGCCTACGACGCCGCGCTGAAGAACGCCACCGTCGCGCCCCCGCACGACGCCGTCGGCCGCAAGGGCCTGGAGACGTCCGCCTTCCTCGGCTTCACCCCCGCGTCCACGCACGAGTCGGTCTCGTGGGGCCTCGAGGGCTGCCTCAACGACTTCGGCATCGGCACGATGGCGGCGGCGCTCGCGGAGGACCCGGCGACGCCGGACCACCGGCGCGCGGACCTGCGCGAGGAGTCCGCCTACCTGCTGGACCGCGCCGGCCAGTACGGGGCGCTGTTCGACCCGGAGGTCGCCTTCTTCCGCGCGCGCGGGGCCGACGGCGCGTTCACGCCCGCGGCGCGGCACTTCGACCCCGACGACTGGGGCGGGCCCTTCACCGAGACGAACGCCTGGAACTTCGCCTTCCACGCGCCGCACGACCCGCGCGGCCTGGCGAACCTCTACGGCGGCCCCGCGGGCCTGGAGGCGCGGCTCGACGAGTTCTTCTCCCGGCCCGAGGACGGCACCCACGTGGGCGGGTACGGGCAGGTCATCCACGAGATGACCGAGGCGCGAGACGTGCGGCTGGGGATGTGGGGCGTGAGCAACCAGCCCTCGCACCACGTGCCCTGGCTCTACACCGCGGTGGGCGCGCCGGCCAAGGCCCACCGGATCCTGCGCGAGGCCCTGCGCCGCCTCTTCGTCGGCAGCGAGATCGGCCAGGGCTACCCCGGCGACGAGGACAACGGCGAGATGTCCGCGTGGTGGCTGCTCGCCGCGATCGGCCTCTACCCGCTGCAGGTCGGCTCCCCGCGGTACGCGGTGGGGTCGCCGCTGTTCGACGCGGTCACGATCCACCGCCCCGACGGCGACCTGGTGGTCCGGACCGTGGGGAACTCGCTGGAGAACGTCCACGTGCAGTCCCTCACCGTGGACGACGTGCCCCGCAGCGCGGCCTGGCTGGACCACGCCGACCTCGCCGGGGGCACCACCGTCGAGCTCGTCATGGGTCCCGAGCCGTCCGCCTGGGGTACGGGCCCCGACGACGCGCCGCCGTCGCTCACCGGCGGCGACGCGCCGCCCGCCCCGCTGGCCGACGTCACGCGGGCCGGCACCCTGCGGGTGGACGACGACGCGCAGGCCGACGACGCGGGGAGGGTCGCCGAGCTCCTCGTCGACGACACGTCGGCCACCGCGGCCGTGTTCGCCTCCCGCACGCCGGTCGTCACGTGGTCGGCGCCGGCGGGGGAGCGGCCCGAGGTGCTGCGCTACACCCTCACCTCGGGCCCGGGCGGCGCCGCCCCGGCGGCCTGGCGGCTGGAGGGCTCCGACGACGAGGGCCCGGACGGCACGTGGACCGTGCTCGACGAGCGGTCGGGCGAGGTGTTCCGCTGGGCGCGGCAGACGCGCCCGTTCACCGTCGCGCGGCCGGGTCGGTACGGCGCGCTGCGGCTAGTGGTGACCGAGGCCGACGGCCAGGGGCCGCTCACGCTCGCGCAGGTGGAGCTGCTCGCCGGAGGGCGGTAGGCCGCGACAGGCCCGGCTACTTGTCCCAGGCGGTGGTCGGGGGGAGCCCGCGCGCCGCGCGCTCCTCGTTGAGCAGCGTCTCGACGAGGTCGCGCTTGGCCGCCGTGTACTCCCGGCCGTCGGTGAGCGTGGCGGCGAGGCGCGTCTTCAGCTCGCCGTACCGGCGGCGCGCGTCCGCGTCGTGCCGCAGCCTGTCGCGGAACAGCCGCTGCGGGCAGGAGTCCCACCCGTCGAAGGCGAAGACGTGCAGGATGTGGGTGCGCGCGCCGTCCGGCGACATCCGGACGTAGACCCCGTGGTTCGCGGGCCCGGACCGGAGCTGCCGGTACTCCAGCGGGGCGACCGCCTCCGCGAGGCCGAACGGGTCGGCGCCGGGCGCCGCGCGGGCGCCGAGGTCGAGGATCGGCTTCGCCACGAGGCCCGGAACGGCCGTGCTGCCGATGTGCTCCAGGTCGACGACGCGATCGCCCAGGTGCGCGCGCAGCCGGACGGCCTCCGCGCGGAACTCCTCCGCCCACCCGGGGCGGTGCTCCACCAGCCGGATCATCGGGCCGACCCTAGCGGCCGGGCGCCGTCCGCCGGAACCCGCGTGCCGCCTATCCCAGGGCCGACAGCCCGAACGCGGTGGCGAACCCGAGCACGGTGACCAGCCCCGTCACCGGCCCGCCGAACTCCGTCGCCTCGGGGATCATCGTGTCCACGAGCATGGTGAGCAGCGCGCCCGCGGCGAAGGACTGCACGATGGCGATGGTCGCCGGGTCGGCGGTGCCGAGCGCCGCGTACCCGACGCCCGCGGCGAGCGCGGAGACCAGGGTGGTGCCGCCCCACAGCAGGGCGAGGCGGGCGGTCGACGTGCCGGCCTGCCGCAGCCCCACGGTGGCGGCCATCGCCTCCGGCAGGTTGGACACGAACACGGCCGCGAGCACCGCGATGCTCACGCCGCCGCCGCCGACCAGCGTGGAGCCCAGCACCACCGACTCCGGGATGCCGTCCAGCACCGTGCCCAGCGCGATCGCGCCGCCCGACCCCTCCGACTGGGCGCCGGTGGACCGCTTGCGGTCGACCCCGCCGCGCCGGTCGATGAGCAGGTCGCCCACGAAGAACGTCAGCGCGCCGGCGGCGAGACCCGCGAGCAGCACCCACCCGCTCGCGGCGCGCGACGCGTCCTCCACCAGGTCGTACGCGACCGCGCTGATGAGGACGCCGGCGCCGAACGCCATGATCAGGCCCGTGAGCCGCCGGCTCGGCGTGCGCCACAGCACCAGGGCGGCACCGATCAGCAGCGACGAGCTGCCCAGCAGGCCCCACCAGAACCCCAGCACCCGACCATTCGACCAGGTCAGGCGGCGGCATGCCCGTCGACGACCGGGCACGTGGCGAGATGGTCGTCCACCAGCCCGCACGCCTGCATGGCCGCGTACGCCGTCGTCGGCCCGAAGAAACGGAAGCCCTCCTTCTTGAGCGCCTTCGCCAGCGCGACGGACTCGGGCGTGCTCGCGGGCACCACGTCCCACGCGCCGAGCCGGTGCTCGCGGGCCGGGGGAGCGAACGACCAGAACAGCTCGTCGAGCGTGCGCCCGTCGTCGTGCAGCGTGAGCACCGCCCGCGCGTTGCCGATCGTGGCCTCGATCTTCTGGCGGTTGCGGATGATGCGCGCGTCGCCGAGGAGCCGCTCCACGTCGTCGGGGCCGAGCGCCGCCACGCGCTCGGGCTCGAAGTCGAGGAACACCTCCCGGAACGCGGGCCGCTTGCGCAGCACGGTGATCCAGGACAGGCCGGACTGGAACCCCTCCAGCGCGATCCGTTCCAGCAGCGCGGCCTCGCCGTGCACGGGCACGCCCCACTCGGTGTCGTGGTACGCCTCGTACAGGGGGTCGCCGTCGCCGAAGCACCGGGCGGCGGGGGTGGTCGTCGTCATGCCCCCAGCGTGCACGCAGGGCCCGACACCCGCGGAGATCATCCGCGGGTGCCGGGCCCTGTGCGCAGCCTCGGGGGCTACGACCGGCGCGGTGCCGTCCTCAGTCCGCCGCGGGCAGGACCCGCAGGGCGGTGAGCCCGGGGTCGCCCGTGCCCCACGAGGTGGTCAGCGCGACGTACCGGGCCGTCCGGGCGACGTCGAGCGTGCCCTCGGGCCGCCCGCCCCGGATCGTGCCGACGTCCGTGAACGTCAGCCCGTCGTCGCTCACGGAGACCACCGCGGACGGCGCCCCGCCGCGCTCCCACGACGCGACGACGCGCCCGACGGCGTGCGCGGCACCGAGGTCGGTGACCATCCGGCCGCCCGGGCCGGGCACCCAGGCCGTCGTGCCGTCGCCGTCGACCGCCGCCGAGGGCGACGTCATCCCCTCCGGCAGCACCGACGCGGGGAACGTGAGGGTGCTCAGCGCCAGGTCCGCCACCGGGAACGCGGTCGCCGCGCCGAACCGCAGCGGGGTGCCGGACGGCGTCGCGCCGACCGTGCGGGCGGTGCCGGTCTCGGCGTTCGTCACCGTCACGGGCACGCCCCGCCCGACGAGGGCGAACGTCCGCGCGTCGGCGGTGCGCACGGTGACCCCGGCCGGGGTGCCGCCGTCCCGCCGGGAGACGGTGGCCCGGGGTGCCAGCACCACGGCCTCGCCGGCGCCGACCTCGACGGTCAGCGCCGACGACGTCGCGCCGACCTCCTGCGTGCCCTGGTAGACCGCGACCGTCCCGCCGGCGTGCGGCACCGTGACGGAGCTCGTGACGTCGGCGTCGGTGAGGTTGAAGGCGACGAGGTAGCCGTCGACGACGCTGACGAGCAGGCCGGGGTGGTCGGCCGTCGGGACGGCGCGGTCGGCCTGCGCGGCCGTGGCGGCCGCGTCGCCGGGCACCATCTCCACGAGCCGCGGCCCGGTCGCACCGTCGGCGAGCCGCACCACGTGGCGGGTGTCGCTCGCCCGCGACACCGTGATCGGCGCGTCCGTGCCGCGCACGACGAACCCGGCCTCGCCCTCCACGTCGATCCAGGAGCCGTCGCTCGTGAGCACCTGGTCGCCCGTGTACCGGAAGGACGCGGCGTCGTGCCAGGTCCGGCCGTCGAGCGACGTCTGCACGCGGTACTCCTGGCCGGCGGCGGCCTCCCAGCCGAGCTGCACCTGGCCGACCTCGGTCGGGGCGCCGAGGTCCACCTGGACCCACGAGTCGGGGCGGGCCCGGTCGCCGACCGCCACCGCCCAGCGGGTCGTGGCCGACCCGTCCGTGACGGCGCTCGCGGGGTTCCCGCCGGCGGCGCTCGACGCCGTCGCCGGGCGCCCGGCGGCGACGTCCGTGCCGGCGGGGGAGAACGCCCGCAGGTGGTAGAGCGAGTAGCCGTACGCCGCGTCGCCGCGCACGCCCTGCATGCGCACGTAGCGGGCGGTGACCGGCGCGGGGTGGGTGGCGCCCTCGGGGGTTAGGTCCACCGTGTCGAGGCGGGCGACGTTCACGTCCGCCGGGGCCTTGCCGTAGGCGGTCGCCGTGGTCCACGTCTCGCCGTCGGCCGACGTCTGGACGAGGTAGCGCGCGCCGGCGCCGGCCTCCCACGCGAGGCGCACGGCACCGACGGTGCGCTCCTCGCCGAGGTCGACCTGCACCCACGAGTCGGGCCGGCTGCGCTCGGGCACCGAGACGGCCCAGCGCGTGGCCGGGGAGCCGTCGGTGACGCGCGCCGCGGTGCGGCCGTTCGCGGCGTCCTCGCTGGACGCCGTCGCGGTCCTGCCGGCCGCGAGGTCGGCGCCCGAGTCGTCGGCGCCGTACGCGTGGAACGCGTACATCGAGTAGCCGTACTGCGGGTGGCCCTGCTGGCCGAGCACGCGCACGTACCGCGCGGTCACGGGCGAGAACGCGAGGTCGTCGACCCGCGCGGCCCTCGCGTCGGCCGGGTCGGCGGGCCGGGTGACCGGCAGGCTCGCCTTCGTCTCGCCCTCCGCCGTCGTGTAGGTGCGCGAGCCGTCGAGGCCCGCGTACCCGTCCATGTCGAGGTTGCGCACGGACAGGCTCGCGTCGTCCGGCCCGGCCCCGGTCGAGGCGTAGACCGCCGCCCCGGTCGGGAGGGTGGCCTGGCCGGCGTACCCGTCGCCGACCCGGAACACCGACGTGGTGCCCTCGAAGCCGTCCCGCGGCGCGGTGTAGGTGCGCACGTGGCGCTCGCCGACCGTCGCGCCGGTGGTGGGGTAGAGGTACGGCGTGGAGCCGGAGACGTGGAAGAGCCACGAGTCGTGCTGCGGCACCCAGGGGAACTTCACGAAGCCCTTGCGGCTCGACGCGGCCGCCCAGGCGTCGGCGGACTGCTGGACCGTCAGGCCCGGCCCGGCGCCGAAGTCGCGGACCCCGGCGAGGCGGTCGAAGAACTCGTCCTGCGGTGTCGGCTCCACGGGCCCGGCGGCGGACTCGGCCGCCTCGACGTGCAGCAGGTAGGAGATGGCGATCTCGGCGCGGGCCTCCGGCTCGTACTTGGGCTCGCCCGAGAACTTCGTCAGCCGGTTCACGGGGGCGTACGCCTGGTAGTCCTCGAGCGCGGCGGCGAGGTTCGCCTCCGCGCGCGCCGCGTCGGGGTCGCGCAGCACCTGGCCGAGGAACGCCATCGGGATGGCGTCGCGGCCGTAGAGGAACTCGCGGTCGGCGACCATCGGCATGAACGGCTCGCCGGCGTCCGCCATGACGAGCTTGATCGACTCCCACAGCTCCGCCGAGTTGGGCTGCCGGGTGAGGATCTCCGGCAGCGGCTCGTCGCGCAGCAGGAAGTGGATCGCGTTGCGCCCGCCCGACCGCCAGATGTCCGACTGGTAGTGCGGGCCGAAGGAGCCGTGGTTCTCCACGAGGTACGTGTCGTGGATCGTGTGCATCGTGTTGGTCGACACGGCCTTGCCCGCGACGACGGCGGGGTTGTTCCGGTCGGCGGTCGGCTGACCGGCGGCGTTGCGGCCCCAGTCGCCGAGCTGGTCGGCCCAGGTGGCGGCGTCCGGGTCGTCCGGCGCCCACGCGAGGCCCGGCGCGAGGGCCTGCGTGTAGACGCCGACCTCCTCCTGCGCGGTGTCGCCCTCGAACTTGCCGGTCGGCCAGTCGGCGTTCCACGAGCCCGACAGGGGGTCGTGCCCGAAGTCGAGGCCCGCGGTGTAGTCGGACTGGCCCGTCGCGATCGTCGTGAGGTTCGCCCGCGTCGTCGCGTCCAGCTCGTCCCAGAGCAACGTGCCGGCCGTGAGGAAGTACGACTGGAACGTGGAGTCCCAGAAGAGCTGCTTGCCCCAGGTGCCCGCCGGGTCGACGAGCCGGTTGGTCGCGGCGTAGTGCTCGATGGTGGCGACCGTGTGCTCGCGGAGCACGTCCTTCGAGACCCCCGCGAGCCGGGCGTCGTACTCGCCCCGGGTGAGCAGGACGGCGTTGCCCAGCACGACCGCGAAGTTCATGTCCTTCGCCTGGTAGACGCCCGCGGCGGGGTCCCAGACGGTCTCCGCCCAGCGGGTGTGCCGCAGCAGTGCGCCGTAGTAGTCGGCCGCGGTGGCGTCCGGCGCCCCGTAGGCCGGCGTCGCGTCCGGGGCGGAGGCGGTCGCACCGGCGAGGGGCGTGCCGGCGGCGGCCGGTCCCACGGCCAGGGAGGTGAGGAGGGCGCCGGCCGTGGCGGCGGCGGCCCACGCGGTCGCGCGCCGGCGTCGGGGGCCGCGAGCGGGGGCAGGTCTGGTGGTCATGGGAAACTCCCGGAGGTGGAAGACAGCGCTGTCGGCAACCGGGTGGAGAATAGCGCAGCCATACCCTCGCGTGGCCGGGACCGTGCAGGTTCTCGATAAGGTCGTCGGCACGATCGTCCGCTGCTGTCGGGAGAACAGATGACGCAGGACACCCCCACGCTCGAGCCCGGCCACCGCCGCGGCCGCCGCCCCACCCTCGCGGCGGTCGCCGAGCGGGCCGGGGTGAGCCTCAAGACGGCCTCGCGCGTGCTCAACGCGGAACCCAACGTGGCCGCGAGCACCCGGGAGCGTGTCCGGGCCGCCGCCCACGACCTCGGGTTCCGACGCAACGCCGCCGCGGCGGACCTCGCCCGGGGCGGCGCGGCCCGCCTGGTCGGGTTCGTCACCGGCGACCTCGCCAACCCGTTCTACTCCGCGCTCGCGAGCGGCATCGAGCGCGAGCTGCGGGGGCGGGGGCTGCAGCTCCTCACCGCGAGCACCGACGAGGACCCGGACCGCGAGCGGCAGCTCACCGACGAGCTGGTCGAGCGGCGGGTGGGCGCGCTGCTGCTGACCCCCACGTCGGGCGACCACGCCGCCCTGCGCGAGGAGCAGGCGGAGGGGCTGCCCGTGGTCCTGGTGGACCGCCCGGCGCCCGACGTCGAGGCCGACACGGTGGTCATCGACAACGGGGGCGGGGTGCGCGCGGCCGTGCGGCACCTGCTGGCGCACGGGCACCGCCGGATCGGCCTGGTCGGCGACGAGTCGCGGCTGTGGACGTTCCGCGAGCGTCGCGACGCGTTCGTCGCGGCCCTGGAGGCCGGTGACGTCGCGGACCCGGAGCGGTACGTGCGGGACGGCGCGCACGACGCGGCCGTCGCCGGCGCGCTCGTCGCCGAGCTGCTGGCGCTCGACGAGCCGCCCACCGCCCTCGTGACCGCGAACAACAAGATCACCGTGGGAGCGCTGCACGCCCTCCGCGCACGGTCGCACGCGGGCGGCGCGCCGGTCGCCCTCGTCGGCTTCGACGACTTCGAGCTCGCCGACCTGCTGGGCGTGACGGTGGTCGGCTACGACGCGGTCGAGATGGGGCGGCAGGCGGCGTCCCTCGCGCTGGCGCGGGCCGCGGACCCCACGCGCGCCGCGCAGCTCGTCGTCGTGCCGACGCACCTCGTGCCGCGCGGCAGCGGCGAGGTGCCCCCGGCCTCCTGACGGCGGCCGGGGGCGCGCCTCAGCCCTTCACCGACCCCGACATGAGCCCGCCCATGAAGTAGCGGCCCAGCAGCACGTACACGAGCAGCGTGGGCAGGGACGCGAACAGGGCGCCCGCCATCGAGACGCCGTAGTCCTGCAGCAGGGCGCCGTTGGCGAGGTTGTTGAGGGCCAGCGTGACCGGGCCGTTCTGGCTGGAGGAGAAGAACACGGCGAAGAGGAAGTCGTTCCACGCCGACGTGAACTGCCAGATGAGCACGACCACGAAGCTCGGGATCGAGATCGGCAGCACGATCCACGCGTACGTGCGGAGCATCCCCGCCCCGTCCACGCGCGCCGCCTCGACCAGCTCGTGGGGCACGGTCATGTAGTAGTTGCGGAAGATCAGCGTCGTGATCGGGATGCCGTAGACGACGTGCAGCAGGATCAGCGACGGGATGCCGCTCGGCACGCCGAGCCCGAGCACCAGCTGGTTCAGCGGGATCATCACCGCCTGGTACGGGATGAACATGCCGAACAGGATCAGCGTGAACACCAGGTCCGCACCGGGGAAGCGCCAGCGGGACAGCACGAACCCGTTGAGCGACCCGAGGAAGGCGGAGATGAGCGCCGCCGGCACCACCATCTGCACGGTGCGGCCGATGGCGGGCGCGAGGGTGGACCACGCCGTCTCCCAGTTCGCGGTGGTCCACACCTGCGGCAGGTTCCACGCGCGGGTGGGCGCCGCGTCGCCGGGGCCCTTGAAGCTCGTCACCAGCAGCACGTACACGGGCACCAGCACCACGAGCACGAAGAACAGCAGCACCAGGTAGCGCAGCGTGCGGCCCACGGTGAACCGGCCCCGTGGTGCGGCGTGCCGGCCGAGGTCGACGGGGCGCCCGGCCTCCTCCTCGATGACGGCGGTCATCGCTTGCCCTGCCGGTGCGTGTGGACGAGGTACGGCACGATGACGATCGCGACGATGACCAGCAGGATCGTGCCGACGGCGGCCGCGTTGGCGTAGTCGAACGCGGACTTGAACACGTACATGTCCACGGCGGGCACCTTGGTCTGGTAGTTCGCGGGCTTCGAGATCGACATGATGAGGTCGAAGGCCTTGAGCGACATGTGGCCGATGATGATCAGCGCGGACAGGGCGATCGGCGACAGCTGCGGGAACAGCACGTGCCGGTACAGCTTCCACTCGCTGGCGCCGTCCACGCGGGCGGCCTCGCGCAGCTCCTCCGGGATGCCGCGGAAGCCGGCGAGGAACAGCGCCATCACGTACCCGGAGAGCTGCCAGATCGCGGGGATCGCGATGGCGACGATGCCCACCGAGACGTTGTTCCACCAGTTGTTCTGCAGGGCGCCCAGCCCGATCATCTGGAACAGCCGGTTGAGTCCGGACGCCTGCTCGCCCTGGTTGGAGTTGAGCAGCCAGCGCCACACCACGCCCGACGCGATGAACGAGACCGCCATCGGGAACAGGTAGATCGACCGGAAGAAGCCCTCCCCGCGCAGCGGCTTGTCGAGCAGCCAGGCCCACATGAAACCGATCAGCATCGTGCCGACGAGGAACACCACCGTGTACAGCACGAGGTTGGTCAGCGAGTGCTGGAACTCCTCGCTGCCCAGCAGGTCGACGTAGTTGCGGAACCACACGACGACCGTCGGGGCCTGGCCGGTCGCCTGGGCTGCCGTGTGGTTGTCCGTGGCGGAGGTGCGGGCGTTCGCCACGATCAGGCCGTAGACGAACACCCCCACGAGGATCAGCGAGGGCAGCAGGAGGAGCAGGGGCGCGCCGGCGCGGCGGACCGCGCGGCGCACCCCCGACCGCCTCGTGCGCACGGGCGACGGCATCCCGGGGCTCAGCCGGCGTTCGCGGCGGCGAGCTCCGACTGGAAGCCGGCCAGGTCGGACGCCCCCGAGGTGAACTTGCTGGTGGCGTCGGTGATGGCCGTCAGCGTGGCCACCGGGACGGCGGCGCCGTGCGCCAGCGAGGACACGATGGTGTCGCTCTTGAACGACTCCGCGGCGTCCTGCTGGTACTGCCCGAAGCTGGACATGTCGATGTCGGTGCGGGCCGGGATGGATCCCTTGGCCTTGTTGAACGCCTCCTGGCCCTCGGCGGAGCCGACGGTCTCGAGCCACGCCTTCGCCCCGTCGGGGTGCGGCGCGCCCACGGGGAGCGTGAACGAGTCGGCGAGGAAGTCGAAGACGCCGTCGGTGCCCGGCACCGGGAACGCCGAGTAGTCGGTGCCCAGCTCCTTCTTCTGCTCCTCGTAGGAGGCCTCGGCCCAGTCGCCCATCACGGTGAACCCGGCCTTGCCGTCGATCACGAGCTGCTGCGACTCCGGCCAGTCCAGGCCGTCACGGTCGGTGTTGGTGTAGCTCATGAGCTTCTGGAAGTCCTGCAGCGCCGAGGTCACCTCGGGGCTCTTCCAGTCGGTGGAGCCGTCCCACAGCCCGGAGTACCCGTCGGCACCCAGGTCGGCCAGCAGCACGGTCTCGAGCAGCTGGACCTGCGTCCAGGCCTGCGCGACGGCGAGCGGCGTGACGCCCGCCTTCTTCAGCGTCTCCAGGTCGTCCATCCACGACGAGAGGTCGCTGTACTGGGCGTCCGGGTCGAGGCCGGCGTCGGTGAGCACCTGCCGGTTGGACCAGACGACGTTGGCGCGGTGGATGTTCGACGGGATCGAGTAGATCTTGCCGTCCGAGGCCTTCAGGCGGTCCATGAGGTCGGCCGGGAAGACGTCGGTGAGCCCGAACTCGTCGTACAGGCCCGTGACGTCCTCGATCTGAGCCGCGTCGATGTAGTCCTGCAGCTCGGCGCCCGCGTGGGCCTGGAAGGTGTCCGGCGGGTCCTGCGCCTGGAGCCGGGTCTGCAGCAGGTCCTTCGCCTGCGACCCCGCGCCGCCGGCCACGGCACCGTTGACGAACTTCACGTCCGGGTGCTGCTCGTCGAACACCTTCACCAGTGCGTCGAGGCCGGCCTTCTCGGAGCCGGCGGCCCACCAGGTGAAGACCTCCACCTCGTCGCCGCCGCTGCCCCCGCTGCCTCCGCTGTTCGGTTCGTTCCCGCCACCGCCGCACGCGGCCACGGTCAGCGCCACCGCGGCCGCGACCGCGGCGACCACAGAAGTCCTGGGAGCTCCTCGCATGTGTCTCACCTCTACGCCCTCGTGCCGGCGCGCGTCGTTGCACGTCGGCTCCACTCATCGCACGGCTGCGGTGGCAGCGGTGTCAAGGCGTCGGCGCGAGTTTCGCCCAATCGTGACCTGGCTCGATGCCCGGGGCGATGCCCCAGCCGGCCCGGGCGGCGTGCCAGCCGAGCTGCACGCGGGTCCGGACGCCGGCGCGGTCCATCAGCTCGCGCACGCGCCGCTGCACCGTGCGCAGCGAGACGCCGAGCTGGTGCGCGGCCGCCTCGTCGGTCTGGCCGGCGAGCAGCAGGGAGAGCAGCCGGGCGTCGACGTCGTCCGCCGCGCCGCTGCCCGGTGCGGCGGCCGCGCCGTGCAGGACGACGGGGGCCGCCGTCGCCCACAGGGCCTCGAAGAGCGCGACGAGCCCGGTGAGCAGCGCGCTCGGGCGCACGAGGATCGCGGCGGCGGAGGCGCGCTCGGGGTCCGCGAGCACCGGCAGGAACGCGAGCTCGCGGTCGACGACGATCATGCGCAGCGGCACGGACTCGGCGACCCGCGCCTCCTCGCCCGCGGCGAGCGACTCGGCGAAGGCGTCGAGGCCGCCGGGGAAGGTCTCGAGCATGGGCCGCTCGAGCAGCGCCCGGTACCGGATGCCGCGCGCCACCAGCTCGCCCTCCACGTGGTTCTGGTCCGCGCTGGTCACGGCCACGGGGTGCTGCACGAGCGCCAGGACCTCGCGCCGCGCCCCGGCCTGCACCCGGCCGAACCACCGCGCGACGGCGTCCGCGCCGCGCACGACCTGCACGACGTCGCCGGCGCCGTCCCCGCCGACGCCCGCCAGCCGGTACATCTCCTCCAGGACGTCCAGCTCCGCCTGCGCGCGGCGCACCGCCTCCTCGCGGGCGGCGACGGCGGCGCCCAGCGTGACCGACGGCGGCGCGGCGGCGAAGCGCCGGCCCGGGCCCCCGCGGGGCGCGACGAGCGGGGTGGCGAAGCCGCGGGAGACGAGGTCCTCGAGGCGTGCCTCGGCCTCGTCGACGGCGACGTCGAGGGTGGCCGCGACGGCCGCCGCGTCCGACGTCGGCGTCGCCACGAGCACCCGGTACGCGGCCAGCAGCCCCGCGGGGAGCCCGGCGACGTCGCCCAGCAGGTCGGCCCCGTCGCCCGTCGTGGTCCGCGCCATCGGTCCCCCTGTCCTCCGGGCCCGGGTGGACCCTCGTGGGGGCCATCGTCGTGGCTGCTCGGGGGCCGGGCGGACCGCCACGCCGGGATGCGGTTTCCTGTCATGGCGTAGATCCGCCACCCGTGGTCGTTGTGCCCGGTCAACGGTGATGACAGCGTCGCTGCACACCGACAGTGCCGTCACCGTTGCCGCCACCCAGGTCGGCTCAACCCCAAGGGGCCCCACCATGCGACCACCCGTCCGTGCCGGTCTTGCGGCCACCGCCGTCAGCGCCCTGCTGGCCGCCGGCGCCGCCCCGGCCCTCGCCGGTCCGACCACCGATCCCGACGCCGCCACCCCGGCCGCCTCCGCCGCGCCCGACGGCGCGACGTCCACGCTCACGCTCGTGACCGGCGACGTCGTGCACGTGGCCACGACCGGGGACGGCAAGCCGGCCGTCACGGTCGAGCCCGCCGCCGGGACGACCCGGCCCGCGCAGACCTTTGAGGTGGGCGACGACCTGTACGTGGTGCCCGCGGCCGCGCAGCCCTACCTCGCGTCGGGCGCGCTGGACCGCGAGCTGTTCAACGTCACCGGCCTCGTCGCCGACGGCTACGACGACGAGGCCGCCATCCCCGTCATCGCGCAGTACGACCGGAAGGCGCGCACGGCCGCCGCCGCGGCCCCGCGGGGCAGCGAGAAGGTGCTCGAGCTGACGTCGATCGGCGGCGCGGCGCTGCGCGCCGACACCGACGACGCGGCCACCTTCTGGGGCGCGATCACGGCCGCCCCGGCCGCGTCCGCCCGCACAGCCGCCGCGCCGGGCACGTTCGCCGGCGGCATCGCCAAGCTCTGGCTGGACGGGCGGGCCGAGGCGACCCTCGACGTCAGCGTGCCGCTGGTCGGCGCACCCGAGGCGTGGGCCGCCGGGCACGACGGCGAGGGCGCCACCGTGGCCGTGCTGGACACCGGCGTCGACGCCGCGCACCCCGACCTCGCCGACGTCGTCACGACCACCGAGTCGTTCGTCCCCGGCGAGACGGTGCAGGACGTGCACGGCCACGGCACGCACGTCGCGTCCACGGTCGCCGGCTCGGGCGCCGCGGACGGCGGCGTGCACCGCGGCGTCGCGCCCGGCGCCGACGTCGCCGTCGGCAAGGTGCTGAGCGACGAGGGCTACGGGCTGGACTCGTGGATCATCGCCGGCATGGAGTGGGCGTCGCGCGACGTCGACGCCGACGTCGTGAGCATGAGCCTCGGCGACGACTCGCGGCACGACCAGACCGACCCGGTCGCGCAGGCCGTCAACAACCTCACCGAGGAGACCGACGCGCTGTTCGTCATCGCGGCGGGCAACGCCGGCGGCGAGGGCACCGTGAGCAGCCCGGGCACCGCCGACGCCGCGCTCACCGTCGCGGCGACGGACGACCAGGACGAGCTCGCGTACTTCTCGTCCCGCGGCCCGCGCGGCCTGGACGACGGCCTCAAGCCGGACCTCGCCGCACCGGGCGTGGACATCACCGCCGCGCGCTCGCAGTACGCCGCGGGCGAGGGCCCGTACCAGACCATGAGCGGCACCTCGATGGCGACGCCGCACGTCGCCGGCGCGGCCGCCATCCTCGCGGCGGCGTACCCCGGCTGGGACGCGGCGCGGATCAAGGACGCGCTCATGTCGTCGGCCGTGGGGCTCGACGGGTACACCCCGTACGAGGTCGGCACCGGCCGCCTCGACGTGCCCGCCGCGCTGGACGGCGTCGACGCCACCGGCTCGGTGCACTTCGGCCGCGTGGCCTGGGGCGACGGCGACCCCGCGCCGCAGACCCGCACGATCACCTACGCGAACGACACCGACGCGGACGTCGCGCTCGACCTGGCGTCCACCACCACCGGGCCCGACGGCGACGTCGCGCTCGTGCGGCTCTCCGAGGCGCACCTCGTCGTGCCGGCGCACGGCACCGCCTCCGTGGAGGCGACGGCGTCGTTCGCCGACGCGACCGCCGCCGGGAAGTACACCGGCCAGGTCGTGGCCACCACCGCCGACGGCTCCGTCGCGGCGCGCACGGCCACCGGCCTCACCCGCGAGACGGAGCACTACGACCTCGACGTCACGGTGCTCGGCCCCGACGGCGAGCCCGTCGCGGCGGAGGTCTCGCTGTACCGGTACGGGACGCAGTGGATCACCCCGCTCGTCACCGACCCGGGCACGGGCGCGGCGCCCACCCAGCGCGTCGAGCCCGGCGAGTTCACCGCCCTCACGAGCATCCGGTACGCCGACACCGACGGCACCGACCGGCTGTACTGGCTGGCGGACCCGCAGGTCACCGTCTCCGACGGCGACGTCCGCGTGGTGCTCGACGCGCGCGACGCGCACCCGGTGGAGCTCGACACGCCGCGGCCCAGCGCCGACTACGACGGCCGCGTCCAGTGGTTCCACGACTCCGGGATCGGCGGCCAGTACGCCACGTTCTCCGCGTCCGTGGGGATGGTCCCCGGCGCGGAGGTCTGGGTGAACGAGACCGGCGACGTCGCGGGCGGGGACTTCGCGCTCACCAGCCGCTGGTCGCGCACCGCGCCGCTGCTGTCCCTGCAGGCCAGGACGCCGAGGCCGGCCGGCCTGGAGCCCGTCTACCAGGCGGGCAGCGCACGCCTCGACGGCAAGGTCGACCTCAAGGTCGTGACGGCCGGGACGGGCACGCCCGACGAGATCGCCGCGGTCGCCGCGAAGGGCAAGGCCCTGCTCGTGACGAACGACCCCGACGTCTCGCCCTGGGACCGTGCCGCGGCCGCCGACGCGGCGGGAGCAGCGCTCCTCGTCGTCGTGAACGACGGGCCGGGCGTGCTGTACGACCCGGCCGGCGCCACCGACGTGCCGGTCGTGTCGCTCACCGCCGACGAGGGCGGGCGGCTGCTCGCCGGGGCCGCCGGGAAGGGCGCCCGCCTGACCGGCCGGGGCGTCGAGTTCCCCGACTACTCCTACGACGTCGTGCGGACCTGGCAGGGCTCCGTGCCCGCGGACCTGAGCGTCGCGCCGCGGGAGAAGGACCTCGCGCAGGTCACCGACCGGCTGGCCGACCCCGACCCGCGCCTGACGTTCGTCAGCCGCTACGACTGCCCCGAGTACAGCCTGGGCTGCCTCGGCGTCACGCAGCCCCGCATGTCCGGCGACGAGCAGCTCGTGTACGTCTCGCCGGTCGGGGAGGAGCAGGGCTGGTACGCCACGGCCACGTCGACGAACGGGTGGGAGGTGCGCGACGACCGGCGCCGGTACCCGGCCGGGTCCCGCACCACGATCGACTGGTTCGGCGTCACCGCGCCGCACCAGGGCCCCGGCTACTGGAAGTCGAGGGCCGACGGGGACTGGTTCCAGCTCAACGTGCCCCCGGCGTCGAGCACCGGCGAGCTGACCGGCGGGTTCGGCGACGACCAGCCGGTGACGTCCCGGCTGTTCCAGGACGACACCCTGGTGCGCGAGATGTCCGGCCAGGCCATCCAGCGCGCCGTGCCCGCCGTCGACGGGACGCACACCTACCGGTTCGAGCAGGACACGGCGCTCGACCCGGCGGTGTGGGGCTACTCCAGCCGCACCTCGACGGTCTGGACCTTCCAGGCCGACCAGGCCGAGCTGGACGGCTCGCCCCTGCCGATCGTGTCGCTCGGCTACGACGTGGCCGGTCGTGACCTGTCCGGCGCCGTCCGGCGGAACACGCCGGTGCGGCTGGACGTCACCGCGGCCCTGCCGCCGGAGGGCGCCGTCGGGGCGGGCACCGTCACCGGTGTCGCCGTCGAGGTGTCGTTCGACGCCGGCGCCACGTGGCGGTCCGTCGCGGCGAAGCCGTCGGGCGAGGGCCGCTGGACGGTCAGGTTCGACGCGCCGAAGCGCGCCACGTCGGTCTCGCTGCGGACGACGGCGCAGGACGACGCGGGCAGCTCCGTCACCCAGGAGGTCGTGAAGGCGTTCGGCCTGCGCTGACCTCCTCCTCGACGCGCGTGACGTAGCGATTCGTCGTCGTCCTGGTGCAGGACGACGACGAATCGGTACGTCGTCACGTCGTGCCGCTACCGTGCACCGGGACGAGAGGGAGGTCGACGATGACGCTGGCAGGCCGCGGGTGGTACGGCGGGAGCCGCGGTGGGCACCTGTCGGCGACGACGGTCGCCTGGGTGCTGGGAGTCCTGCTCCTCGTCGTCGGGGTCTTCATGGTCGTCGCGGTGGTCCGCAACGCCCGGGGGCGGGGTGTCTACCGGACGCGACGCGGGGTCGAAGACTACGCGCGGACGAGTCACTACGGCGACGTCGACCGGGCGGCCGCCGCCGTGCGGGCCGCGTTCCCCGTGTCGCTGACGGTGCTCTCCGCTGGTGCGGACCTCGTCCTGTTCGCCCTGATCGGGGAGGAGGACGCGCTGGGCCGGCCGTTCTGGCCCGTCCCGCTCGGCGTCACGCTGGTGTGCGCGGTGTGGATCGTCGTCGAGCGCGAGGTCGCCTTCCCGGGGGTGCTCGTGCCCCCCGGCGCGCGCGGCACGACGGGCCTCCTGCGCGCGCGCCGTCGGGCCCGGTCCCGGGCGTGAGCCGCGCGTCGCCCGTGCGGTCGATGTCCCGGCGCGGTTCTATGGGGCGTCGGCTGTCCCGCGCAACGAGGCGAGGGGGCCGCGAGGACGATCCTCGAGGATCCAGGAGGTCGCGATGAGCCAGACGATCGACGAGACCGGGCCGGGCGGAGCCGGCGGCACCGCCGAACCGGGCCTCAAGCGGGTGATGGGGCGCAAGCTCCTGCTGCTGTTCATCGTCGGGGACATCCTCGGCACCGGCGTGTACGCCCTCACCGGTCAGGTGGCGGGAGAGGTCGGCGGCGCGGCGTGGGCGCCGTTCCTCATCGCGTTCCTGGTGGCCACGATCACCGCGTTCTCGTACCTGGAGCTCGTCACGAAGTACCCGCAGGCCGCGGGGGCCGCGCTGTACACGCACAAGGCGTTCGGCATCCACTTCGTCACGTTCATCATCGCGTTCATGGTGATGTGCTCCGGCATCACGTCGGCGTCGACCGCGTCGAACGCGTTCGCGGGGTTCCTCGACGACGGCTTCGGCCTGGGCCTGGGGACCACCGGGCTGCTGTGGATCGCGCTCGGCTTCATGACGCTCGTGGCGCTGGTGAACTTCCGCGGCGTCGGCGAGAGCGTCAAGGCGAACGTGGTGCTGACCCTCGTGGAGCTCTCGGGCCTGCTGCTCGTCATCTTCGTCGGCATGTGGGGGATGACGCAGGGGCGTGCGGACTTCTCGCGCGTCGTCGTCTTCGAGAGCGCGGACGACAAGAGCGTCTTCCTCGCGGTCACGGCCGCCACCACCCTCGCGTTCTTCGCCATGGTGGGCTTCGAGGACTCCGTGAACATGGCGGAGGAGTGCCAGGACCCGGTGCGGGACTTCCCGCGCACGATGCTCACCGGCCTGTCGATCACCGGGCTCATCTACGTGCTGGTCGCGATCACCGCCGTCGCCCTCGTGCCCGTCGGCGACCTCACCGACGCCGAGAAGGGGTCGGCGCTGACGCAGGTCGTGGCGGCCGGCGCCCCGGGCCTGCCGTTCGACACGATCTTCCCCTTCATCGGGATGTTCGCGGTGGCGAACTCGGCCCTCATCAACATGCTCATGGCGTCCCGCCTGCTCTACGGCCTGGCCAAGCAGGGGGTGCTGCCGCGCAGCTTCGGCAGGGTGCACCGGACGCGGCAGACGCCGTGGGTGTCGATCATCGTGACCACGCTGATCTCGTTCGGGCTGATCACGTACGTGGTCAACGCCAACGCCACCGAGGAGGGGTCCAACGCCATCGCCCTGCTCGGCGGCACCACGTCGCTGCTGCTCCTGGTCGTGTTCGCCGTGGTCAACGTCGCGCTGCTGGTCCTGCGCAAGCAGCCCGTGAAGCACCCCCACTTCCGGACGAAGACGTGGCTCGCCGTGCTCGGCGCGATCACGTGCGCGTACCTCGCCGGGCCGTGGGCGCGCAGCGCCGAGCAGCAGGAGCAGTACCTCATCGCGGGCGGCCTGCTGGCCGTCGGCGTCGTGCTGTCGTTCGTGACCTGGCTCTACAACCGCGCGGTGCGCCACCAGCAGATCCACTTCGAGGACGTCGAGGAGCTCGACGAGGACAAGCCGCAGGCGGGCTACCCGAAGCGCTGACCGGCCGCGGCGGAGGTCAGGCGGTCGCGACCGTCCGGCTGCCGTCGACGCCGTGCCCGGCCAGCAGGTCGAGCAGCGCCGCGTGCCCGTCGTCGACCGTCCAGCACACGGCGGCGAGGCCCGCGGCGCGGGCACCTGCGACGTTGTCCTGCCGGTCGTCGACGAACAGGATCGCGGAGGGGTCCGCGCCGATGCGGCGCGCGGCTTCGACGAAGAACGCCGGGTCGGGCTTGGCCGCGCCGAGGTCGTGGGAGTAGCAGCTGACGTCGAACAGGGCGTCGTAGCCGAGCCCGTCGCGCATGTACGCGGCCCGGTGCCGGTCCTGGTTGGTCCCCAGGTGCACGCCGTACCCGTTCCTGCGCAGGGCGTCGACGACGGCGAAGGACGCGGCGACGGGGTCGATGCGGCAGCAGACGGCCTCGAACACCTCCTCGACCGGCTCGGGCACGCCGAACTCGGCGAGGACCGCTGCCAGCAGCGGGAGGAAGTCGCCGTCGCCGGCCAGCGTCGGCCGCTCCACCGCGACCGCCCGGGTCCAGAGCTCCGGCGCGCGGTCGCCGGCGAACGGCTCCACCAGCGCCTCCCAGCCGCCGGGCACGACCTGCAGGACGTCGTCCGCGTCGAACATCACGTGCCGGATCGGCGACGCGGCGACGGAGCGCTTGGAGCCCGCGGTGGTGGGCGCCAGCACGACGCCCTCGGGCAGCGGCGTCGGCTCGTGCCGCACGTGGGGCACGACGCCCACCTGGAACGCGTCCTCGTAGACGCGCGTCCCCGGGTCGGTGCTCCGCACGACGTCGTGCGCGACGCCGTGGGCGGCGAGGATCGCGCACATCCGGTCCACCCGCTCCTGCATGGCGGCGGGCACCGGGGTGCGGAACCAGGTCACCGCGCCGACGGTGTTGCCGTCGGCGTAGAAGCCGGGGTTCGGCAGGCGCGCGGTGAACCAGTCGTCGACGTCGAGGTACTCGGCCTCCTGGTCGGGGGAGAGCACGCCGGCCCGGCGGAGATGGTCGACGGCGACGAAGACGCCGACCTCGACGCCCAGCCGGCCGCGATACGTCGCCTGGACACGGACGTAGGTCTCCTCGGTGCGCACGCGCCGAGCCTGGCAGGCCGGGCGCGCGGCGCGCGCGGGATTTTCGGGGCCGACCGGTCGGCCCCGGCCCCCGCGGCGCGCGTCAGGCGAGCGCCAGCGCCTGCTCGAAGGCGGCGAGGACCGGCGCGTTGAAGAGCACGAACCGCACCTCGTCGAGGGCGGCCGGGTTGGCGTCGTCCCAGGTCCGGACGGCGTGGGTGGCGGCCTGCGCCACGTCGTCGGCGGCCCAGCCGTAGACGCCGGCGCCGACGGCGGGGAAGGCGACGGTCCGGGCGCGCAGGTCGGCCGCGACGTCGAGCGACCGGGTGAAGCACGACGCGAGCAGGTCGGGGTCGGTCTCGCCCGCGTGCCGGTTCGGGCCGACCGTGTGGATGACCCACTCGGCGGGCAGGCCGAAGCCGGGGGTGGCGACGGCCTCGCCCACGGGCAGGCCGGCGGGCAGGGTGGTGGCGCGCAGCTCGCGGCACGCCGCGAGGAGTCGCGGCCCGGCGGCCGCGTGGATGGCGCCGTCGACCCCGCCGCCGCCCAGCAGCGACGAGTTCGCGGCGTTCACGATCGCGTCCACGGCGACGGTGGTGATGTCGCCGTGCTCCACGGTGACGTGCACGGTTCCTCCTGGGGGTCGGGACCGGGCGGCGCGCTCAGGCGGCGCGCAGCGCCTTGTCCTCGTCGGGCATGAGGATCCACAGCACGATGTAGGCGAGCACCTGCGGGCCGGGGATGAGGATCGACGCGACGGCGAGGACGCGGACGAGGCCGCGGCTCCAGCCGAGGTAGTCGGCGAGGCCCGCGCAGACGCCGCCGAGCACGCGGCCGAACTTCGGCCGGTACAGCTTGCGGCGGGGGGCGGGGGCGGGCTGGACGTACGGGGTCGTGGTCGGAGTGGTCATGATTCGACGGTACGAGCGGCCCCGCGCGCTCGGTATCGGGTTCTCCCCCCGTTCGACCCTGAGGAACCCTGACCCCCCGACCGCGCGCGGGTCAGGCGACGGCGGCCGCGATCCGCCGCTGCGAGGCGCGCGCGAACCCGGGCCAGCGGTCCCAGTAGTACGGCAGGGCGATCACGCCCTGCACCAGCACCCAGCCACGCCCGCGCTCCCAGGCGCCGTCGTCGAGGTCTCCGCCCGGGCCGGCCCCGGCGGCCTCGCGGAACGCGTCGCGGTCGCGGCCGGAGAAGAGCCACCAGGCGGGCGGGAGGTCGGCCGCCGGGTCGCCGACGCCGAGGGCGCCCCAGTCGATGACGGCGGTGAGCCGGCCGCCCTCGCCGGACCTGCTCGCGATGAGGTTGCCGGGCATGAGGTCGCCGTGCAGCCACGTGCCGGGCACCGGGTCGGCCGCCGCCTCCAGCGCGCGGTCCCAGGCCTTGAGGACGGCGGGGCCGTCGACGCGGTCCCCGGCCGCGGCGGCGGCGCGGCGGACGTCGTCGTCCAGCCGGGCCAGCGGCACCCCCCGGCCGGTGCCGTCCTTGACCGGCCCGTCCGTCGCGTCGACGGCGCGGAGCGCGCTGACGAACGCGCCCAGGTCGGCGGCCGCGGCGGCGGGGTCCAGGTTCGGGACCGTGTCCGGGTCGAGCGGGTCGGCAGTCGCGGCACCGGGGACCCACGGCACCACGGACCAGTGGAACGGGTACGCGTCGTCCGGCACGCCGAGCGCGAGCGGCGCGGGCACGGCCAGCGGGACGTGCGGGGCGAGGAACGGCAGCCAGCGGGCGTCCGAGAGCGCGTGCTTCCCCGCCCACGCGGCCTTCGGCATCCGTGCCACGAGCTCGTCGCCGAGGCGGAACAGCAGGTGGTCGGTGCCGGACTCGCTGACGGGCGTCACGGCCAGCGACGCCCACCGCGGGTGCTGGGCCGCGACCAGGCGGCGGACGTCGTCGGCGGTGACGGGGACCTCGTCGTCGTGCAGCGGCATGGTCCCGACCGTAGACGTGCCCGCGGCGCCGCGGCCAGGCGATACTCGTGCGGTGCGGGGGACGACGGCGGTGCTCAGGTCCGTGCTGGTGACGGCGGTGGCGCTCGCGGCGTCGTCCTGCGCCCCCGAGCCGGCGGCATCGCCCACGGCGCCGTCCACCGCGTCGTCCACAGTGCCTTCCACAGGGTCGGCGGCGGGCTCGGGGGTCGACCTGCCGCCCACGGCGGGTGCGCTCGACTACCAGCTCGGCGGCGCCTACGGCGCGGGGGACGACGGCGGTCCGGCCGCGATCGACGTCGTGGTCCGCGACGCCACGGCGGACCCGCTGCCCGGCGCGTACGGCGTCTGCTACGTCAACGGCTTCCAGACCCAGCCCGGTGAGGAGGACCGCTGGGCCGGGCACGACGACCTGCTGCTGCGCGACGCGGACGGCGAGCCCGTCGTCGACCCGGACTGGCCCGACGAGCGCGTGCTCGACCCGTCCACCGCGGAGCAGCGCGAGGGGATCCTCGCGGTGCTGGGCCCGGTGGTCGAGGGGTGCGCGGCGGCGGGGTTCGACGCCGTGGAGCTGGACAACCTCGACACCTGGACCCGGTTCGACGCCATCGACGAGGCGGGCGCGCACGCCCTGGCGCGCGCGTACGTGGACCTGGCGCACCGGTCGGGGCTGGCCGTGGCGCAGAAGAACGCCGCCGAGATCACCCGCCTCGCCCACGACGACCTGGGCTTCGACCTCGCCGTCACCGAGGAGTGCGCGGTGTGGTCCGAGTGCGCCGCCTACACCGACGTCTACGGGGACCACGTGCTGCAGGTCGAGTACCCGGACGCCCTCGACGAGGCGGGCCTGACCTTCGCCGATGTGTGCGCCCTCGAGGACCGCGCGCCGCTCACCGTGCTGCGCGACCGGGACCTCGTCGCGGCCGGCGACGAGGGGTACGTGTACGACGCCTGCTGACGCTCGTCGGGGGCCGCTCAGCCCTCGGCGAGGTGCGCGATCAGCTTGCGCGTCACGCGGTCCAGGTCGGCGCGGTCCCTGCTGCTGAGCGCGGACACGGCCTCCTGCTGGCCGGCGGTGTGGGTCGTGACGGCCTCGTCCACGAGGCGCTTCCCCTCGGGGGTGAGCTCGACGTCGAGGCTGCGGCGGTCGTGCGCGCTCGGCACGCGGACGATGAGCCCGCGCTTCTCCAGCCGGTCGAGCCGGCCCGTCATCGTGCCCGTCGTCATGAGCAGCGCGCGGGCCAGGGCGGTGGGGGAGAGCCGGAAGGGTTCGCCGGCGCGGCGCAGGGCGAACATGACGTCGCCGTCGCCGCGGTTGACGCCGTAGTCGCCGGCGAGCCGGTCCGTCCGGGCGTTGACGAGCTCGGCCGCGCGGGTCAGCCGCGCGAGGAGCGCCATCGTGTCGCGGTCGATGTCGGGGCGCTGGTCCGCCCACTGCTGGACCAGGGCGTCGATGCGGTCGTTGTCGTCCACCTCGCCAGTTTAGCTTGCGTGCGAGTTACTTGGGGTCTACCTTCATCTCAAGTAACTCGTACACAAGTAACTTGAGGAGGAGCAATGACTGCCACGCTGACGCTCAACGGGTCCGAGTCCCTGGTGGTGCGGGAGAGCACCCCCGACCGCTTCGAGGTCGAGGCGACGTACCAGCCGCACGGGGAGCGCCCGCCGCAGCACGTGCACCCGCACCACGACGAGGAGTTCACCGTGCTGGCGGGCACGATCCGGGTCGGGTTCGCGGACCGCCGGAAGGACTTCGCCGCCGGCGAGTCGTTCGTCGTCCCGCGCGGCACCGCGCACCACATGTGGAACCCGGGCGCGGAGCCGGCCGTGCTCCGCTGGGTCAGCACCCCGGCCGGCCGCGTCGAGGAGTTCTTCACCGCGATGGACCGGCTGCAGCGCGAGGGGCGGGCCGGGCTGGTCGCCCTCGCGGGCGTGCTGCACCGCTACCGCGACGTCATGCGGCCCACCTCGCCCGTGACCCGAGCCGCCGTCCACGTCCTCGGCCCGCTCGGCGCCCGCGCGCGCCGCTGACCGCCCGTCCGTCCGCCCCTGCCCCGTTCCGGACCGCCACGCGCAGACCGTCCACCCGCAGACCGCCGAAGGAGTACCACCATGTTCCGCAAGCACCTCGCGACGACCCTGACCGTCCTGCTCGCCGTCGGCATCGGCTACGTCGGCGTCAGCTACCTGTTCTTCCCCGCGGCGACCGCGCCGCAGTTCGGCATGGCGGTGTGGCCCGAGGGCGACGCGGCGACCTTCCTCGTCACGAAGGGCGCCCGCGACCTCGCGTCCGGGCTGGTGCCCCTCGCGCTGCTGCTCACGGGTCAGCGCCGCGCGCTCGGGTGGGTGCTGACGATCTGGACCCTCGTGCCCCTCGGCGACGCCGCGCTCATCCTGTCCACCGGCGGGTCCACCGTGACCGCGCTGGCCGTGCACGGCGTGACGGCCCTCGCGCTGCTCGTCACCGGCGTCCTGCTGCTCACCGAGACGAGGGGGGTGCCGGCGCCCGTCGCCGCCGGTCGCCCCGAGCTCGCCGGGCGCCGGGGCTGACGGCCGCCGGGCACGGGGCCACAGCTGGTGCGTGCGTCCCCCGGCCGCGAGGATGAGGGCACCGACGGCGGCCGAGGAGGGCGCGACCCGTGAGCTGGTTCGGGATAGTGATGGGGGCGCTGGGCGCGTGCGCGCTGGCCGGGGCGATCACGGCCGTGCCGGTGCTGGTGTCGCCGTGGATGCGGTGGCACTCGGGCTGGCTGCGGGCCGCCGTCCTGTTCGTCGTGGTGCTCCCCGCGCTCGTGTTCGCCCGCGACGCCGCTCTGGTCGGGTACGCGCTGCCCGCGTTCGTCGGGATGACGCTGGGCGACTGCCTCGCCTGGGCGCACGTCGCCCGCGGGCACCCGCTGTTCACGCGCGAGGGGTACTGGGGCCGCGTCCTGACCCTGCTCGCACGGCTCGACGGCGCGGGCCGCGTGACGGCCGACTACCGGGCGGCGGCCCGTGCCGTCGGAGCGGGCCCGGTCACCAGCCGCCGGGGCTGAGGATCTTGCGGACGCGCTTCTCGCTGACGGCGCCGTCGGTGCCGAGCTGCTGCGCGAACAGGGAGACCCGGAGCTCCTCGATCAGCCAGCGCACCTCGGCGAGCTCGGCCGCGCGGGCCGGGTCGGCCGGCCCGGCGGCGTACGCGGCGCGGGCCTTGTCGTAGGCCTCGGTCACGTCGTGCACGCGCCACGCGAGCTCGGCGTCGCGGGCGGGGTTGGTCTGCGCCTTCTCCAGCCGGTACGAGGCGGCACGCAGGTAGCGCACCAGGTGCGGCACGCGCCGCGGCGGTGTCTGCGCGACGAAGCCGTCGTGGACCAGCCCGGCGACGTGGTCGCGGATGTCCTGCAGCGTGTTGAGCAGCGCGAGGGAGGACGACGAGCGCACCTCGCCCTCGACGGTCCGCCACGCGGTCAGCGCGGCGACGACGTGCCCGACGATCCGGTGCACCTCGTCCTCCAGGTGGCGGCGCACGAACGTGCGGGCCTCGGCGTACGCCTCCGCGTCGCGGACCTGCTCGGCCACCGGGCCGCCGGCCGGGGTGCCGGGCGCCTTCGCGGCGTCGGGGCTGGTCAGCGCCGTGACGGCCGCGAGCTGCAGGTCGGCCACGAGCGCCTCGGTGTTCCGGTACGGCGCCGCGGCCAGCGTCAGCGACTGCGACGACGACCAGCGTGACGTCACGCGGCCCGTCTGGAGCGCCGTCTCCGCGAGCAGCAGCCGCCGCACCCCGCGGGCGTGCGCGGCGTCCCGGCCCGAGGCGTCGGCGAGCACGCGCAGCGCCACCGTGGGCTTCCGCTTCGCGTCCTCCTCCTCGACCAGCGCCGGATACCCGCGCACCACGACGCCGCCCCCGAGGTCGGTCGAGACCGAGTCGGGCAGCCGCCCGTCGGGCAGGCCCTCCGGCCACGTCGTCAGGCCGGCCTGCTCGGGCACGACGGAGCTCGCCCCGGGGGCGGGGTCGGGCGTCGTCGAGCGCGGCGCGGGGCGGCCCGGCGCGGTGGCGGCCGGGGCGGGCGTGCCCGCCGAGCGGCGGGCCTCCTCGAGCGCGAGGCCGACGGCGCCCTTCACGGCCGCGCGGACGGCCGCCTCGGCCTGCGCCGCGAGGCGCTTCTGCAGGGACAGCAGGTCCTTCGACTCGTCGAGCGGGGTGGCGGCCGGGCGGCCGGCGCCGCCCTTGCCGCGGCCCTTGCCCTTCGCCGGGGCCTTCGCCGGAGCCGGCGCGGCGTCCTCGACCCGGAACGTCATGCGCAGGTGTGCGGGCAGGCGCTCGACGCGCTCGGCGTCCCACACGTCGTCGGGGATCACGACGTCGCGCAGGGCCCGGACGGCGCGCGTGAACGCGACGTGGAACGGCTCGGCCATGTCGCCCGCGCGGGTCATGTCCTCCCACGCCGGGGTGTGCTCGCGCAGCCAGCCGGCGACGGCGCGTCCGACGTCGGGCGCGGGCACGAGCTGCACGCGCACGGCCTTGGGCAGCGACTTGATGGTCGCGACGCACAGCTCGTCGAGCAGGCCGGGCACCATCCAGTCGAAGCCCTCGGGGGCCACCCGGTTGAGGATCGACAGCGGGACGTGCACGGTGACGCCGTCGGCGGCCGCGCCGGGCTGGAACTGGTAGGTCAGCGGCAGCGTGACCTCGCCCTGCGTCCAGGTCTCCGGGAACTCGGACGTGTCCACGGCGCCGGCGTCGACGAGCTGGTCGAGCGTGAACGTCAGCAGGTCCGGCGTCTCGCGCTGCGCCGACTTCCACCAGCGGTCGAAGTGCGCGGCGCTCACGACGGAGTCGGGCACCCGCTCGTCGTAGAACGCGAACAGGTCGTCCTCCGACGCGACGAGCCCGCGCTGGCGCGAGCGCGCCTCGAGCTCCTCCGCCTCGGCGAGGAGGCGTCGGTTCTCGGCGAAGAACCGGTGGTGGGTGGTCCACTGGCCCTCGACGAGCGCGTGCCGCACGAACATCTCGCGCGCGGCCTCCGGGTCCACCTTCGCGAAGAGCACGGGACGGTCGGCGACGATCGGCACGCCGTACAGCAGCACCTTCTCCGTGGCCATCGCCGCGCCCTGCTTGGTGGACCAGTGCGGGTCGGAGTACGTGTGCTTGGCGAGCGGCCCGGCGAGCTCCTCCGCCCACTCGGGCCGGATGCGGGCGACGTCGCGGGCCCAGAGGCGGGACGTCTCGACGAGCTCGCCGGCCATGATCCACTCCGGCGGCTTCTTGCTCAGCGCCGAGCCGGGGAAGATCGCGAACCGGGCGCCGCGGGCGCCGACGTACTCGTTGCGGGCGCGCTTGGCGGCCTGCCGCAGCGCGCGGGCGCGGGCCTCGCCGCGCAGGTGCGCCACCGACGACGCCTTGATCTCGCCCGTGTCCTGCATGCCGATCTGGCTGAGCAGCCCGGCCAGCAGCGACCGGTGGATGGTGTCGTCGTCCCAGGTGAGGCGGTGGTCCACCTCGACCGCCTCGTCCTCGACCGAGGACGCCTCGCGGGGCTTGAACGACATGTCGATGCCGAGCGGCTTGGCCATCTCGCGCAGCTGCGCCACGACGTCCTGCCACTCGCGGATGCGCAGGAAGTTGAGGTACTCCGCCTTGCACAGGCGGCGGAACGCGGAGGAGCCCATCTCGTGCTGCTGCCCGCGCACGTACTCCCAGAGGTTCAGGGCCGTGAGGAAGTCCGACTTCTGGTCGGTGAAGCGGGCGTGCAGCTGGTCGGCCTGCGCGCGGCTCTCGGCGGGGCGCTCGCGCGGGTCCTGGATCGACAGCAGGGCCGCGATGATCGCGACCTCGCGCGCGACGCCCTGCTTCGCGCCCTCGATGATCATGCGCGCCAGGCGCGGGTCCATCGGGAGCTGCGCCAGCGTGCGGCCGACGTCGGTGAGCCGCGTCGCGCCGTCCGTCGTCTCCAGCGCGCCCAGCTCGGACAGCAGCTGCACGCCGTCGCGCACGGCCCGGGTGTCCGGGGGCTCGACGAACGGGAAGCGGGCCACGTCGTCGGGCGTGGACACGACGCCCACCGAGATCATCTGCAGCAGCACGGACGCGAGCGACGTGCGCAGGATCTCCGGCTCGGTGAACTCGGGCCGCCCGAGGAAGTCCTCCTCGGAGTAGAGCCGGATCGCGACGCCGTCGGCCACGCGGCCGGACCGGCCGGACCGCTGGTTGGCCGACGCCTGGCTGATCGGCTCGATCGGCAGCCGCTGCACCTTGGTGGCCTTGGAGTAGCGCGAGATGCGGGCCGTGCCCG
Source organism: Isoptericola sp. NPDC057559 (assembly GCF_042801555.1). Classification (NCBI taxonomy): domain Bacteria; kingdom Bacillati; phylum Actinomycetota; class Actinomycetes; order Micrococcales; family Promicromonosporaceae; genus Isoptericola; species Isoptericola sp. NPDC057559. Next base: position 601,787 of record NZ_JBHVFQ010000001.1, read on the forward strand.
GGTCGACGACGTAGTGGATGCCCGGCACGGTCAGCGACGTCTCCGCGACGTTCGTCGACAGCACGATGCGGCGGCCCGGGTGCGACTGGAACACCCGGTGCTGCTCCGCGGCGGACAGCCGCGAGTAGAGCGGCAGGATCTCGACGTGGTCGGGGCGCTTGGCGTCCCGCACGCGGTCCTTGAGGTGCCCCTCGAGCGCGTCCGCGGCGTCGTGGATCTCCCGCTCGCCGGACAGGAACACGAGGATGTCGCCGGAGCCCTCGCGCATCAGCTCGTCGCAGGCCTCGACGATGCCCGTGACCAGGTCCTTCTCCTCGCCCTTCTTCTTGGCGGGGGAGTCGGGGTCGGTGTCCGGGGACAGGGGCCGCCAGCGGATCTCGACCGGGAACGTGCGCCCGGTGACCTCGACGACGGGCGCGTGGTCGGGCAGCACGTCGACGACGGCCTCGGGCGCGCCGCCCACCTCGGCGAGGTGCGACGGCGAGAAGTGCGCGGCGAAGCGCTCGGAGTCGATCGTCGCGGACGTGATGACGACCTTGAGGTCCGGCCGGCGCGGCAGCAGCCGGGACAGGTAGCCCAGCAGGAAGTCGATGTTCAGCGACCGCTCGTGCGCCTCGTCGATGACGATCGTGTCGTAGGCGAGCAGGTCCGGGTCCCGCTGGATCTGGGCCAGCAGGATGCCGTCCGTCATCACCTTGACGAGGGTCTCCTCGCTCGAGGTGTCGGTGAACCGCACCTGGTAGCCGACGACGCCGCCCAGCGGGGTGCCCAGCTCCTCCGCGACGCGCTCGGCGACGCTGCGGGCCGCGATCCGACGCGGCTGCGTGTGCCCGATCTGCCCGGCCCGGCCGCGGCCGAGCTCCAGCAGGATCTTCGGCAGCTGGGTCGTCTTGCCGGAGCCCGTCTCGCCCGCGACGACGACGACCTGGTGGTCGCGGATCGCGGCGGCGATGTCCTCCCGGCGGGCCGAGACCGGCAGCTGCTCGGGGTAGACGATCGGCGGCACCTCGACGGCGGCGCGGATCGCGGCCGCCCTGGCGAGCTGCTCGCGGCTCACCCGGCGCGGGCCGGACCGCTGCCCCGAATGCTGCGCGTCGCCCCGGTTCCGGGCGCCGTTCCCGCGGCCGTGTCCTCCGCCCTGCCCACCGCCCTGACCGCGACCACGACCCCGGCGGCGGGAACGACGCGCACCGCCGTCGTCCGACGACGACTGCGGTGCGGGGCTGGGCTCGGTGCTCACGACGTCCCATTCTCTCAACCTCGGCAAGGTGATTCGTGCCGGGCCGCCGAACCGTCGCCGCAGCCGACCACGACATCGCCCGGAGGGGGCCCGGTCAGGCGCACGGGCGAGGCGGCGAAGAGCCCCGCCGCGAGCAGGGCGAGCGCCGTCCCGGCTGCGCACCACCGGGTCACGACCCCCGCCGTCCGGGCCCGGAGCGCGCGGCGGGCGAGCGCGACGACGCCGAGCCCGGCCAGGCCGCCCGCGGTGTTGACGACGACGTCGGTGACGTCCGAGCTCCCGACGGCCAGCACGTACTGCGCGACCTCGAGGAGCGCGCTCGCGCCCGCGAGGGCACCGGCGACCTTCCACCACGGCCACGCCGGGACGAGGAGCCCGAGGTAGACGCCGAAGGGCAGGAAGATCAGGAGGTTCAGGACGATCTCGACGGGATCGCTGGCGCCCGCATGGGCGGTGGCCGCGAACGGCACGAGCTTGACGACCCGCTGCCCCGCCTCGCCGGTGAACGGCACGTCGAGCTTCCACAGCACGGTCCAGGTGACCAGGGCGAGGTACGCCGCGAACAGCAGGATCAGGAGGGGCCGCGGCCGTGGCGCGGGGGCGGTGACGGTCATCGCCCCAGCCCACACGCCGCCATGTTGCGGGAGCGTATGCGGAAAAGGGCCGCGGCCGGCGCCGGGACGTCCGGTGCCGGTCCGGGCTACTCGTCGTCCGTCTGCCGCCGGTCGTGCTGGTCGCGATGCGTGAGGACCTCGTCCATGTGCCCCTCCGCCCACGCCTTGATGTCCCGCATGACGCCCTGCAGGGAGGCGCCGAGATCCGTCAGCTCGTAGGTGACAGTCACGGGAACGGTCGCGGTGACCGTCCTGGTCAGCATCCCGTCGCGCTCCAGGGACCGCAGGGTCTGGGTGAGCATCTTCTGGCTCACGCCGGAGATCTGCCGGGCCAGCTCGGAGTAGCGCATCGACCGGGGTCCGGGCGTGGGCCCAGAGCCGGGCCCGTCACCGCCCAGCGCGGCGAGCACCAGCGCGACCCACTTGTCGGAGATCCGCGCCAGGAGCTGGCGGCTCGGGCAGACGGCGAGGAAGGCGTCGTACTCCCGCCTTGCCACGGCTCGGTGCTGGGCCGCGGTCATGGTCGGCATGGGCTCTCTCCCGTGGTCCGGTGGCTAACGCACCTCAAGGTGCCTACTTCCCGATCGGAAGCGGCTTCTCCATGGTGGTGGTGATCCACCACCCGAGCAACACCCGAGCACCGACAGAGACGACACGAGGAGCAGAGCCATGAACCAGCAGACATCGCGGCGAGCCGTGGTCCGCACGCCGCACGGACCGGAGTCGATCGAGATCGTCGACGTGCCCGTCCCGGAGCCCGGGCAGGGCCAGGTGCTGGTCAAGGTCGCCGCCGCGGCGATCAACCCGGTCGACCTCGAGGTCACGGGCGGCGGGCTCCACCGCCTCGGCCTGGTGACCCAGCCCGAGCACACCGGGCTCGGCGCGGACTTCTCGGGGGTCGTGGAGGCCATCGGCGACGACGTCGACCTGGCCGTCGGCACGCGGGTGGCCGGCTTCGTCGGCGGCTTCGACCGCGACCACGGCTCGCACGCCGAGCACGTCGTGGTCGACGCGGCCGACGTCGCCGTGCTGCCCGACGGGATGTGCCCCAACGTCGCGGCGAGCCTGCCCCTGACCGTCACGACGGCCGCCCAGCTGCTGGAGGTCCTCGGCGCCGTACCGGCGGAGGGACGCCGGCTCCTGGTCACGGGGGCGGCCGGCGGGGTGGGGGCGGCGGTCGCGGCGCTCGCCGCGGCGCGGGGCTGGGCGGTGACCGGTCTCGCACGTGCCGGTGACGAGGCGTTCGTCCGCGGCCTCGGCGTCGACTTCACCGCCGCGCCCCAGGGCCGGTGGGACGTGGTCGCCGACGCCGCGGCGATGCAGGACGAGGCGGTGTCGCTCGTCCGCGACGGCGGGAGGTTCGTCGGTGTGAAGCCGGGACTGGAACCCGACGCGGAGCGCGGCATCGCGGTCGACGTGGTGGTCAGCCGTCCCGACGGACCGCTGCTCGCGGGGCTGCTCGACCGCGTGGTCGACGGGACCGTCCCCGCCAGGATCCACGCGGCCCTCCCGCTCGCGGAGGTCGTGGGCGCCTACCAGCTGCTGGCCAATGGCGGCGTCCGCGGCCGGGTCGTGGTGCTCCCGTGATCGCCACCGTCGCCACCGTGGTCGCCGGGCTGATCGCCGCGGCCGTCGTCGTCATGGGCACGAGCTTCTTCTGGGCGCCAGCGGTCGCCGCCGGGTTCGGCATCCCCGGCACGCCGGTGGAGGACCGCGCCTTCAGGTCCTGGGCGCAGGTCAAGGGCAACCGCGACATCGGCACCGGGCTCCTGCTGCTCGTGGTGCTGGTCGGCGGCACGCCCCAGCTGCTCGGCGCAGCCATGGTCGTGGCCGCCGTGATGCCCGTCGCCGACGCGGTGACCGTGGCCGCCGCCGGCGGGCCACGGGCGACGGTCTACGGCGTGCACGCCGCGACCGCCGCCGTCATGGTCCTGGTCGGTCTCGTGCTGCTCCTCGCGTGACGGACGCCCGCCGTCAGGGCACGCGGTACCCCGCCGCGCGGAACAGCTCGTACCACTCGGCCCGCGTGAGCGGGAGGTCCGAGCCCTGCGCGGCGCCCGCGACGCGCTCCGGCGTCGTCGTGCCGAGCACCACCTGCATCCCCGCGGGGTGGCGCGTGATCCACGCGACGGCGACGGCGATCGGCGGCACGTCGTACTTCGCCGCGAGGCGGTCGATCACCGCGTTGAGCTCGGGGTAGTCGTCCGAGCCGAGGAACACGCCGGTGAAGAACCCGGCCTGGAAGGGCGACCAGGCCTGCACGGTGATGTCGTGCAGGCGGCAGTAGTCGAGGATGCCGCCGCCGTCGAGGGTGAGCGACTGGTCCTCGCCGGCCATGTTGGCCGCGACGCCCTGCGCCACGATCGGCGCGTGCGTGATCGACAGCTGGAGCTGGTTCGCGACGATCGGCTGCCGCACCGAGCGCTTCAGCAGCTCGATCTGGCCCGGCGTGTGGTTGGAGACGCCGAAGGCGCGCACCTTGCCGGACGACTCGAGCTCGTCGAACGCGCGCGCGACCTCGTCCGGCTCCACGAGCGCGTCCGGGCGGTGCAGCAGCAGCACGTCGAGGTAGTCCGTGCCCAGCGCGCGCAGCGAGCCCTCGACGGACTCGACCAGGTGCTCGTAGGAGAAGTCGAAGTACGGCCCCTCGCGCACGATGCCGGCCTTGGACTGGATGGTGAGCTGCTCGCGCTCCGACGGCGTCAGCTGCATCGCCTCGGCGAAGCGGCGCTCGCAGCCGTGCAGGTCGTCGCCGTACACGTCGGCGTGGTCGACGAAGTCGATGCCGGCGTCACGGCCGGTGCGGACCAGCTCACGGACGGCGTCGTCGTCCATCTGCTGGATGCGCATGAGGCCGAGCACGACGTTCGGGACCTGGCGGCCCGTGGGGCCCAGGGGGACGGTTCTCATGGATCCTCCTCGATCGGGGGAGAGGTGGGTCGGTGGGTGGTGCCGCGGGCTCAGGTGGCCGACAGCGCGGCGAGCTCGTCGGCGGTGAGGACGAGGTCCACGGCGCGCGCGGAGTCCTCGATGCTCGCCGGCCGCGACGCCCCCGGGATGGGGACGACGACGGGCGCGAGCGCGAGCTCCCACGCGAGCGTGACCTGCTGCGGGCTCACGCCGCGGGCCTCGGCGACGCGGCCGAACGCGGCGTGCGCCGTGCCGACCTCGCCCGCCCGGCGGATCCCGCCGAGCGGCGACCAGGGCAGGAACGCGACGCCGAGCGACGCGCAGTGCTCCAGCTCGGCGAGGCTGGAGCGGAACGCCGGCGAGAACTGGTTCTGCACCGACGCGAGCCGGCCGCCCAGCACCTCGTTCGCCTCGTCGATCTGGGCGACGCTCGCGTTCGAGATGCCGGCCTGGACGATGACGCCCTCGTCGAGGAGCTCGACGAGCGCGCCGACCGACTCGGCGTAGGGCACGGCGGGGTCCGGGCGGTGGAACTGGTAGAGCCCGATCGCCTCGACGCCGAGGCGGCGGGCGGACTCCCGGGCGGCCTTCTTGAGGTGCTCGGGGCGCCCGTCCTGGGTCCACGACCCGTCGCCGGGGCGCAGGTGGCCGCCCTTGGTGGCGACCAGGACGGCGGACGTGTCGCCGCCCCAGGAGCGCAGCGCGCGGGCGACGAGCTCCTCGTTGTGGCCGACCTCGTCGGCGTGCAGGTGGTAGGCGTCGGCGGTGTCGACGAGGGTGACCCCCGCGTCGAGCGCCGCGTGGATCGTGGCGACCGAGCGTGCCTCGTCGGGGCGGCCCTCGATGGACATCGGCATGCCGCCGAGCCCGATCGCGCTGACGGTCCTGGTTCCGATCGTGCGAGCTTCCACGGCTCTCCTTGTGTCGTCGGTGCCTCCGACGATAGGAAGATCACCGTTGATGAGTCCAACAACTGGACGTCATGGGTTCCAGCACCGGGAGCGATCAATGGAGCTGCGGCAGATGGAGTACCTCGTCGCGGTGGCGGAGGAGGGCCACTTCACGCGCGCGGCGGCGCTGTGCGGCGTCACGCAGTCCGGGCTGTCCGCCGCGATCCGCAACCTGGAGCGCGAGCTCGGCGCCGACCTGTTCCTGCGCACCACGCGACAGGTGGCGCTGACGGACGCCGGCCGGGCCCTGCTGCCGTTCGCGCGGCGCATGCTCGCCCAGGCGGCCGCGGGGCGCGACGCCGTCGTCCGCGCGAGCCACCAGATCTCGGGCCGGCTGCGCCTCGGGGCCGAGCAGTGCCTCGGCGTGGTCGACGTCGCGCCCCTGCTCGAGCGCTTCCGCCTGCGCTACCCGCTCGTGGACGTCCAGTTCACCCAGGCGGGCTCGCGCGAGCTCACCGCGCAGGTGCGCGCGGGCGACCTCGACGTCGCCTTCGTCGCCGCCACCGAGCACCTCGGCGCCCTGCGCCGGCTCGAGCTCGGGCGCCGCCCGATCGTCCTGCTGACCCACGCGACCGACCCGCTCGCCGCCGCGCCCGCGGTCGCCTGGGAGGACCTCGTCGACCGCGACTTCGTCGACTTCCGCGAGCAGTGGGCGATCCGGCGGCTCGCCGACGCCGCCTTCGCCGACCGGCACCTCGAGCGTCGCGTGCGGATGAGCGTCGACGACGTCCACACGCTGCTGGACTTCGTGCAGCGCGGCCTCGGCATCGCCGTCGTGCCGCAGCACGTCGCCGCCAAGCCGCAGGCCGCCGGGCTGGCCGTGCTGGACCTCCCGGAGCGCGGCACGCCCGAGTGGGTGGTCGCCGCGATCGCCGCGCCGACGGCCGAGCCGACCGCGGCCCGCCTGCTGGAGCTCGTGGCGGAGGCCAACCTGGCGGTCGCGCAGCCGGCGTGACCGGGCTCGTGCCCGGCCCGGCCCCCGGCCGCGCTGGGAGTAGCGTCGGCACGGCCCGACCGCCGGGCCCCCGAGGAGGTCTTCGATGCGCGTCGCCGTCCTGGACGACTACCAGCAGGTCGCCCACCGCTTCGCCGACTGGGCCGGGCTGGGGGCCGAGGTCGCGTTCGTCGACCGCCCGCTGCCCGACGACGACGCGGTGGTCGCCGCGCTCGACGGCTACGACGTCGTGGTGGCGATGCGGGAGCGCACGCCGGTCACGGCCGCGCGGCTGGCGCGGCTGCCCGACCTGCGGCTGCTGGTGACGACCGGGCGCCAGAACGCGGCCATCGACCTCGACGCGGCCCGCGCGCGCGGCGTCGTCGTGTGCGGCACGGACTCGCCGACGAACGCCACGCCGGAGCTCACGTGGGCGCTGATCCTGGCGGTGCTGCGGCACGTGCCCGCGGAGGACCGGGCGGTGCGCGACGGCGGGTGGCAGCACACCGTCGGCGGGGACCTGGAGGGCCGCCGGCTGGGCGTCGTGGGCCTCGGGCGCCTCGGGTCGCGGGTGGCGCGCGTCGGCCTCGCGTTCGGCATGGACGTCGTCGCGTGGAGCCGGCACCTGGACCCGGCGCACGCGGAGGGGCTCGGCGTGCGCCCCGTCGCGAAGGACGAGCTGTTCGCGACGTCGGACGTCGTCACCGTGCACTACAAGCTGAGCGACCGCAGCCGCGGCATCGTCGGCGACGACGACCTCGCGCGCATGAAGCGCACCGCGATCCTCGTCAACACCTCGCGGGGCCCGCTCGTCGACACCGGCGCGCTGCTCGCCGCGCTGCACGAGGGCCGCATCGGCGGGGCCGGCCTCGACGTGTACGACGCCGAGCCGCTGCCCGCCGACCACCCGCTGCGGTCCGCGCCGCGCACCGTGCTCACCCCGCACCTGGGCTACGTCACCGAGGGCACGTACCGCACGTTCTACGGGCAGGCGGTGGAGGACGTCGCCGCATGGGCGGCCGGCGCCCCCGTGCGCGTCCTGACCTGAGCGGGGCGGCTCAGACCGTCAGCGCGGACGAGTAGTCGCCGTACGTGGCAGCGCCGAACAGGCCGAAGCCGAGCAGCACCACGAAGAAGAGCACGTAGAGCACCGAGACCGCGGTGAACACGATCGACAGCCACAGCCCCCACGTGGCGAGCGGGTTCGGGAAGCCGGCGCGGCGCGACTGCGACCGCCCGATGGCGGACAGCACGATGCCGGCGGGCGCGAACAGGAAGGCCATGACGAACCCGACGATGCCCATCGCCTTGCCGGGGTCCTCCGGCGGGTAGCCGTACGCGTAGCCGCCCTGCGGGTACGCACCCTGCGGATATGCCCCCTGCGGGTACCCGGCCTGGGGATGGCCGGGCTGGGGATAGCCGGCCTGCGGGTATCCCGGGGCCTCGTCGGCCGGGGCGTGGCCGGGCTGCGCGTAGCCCTGCGGGGACGGCCCGCCGGCCTGGGGCGCGGCCTGCTGGCCGGGCTGCGAGTACGGCTGGTACGGCTGGTACGGATCGCTCACCGGCACAGTGTCGCGGAGCACCGGCCGGTCGCGCCAGCACCTGCCCCCCGGGAGCCCGGCTGGCGCGGTCAGTCGGGGACCGCGCGGGCGTACCGCGCGGCCAGCGCGCGCAGGTGCTCCACCAGCTCGGGCGGCTCGGTGACGTGGAAGTCGAGGCCGAGCAGGCCGATCCAGACGGCGACGACCTCCGCGCTGTCGCCGCCGGTGACGAGCACGCAGCGGCCGTCGGGCAGCGGCTGCACCGTGCCGACTGCCGGGTTGATCCGGTCCAGCACCTCCTGCGCGGGCGCGTCGACCACGACGCGAGCGTGGAACGCCCATCCCGTGCGCGCGACCTCCTGCACGACGAACGTCGTCAGGTCGCCGGGGAACTCGACCGGGGTGAACCGCCGCCCGCCGGGGGTCCGCAGCCGCAGCCAGTCGACGCGGTAGGGCGCCCAGGTGCCGTCCGCCGGGTCGCGGGCCACGAGGAACCACCGGTGCTGCCACGCGACCAGGTGGTGCGGCTCGAGCTCCAGCGGCTCGTCCTGGTAGTCGCACCGCACCCGCTGGCGGTCCCGGATCGCGGCGGCCAGCGCCGTGAGCTCCTCCGGGTCGACCTCGGGCTCCTCGGTGTAGGGCCCGGTGTTCGCCGGCCCGGCCGTCGAGGCCGTCCGCAGGGCCGAGACGCGGCGCCGCAGGCGGTCGGGCAGCACCTGCTCCAGCTTGGTGAGCGCCGACTGGCCCGACTCCTCGAACCCCGCGGTGCCGGTCGCGGCGCGCAGGCCGACGGCGACCGCGACGGCCTCGGCGTCGTCGAGCAGCAGCGGGGGCAGCCGGGCGCCCGCACCCAGCCGGTAGCGCCCGCCCGGGCCGCGCACGGCGTGCACGGGATAGCCGAGCTCGCGCAGGCGCGCGACGTCGTTGCGCACCGTGCGGCCGGTGACGCCGAGCCGGTCGGCGAGCTCGGCACCGGACCAGTCGGGCCGCGACTGGAGCAGCCCGAGCAGCGCCAGCAGCCGTGCCGAGGTAGAGCTCATGGTGCCCTCCCGGGGGACGGTCCGTGCCCGCGGAGAACTCGTCGGCACCCGTCCAGAATAACGGAACGAACCGTTCCTGAACCCTTCCTAGTGTGGGTGTCAGGAGCTGGGGCGAGGGCCCGGCTCACGACCTCGGGAGAACGCCATGAACGCCACGACGCCCGCCGCGACCACCCTGGAGCTCCGCCCCTTCTCCGTGCACGTGCCGCAGGCCGACCTGGACGACCTGCGCGAGCGCCTCGAGCGCACCCGCTTCGCCCCGGCCGCCCCCGGCGACTCGTGGGACTACGGCACCCCCGAGTCCTACCTGCGCGGCATGGTCGAGCGCTGGAAGGACTTCGACTGGCGCGCCGTCGAGGACCGGCTGAACGCGTACCCGGCCTTCATGACCGAGATCGACGGCCAGCCGCTGCACTTCCTGCACGTGCGGTCGCCCCACCCGGACGCGACGCCGCTGCTGCTCGCGCACACCTACCCCGGCTCGGTGCTCGACTTCCTCGACATGATCGACCCGCTCGTCGACCCGGTGGCCCACGGCGGCCGGGCGGCGGACGCCTTCGACGTCGTCGTCCCGTCCATGCCCGGCTTCGGGTTCTCGACGCCGGTCGCCGCCGGCGACTGGACGATGGCGCGCGTCGCCCGCACCTACGACGCGCTCATGCGCGGCCTCGGCTACGCGTCCTACGGCATCCACGGCAGCGACGGCGGCGCGATGGTCTCCCGCGAGCTGGCGGTCCTCGACCCCGAGGGCTTCCTCGGCGCGCACGTGCTGCAGCTCTTCTCGTTCCCGTCCGGCGCCGAGGGGGAGATGGACGGGTTCGGCGAGAAGGAGTACGCCGCGCTCGGCCACCTGCGGTGGTTCCAATCCGTCGGCGCCTACAACGTCATGAACGCGTCGCGCCCCCAGACGATGGCGGCCGGTCTGGCGGACTCGCCCGTGGCGACGCTGGCCTACCACGAGCTGTTCGAGAGCTTCGGCAACGGCACCGCCCTCGTCGCCCCGGAGCAGGTGCTGGCGCAGGCCACGCTCTACTGGCTCACCAACACCTACGCCACCGCCGCGCGCTACCACTACGCGGAGCAGCGCTCCGGCGCCGAGCCGGTCGTCAGCACCGGGCGGATCGGGGTGGCGGTCTTCAAGGACGACTTCCAGACGATCCGCGCCTTCGCCGAGCGCGACAACGCGCGCATCGAGCACTGGTCGGAGTTCCCGCGCGGCGGTCACTACGCGGCGCTGGAGGTGCCCGACGACGTCGTCGGCGACCTGCGGGTCTTCTTCGGCTGACGGCGTCAGCGGACGGGCACGGGCACCCGGCGGTCGATGCCCGTGCCCAGGGCGGGATGGCGCCCGCGCACGAGCGCCTCCCCCCGGTCGACCTCCAGGACGTAGAGCCGGAGGTCGGCGTCGCCCGACAGCTCGTCGGGCGCGAAGGCCACGCCGTCCCGGGTGTCGGCATAGGCGGCAGCGCAGCGCGCCGCCAGCTCGGCGTCGGGAACGCGCCGCGCCCGCCCCGTGAGGTACACGGCCTCCGCCCCGCCGACGCGGACCGTGGAGTCGAAGACGACGCCCTCGACGCGCGCCTCCCGCTCCAGGTTCCGCGAGTGGTGGGCCTGCGGCGAGGACACCCAGTAGACGTCCGCGCCGTCGCGGGTGAAGAACACCGGGGAGACGCGCGGGGCGCCGTCCGGGTCGATCGTCGCGAGCGCGACGTACCGCACGGTGGCGAGGACGCGCTCGGCGTCGGCGGCGAGCTCGGTCATGGCATCGGTCATGGCATCGGTCGGGGCGGGGTCGGTCATGGCGGGCAGACCCGCGCCGCGCCGCGAAGTCATCGGTGGCGGTGCCGGGCGGGCACGCCGGCCGGAGGGCCGAGGCCGCGGGCCCGGGGGCCGTGGTGGAATCGGGGGGTGTTCACCCGCCCCCGCACCCGCCTCGACCTCGTCCCCCGCCGCGTGCGCGTGCACGCCGTCCGCGAGCTGAGCGACACGCTGCGCCGCACGACCTTCCGCGACGGCGCCGGCGCGGACCCCGCCGCCGTGACGTCCCTGGCGGCACTGCGGGCGCCGGGCCCGGAGGACCACGTGAAGGTCTTCCTGCCCGACCCGGCCACCGGCGAGCTGCACGCCCCCGCGCTGGCCGCGGACGGCGGCCTGCAGCGCCCGACCGGCGTCGTCTCGATCTCGCGTGACCTCACCGTCCGCGCCGCGCGGGTGGTGGACGGGGCCGCGGAGGTCGACGTCGACTGGGTGCTGCACGGCGACCAGGGCCCGGCGTCGGCGTGGGCGGCCCGCGCGGCGGAGGGCGACGAGGTGGTGCTCGCGGGGCCGAACGGCAGCGCGGGGCTGCCGGAGGGGATCGGGCGGCTCACGCTGGTCGGCGACGAGACCGGACTGCCCGCCCTCGCGCGCTGGGCCGAGGCCGTCGGCCCCGACGTCCCCGTGACGGCGATCGTCGAGATCGGCGACGACGTCGACGAGACGCACGTCGAGGACGAGCTCGACGGCGCGACCGTCGAGATCCTCTACCGCACCGACGGGCCCGGGCAGCTCGCCGACGCCGTCCGGTCCCTGGGCGGGCTGGAGCCCGACGAGCTGTTCGTCGGGCTCGGCGAGGCCGGCGACCTCGTGCCCGTGCGCCGCTACCTGCGCCGCGAGCTGGGGCTGCCCGCCGAGCAGGTGCTGGTCTCCGGCTACTGGCGGCGCGGGGTGGTCAACCTCGACCACCACCTGCCGATCGACCCGACCGACCCGGACTGACGGGACGGGTCAGGCGACCGCGCTCTGCGTCTCGCCGCGCAGGGCGTCGATCTGTTCCTGGAGCTTGGAGAGCTGGTCGGCGACCTGGCTCGCGCCCTTCTCCCGGGCGGCGTCGGTGACGAACCGGACCTCGGCGGACGCGGCCTCGAGCGCGACCTGCGCGTCCTCCAGGGCGACCACCGCGCCGTCGGCGGCGGTGGCGGCCCGGGCGAGCGCGTCGCGCGCCTCGTCGGTCGCGGCCTGGGCGGAGCCGATCGCGTCGGCGACCTGGCCGCGCAGCGCGGCGGGGACCTTGGTGACCTGCTGCAGCTGCTGGAGGTCGACGTCGAGGGCCTCGGCCTGGCTCTTCGCGTCCGCGATGAACGACTGGACGTCCTCGGTGGGGGCGGAACACGCGCCCAGCATCATGGTCACGGCGAGCAGGCTCACCGCGGCCAGACGGGTCGTCGTCTTGCCCTTCGAAGTCGTCGTCGACGTCATGGGCACGATTCTGCACTGCTGACCTGAATAAATGCTTACGACGGCGTGGAGATCTTGCACACAGCCCTCCTCCCGTCATCGGGCGCTCACCGGATGTCGAAGCCCGCGACCGAGGGCACGATGACGTCCATGAGCGCGCTGACCACGTCCGAGCTGACGGCGATCTACACCGACCTCCACGCCCACCCCGAGCTCGGGTTCGCCGAGCACCGCACCGCCGGGATCGTCGCCGACCGCCTGCGCGGCTGGGGCTACGACGTGCACGAGGGGATCGGCGGCACCGGCGTGGCGGGCGTCCTCGCGAACGGCCCCGGGCCGCGCGTGCTGCTGCGGGCAGACATGGACGGGCTTCCCGTGACCGAGCGCACGGGCCTGCCGTACGCCTCGACGCAGGTCGCCACCGGCCCCGACGGCCAGGAGACGGGCGTCATGCACGCCTGCGGCCACGACGTGCACGTCACGTGCCTGCTCGGCGCGGCCGCCGTGCTCGCCGAGCGGCGCGCCGCCTGGTCGGGCACGCTCCTGCTCGTCTTCCAGCCCGCGGAGGAGCTCGGCAACGGGGCGCGGGCGATGCTCGACGACGGCCTGTACGCGACCGTCGGCGGCGCGCCGGACGTCGTCCTCGGCCAGCACGTCATGCCCACGCCCGCCGGCGTGGTGAGCGTGACCCCGGGCGTCGCGATGTCGGCCACCGACTCGCTGCGGATCACGCTGCACGGGCGCGGCGGGCACGGGTCGATGCCGGAGACCACGGTGGACCCGGTCCTCATGGCCGCGGCCACCGTGCAGCGGCTGCAGGGCGTCGTGTCGCGCGAGATCGCCGCGGGCGACTCGGCGGTCGTGACGGTCGGCGCGATCAGCGCCGGGACGCAGGCCAACATCATCCCGGACCGTGCCGAGCTGCTGGTCAACGTGCGCACCTTCACGGAGCCCGTGCGCGAGCGCGTGCTCGGTGCGATCCGGCGCATCTCCGAGGCCGAGGCCGCCGCGTCGGGCGCCACCGAGCCGCCCGAGATCGAGACCACCAACGCCTTCCCGGCCCTGGTGAACGACCCGGCGGCCACCGCGCGCACGAGTGCGGTGCTCGCCGGCGCCCTGGAGGAGCAGCGGGCGCTGATCGAGGCCGCCGGCAGCCGGCCCGCGGTCCTGACCCTGCCGCCCATGGCCGCGTCGGAGGACGTCGGCGAGCTCGCCACCGACGCCGGGGTGCCCCTCGTGTACTGGTTCCTCGGCGGCTTCGACCCGAGCCTCTTCGCCGGCGTCGACCTGTCGGCCGGCCGCCTCCCCGCCGGCGTCGCGTCGAACCACTCGCCGTTCTTCGCGCCCGCGCCCGAGCCGACCCTCGACCTCGGCGTCGCGACCCTCGTCGCCGCCGCCCAGGAGTGGCTGGACTGATCCGGGAACGCATCGAGCGTGCTGACTTGCTCCTCAACCGGCCCGTTCGAGGAGCAATCCAGCACGCTCGATTCCCCGCGGGGGTCAGCGCGCGCCCAGCCGGCGGCTGATCTCCGCGGCGGCGCGGCCCGCGGCGGCGGCGAGCTCCGCGCGGCGGCCGTCGTCGACGTCCTCGGACCAGAACGTCAGCGCGACCCCCGCCACCGGGTGGCCGGTGTGGTCCAGGGCGGCGTGCGCGACCGAGGCGAGGCCGGTCGTGACCTCGCCGTCCTCGGTCGCGTGGCCGCGGCGGCGGGTGTCGCGCAGCACCTCGCGCAGGTCGCGCAGGGTGCGGGGCCCGACGCCCGTGCGGTCGGCGAGCGCCGCCGCCGACGGGAACAGCGCCCGCACCTGCGCGGCCGGCAGCAGCGCCAGCACGGCGCGGCCGCTGGCGGTGAGGTGGCTGGGCAGGCGGACGTCGACGTCGGTCACCAGGCTGGGCCGGTGCGGCGCGCGCTGCTCCACGAGGTACAGCACCTCCCTGCCGTGCAGGACGGCGAGGTGCGCGCTCTCCCCGGTGGTCTCCACGAGCCGCGCGACGACGGGGCGGGCCAGCCGCGCGAGCGGTGCCTGCCGCGCGTACGCCGACCCGAGCGACAGCGACGCCGTCCCCAGCCCGTAGCGGTGCTCCTCCGGCAGGTGGGTCACGAACCCCTCGTCCACGAGCACCGTGAGCAGGTGGTAGACGGTGGAGCGCGGCAGGCCCAGGTGCTGCGCCACCGCCGCCGCCGGGACCGGGCCCGCCTGCGCCGCGAGGTACGTGAGCACCCGCAGCGCGCTCCGCGCCGCCGGGACGTCCGCCATCGTGCCTCCTCGTCCCGGTGTCTGGGATCCCAGACTGAACCTCGCCGGACCCCGTGTCCAGCGGCCCCGCGACGGTGTGTGCTGGGCCCATGTCCGCAACGCTGCAGCAGGCCGGCGACCCCGCCGGCCGCACGACGACCCACCCGGTCGCGTCCCGGTCCGACGTCGTCGTCGAGGTCACGGGAGACCCCCTGACCGTCGACGACGTCGTGGCGGTCGCCCGCCACGGCGCGCGCGTGCGCCTCACCGACGGCGCGCTGGCGGGGATGGCCGCGAGCCGCGCCGTCGTCGAGTCGCTGGCCGACGACGACCGCCCCCACTACGGCGTCTCCACCGGCTTCGGCGCCCTCGCCCGCCGCCACATCCCCACCGAGAAGCGGGCCCAGCTGCAGCTCGGGCTGGTGCGCTCGCACGCCGCGGGCAGCGGCCCCGAGGTGGAGCGGGAGGTGGTGCGCGCGCTGCAGCTGCTGCGCCTGGCCACCCTCGCGACCGGCCGCACGGGCGCCCGCCCCGTCGTCGCCGAGACGTACGCCGCGATGCTCAACGCGGGCGTCACGCCCGTCGTGCACGAGTACGGCTCGCTCGGCTGCTCGGGCGACCTCGCGCCCCTGGCGCACGTGGCGCTGGCCGCGCTCGGCGAGGGCCGGGTGCGCGACGCCGGCGGCGAGCTGCGGGACGGGGGAGACGCGCTCGCGGCGGCCGGCATCGCGCCGCTGGAGCTGCGCGAGAAGGAGGGCCTGGCCCTCATCAACGGCACCGACGGCATGCTCGGCATGCTCTGCCTGGCCCTCGACGACCTGCACCGCCTGCTCGCGACGGCCGACGTCGCGGCGGCGTCCAGCGTGGAGGCGCTGCTCGGCTCGGACGCGCCGTTCGCGGCGGACCTCGTCGGGATGCGCCCGCACCCGGGCCAGGCGGCGTCGGCCGCGAACCTGCGCGCCCTGCTCGCGGGGTCGCCGGTCGTGGCGAGCCACCGGACGTTCGACGCCGACGGCCGCCCGGAGTGCACCCGCGTGCAGGACGCGTACTCGCTGCGCTGCGCGCCGCAGGTGCACGGCGCCGCGCGGGACACCGTCGACCACGCGGAGGCGGTCGCCGGGCGCGAGCTCGCGTCGGCCATCGACAACCCCGTCGTCACCGTGGACGGCCGGGTCGAGTCGAACGGCAACTTCCACGGCGCGCCCGTGGCGTACGTGCTCGACTTCCTCGCCGTCGCCGTGGCGGACGTGGCCAGCATGAGCGAGCGCCGCACGGACCGGTTCCTCGACGTCGCGCGCAACGAGGGCCTGCCGGCGTTCCTCGCCGACGACCCGGGCGTCGACTCGGGCCTGATGATCGCCCAGTACACCGCCGCCGGGATCGTCTCCGAGCTCAAGCGCCTGGCCGCGCCCGCGAGCGTCGACTCCATCCCCTCGTCGGCGATGCAGGAGGACCACGTGTCCATGGGCTGGGCCGGGGCGCGCAAGCTGCGCCGCGCCGTCGACGGCCTCGGCCGCGTGCTCGCGATCGAGCTCATGACGGCCGCCCGCGCCCTCGACCTGCGCTGCACCCCGGACACGGGGCTCGTGCCCGCCGCGGGCACCGGCGCCGTCCACGCGCTGCTGCGCACCGCCGTCCCCGGCCCCGGGCCGGACCGGTTCCTCGCCCCCGAGATCGAGGCCGTGACGAGGCTCGTCGCCGGCGGCGAGGTCGCCGCCGCCGCGGGCTCCGCCGTCGGCCCGCTCGCCTGACCCGCCGCCCCCCGAACCGCCCCAAGGAGACGCCGATGTCCCACGCCACGTACGACCGCGGCACCCCGGTGCCCGTCCGCGCCCCGCGCGGCCGGGTGCTCACCGCCCGCAGCTGGCAGACCGAGGCCCCGCTGCGGATGCTCATGAACAACCTCGACCCGGAGGTGGCGGAGCGCCCCGACGACCTCGTCGTCTACGGCGGCACCGGCCGCGCGGCCCGCGACTGGCCGAGCTACCACGCCATCGTCCGCACCCTCACGACGCTGGGCGAGGACGAGACGCTGCTGGTGCAGTCGGGCAAGCCGGTGGGCGTGCTGCGCACGCACGAGTGGGCGCCGCGCGTGCTCATCGCCAACAGCAACCTCGTGGGCGACTGGGCGACGTGGCCCGAGTTCCGCCGCCTGGAGGCGCAGGGCCTGACGATGTACGGCCAGATGACGGCCGGGTCGTGGATCTACATCGGCGCGCAGGGCATCCTCCAGGGCACGTACGAGACGCTCGCCGCGGTGGCCGCCAAGCGGTTCGGCGGCACGCTCGCCGGGACGCTCACGCTCACCGGCGGGTGCGGCGGCATGGGCGGCGCGCAGCCGCTCGCCGTCACGCTCAACGGCGGCGCGTGCCTCGTCGTCGACGTCGACCGGTCGCGCCTGGAGCGGCGCGTGCGCGAGCGCTACCTCGACGAGGTCGCGGACGACCTGGACGACGCCGTCCGTCGCGTCGAGGCGGCCCGCGCCGAGAGGCGCGCGCTGTCGGTCGGCGTGGTGGGCAACAGTGCCCACGTCGTGCCGGAGCTGCTGCGCCGCGGCGTCGCGGTGGACGTGGTCACCGACCAGACGTCGGCGCACGACCCGCTGTCGTACCTGCCCCTCGGGGTGTCGGTCGAGGAGTGGGCCGACTACGCCGCCGCCAAGCCGGAGGAGTTCACCGACCGGGCGCGCGAGTCGATGGCCCGGCACGTGGAGGGCATGGTGGGCTTCCTCGACGCGGGCACCGAGGTGTTCGACTACGGCAACTCGATCCGCGACGAGGCGCGCCGCGGCGGCTTCGACCGCGCCTTCGACTTCCCGGGCTTCGTCCCCGCGTACATCCGGCCGCTGTTCGCGCAGGGCAAGGGCCCGTTCCGGTGGGCCGCGCTGTCCGGCGACCCGCGCGACATCGCCGCCACCGACAAGGCCGTCCTCGACCTCTTCCCCGACGACGACCACCTGCACCGCTGGATCCGCGCCGCCCAGGAGCGCGTCGCGTTCCAGGGGCTGCCCGCCCGCATCTGCTGGCTCGGGCACGGCGAGCGCGACCGCGCGGGGCTGGCGTTCAACGACCTCGTCGCGTCCGGGGAGGTGAGCGCGCCGGTCGTCATCGGGCGCGACCACCTCGACTCCGGGTCCGTCGCCTCCCCGTACCGGGAGACGGAGGGCATGGCGGACGGCTCGGACGCCATCGCCGACTGGCCGCTGCTCAACGCGCTCACCGCCGCGTCGTCGGGCGCCACCTGGGTGTCGCTGCACCACGGGGGCGGCGTCGGCATGGGGCGGTCCATCCACGCCGGGCAGGTGTCCGTCGCGGACGGCACCGACCTCGCGGCGCAGAAGCTCGCGCGCGTCCTGTCCAACGACCCGGGCCTGGGCGTGCTGCGGCACGTCGACGCCGGGTACGACGACGCCGCGGCCGCCGCCGCGCGGGGCGGGCTGCGCGTGCCCATGCTGGAGACGGACCGGCCCGACGCGGAGGTGTGACGTGCGCGAGGTGGAGCACCCGGGCGGGTCGCACCCGGCGACCCTGATCCTCGGGATCGGCGAGCTCACGACCAACGCCCCGTCGCCGGCGCACGGCGGGGGTGACGACGACCCGACCGGCCTCGTCCGGGACGCCGCGCTGCTGCTCGACGGCGGGCGCGTGGTCTGGGCCGGCCCCGAGCGTGACGTCGCGGCCGGCGTCGAGGAGGCGCTGGGCCGCGCGCCGGACCGTGTCGTCGGCGTGGAGGGCCGCGCCGTCGTGCCCGGCTTCGTCGACTCGCACTCCCATCTCGTGTTCGCCGGCGACCGGTCGGGCGAGTTCGAGGCCCGCATGGCCGGCCGCCCGTACGCCGCGGGCGGCATCCGCACCACGGTCGCGGCGACGCGCGCGGCGTCGGACGACGCGCTGCGGGCCGGGCTGCGCCGGCACGTCGACCAGGCGCTCGCGCAGGGCACCACCACGCTCGAGACCAAGAGCGGCTACGGGCTGTCCGTCGCCGACGAGGAACGGTCCGTGCGGCTCGCGTCGGAGGTCACCGAGGAGGTGACGTTCCTCGGCGCGCACGTCGTGCCGCCGGAGTTCGCGGGCGACGCCGGGGGCGCCGACGCCTACGTCGACCTGGTGGTCGGCGAGATGCTCGACGCCTGCGCGCCGCACGCGCGCTGGGTGGACGCGTTCTGCGAGACGGGCGCGTTCACGCCCGCGCAGTCGCGCCGGGTGCTGGAGGCGGGCGCGGCCGCCGGGCTCGGCGTGCGGGTGCACGCCAACCAGCTCGGCTCGGGGGAGGGCGTGCGGCTCGCCGTCGAGCTCGGCGCCGCCGCCGTGGACCACTGCACCTTCCTCTCCGACGACGACGTCGCCGCGCTCGCGGGCTCCTGGTCGGTCTCCCGGCCCGGCCCCGGCGAGTCGCAGGGGACCGTCGCGACGCTGCTGCCGGGGGTCGAGTTCTCCACCCGCCAGCCCTACCCCGACGCGCGGCGGCTGCTCGACGCGGGCGCCGTCGTCGCGCTGGCCAGCGACTGCAACCCCGGCTCGTCGTACACGAGCTCCATGCCGCTGATGGTGGCGCTGGCCGTCCGCGAGATGGGGATGACCGTCCCCGAGGCCGTCCTGGCCGCGACCGCCGGCGGGGCCCGCGCCCTGCGCCGCGACGACGTCGGGCACCTCGCGCCCGGCGCCCGCGCCGACGTCGTCGTCCTCGACGCCCCGAGCCGCACCCACCTCGCCTACCGCCCGGGCGTCCCGCTGGTGCACGCCGTGTGGAAGGACGGCCGCCACCTCGCCGGGTGAGCGCGTCGCCCCGTCCCGGCGGCCGTCGCGTCCCGGCCGGTGCCCGCGCGCCGTCGGCGGCGTGCCGCTAGGTTCGTGGTGCGCCGTCGGTGGGACGTCAGGGGGTCGGTGGTGGAGGGTTCTTCGAGTCTCGTCGCGGTGCCGGTCGAGCACCGCCTGCTCGGGCTCGACCGGCGGACGTTCCCCTTCGGGGTGTTCGTGGTCGCGGTCTTCCTGCTCTTCGCGGTCGTGGTCCCCCGGGTCGACGCGGCGATCACGTGGGACGACCCGGTCGCGGCCGGGGACGAGCTGGCCCTGTCGAGCACGGTCGTCGTCGCTCCGCCGACCGGGTGGAACATCGAGGCGGGCTACCGGACCGACGGCAGCGGCGCCGCGTCGCAGAGCGGCGAGGCCACGGTGACCGGCGCCGGCGTCGTCGCGGACCTCGTGCCCGACTCCTTCGACGGCACGCCGGCGCAGCTGCTGGCACAGATCGAGAAGGTCACCACCGCGACCGACGACCCGACGTTCCGCGTCGACGGCGCCCCGACGACCACGACCACGGACTCCGGCGAGGTCGGGGTGCTGCAGCCCTACAGCAGCGTGCGTGGCGACGGGGTGATCGCCGCCTTCGTGATCGACGGCACGGGGGTGGAGGTCACCGCGTCCGGCCCGCCGGCGCAGATGCGGGCCGCCGCGCCCCAGATCGACGAGATGATCGCGAGCATCCGTGCCACGGACTCCCGGGGCGACTCGTGAACACGCCGACGACGGGGACCGACGACCCCCAGGTGATGGCCGAGGCGCGCCGCCGCCAGGCCCGTGCGCTGGACGTCTCCGGCTGGGGCGAGCGCTTCACCTTCGTCCAGCCGCGGAACCTGTGCTTCTGGGTCTACCTCGTCCTGACCGGCGTGGGCGCCCTGCACGTGTGGTCCTACTTCGGCCCCAAGCTCACCTTCTACGCGGACGCGTTCGCCGTCGCCGCGGTGCTGTGCCTGCTGTGCGGTGCCGCGTGGGCGTGGTGGTTCCACCACATCGACCGCTGGGAGCACGAGCCGGCAGGCCTGGTGGCGGCGGCCCTGGTCTGGGGCGCGATCCCCGCGACGTTCGCGTTCGCGCTGCCGGTCAACAGCGCGATGCTGAACATCTACGCCAAGCTGCTCGGCCAGGAGTGGAGCGCCGACTGGGCCGCCGGCCTCACGGCGCCGTTCACCGAGGAGACCGCCAAGCTGTGCGGCTTCCTCCTGCTCTGGGGCCTGGCGCCGAGGCTCGTCCGCACGGCCAACGACGGCCTCGTGATCGGTGCGTTCGTCGGACTCGGGTTCGCCGTCTTCGAGGACTTCCTCTACGCCGCCAACGGCACGGCCGCGGCGTTCGGCACCGACCCGGTGAGCCACGCCGTGTCGATCTCGTTCACCCGCATCGCCACCAGCGCGGTGTCCCATCCGCTGTTCAGCGCCCTGGTGTGCAGCGGAGCCGTCTACCTGATCGGGACCCGGGCGCAGCCCCGACGGGTCGGTCGCGGCGTCGCGTTCGTCCTGGCCGGCATGTTCCTGCACTTCACCTGGGACGACGCCGCCGGGCTCGGCGGGAACAGCGGGTTGCGGACCATCGCCGTGATGGCCGCGTCCATCGCTCTCGCGATGGTGCTCCTCGCGGTCGCCTTCCGCGCCGCCGCCCCCCGCGAGCACCAGTTCGTGCGCGACATCCTGGCCCCCGAGGTCGCGGCCGGGACGCTCGGGGCGGGCTCCGTCGAGGCCGTCGTGGACAGAAAGGCCCGCAAGGCGTTCCGCAGGGCCGCTCCCCACCGCCGCGCCCGTCGCGCGCGCACGCACTGGCGCCGCGCCGTCCTCGACCTCACGCACACCATCGCCGAGGCCCGGGGCAGCGAGTCCGACGCGGTCGTCCATGCCCGCGCCGAGACCGTGCGGCTGCGACGCCTCGCCGAGGTCGGCGAGGATCCGTCCTGACCCTCCGGGGCGGGCGCTAGCTCGGGCGCAGGGCGACGCCGGCCAGGACCTCCAGCACGCAGAGGGCGGCGAGGCGGACGGTGCGGCCGTCGGGGGCGTCGGCGGTGGCGTCCACCTCGGCGAGGTCGACCGAGCGGACGCGCGGGTCGGCCGCCGCGGCGCGGACGAGGGCGCGCAGCTCCCAGGCGGCGAGACCGCCGGGCACGCTGGCCGGGCAGCCGGGGGCGACGGCGCGGTCGCAGACGTCCACGTCGACGTCCAGGTGGACCGGCCCGCCGCCGGAGCCGGCGACGGCCAGGGCGTCACGGACGACGTCGTCGAGACCGCCGGGGCCGCGTCCGTGGAGCTGCCGCCGGACCTCGTCGAGCGTCACGACCGTGATGCCCAGGTCGCGCGCCCGGCGGGCGTAGGCGGCGGAGTTGGCGAAGTCCGCGATGCCGATCTGCACGACGCGCGCCGGGTCCAGGCCTGCCTCGACGAGCCGGCGCACGGGCGAGCCGTTGGAGACGCCGTCGCGCAGGTCGTGGTGGGCGTCGAAGGTGACGAGGCCGGCGGTGGCCAGGTCGTCGCCCCACGCCCCCAGGGCGACCGGGACGGTGAGGGCGTTGTCCCCGCCCAGCGCGACGAGGGCGCGCGCCCGCGCCCCGTCCGCACCCAGCGCGGCGGCCACCGCGGCGCGGGCGCGGGCCTCGCCGTCCGGGCCGTCGGGCTCGGTCACGTCGCCGTGGTCGACGACGGTGAGCTGCCCGAGGTCGACGGGCGCGCCGCCCGGCCCCTCGACCAGGGCGGGGCCGTAGCGGCGCAGCGCGTCGCGCACGGCCGCGGGCGTCGCGTGCGCCCCCGTCGTCGACAGGGACGTGCGCCAGGTGGGGACGCCGATCAGGGCGAGGTCGGCGGGAGCGTCCTCGGGCGACGGCGCAGGCCAGGCGCCCGCGCGCGGCCAGAGGGGGTCGTGGGGCAGGGCGGCGGAGGTCACCCGCCGACCGTACGGCCACCATGACGTCACTCACACACCCTGGGCGCCGCGACACCCCGCTGTTAGGGTGCTGCATTCGTGGGTTCGATACCCACCATCGATCGCGTCGATCATTCGGTCGCCCGATCCCCGTCGATCCCGACCCTGCTTGGAGCACCTGTGGCTGTCAGCGTCCCCGTGAGGACCGACCTCACCGCGCGCATCGACGTCGACTTCCGTCGCGTCTCGAGCGCGCTGTGTCGTCGACCCGGGTGTCGCTGACCCCTCGCTGACCGTCGTCGACGCCGACGACGCGGCACCCGACGCCACCACGAGCGCCCCGGCCCCACGCGCCGCCGCCCGTGCCCGCGTCCCCGCACCGTGCGTCCTCGCACCCGTGCACCCCTGACCTCCCGGACGGCCGCGCCCCGCCGCCGTCCCCACCCCGGCGCCCCGTGCGCCCGAGGCGAAAGGCTCCTTCGTGTCCCGCTCCTCCACGGCGAAGATCCCCGGTACGGAACCCCGTGCCCGCAAGGGTCTGCGCCTCCCGTCCTTCTCGGTCCAGATCCTGCTGGGCCTGGGCCTCGGCGTGCTGCTCGGCTGGCTCGCGCTCTCCCTCGGCACGCAGGCCGACGGCGAGACGCCCAACGGCCTGACGACGACGCTCGCCACCATCGGCTCGTCGTTCGTCACCCTGCTCAAGGCGATCGTGCCGCCGCTGATCTTCACGGCGATCGTCGCGTCGATCGCCAACCTGCGCACCGTCACCAACGCGGCCCGCCTGGCCGGGCAGACGCTGCTCTGGTTCGCGATCACGGCCGCGATCGCGGTGGCGATCGGCATCGGCCTGGGCCTGGTGTTCCAGCCCGGCCACAACACGACGCTGTCCGTGGCGGACGGCGCCGCGCCGTCCTCCACCGGCACGTGGCTCGACTTCCTCAACGGCCTCATCCCGACCAACGTGCTGGGCCTCGGCGCCTCGACGTCGGTCGAGGCGGGCGCGGACGGCGCGTTCACGGCGGAGACCGGCATCAGCTTCAACGTGCTGCAGATCCTCGTGGTCGCCCTGGTCATCGGCATCGCCGCGCTGAAGTCCGGCGCCAAGGCCGACCCGTTCCTCGCGTTCAACAAGTCGGCGCTCGCCATCGTGCAGAAGGTGCTGTGGTGGATCATCCGCCTGGCCCCGCTGGGCACGATGGGCCTCATCGGCAACGCCGTCGCCACCTACGGCTGGGAGTCGCTGCGCTCGCTCGCCTCGTTCTCCGTGGCGATCTACGTGGGCCTCGCCCTCGTGCTGTTCGTCGTCTACCCGGTGCTGCTGAAGGCCAACGGCCTCGGCGTCGTCGCCTGGTTCAAGGGCGCGTGGCCCGCGATCCAGCTCGCGTTCGTGTCCCGCTCGTCGGTGGGCACGATGCCGGTCACGCAGCGCGTCACGGAGCGCAACCTCGGCGTGCCGAGCGAGTACGCGTCGTTCGCGGTGCCGCTGGGCTCGACGACGAAGATGGACGGTTGCGCCTCGATCTACCCGGCCATCTCCGCGATCTTCGTGGCGCAGATCTTCGGCATCGACCTGTCGCTGACCGACTACCTGCTCATCGCGTTCGTGTCCGTGGTGGGCTCCGCCGCGACCGCCGGCCTCACCGGCGCGATGGTCATGCTGACCCTCACGCTGTCCACCCTCGGGCTGCCGCTCGCGGGCGTGGGCCTGCTGCTCGCCGTCGACCCGATCCTCGACATGGGCCGCACCGCGGTGAACGTCGCCGGCCAGACGCTGGTCCCGACGATCGTCGCCAAGCGCGAGGGCATCCTCGATCTCGAGCAGTACCGTGCCGCGTCGTCGGAGCACCTGTTCGACGAGGACGAGGCGGCGGAGGACCGGGCCGCGCAGGACGACGCGACGCAGGACGAGGTCGCGCCGGCCGAGCGGGAGCCGGTGCCCGCGAACGCCTGACACGGTCGGCGTCGGACCGGAGTCAGACCGCCAGGCCACGGTCGTCGACCGGGGTGGCCAGCACGAGCGTGGAGCTCAGGCGGGCCACCCCGGGCAGCGCTCGCAGGCACCCGTCGTGGAGCCGGTGAAAGGCGCCGAGGTCGGCCACGACCACCCGCAGCAGGTAGTCCGGGTCGCCCAGCAGCCGCTGGGCGGCCCGGACCTCGCCGACCCGGTCCACCGCGGCCTCGAACCTCCCGGCGGTGCCGGGGTCGGTGGCGGCCATCGTCACGAAGACGACCGCCTCGACCTCCAGGCCCAGGGCGCGGGGGTCGAGCCGGGCGCGGTAGCCGCGGATCGCCCCGGACCGCTCCAGCGCCCGCAGGCGGCGGTGGCACGTCGAGACCGTGAGCTCGGTGCGCGTGGACAGCTCGTACAGCGTCAGGCGCCCGTCCGCCTGGATCTCGGTCAGGATCCGCCGGTCGGCGGGGTCGACACCCGCGGCCGCGCGCGTCACCGCTGCACGTCCGACGGCTGGACGAGACCCGTGCACGGGACCGCGAGGACGTCGCCCCGGCGCAGGTCGCGCGGCAGCCAGACGGCGGGACCGCCGCGGCCCGGCGCGGGGTGCACGGTGAACCGGCGCGGCGGCTCCTGCGACGCGCGACCCACGAGCCGCGCCCGCTCGACCAGGGCCGTGCACCGGTCGAGGTCGGCGTCGAGCCAGGCCTGCCGCGCCTCCTCCCCGAGGCGCGGGACGGCGTCCTCCACGCGCGCGAGGACGACGCAGCGCACGGGCGACTCGCCCCAGAAGCGGTCGACCCGGGTGACGTCCGCCCCGACCGGGACGTAGACGCGCGGGGTCGCGTAGTGCTCGGCGAGCCGGGCCAGGCTGGTGCGGTCGACGAGCACGTCGTCCGGGGTGAGCTCCGAGCCCTCCGGCCACGCCTGGAGCTCCGCCCGGCGGGCGGCCCGGCGTGCGGACAGCGCGGTGTGCAGCAGGCTCATCGCGTGCCTCGCAGGGTGCGGGCCCGGGGGCCGAGGACGTCGCGCCGCGCGGTGGGGGCGGCGCACGGGACGGCGAGCAGGTCGCCGGCGCGGAGGTCACCGGGCAGCACGACCGGCCCGTCGGCG
The DNA here is from genome assembly GCF_042801555.1 of Isoptericola sp. NPDC057559. Taxonomy (NCBI): domain Bacteria; kingdom Bacillati; phylum Actinomycetota; class Actinomycetes; order Micrococcales; family Promicromonosporaceae; genus Isoptericola; species Isoptericola sp. NPDC057559. The sequence goes on from NZ_JBHVFQ010000001.1 coordinate 627,213, forward strand.
TCGTCGCCGCACCAGACGGGGACGACGGCCGCCGTCGACGCCCGCCCGAGGAGCCGCAGCTCCGACCAGACCGGGTGCACCGCGGCCGCCGGTCGCGCGTCCAGCGCGACCCGCAGCCCGCCGTCCGCGCTCCGCGCCACGGCCGTCACCGTCGTCACGACGACCGCCGCGAGCCCGGGCGCCACCGTGCGGCGGGTGCGCACCGTCCAGGCGGCGGCGCTGTGCACGCACGGGGTGCCGCACAGCCGCGCGAGCTGGTGCATGGACACCCCGCCGACGAGCACGTCGGTCGTCGTCGCGGCGGTGCAGGTGGGCCACAGGTGCCGGGCCAGCGGGTCGGGCAGGCTGCGCCGGAGCGTCGGCAGCAGGGTCGTGAGGGTCATGTCTCCGGTCTACTGCCCGGCCGGCCGCCGGGAACCGCCCCTCACGGAACGCATGCGGGGGCGGCCCGGATCCTCACGCCGGGCACGCGGACGCCGCGCCCGGACGTCCCTACGGTGCAGACATGCCTCCCGAGACCCCCGCCCCGGACCCCGCTCAGGACCCCGCTCAGGACCCGGCGCCGGCGCCGCTGGGCCGCCTGCTCGTCGCGGCCGTCACCCCGTTCCGCGCGGACGGCACGGTCGACGTCGCGGGCTTCGAACGACACCTCGACGCCCTGGCGCGCGACGGCGCGGACGGCGTCGTCGTGGGCGGCACGACGGGGGAGGGGACGACGCTCACCGACGACGAGCGCACCGACCTCGTCGTGTGCGCGGTGGACGTGCTCGGCGGCCGGGCCACCGTCGTCGCCGCCTCCGGCAGCGCGGACACCGCGCACTCCGTGGTGCTGTCGCAGGCCGCGGAGGAGGCGGGCGCCGAGGCGCTGATGGTGGTGACGCCGTACTACTGCCGCCCCTCGCAGGCGGGGCTGCTGGCGCACCTGTGGACGGTGGCGGACGCCACCGACCTCCCCGTCATGCTGTACGACGTCCCGCGACGCACCGGCTCGCGCCTCGCGGAGCCCACCCTGGCCCGCGCCGCGCAGCACCCGAACGTCGTCGCGCTGAAGGAGTCGGGCGGCGACCTCGCCCGCGTCGCCCGCGTCGCGCGGGTCGCCGGCGACACCGGGCTCGCCTGCTACGGCGGTGACGACGCCACCGCGCTGCCCGCCCTCGCCGCGGGCGCCGCCGGGCTGGTGGGCGTCGCCGCGAACGTGGCGCCGGCGTCCTACCGCCGGCTGATCGACGCCGCGGCGGCGGGCGACCTGGCCGCCGCGGCGGCGGCCCACCGCGACCTGCTGCCGCTGGCCCGCGCGCTGAACGACCACGTGCCGCCGACGGTCGCGACCAAGGCCGTGCTGCACGCGCTGGGTCGGCTCGACGGCCCGCGGGTGCGGCTGCCGCTCGTGGGGCCCGAGCCCGAGGAGGCGGACGCGGTGGTCGCGGACCTCGCGGCCGTCCCCGCGTCGGTCGACCCGGCGCTGGCCCGGGTCGCGCTCGCCGCCGACGCGCTGGCCGGGGGCGCGCTGCAGGCGCACCGCCCGACGTGAGCGCTCGGGCCGGGCGGCCGCTACGCCTCGGCCGCGGCCTCGGCCTGCCCGCCGTCCGGGTCGAAGCGGTAGCCCATGCCCGCCTCGGTGATGAGGTAGCGCGGCACCGCGGGGTCGGGCTCCAGCTTGCGGCGCAGCTGCGCGACGTACAGCCGCAGGTACCCGGTGTCGCTCACGTGCTCGGACCCCCAGATCTCCGTGAGGAGCGTCTGGCGGGTGACGAGCTTGCCCGGGTTGCGGACCAGGCGCTCGAGCATCTGCCACTCCGTGGGCGTGAGGCGCACGTGCTCGGTGGCGCCGCCGCGGGTGCGGGTGACGCTGTGCGCGGAGAGGTCGACGGTGACGTCGCCGAGCTGCACCACGGGGTCGGAGTCCTCGTGCGTCACGCGCCGGGTGAGGGCGCGGATGCGGGCCAGCAGCTCCTCGATGGAGAAGGGCTTGGTGACGTAGTCGTCGGCGCCCGCGTCGAGCGCCTCGACCTTGTCCGCGGCGCCGCTGCGCCCCGACACGACGAGGATCGGGGCGTCGGACCAGCCCCGGATGGCATGGATGACGTCGATGCCCTCCAGCTCGGGCATGCCCAGGTCGATCATGAAGACGTCGGGGCGGTGGTCGACGGCCCGCGCGATCGCCTGGGTGCCCGTGACGGCCGTGACGATCTCGTACCCCTGCGCCGTCAGGGTGATCCGCAGGGCGCGCAGGATCTGCGGGTCGTCGTCGGCGATGAGGATCTTCATGGCGCGGTGGTCTCCGGTCGGTCGGGCTGGTCGGGTGCGGTCGACGGCGCGGCGGCGGGCAGCGCGACGACCATGGTGAGGCCGCCGCCCGGGGTGTCCTCGGGGACGAGCGTCCCACCCATCCCCTCGACGAACCCCTTCGACAACGCCAGCCCGAGCCCGAGCCCCGTCGTGTTGTCGGTGTCGCCGAGGCGCTGGAACGGGACGAACACGTCCTCGCGCCGGTCGGCGGGGATCCCTGGGCCGTGGTCGACCACCCGGATCTCGACCGTGCCGGCGAACGTGCTGGTGGTGAGGCGGACCCGGCGCCCCGCGGGCGAGTGCCGGGTCGCGTTGGCGAGCAGGTTCACCACGACCCGCTGCAGCAGCACCGGGTCGGCCAGCACGAGCGGGACGGTGAGGTCGAGGTCCAGCTCCACCTGCCCGGGCCCGAGGTGCAGCTCGTCGAGCGCGGGCAGGATGACGTCGGCCGCGTCGACCGGGGACCGGGACACCCCGAGCACCCCGGCCTCGAGGCGGCTCACGTCCAGCAGGTCGGTGATGAGGGTGGACAGGGACGTGAGGCTCTCGTCCGCCGTCTCCAGGAGCTCGGCGCGGTCGGCGTCGGAGAGGGTGCCGGGGTCGGTCCGCAGGCCGCTCACGGAGGCCGCGGCGGCCGAGAGCGGGCGGCGCAGGTCGTGGCTGAGGGCGGAGAGGAGCGCGCTCCGCACGCGGTCCGACTCGGCGAGCTGGTCGACCTCGCTGGCGACCTCCGCGAGGTCGTTGTGCTCCAGGGCCGCCTGGAGCTGGGCCGCGATGACGCGCAGGAGGCGGCGCTCGGAGGCCTCGAGGTCGGCGCCGTAGAGCTCCAGGGCCGCCCGGCCGTCGACGTCGATCGTCGTGCGGGCCGCGCCCTCGGGCACCTCTCCGTCGGAGGCCAGCACCGCCCCGTCGGAGACGAGGCGCGCCCCGGCGAGGCCGAACGCCTCGCGCGCCCGGTGCACCAGCGCCTGCACCGCGTCCTGGCCGCGCAGCACGCTGCCCGCGACCGTGGCGAGGACCTCGGACTCCGCCGCCGCCCGCCGCGCGGCGCGGGTGGTCCGCGCCGCCTGGTCGACCACGACGCTCACGAGGATCGCGATCACCACGTAGAGGACGAGGGCGACGATGTGGAGCGGCTCGCCCACGGTGATGGTGTGGTACGGCGCGATGAAGAAGTAGTCGAGGGTGACCCCGGAGAGCACCGCGGCGTAGACGGCGGGCCACGCGCCGCCCACCAGCGCCACCACGACCACCAGCAGCTGGTAGGCGAGGACGTCGGAGATGATCGACTCCTCGGTGCGGAACGTCACGAGGCCCCACGTCAGCAGCGGGCCGCCGACCAGCGCGAGGACGAACCCGATGACGCGGCGCTTCATCGTCAGGGCGCCGCCGTGGCGCGGCAGGCGGGAGCGGCCCCCGGCGGCGGCGTGGTTGACGATGTGGACGTCGATGTTGCCGGCCTCGCGGGTCACGGTCGCGCCGATCCCCGGGCCGCTCAGCGCTGCCGACAGGCGGCTGCGCCGCGAGACGCCGATGACCAGCTGGGTCGCGTTGACCCCCTTGGCGAACTCGACCAGCGCCGTCGGGATGTCGTCGCCCACCACCTGGTGGTAGGTGCCGCCGAGCTGCTCGACGAGCAGCCGCTGCTGCGCCAGGGCGCCCGGGGTGGCGCCGCGCAGGCCGTCCTGGCTCGTGACGTGCACGGCGAGGAGGTCGCCGCCGGCGGACCGCGCCGCGATCCGCGCCCCGCGCCGGAGCAGCGTCTCGCCCTCGGGGCCGCCGGTGAGCGTGACGACGACCCGCTCGCGGGCCTCCCACGTCGAGTCGATCCCGTGCTCGGTGCGGTAGTGCTGCAGGGCGGCGTCGACCTCGTCGGCCAGCCACAGCAGCGCGAGCTCGCGCAGCGCCGTGAGGTTGCCGAGGCGGAAGTAGTTCGACAGGGCCGCGTCCACGCGCTCGGCCGGGTAGACGACGCCGGAGGAGAGCCGGTCGCGCAGCGCCTGCGGTGCCAGGTCCACGACCTCGATCTGGTCGGCGGCGCGCAGGACGGCGTCGGGGATCGTCTCCCGCTGGGTGACGCCCGTGATCTTCTCGACCACGTCGTTGAGCGACTCGATGTGCTGGATGTTCACCGTCGAGAGGACGTCGATCCCGGCGTCCAGCAGCCGGTCGACGTCCTCCCACCGCTTCTCGTGGGAGAGGCCGGGCGCGTTGGTGTGCGCCAGCTCGTCGACGAGCGCGACGTCCGGCCGGCGGGCCAGCACCGCGTCGAGGTCGAGGTCGTCGAGCTCCACGCCCCGGTGCGTCACCGCGACCCGTGGCACCACCTCCAGCCCGCGCGCCATGGCGGCGGTCGCGGCGCGGCCGTGGGTCTCCACGACCGCGACCACGACGTCCTTGCCGGCGTCGCGCAGGTGCTTGCCCTCCTCGAGCATGGCGTAGGTCTTGCCCACGCCGGGCGCCGCCCCGAGGAGGACACGCAGCCGTCCACGACCCATGCTCACCTCCCGAGCTCGTCCAGGGCGACGTTGAGCTCCAGCACGTTGACGACGGGCTCGCCGAGGTACCCCAGGGTCCGACCCTCAGTGTGCCTCGCGACCAGGCCCTCGACCTCGTCCACAGGGAGGCCGCGGGCTTCCGCGACCCGCGCGACCTGGATCTGCGCGTACTCGGGGCTGATGTGCGGGTCCAGGCCGGAGCCCGACGCCGTGACGGCGTCCGCCGGGACGTCCTCGGGCGCGACGCCGTCCAGCTCGGCCACCTGCGCCCTGCGCTCCTCGATGGCGGCGACGAGGTCGGGGTTCTCGGGCCCGAGGTTCGACCCGGACGACGCGCCCGCGTCCCACCCGTCGCCGGCGGCCGACGGCCGCGACTGGAAGTACTGCGGCAGCGGGGCGCCGTCGGCGTCGGTGAAGCCCTGGCCGATCAGCGACGACCCGACGACCTGGCCGGCGCCGTCGCGCACGAGGGAGCCGTCGGCCTGCGCCGGCAGGACGAGCCGGCCGATGCCGGTGATCACGAGCGTGTAGCCGACGCCCAGGACCAGGGTGAGCGCGATCATCGCCCGGACGGCGACCCAGAAGGTGCGGCCGGTGGCGCGTGTCGTGGCGTTCATGTGCGGTGTCTCCTTGACGTTCCGTGTCGTTCCGAGTCGTTCCGTGCGTCGGTCCGGTCAGTACCCGGGGACGAGGCGCACGACCAGGTCGATGAGCCAGATCCCGACGAACGGCGCGACGATGCCGCCGAGCCCGTAGACGAGGAGGTTCCGCCCGAGGATCTTCGAGGCGTCGAGCGGCCGGTACCGCACGCCGCGCAGGGCGAGCGGGATGAGCACGACGATGATGATCGCGTTGAAGACGATCGCCGAGACGACGGCCGACGACGGCGAGCTCAGGCCCATGATGTTGAGGGCGCCGAGGCCGGGGAACACGCCCATGAACATCGCCGGGATGATCGCGAAGTACTTGGCGACGTCGTTCGCGATCGAGAACGTCGTCAGGGCGCCGCGGGTGATGAGGAGCTGCTTGCCGATGCGCACCACGTCGATGAGCTTGGTGGGGTCGGAGTCGAGGTCGACCATGTTGCCGGCCTCCTTCGCCGCCGACGTGCCCGAGTTCATCGCGACGCCCACGTCCGCCTGCGCGAGCGCGGGGGCGTCGTTGGTGCCGTCGCCGGTCATCGCGACGAGGTTGCCGCCCTCCTGCTCGCGCCGGATGAGCACGAGCTTGTCCTCGGGGGTCGCCTCGGCGAGGTAGTCGTCGACGCCCGCCTCGGCCGCGATCGCCTTCGCCGTCAGCGGGTTGTCGCCCGTGATCATCACGGTGCGGATGCCCATGGCCCGCAGCTCGTCGAAGCGCTCGGCGATGCCCTCCTTGACGACGTCCTTGAGGTGCACGAGGCCGAGCACGCGGCCCTCCCCGTCGGGGGTCCTGCGGGCCACGACGAGCGGGGTCCCACCCGACTGCGCGATCCGCTCGACGGCCCCCTCGACCTCCGCGACGACGGCGGCGGCCGGTCGTGCCCCGCCCTCCTGGAGCCAGGCCATGACGGCGGAGCCGGCCCCCTTGCGGATCTGCGTCCCGTCCGGAGCGTCCAGGCCCGACATCCGGGTCTGGGCCGTGAACGGCACGATCTCGCCGGGCGCGCCGGCGCCCACCTCGACCCCCGCCACGCGGGCGAGGGCGACGATCGACGCACCCTCCGGCGTGGGGTCGGCGAGGGAGGAGACGGCGGCGGCGCGCACCAGCTCGCGGACGTCGACCCCTGCGACCGGCACGAACTCCGTGGCCTGCCGGTTGCCATAGGTGATGGTGCCCGTCTTGTCGAGGAGCAGGGTCGTGACGTCGCCGGCGGCCTCGACGGCGCGGCCGGACATCGCCAGCACGTTGCGCTGCACCAGCCGGTCCATCCCGGCGATGCCGATGGCCGACAGCAGCGCGCCGATCGTCGTGGGGATCAGGCACACGAGGAGGGCGACCAGCACCGCCACGCTCACCGGGCTCGCCGCGTAGGACGCGATGGGGTTGAGGGTGAGCGCCACGACGACGAACACGATCGACAGCGCGGCCAGCAGGATGCTGAGCGCGATCTCGTTGGGTGTCTTCTGCCGGCTCGCGCCCTCGACGAGGGCGATCATCCGGTCCACGAACGTCTCGCCCGGCTTCGAGGTGATCCGCACGACGATCCGGTCGGACAGCACCCGCGTGCCGCCGGTCACGGCGGACCGGTCGCCGCCGGACTCGCGGATCACGGGGGCCGACTCGCCGGTGATGGCGGACTCGTCGACCGAGGCGATCCCCCAGACGATCTCGCCGTCGCCGGGCACGGGGTCGCCGGCCTCGACCACGACCACGTCGCCGAGGCGCAGGTCGGCGGACGAGACCTCGTCCGTGCGTGCGTCGCGGGCCCCCGGGTCGGCCGCGTCGTCGTAGCCCGCGACGCGGTGCGCGACGGTGGCCGTGCGGGTCCGGCGCAGGGTGTCCGCCTGGGCCTTGCCGCGGCCCTCCGCCACCGACTCGGCGAGGTTGGCGAAGACGACCGTGAGCCAGAGGAACAGCGCGATCACGGTGGTGAAGGAGCCCGGCACGACGGTGCCGCCGGACTCCGCCGGGCCGCCGAGGAACGGCTCGGCGACCGCCAGCACGGTGGTCAGCGCGGCACCGACCCACACGATGAACATCACGGGGTTGTGCCACATCTGGCGGGGGTCGAGCTTGCGGAACGCGCCCGGCAGGGCGGACCGCACCTGGGACCAGGTGAAGATCCCTCCTGGCGTCCGGGCCGACGTGGCGGAGGAGTGGGACGGGGTGTCGATCACGGTGGTCATGAGTTACAGGAGCCCTTCCGCCAGGGGACCCAGCGCGAGAACGGGGAAGTAGGTGAGCGCGGTGAGGATGAGGACGACCCCCACGAGGAGCCCGACGAACTGCGGGCGGTGCGTCGGCAGGGTCCCGGAGGTGGCGGGGACCTTGTCCTGGCGGGCCAGCGACCCGGCCAGCGCGAGGACGAGCACGATGGGGACGAACCGCCCGAGCAGGATCGCGACGCCGAGCGCGGTGTTCATCCAGGGGGTGTTCGCCGTCAGGCCGGCGAACGCGGAGCCGTTGTTGTTGGCCGCCGACGTGAAGGCGTAGAGGACCTCGGACATGCCGTGCACGCCCGGGTTCCAGATCGACGTCGAGGTGACGCTCTCGCGGACCGCGGGGACCGCGAAGCTCAGCGCCGTCCCGGCGAGCACCAGCGTGGGGGTCACCAGGATGTAGAGGCTCGCGAGCTTGATCTCGCGCGGGCCGATCTTCTTGCCCAGGTACTCGGGCGTGCGGCCCACGAGCAGGCCGGCGACGAAGACCGCGATGACCGCCAGCACGAGCATGCCGTAGAGCCCGGACCCGACGCCGCCCGGCGCCACCTCGCCGAGCATCATGTTGAGCATCGGCACCATGCCGCCCAGCGCGGTGTACGAGTCGTGCATCGAGTTGACGGCGCCGGTCGACGTCGTCGTGCTGGTGGTCGCGAACAGCGTGGACCCGATGATCCCGAACCGCGCCTCCTTGCCCTCCATCGCCCCGCCGGCGAGCTGCGGGGCGGTGCCCTGGCCGGCCGACTCGAGCGCGGTGAGGGCCGCGAACGAGGCCACGAAGATCACGCCCATCGCCGCGAGGATCGCGTACCCCTGACGGAGGTCGCCGACCATCCGGCCGAACGTGCGGGGCAGCGAGAACGGGATGACGAGCATCAGGAGGACCTCGAGGACGTTCGTCCACGCGGTCGGGTTCTCGAACGGGTGGGCCGAGTTCGCGTTGAAGAACCCGCCTCCGTTGGTCCCGAGGAGCTTGATCACCTCCTGCGAGGCCACGGGGCCGCCCGGGACGCTCTGCGTGGCGCCGGCCACGGTCGTCACGTCGGTGAAGCCGGCGAAGTTCTGCACGACGCCGCCGAGGAGGAGCACCACGGCGCCCACCACGGAGATCGGCAGCAGCACGCGCAGGCAGCCGCGGACCAGGTCCACCCAGAAGTTCCCGATCGTGCCGGTCCGACGGAAGGCGAACCCGCGGACCAGCGCGACGGCCACGGCCATGCCGACGGCCGCGGAGACGAAGTTCTGCACCACGAGCCCGGCGAGCTGGACGGTGTACCCGAGGGTCACCTCCGGCGAGTACGACTGCCAGTTCGTGTTCCCCACGAACGACGCGGCCGTGTTGAACGACAGGTCCGGCGACGGCGCGGGCAGCCCCAGGGAGTACGGCAGCCACTGCTGCGTGCGCTGCAGGGCGTAGAGGAGCAGGAGCCCGACGACCGAGAAGGTCAGCACGCCGCGCAGGTAGGCCTGCCACGTCTGCCCGGACCGCGGGTCGACGCCCAGGACGCGGTAGAGGCCCCGCTCGACGCGCCAGTCGCGTGGCGTCGTGTAGACCGTCGCCATGTAGTCGCCGAACGACCGGTGCACGGCGGCGAGGACGAGCGCGACGGTCCCGAGCGCGAGGACCGCCCAGACCCAGCCCATCAGAACCGCTCCGGCTTCACGAGGGCCACCACGAGGTAGGCCAGCGCGGCCACGCCGAGCGCGGCGGCGAGGAGCTCGATGACGATCACAGCTTCTCCACCGCCTTCGCGACACCGGCGACCAGCGCGAACAGGGCGATCACGCCCAGCACGTAGACGACGTCAAGCACCAGCACGTCCCCACTTCGAGTTCGACGGCCGCCCCGGGGAGGGTCGGGCCGGGCACCCCTTCTCAGGTGCCGACGTCGATGCAACACCCGCCGTGAGGCCCCGGAGCCCGTCCTTACGGGACCCATACGGGCCCGGGGCGCACCCTGACGGAAGCCATACGGGCATGCCCCCCGCGGCCGTTGACACCCGCCCGGGCGCGGGCGGTTCATGGAGGTGTGAGGACGACGACGCGGGGCTCGGTCCTGGTGATGTGGGCGGCGCTGGTGGTGCCGCTGGTGGCGTGCGCGGTGCTCGCCGTGTTCCGCGAGAGCGTCGCCAACACGAACGCGGCGCTGGGGCTGGTGCTCGTCGTCGTCGCGATCGCCGCGACCGGTCGCCGGCTGGCCGGCGTGGTCGCCGCACTCTCGTGCGGCGTCTGGTTCGACTTCTTCCTCACGGAGCCCTACCAGCGGCTGACCATCGACGACCCGGCGGACGTCGAGACGGCCGTGCTCCTCCTCGTGGTGGGGATCGTCGTCACCGAGATCGCCCTGTGGGGACGGCGTCAGCAGGCGACGGCGAGCGAGCGCGCGGGGTACCTCGACGGCATCGTCACCGCCGCTCGCACGGTCGCGGACGGGGCGTCCACGGACGGACTCGTCGGCGCGGTGGAACGGCAGATCGTCGACGTGCTGGGGATCGACGAGTGCCGGTTCGACCGCGGCACGGGCTCGAACCTGCCGCGCCTGCACCGCGACGGCAGCGTCACCCGGCACGGGCACCCGGTCGACGTGGAGCGCGACGGGCTCCCGGTCGACGACCGGACCGAGCTCCTGGTCGAGTACGGCGGCGTGGTGCACGGCCGGTTCCTGCTCACGGCCTCGACCGGGGTGAGCCGGCCGGACCTGGACCGTCGCCTGGTGGCCGTGACCCTCGCCGGGCAGGTCGCCGCGGCCCTCACCGGCCCCCGGCCGGCCACCTGACGGGAATCCTGGTGCGCCGGGGCGCGCGGTCGTGCCAGGGTGCCCGCATGGACGTCGCCGACGACGAGACGCGCGCCGCGTGGGCCATCGCCTCGCGCAAGTACACGGACGAGTACGACGAGCACCTCGAGCAGGCCCGCACCGCCCGGCTGCTGCCCGCCGAGGTCCGGGCCCTGCGCACCATCGTCCCGGGCGCGGACGTCGTGCACCCGATGAGCGGCCACGGCCTGGACGACGTCGCCCTGGCGCGCCTCGGCGCGCGGTCCGTGCACGGCCTGGACTACAGCGCGGCGCCGGTGGCGAGCGCGCAGCGCCGGGCCGACGAGCTCGGGGTGCCCTGCCGGTACACGCGCGCCACGCTCCCCGACAGCGGCCTCGACGACGCGTGCGCCGACCTCGTCTACACGGGCAAGGGGGCGCTCATCTGGGTCGCGGACCTCGCCGCGTTCCTCGCCGAGGTGCGCCGGCTGCTGCGGCCGGGCGGGTGGTTCTACGTCTACGAGGCGCACCCGATGGTGCCGCTGTGGGCGTGGGACGCCGACGAGATCCGGGTGCGCCCGGACCGCGGGTACTTCGAGCGGTCGCACGTCAACGACTCGTTCCCCGGCCACGGGGCGGTGGAGCACCAGCGCACGCTCGCCGAGACGGTCATGGCGTGCCTGCGGGCGGGGTTCGAGGTGGAGCACCTCGAGGAGCACCCCGACCCGTTCTGGCTCCCGGACGGCTTCCGCGCCGCCGCCTGGGACGGCCGGGTCCCGAACGCGTTCAGCCTGCTGGCCCGCCGGGCCTGAGGGCGGCCGTCACCGCAGGTCGTAGGCCGGGATGCTGTCGTCGGTGGCGAACGTGTCGGTCATCCACCGCATCGCGGCGTACGACCACCGGTTCGCGAAGCTCCAGTCCCGCAGCCGGATCCGGGCGGCCGTCGGCGGCGCGAGGAACGGCCCGGCGTTGCCGGTCCGCGCGACCCTGGTGGGCCTGCGCATCCGCCGGTCGTACGCCGCGAGGGCGGCCTCGTGGTCGCCGGCCGCCGCGACCAGCTCGCCCGCGAGGACGTAGGCGCCGACGAGGGACAGGCCGGTCCCGAACCCGCCGAGGGTGTTCGCGTACCCCGCGTCGCCGACCAGGGCGAACCGCCCGCGGGTGAACGACGTCATCCGCGTGCGCGCCAGCGCGTCCAGGTAGAGGTCGTCGGCCCGGCGGGCGGCGTCGAGCGCGGCGGGCACGCGCCAGCCGGCGCCCGCGAACGCCGCCTCGAGGAACGCTCGCTGCGACGCGACGTCGTGCCGGTCGTAGTCCGGACGGGGAGCGCGGAAGACGAACAGGCTGGGCGCCTTCTGCCCGCCGAGCAGCGCGAGCCGGCCGGGCTCGGTGAACCCGTACGCCACGCCCCGGCCGTCGGGGAGACGGGTCTCCAGCCCGTCGAGCGGCGCGGCGGCGTCGGCCACGGCATAGCAGTACCCGAGGTGCTCCACGAGCTGCTCCTCCGGGCCGAACGCGAGCCGCCGCACGGTGGAGTGCACGCCGTCGGCGCCGACCACGAGGTCGAAGCGCTCGCTCGGCCGCCGCGCGAAGGAGACCTGGACGCCGTCGGTCGTCTCGGTGGCGCCCACGATCTCGTCGCCGAAGACGTACTCGGCGTCGCGGGCGCCGTGCTCGTGCAGGATCGCGGCGAGGTCGCCGCGCAGGATCTCGACGTCGCCGCCGATGAACTCGCCGGGGACCACCGCGCGGACCCGGTCGTGCTCGTCGACCAGGCGCCAGTCCGTCTTCGGGGTCTGGTGGGCGACGACGTCGTCGAGCACGCCCATGCGCGTGAGGACGTCGCGGTGGGTGCGGCCCTTGAAGTCGACGGCCTGGCCGCCGGGCCGGAGGGCGGGCGCCCTCTCGACGACGGTGACGTCGAAGCCGTTGCGGCCGAGCCAGCGGGCGAGCGCGGGCCCGGCGATGCTCGCGCCGGAGATCAGGATCTTCGAGGTGGTCATGGTCTGCTCCCGGGTGCCGAGTTGAACTGTGTCTGGTGGACACAGTAAGCATCCGCGTACGATGGACGCAATACCTTTCGGACGGATCCCGGCACCGGCCGGAGGCGGGGGAGCGAGATGCGCGCGGAGAAGCGGGACGCCGTGACGGGCGCGCCGGGCACCGACGGCGTCCTCGACCTGCTGTGGCGGCGCGAGGCGCCGCCGCGCCGCGGGCCCAAGCCGCGGTTCACGATCGACGGCGTCGTCGCCGCCGCGACCGCGATCGCCGACGCCGGCGGGCTCGACGCCGTGTCCATGCAGAGCGTCGCCGAGCGGCTCGGCACCACCAAGATGGCGCTCTACCGGTACGTGCCCGGGCGGGTCGAGCTGGACGCCCTCATGCTCGACGCGGCCCTCGGCGACCCGCCTCCCGCGGCGGGGCGGGACTGGCGCGCCGCGCTGACGGGCTGGGCCGGCAGCGTGCACGCGCGGGCCCTCGACCGTCCGTGGTCCGTGGAGCTCGCGCAGCGCCCGCACCTGCCCGGCCCGGTGGAGCTGGCCTGGTTCGAGGTCGGCCTCGCGGCCTTCGGCGACCTGCCCCTCACCGGCGCGGAGAAGCTCGACACGCTCGCGCTCCTCGCCGGCCACGCGATGTCCCTCGTGCGCCAGCAGCCGCGCGGCGCGACGCCGGAGGCCGACCTCGCCGCCGGGCTCGCGCCCGTCCTCGCCGAGCGCGCCGACGGCTACCCGCTCACCGTGGCGGCGTTCGCCGCGACCGACCCCGCCGGCCGCGACGACGCCCTGCGGTTCGGCGTCGGGCGCGTCGTCGCGGGCGTCGCCGCGCTGGTCGACGAGCGGCGCTGACGGGCCCGGACGACGACGCGGCGCCGGCCCTCGGAGGGGGCGGGCGCCGCGGCGGGGGGCTCGGGTGCGGTCAGGACGCGGCCGGCTCCTCGTGGTCGGTCGGGGTGTGGACGATGTCGACGTACACCGCGGTGTCCTCCGGGTCCGGGAACACCCGGTAGGTGAACTCCTCGCCGGTCAGCGTGACGATGTCGGAGTCGCGCTCGAACTGCACCTCGCCGGCGTCGTCCTTCGCGACGATGTGGCGGGTCGTGCCGTCCTCGTCGACCGTCCAGTCGCCCTGCATCTTCGGGGTGTCGTCCAGGTCGTACATCGCGAACGTGCCGTCCTCGTCGAAGTACGCCCAGCCCACGAAGGCGCTGACGTCCTCGTCGTCGAGGGCGACGTCCTCCCCGTCGGCGTCCGTCGCGCCGGTGGTCTCCCACGCGGTCGACGCGAGGACGTCCGACGGCGTCTGCGCCTCGTCCGCCGCGGGGGCCTCCTCCGCCGCGACGGAGCTCGAGCCCGCCGCGGCGTCGGCCTCGCCCGTGCTGCAGGCGGTGAGCGCCCCCAGCGCGACGAGCGCCGAGACGGCGATCGTGACGGGCTTCTTCGTCGTCGTGAGCTTCATGTGCAAGTCCTTCTCTCGTGGCCGGGGCGCCCGGGGGGCTGCGTTCCCGCAGCGTCGGTGCGTCCCGTCCATCGTCCGGTCGGCCGTCGCCCCGGGACATCGCCTGGGGGTCTCGGCGGATCTCAGCCGAACGGATGATGCGGGCCTAGCGGCGGATGTCCGCGGTACGCCCGGCGTGCCCGAGCTTGTCGGGGTTCCGGACGGCGTACAGGCCGGCCACGCGCCCGCCGGCGACCCGCACCGCGAGGACCGTGTCGACCGCGCCGTCGCGCCGCAGCACCAGGGCCGGCTGGCCGTTCACCTCGGTGGTCTCCACGTCGCCCGCGTCGATCCGGGCGAGCACGGCGGCGACGGCACGGGCGCCGACCACCGGCTCCAGCGCTGCCTGCACGACGCCGCCGCCGTCGGTGAGCAGCACGACGTCGGGCGCGATGACGTCGAGCAGGCCCTGCAGGTCCCCGGTCGTGACGGCGCGCCGGAACGCGGCGAACGCCTCGCGCGACTCCGCCGCGGACACCGTGCCCCGCGGCCTGCGGGCCGCGACGTGCGAGCGCGCCCGGTGCGTGATCTGCCGCACCGCGGCCGGGCTCTTCTCCACCGCCTCGGCGATCTCCCCGTACTCGAGCGCGAACACCTCCCGCAGTACGAACACGGCGCGCTCCGTGGGCGCGAGGGTCTCCAGCACCAGCAGCACCGCCATCGACACGCCGTCCGCGAGCACCACGTCGTCGGCGACGTCCGGCGCGGTGACGAGCGGCTCGGGCAGCCAGGGGCCGGCGTACGACTCGCGTCGCCGCCGCACGGTGCGCAGGCGGGTGAGGGCCCGCCGCGTGGTCATCCGGACCAGGTAGGCGCGGTGGTCGAGCACGGTGGCCACGTCGACGTCCGCCCAGCGCAACCAGGTGTCCTGCAGCACGTCCTCGGCGTCCGAGGCGGAGCCGAGCACCTCGTAGGCCACCGTGAACAGCAGGTTCCGGTGGGCGACGAAGGAGGTGGTGGCCGCGTCGGCGGCCGGCGTCGTGCCCGGTGTCCGTCCGTCCGTCGTCTGCTGCTGCGTCATCGTCCGCTCCCCGCTGCTCGTGGTGCCGTCGGACAGATGACGCCGCCGGGGGCCCGCGTGTGACATCCGGCGGTCCGCGGGCGCCTGTCACAGCCGCGGCGCGGGCGGCGTCCTGTGGTCGTAGCACGCCGCTCGGGACGTCCGGGCGGTCGGTCCCGACCAGTGAGGACGATGTGATGGAACGCTTCGACATGATGGCCGACGAGCTCGGCGCACGGATCGCCCGGAGAGTGGCCAACGTCGCCCTGGCGATCCAGGGCTCCACCCTGCCCCGCGACCTCCAGGACCTCGTCCAGCTGCGGGTCAGCCAGATCAACGGCTGCGGGTTCTGCGTCGACTTCCACACGAAGGACGCCGCGGCCGCGGGCGAGTCGGCCGTGCGGCTCCACCTGGTGGCCGCGTGGCGCGAGGCGACGGTGTTCACCGACGCCGAGCGGGCCGCCCTGGCGCTCGCGGAGGAGGGGACGCGGGTCGCCGACGCGCACCCCGGCGTGTCCGACGAGACGTGGGCGCGGGTGCGCGAGCACTTCGACGACGAGCAGGTCGCCGCGCTGGTCTCGCTGGTCGCGATGATCAACGCGTCGAACCGCCTCAACGTGATCGTGCGCAAGCCCGGCGGGTCGTACCAGCCGGGGATGTTCGACGCGCTGACGCGCTGACGCCCGACCAGCAGCAGCACGGCCCGGCCGGGGTGGTCCCGGCCGGGCCGGGCCGCGCGAGGTCACCGTGCCGTCGGCACGAACCGCAGCCGGGCCCCCGGCGGCAGCTGGCCCAGCAGCCACGTGTGCGTGGTCGCGACCGCGGCGACCACCGGGTAGCCGCCGGTGAGCGGGTGGTCGACGCCGAACAGCACCGGCAGCCCGTCGGGCGGCACCTGCAGCGCCCCGGTCACGCAGCCCTCGCTGGGCAGCTCCCGGCCCCGGGCGCCGTCCGCCCGGGCCAGCGGGTCGCCGGCCAGCCTCAGCCCGACCCGGTCGGACCGCTCCGTCACCGTCCACACCTGTCCGGTGAGCGCGCCGACGGCGTCCGCGGTGAACCAGTCGTCGTGCGGGCCGAGCACGACGGGGAGCGTCGTGAGCCCGCCGGGCGCGGGCAGCGTCGCCGTGTCGGGGGCCCCGACGTCGTCGGCCGCCACCGCCCCGCCCGCGCGCCCGCGACGCAGCAGGACGCCCGGGGCGAGGAGCGCGGGGCCGAGGTGGGCGAGGACGTCCGTCGACCGCGAGCCGAGGACGGGCGGCACGCCGACGCCGCCGTGCAGGGCGAGGTAGGTGCGGTGGCCGCGCTCGGGGGCGGCCAGCTCGAGCTCGTCGCCGTCCCGCAGCCGGAACGCCCGCGCGCGCGGGACGAGGTGCGTGGCGCCGTCGTCGCGGCGGACGACGGCGCGGGGGTCCGCGCCGGCGAGGGCGACGACGGCGTCCCCGCGGGCGCGCAGCCGCAGCCCGCCTCCGACGGCCTCGACGGCGGCCGCCCCGACCGGGTTGCCGGCCGCGCGGTTCGCGGCGCGCAGGCTGCGCGGGTCGGCGGCTCCCGACGGGGAGACGCCGAGGTGGGCGAGGCCGGGACGCCCGAGGTCCTGCACCAGCGCCTGCGGTCCGGGTGCGAGGATCTCCAGCCCTCCCTGCGCGGCGTCCGGCGCGGCGGCCCCGCTCCCCGTCGGCGGCCCGAGCCGCCGACCTGCCCCGGAGCCGCCGCCGGGAGCCGGGGCGCCGGTCCGGACGCCCTCCCGCACGGCCGTGAAGCGCACGCGGTCGCCGGGGGACCAGGGGGTGGGCGGGTCGCGGTCGGGGTCCCACGTGACGGCGTCGGTGCGCCCGACGAGCTGCCAGCCGCCCGGGCTGGCGCGCGGGTACACCCCGGAGTACGGGCCGGCGAGGGCCACGGAACCCTGGGGTACGCGGGTGCGGGGCGTCTCCCGCCGCGGCACGACGAGCCCCGTGTCGTCGCCCGTCAGGTACGCGAACCCGGGCGCGAAGCCGACGAACCCCACCACCCACGACGCCGCCGTGTGGCGCCGCACCACCTCGGCCTCGCTCCACCCGAGGAGCTGCGCGACGTCCGCCAGGTCCTCGCCGTCGTACACGACGGGGATCTCGACGAGCCGCCCGCCGTCCCCGTCCCCTGTCACCTGCCGGGCGGCGGAGGCCCGCTCGCGCAGCACCTCCGCGAGGCGTGCCGCGGGCAGCCGCCACGGGTCGAACGGGACCAGCAGGGTCCGCGCGCCCGGCACCGTCTGCGCGACGCCGGGCACGGGGTCGTCGCGCAGCGCGGCGTGCAGGGCGAGCGCCTGGCGCAGGTCGTCCACCTCGACGAGCAGCGCGTCGTCGCGGGCGGGCAGGACGCGCACGGTCAGCGACCGGCGCGCGTCGGGGCGAACGGGGCGAGCGCGACCCCCGCGGCGTCGAACGCCTCGCGCACGCGCCGCGCCATCGTGACGGCGCCGGGGGTGTCCCCGTGCACGCACACGGAGTCGGCGCGCACCGCGACCTCGGTGCCGTCCACGGCCTCGATCACGCCCTCGGTGACGAGCCGCAGCATGCGGCGCGCCACGACCTCCGGGTCGTGCAGGACGGCGCCCGGCGCGGAGCGGGGCACGAGGGTGCCGGCGGGGGAGTAGGCGCGGTCCGCGAACGCCTCGGCGGCGGTGGGCAGGCCTGCCGCCTCCCCGGCGGCGAGGGCGGCCGCGCCGGGCAGGCCGAGGAGCACGAGCGACGGGTCGACGGCGGCCACCGCGGCGGCGACGTCGGCCGCGACCCGCTCGTCCACCGCGGCGGTGGTGTACAGGGCGCCGTGCGGCTTCACGTAGGTGACGCGCGCGCCCTCGGCGGCGGCCAGCGCCTGCAGCGCGCCGATCTGGTAGACGACGTCGGCCTGGAGCTCGGCGGACGGGACGTCGATGTCGCGCCGCCCGAAGCCGGCCAGGTCGCGGTACCCGACGTGCGCGCCGATGGCCACGCCGCGGGCGGCCGCGAGGCGCACGGTACGGCGGATGGTCGCCGGGTCGCCGGCGTGGAACCCGCACGCCACGTTGGCCGACGAGACGACGTCGAGCATCGCCTCGTCGTCGCCCAGCGTCCAGCGCCCGAAGCCCTCGCCGAGGTCGCTGTTGAGGTCGACGGTGGTCATGCCGTCCAGTCTGCCGCGCGGCCGGCCGGACGGCCGCGGGGTATCACGACGTCGCCGGGGTGCTCCCCCGATGATGTGCGGGTGAGCGTCGTACGAACTCTTGTCGCAGGGGTGGCAGGAGCGGGACGGCTGACGCACAGTTGAGGGACGGTCCTGTCGCCCGTGTCACACGACGACACCGAGGTGTGACAGGATCCGAGCGCCTGAGCAGTGCCGATGGGGGAGGTTCGTCGTCGTGAGGTCTCCGAGGGACACCGACGAGGGGGCGCGCGCGGACACGGTGGGGACGCCGGTCCGTCGGCGCCTCCGGGTCGGTCGCCTGCTTGCCACGTCCACGACGACCTGCGTGCTCGCCGCCGCGTTCCTCGCGGCGCCCGTGGCCGGGCTGCCGTGGAACCCCGTCGCCGCCGACCAGGACGTGCCGACCGTCGACGCGGCGGGCGAGGGCGTCTCGGTGGGCGTGGTCGGCGCGTCGTCGGCCGACGGCCCGGCGACGGTCGAGGAGGTCCTCGGCGTCCTCGAGCGCGCGGAGCTCGCGTCGAAGGACGCCGGCCGGAGCGTGTCCCCGGAGGTCGAGCAGGCTGCCGCCGAGCTCGGCATGCTCCTCAGCACCTATCTGGCGCAGCAGCCGGCCGACGCGTCCGCCGCCACGCCCTTCGCCTCGCCCGGCGCCGAGACCCCGGCGCCCCTCGTGAGCGGCCCGCCCGCCGACCTGCCGGCCTCGGTGCCCGACGCCGCGGACACGATGACCGTCGCGAACCAGGTCTCGGGCGCACCCACCCGGGAGAAGGCCGACACCGACCCGGCGTCCGACCCGGCGTCCGCGTCCGACCCCGCGTCCGAGGCCGGGGGCGCCCCGGCGAAGGCCGGCGTCCTGCCCGGCCCGGGTGCCCCCGTGCAGGGCACCGCACCCGACGACGGGTCCGACGCCGCCGCCCCGCCCGCGGACGGCACGGCACCGGCGGACGGCGCGGAGGACGTGCCGTCGACGGAGCCGCAGCACGACGCGGAGGCGGTGACGTTCGACGACGTGGTCGTCGCGGCGACGCGGCTGGCGACGCTCCTCGACCCGTCGATGACGACCCTCACGGCCGGCATCCTGCCGGCGGGCGCGGCCGGCGCGGCCGGGACGGACGCCGCGCGGGCCACGCTGACGGCCAGCCTGCGCGAGATCGTGGACCGGTACGGCAAGAGCACGGCGGGCTACGCCAACGGGCGCATCCCGACGTCGGCGCTGTGCCCCCTCGACTTCGCCCCCGGGCACATGCTGCGCTGCGACGCGGCCGAGCAGCTCACGGCGCTCAGCGCCGAGTACGAGAAGGAGTTCGGGGTGCCCATCCCGATGACCGACTCGTACCGCACCTACGACTCGCAGGTGCGCCTCAAGGCGACCAAGGGGTACCTCGCGGCCACCCCGGGCTGGTCGAACCACGGCTGGGGCCTCGCCGTCGACCTGTCGACCCCGATCTCCTCCGGCACCACCGCGCAGTACGTGTGGATGCGGGTGCACGGGCCGGACTACGGCTGGGACAACCCGTCGTGGGCGCGGCTGGACGGCTCCAAGCCGGAACCGTGGCACTTCGAGTTCTTCGCCGCCGGGCCGATCCCGAACCGGGCCTGGAAGGCCGACGACGTCGGCGCGACCGGCGCCGCGCAGGACAAGGCCGCCCAGCACGGGCCGGGCAGCACCTCCGGCAAGGGCGACGACCGGGGCACGACGTCGAAGGGCGGCACGTCCGACGGGAAGAAGGCCGACGGGACGAAGGCCGACGGGACGAAGGCCGACGGGACGAAGGGCGGCGGCTCGAAGGACGGCGGCTCGAAGGACGGCGGCTCGTCGTCGAAGCCCGGGTCGACGCCGACGGACTCCGCGGAGGCGCCGATCAAGAAGCCGGGCGGCGGCACGCCGGACAAGGGCGACGGCGCGACCGCGCCGGCGAAGGTCACCGTGCCGGACGTCACCGGCCTGGACGTCGACGCCGCGAAGGCGAGGCTCCAGGGGCTCGGCCTGAAGGTCGGCACGACGACGAAGGCGAGCGACGCGCCCGCCGGCCAGGTCCTGCGGACCACGGGCGCGGGCACCAAGGTGACGAAGGGCTCGACCGTCGCCCTCGTGGTGTCGAGCGGCCCGGAGAAGGTCGCGGTGCCGGACGTCACCGGGAAGACGCTCGAGGACGCGACGGCCGAGCTCGAGGGGCTCGGGTTCACCGTGACGTCCACGACGAAGGCGGACCCCGAGGCCCCCGAGGGCCAGGTGCTCTCGACCGAGGGCGCGGGCACGAAGGTGGCGAAGGGCTCGGCCGTCGCGCTCGTGGTGTCGAGCGGGCCCGAGAAGACGCCGGAGTGCGGCGCCGACCTGGTCGCCGCGGGCGAGGCCGCCCTCGCCACGGAGACCACGGACGACGACACCGCGCTGGCGGACCTCCTCGGCTGCGAGCTCCCGGAGGACCAGCAGGGCGGCGCGCTCGCCCAGGCCCTCGCGGCGATCCGGGACGAGGAGTGACCGCTCCCGCGACGCCGCCCGACGCCCCGCGGGAGTCGTCCGGCGAGCGGCGCACGCGGGAGGCGCTGGAGGCGTCGGGGATCGAGTTCGAGATCGTGCGCCACGGCCCGGTGGGGTCGCTCGCGGAGGCGGCGGCCGCGCGGGGCATGGCCCCGTCGCAGGTGCTCAAGACCCTCGTGGTGCGGCGGGGCGACGACGACTTCCTGTTCGTCCTCGTGCCCGGCGACCGCACGATCGCGTGGCCCCGGCTGCGCGCGCTGCTCGGCGTGTCCCGGCTGTCCATGCCGGACCGCGAGGTGGCGCGCGAGGTCACCGGGTACGAGCGCGGCACGATCACGCCGTTCGGCTCGCTCACCGCGTGGCCGGTCGTCGCGGACTCGCGCGTCCCCGGGGCGGGCCGCGTGTCCGTCGGGGGCGGCGGGCACGGGGTGTCGGCCACGGTGGACGGCGCGGAGCTGGTGCGCGCCCTCGACGCCCGGGTCGCGGACGTGACGGACCTGGACGACGCTTGACCGGCGGGCCCCGCTCACGCGGGGCGGACCCGCCGAATTGAACGGACGCTGGACGAATCCGCCCGACCGGGGAACACTCGACGCGGGCCGTTCGCTGGACGAAGGGGACGCGGACGGCGTCCACAGCCGGTACGGCCCCACGCACGGGAGCATCACGACCACATGGACATCGACACCAGCAGCGACCCCGGACCGAGTTCGGGGATCACGTCCCGGACCACCGACGCCGCGACCGTCCTCACCCTGTGGGGCGAGGTCGACGCCGCGCTGCGCGAGTCGGCGAGCGACGCGATGGCGTCGCTGGCGGCCCGGGGCACCACGCAGCCCATCGTCCTGGACACCCGGGACGTCACGTTCATCGACTCCTCCGGGGTGGCCTTCATCCTGCAGGTGTACATGCTGGGCCAGGAGACGGGCACGCCCGTGAGCCTGTACCAGCCGTCGGAAGCCGTCGCCGAGGTGCTCGACATGGTCGGCATGGGCGGCCGCATCCCCCTGGCCGAGGCGGAGCCCGCCGGGCGGCCCGCCTGAGCGGGCCGGCGCCCGACTCCGGCGTCGTCCGGGCCGCGCGGCTCACCGCCACGGGCCTGCGCGGGCAGCACCTGCCCGACGCGCCCGCCGTCGTCGGCGCGCTCCTGGCCGTGCAGGGCCAGGAGCTGCAGCCGGCCCTGTGGGGCGTGTCGCGGCGGGTCTCGCCGGACGCCCGCCCGGGGCGCGCGGCGACCAACGCGGCGCTCGCGGCGGGCGACCTGCTGCGCACCCACCTCCTGCGGCCCACGTGGCACCTGGTGCGGCCCGACGACGCGCGCTGGCTGCTGGAGCTCACGGCCCCGCGCATCGCGCGGCTCATGGCGTCGACGGAGCGGGCGTGGAAGCTCGGCGACCTCGGCCCCGGGATCGACGCCGTCGCGGCGGCCGTCGCCGACGGCCCGCGCACCCGCCCGCAGATCAGGGCGGAGCTCGTGGACCTCGGGGTGCTGGACCCGGGGGCGCCCGGCATCGCGTTCACGCAGATGCTCATGCACGCGGAGCTGCGGCGGCTCGTGATCAGCGGCCCGCCGCCGGAGGGGACGCCGCTGCAGCACCAGTCGTACGCGGCGTTCGACGACCGCGTCCCCGCCGGCTACGGGCCGCTGGGCGAGCGGTTCGACGCCGAGGCCGCCGTCGTCGAGCTGTGGCGGCGGTACCTGCCCGGGCGTGCGTTCGCGACCCTCGGCGACGTGCGGCACTGGAGCGGCCTCACGGCCGGAGACCTCAAGCCCGCCCTCGCCGCGCTCACCGACGCGGGCGAGGTGGTGCAGCTGCCCGGCGGCGGCGACCTCGAGGGGCTGACCCTGGCCGCCACGCCCGCCGCGGCCGAGGCCGGGCCCGCCGCCGCCGCGGACGGACCGCCGCCGGTCGACCTGCTGCAGGCCTACGACGAGCTGCTCATCTCCTACCGCGAGACCCGGCCCGTGGTGTTCGACCCGGCGCTGCAGCTCCCGGACCGCGCGGGCGCGTACGTGCACTGCGTGGCCGTGGACGGCGTCGTCGCCGCGCGGTGGCGCTGGCCCGCGCCGTCCGCCCGGGGTGGGAACGGGGGCGCGGACGTGGACGTGCAGTGGCTCCGCGACCCGGCACCGCGCGAGGTCGCGGCGCTGGACGTCGCCGTCGCCGACCTGGCCGCCTACCTGGACTGAGCACCGGGCCGGTCCCTGGACCGAGCCGCAGGTCAGCGCCGCGGGTGGCAGGGTGGACCCGTGCATAGCAACTGGGCCGGGAACCTCACCTACTCCGCGCGCTCCGTCGCGCGCCCCACGTCGCTGGAGGAGCTCGCCGACGTCCTCCTCGCCGGCGGGCCGGTGCGCGCGCTCGGGTCGCGGCACTCGTTCAACGACGTCGCGGACACCGACGGTGTCCACGTCCAGGTCGACGCGCTGGACGACGGCCGCCCGGCCGTGGAGCCGGTGACGCCCGACGACGGCGGCGCCGAGGGCGAGGTGGTGTCCGTGAACGCCGGCCTGCGCTACGGCGAGGTGTCGCGGGCGCTGCAGGCGACCGGCCGCGCGCTGGGCAACCTGGCCTCCCTGCCGCACATCTCCGTGGCGGGCGCGGTGGCCACCGCCACCCACGGGTCGGGCGACACGAACCAGTCGCTGGCCAGCGCCGTCGAGGGCCTCGAGATCATGACGCCGGGCGGCGAGCTGCGGCGCATCACGCGCGCCGACGACCCGGACGTCTTCCCCGGCACGGTGGTGTCGCTGGGGGCGCTGGGCGTCGTGACGCGGGTGGAGCTGCGCACGGTCCCGGCGTACGTCGTGCGGCAGGACGTCGCGGCCGACGTCCCGTGGGACACGTTCCTCGCGAGCCTCGACGCCCTCACCTCCGCCGCCTACTCGGTGAGCGCCTTCACGAGCTGGGACGAGCCGGCCGTGCGGCACGTGTGGTTCAAGTCCGTGGTCCGAGCGGACGCCCCGGAGGACGCCGCCGGCCGCCCGGTGGTGCGCGGCCTGGCGCCGGGCTTCCTGCGCTGGGAGGACCGGCCGGTGCACCCGCTGCCGGGCGTGGACCCCGCCGCGTGCACCCAGCAGCTCGGGGTGGCGGGCCCGTGGAACGAGAGGCTGAGCCACTTCCGGCTGGAGTTCACGCCGTCGGCGGGCGACGAGGTGCAGTCCGAGTACCTGCTGCCGCGCCGCAACGCGACCGCCGCGATCGAGGCCGTGCGGGCTCTCGGGCCGCGGATCGCGCCGCTGCTGCAGACCAGCGAGATCCGCACCGTGGCGGCCGACGACCTGTGGCTCAGCCCGTTCGACGAGCCCTCCGTGGGGCTGCACTTCACGTGGCTCCCGCGCGAGGACGAGGTGCGCGCCGTCCTGCCCGACGTCGAGGCCGCCCTCGTGCCGCTCGGGGCCCGGCCGCACTGGGGCAAGGTCAGCGCCCTCGACCCGCGGGACGTCGTGGCGCAGTTCCCCCGCTTCGACGACTTCCGCGCGCTCGCGCACCGCTTCGACCCCGCGGGTCGGCTGCACGGCGGCCTCGTGGGCCGCCTGCTCGCGGCCTGACCGGCCCGGCGCCCGCCCGGGCGCAGGTCCCGGTGCCTAGACTCGCGCGATGAGCCTTCTTGCTGCGGAGCGCGCGCTCCAGGCCGCCCAGCGTGCCGGCGACGTCGACGCGCTGGAGGCGCTGCTGCATCCCCGGTGCGTCGGCGCGGGCCCGGACGGGTCGGTGTTCTCCCGGGAGGACGACCTCGAGAGCTACCGCTCAGGCTTCCTGACGATCACCCGCCTGGCGGAGGAGTCGCTCGACGTCCAGGAGGACGCCGCGAGCGGGGTCACCCGGCTGGTCGCCGCCGTGGACGCGGTCCAGGGCGGCACCGCGGTGTCCGCGCGGCTGGTCTACACGCGCCTCTGGGTGCGGGCGGGCGAGGGGTGGCGGGTGCTGGCCGCCACGCTCGCACCAGCCGCCGACGCCGCCTAGTCCTCGTTGTTCTCGCGCACCTTCTCCACGCCCTCCTTGAGGAGGAAGAGCGGCAGGACGAAGGCCGCGAGCATGCCCGCCAGCCACACGATGACCGGGCCGACGATCCAGCCGGCGACGCCGCCGACGTCGAGCCCGTCGGTGAAGACCACCGCCACGATGAGCGCGACGAACGTCGAGAGCAGCCCGACGCCGCCGACGAGCGCGGGGGCGTTGTTGCGCGCCGCCTTCGTGAGGAACGGGGAGATGATCGCCTGCGCCACGGCGAAGATCACGATGGCGAGGATGAAGCCGAGCGGCTCCGACCAGTTGATGGAGAACGTCTTCAGGTCGAAGGCCGCGAAGATCCACGCGGCGACGAGGACACCCACCGTCGCCGCCAGCAGAAAGACGGCCGTGCGGAGCAGGAACCTGATCATCTTCGGAGCATATGGAGACGCTGGCCACACGGCACCTCGGGGGTTTGCCGGGGGGTATACCGAACGTGTAAGAGAGGAGAGAACTCCAGAGAGGTGATTGATGCAGCTGTTGCCGTCCGACACGGAAAAGCTCCTGCTGAGCGTCGCGGGCATGGTGGCCCGTGACCGCCGAGAGCGAGGGGTCCTCCTCAACCATCCGGAGGCCGTGTCGTTGTTGTCCTGCTGGGTGATCGAGCGCGCGCGGGAGGGCGCACGGGTCGCCGACCTGATGAACGACGGCCGCAGCGTGCTCGGCCGCGACGAGGTGATGGACGGGGTGCCCGAGATGATCCCCAACCTCCAGGTCGAGGCCACCTTCCCCGACGGCCGCAAGCTCGTCACGATCACGGAGCCGATCCAGTGATCCCCGGCGAGATCCGCACCCGCCCCGAGCCGCTCGAGCTGAACGCCGGCCGCGAGCGCCAGACCGTCGTGATCCTCAACGGCGGCGACCGGCCCATCCAGATCGGCTCCCACCTGCACCTGCCCGACGCGAACCCGGCGCTGCGCTTCGACCGCGAGGCCACCCGCGGGTTCCGCCTCGACGTCCCGGCCGGCACGTCGGTCCGCCTCGAGCCGGGCGTGAGCCGCACCGTGCAGCTCGTCGCGCTCGGCGGCCGCCGCTTCGTGCCCGGCCTGCAGATCCGCGACCTGTCGCGCGAGCCGGAGTCGGTGGAGCGCGAGCCGCGCCCCGTGGTGCCGTTCGGCACGCCCGGCGTGGACGTGCCCGAGCCGCAGAACGCGTCGGCCATGCCGATGCGCGTCGGCGAGGTCGACGCCCACGACGGCGACCCGTCCGACGTCGAGCCCGAGACCCGTGCGAAGGAGGGTGACCGGTGACCCAGATCGACCGGCGCGCGTACGCGCAGCTCTACGGCCCGACGACGGGCGACCAGGTGCGCCTCGCGGACACGGACCTGTGGATCGAGGTCGAGCAGGACCTCACCGCGGGCGGCGACGAGGCGACGTTCGGTGGCGGCAAGACCATCCGCGAGTCCATGGGCCAGGGCGTCACCCTGCGCTCCGAGGGCGCGCCGGACCTGGTGATCACCAACGTCGTGATCCTCGACCACTGGGGCATCGTGCGCGCCGACGTGGGCGTGCGGGACGGCCGCATCGCGGCGATCGGCAAGGCGGGCAACCCCGACGTCATGGACGGCGTGCACCCGGACCTGCGGATCGGCCCCGGCACGGACGTCGTCGCGGGCGAGGGCAAGATCCTCACCGCCGGCGCCGTGGACACCCACGTGCACTTCCTCAGCGAGATCGAGATGCGCGAGGCGCTCGTCACCGGGACGACGACGGTGGTGGGCGGCGGCACCGGCCCCACCGAGGGGTCCAAGGCCACCACGGTGACGCCGGGCGCCCGCTCGCTCGCGATGATGCACCGGGCCCTCGACGACCTCCCCCTCAACGTGCTGCTGTTCGGCAAGGGCAGCACCGTGTCGCAGGACGCGCTGGCGGAGGAGGCGCTCGCGGGCGCCGGCGGCTACA
Organism: Isoptericola sp. NPDC057559; assembly: GCF_042801555.1. NCBI lineage: Bacteria > Bacillati > Actinomycetota > Actinomycetes > Micrococcales > Promicromonosporaceae > Isoptericola > Isoptericola sp. NPDC057559. The sequence continues at coordinate 653,678 of NZ_JBHVFQ010000001.1, forward strand.
AGGTGCACGAGGACTGGGGCGCCACCCCGGCAGCGATCGACGCGGCGCTGCGCGCGGCCGACGAGTTCGGGCTCCAGGTGGCGCTGCACGCCGACAGCCTCAACGAGACCGGGTACGTGCAGCACACGCTCGAGGCGATCGGCGGGCGCGGCATCCACGTCTTCCACGCCGAGGGCGCGGGCGGCGGGCACGCCCCCGACATCATCGTCACGGCGGGGGAGCGCAACATCCTGCCGGCGTCGACCAACCCGACGCTCCCGTTCACCGTGAACACGGTGGACGAGCACCTCGACATGCTGCTGGTGGTGCACCACCTCAACCCGCGCGTGCCCGAGGACCTGGCCTTCGCCGAGTCCCGGATCCGCGCGTCGACGATGGCGGCCGAGGACATCCTGCAGGACATGGGCGCCCTGTCGATCACGTCGACCGACGCGCAGGCGATGGGCCGCATCGGCGAGCTGATCTGCCGTACCTGGCAGGTGGCGCACGTGATGAAGAACCGGTTCGGCCCGCTCGGCTCCAGCCTGCCGGCGGACAACGAGCGCGCCCGCCGGTACGTCGCGAAGTACACGATCTGCCCGGCCGTCGCGCACGGCATCGACCACGAGGTCGGCTCCGTCGAGGCCGGCAAGCTGGCCGACCTGGTGCTGTGGGACCCGGCGTTCTTCGGCATCCGCCCCGCCGCCGTCATCAAGGGCGGCGCGGTCGTCGCGGCCCCGCTCGGGGACCCGAACGGCGCCGTGCCCGCGCCCCAGCCGGTGTTCATGCGACCGGCGCTCGCGGCGCAGGCGTCGTCGGCGCCCGGCCTCGCGGTGACGTTCGTCGCCCAGGCGGCGCTCGACGACGGCCTAGAGGAGCGGCTGGGCCTGCGGCGCCGGCTGGAGGCGATCCGGCCCACCCGGCACGTCACCAAGGACGACATGCCGAACAACACGGTGCTGCCGCGCATCGACGTCGACCCGGAGACGTTCGCGATCAGCATCGACGGGGAGCCCGTGCGGGCCCAGCCCGTGGACGTGGTGCCGCTGGCCCAGCGGTACTCGATGTTCTAGATGACGAGCGCCGCCGCCCCCGCCGGGGCGGCCGGCCTCGGCGCGCTCCTGCTCGCCGACGGCCGGCTCCCGGTGGGCGGCCTCGTGTACTCGGCGGGCCTCGAGCCCGGCCTCGCGGACGGTATGACGCAGGCCGACGTGCCCCGGTACCTGCGCGCCCGGCTGCGCACGGTCGGGCTCGTGGACGCCGCCGCCTCGGTGCTCGCGCACCGCGCCGCGTCGGGACCCGCCGGGTTCGGGCTCGGCGACGTGCAGGAGGCGCTCGCGGCCCGGACCCCGAGCGCGCCCCTGCGCGACGTGCAGGGCGTGCTGGGCCGCGGCCTGGCGCGCCTCGCCGACCGGCTGCGGCCCGACCACCCGGCGACGCTCGCGC